>PVXE01000027.1 GCA_014444615.1 Tagaea sp. CACIAM 22H2 | reverse complement strand
GACCTGCCCAGGGCGCAGACGCAAACCTTGCGATCGCACCGCTTCCGGGCGCACCTCGCCCGCCAGCAGCCGGCGCGCGGAGAGGCGCAGCCGACGCGAGCGGGATCCGAGACGAGTTCCTTGCCCTGACGGTCGCGCACCACCGTATCGACGATGCGCAACTCCATCGACTGGTTCAGCCCCGACCAGTCGAGCCAGGTTTCCCCCACGTCGATATCGTAGGCGCTTTCGTCGGCCGCCAGAGCGGCCTCCAGGATCGGCGTGACGAAGGGCACGGCGATCGGCCCCACCGACAGCCGCCACAGCAGCAGTCCGGCGCCCACCAGCAGCAAAGCGGCCAGCGTGCCCAGAATTTCAAAAAACAGCCGGATCGGGTGACTCATCAACTAACCTTGCTTCGACCCACCTTGACCCGTGGCCCCGGCGGCGGTCACCCTGCCCGGCTCGGAGCGGATTCGACACATGCCCATATTGTACCCCGGTTTTGCGAAGGCCCAATGGCCCAAGCCCTTCGATAACGACGCGGCAGCGCGGGAATTCCAGAATTTGGCCGAGGCGGCGGACGAATTGCCCGCCAATTCGAAACGCGATTTCTGCCGCGATCTCGCCAAGGGACACCCGGCTTTGGCCGCGATTTTCGGCAATTCGCCGCATTTGTCGGCCCTGATCCGCCGCGATACCGAATTCGCCCTGGAATTGCTGCTGAAAGGGCCGGACAAAATGTTTCCGGCCATTTTGCGCGCGGCCCGCACCGCGCCCAAGGCCGGCTGGACGACCGAGGGGCTGATGTCGGCCCTGCGCACGATGAAGCGCCATGCGAGCCTGACCATCGCGCTGGCCGATATCGGCGGCGTGTGGCCGCTGGCCAAGGTCGTGGCGGCGATTTCCGACACGGCGGAAACGGCGCTCGATCTTGCCTTCGCGCATGCGTTGCGCGAGACCGCGCGGCGCGACGGGCTGAAGCTCGCCGATCCCAAAGACCCCAACAAGGATTCGGGGCTGGTCGTGCTCGGGATGGGCAAGCTGGGCGCCCGCGAGCTCAACTACTCCTCCGACGTCGATCTGATCGTGCTCTACGATCTCGACAAGGTGCGCGGCATCGATCCCGACGACGCGCAGCAGATCTTCGTCAAGCTCACGCGACTGGCCGTGCGGATCATGGAAACGCGCACCGACGAAGGCTACGTGTTCCGCACCGATCTGCGTTTGCGCCCCGATCCCGCGGCGACGCCCATGGCGCTGTCGACCCTGGCGGCCGAAACCTATTACGAGAGCATCGGTCAGAATTGGGAACGCGCCGCGATGATCAAGGCGCGGCCTGTGGCGGGCGATCGCGTCGCGGGCGAAAACTTCGTCTCGATCCTGCGCCCCTATGTATGGCGCAAGCATCTCGACTTCGCCGCGATCGAGGACATCCACTCGATCAAGCGCCAGATCCAGGCGCATCGCGGCGGCGGCGAAATCGCGTTGCACGGCCACAACGTCAAAACCGGCAAGGGCGGCATTCGCGAGATCGAATTCTTCGCGCAGACCCAGCAATTGATCTGGGGCGGGCGCGATCCCGACCTGCGCGTCAAGGACACTTGCGCGGCGATGGACGCGCTGGTCGCCAAAGGCCACACCAACGCGCGCGACGTCGAGGATTTGAAGAAATCCTACGCGTTCCTGCGCACGCTCGAGCATCGTTTGCAGATGATCGCCGACGAGCAAACGCAGGAACTGCCCGAGGAAGGGCCCGACTGGACGCGCATCGCGCTGTTCATGGGCTATGACGGCGACGCCGCGTTCGAGCGCGATTTGCTGGCGCATTTCACCCTGGTCGCAGACCGCTATGCGCGGCTGTTCGAGGAAAGCGAGAAGCCCGGCGCGCCGGGCTTGAGTTTCGGCGGGATGGAGGACGATCCCGCAACGCTGGAAGCGCTGGCGAAACTCGGCTTTGCGGAACCCGCCCGCGTTTGCGCCGAAATTCGCGCCTGGCATCAGGGCCGCTATCGCTGCGTGCGCTCGGCGCGCGCGCGCGAGTTGCTGGCGGACTTGGCGCCGCGCATCGTCGAAGCCTTCGCGCGCACGCCGCAGCCCGATGCCGGGTTCGTGCGTTTCGCGCGCTTCCTGGAAGGCCTGCCGGCGGGCGTGCAGCTTTTCTCGCTGTTCAAGGCGCAAGCCTCGCTCGTCGATCTGACGGCGGAGATCATGGGCACCGCGCCCAAACTCGCCGAAGAAGTCGCCACGCACACCCATTTGCTCGACGCCGTGTTGTCGGGCGATTTCTTCGCACCCCCGCGCGACAAGGATGCGTTGGCGGCGGAGCTTGCCCGCCTCAACGGCCAAGCGCGCGATTATCAAGACCGCCTCGACATCGCACGGCGCTGGCAGCACGAACGCGAATTCCAAGTCGCGGTGCAGTTGCTGAAGGGCGCACTCGACGCCCGCGCGGCGGGTGCGGCCTTCACCGATATCGCCGATGTGGCGCTCGCGAGCCTGCTGGCCGATACGCAGGCCGAGTTCGCGCGTGCGCACGGCCAGGTGAAAGGCGGCGCCTTCGCGGTGATCGCGCTGGGCAAGCTCGGCGGGCGCGAGTTGACGATCACGTCAGATCTCGACCTGATCGCGCTCTACGACGTGCCCGCAGGCGTCGAGCGGTCCGACGGCGAGCGCCCCTTGCCGCCCTCGCTCTATTTCATCCGCTTGGCGCAGCGTTACGTTTCGGCATTGAGTGTCGCCACCGCCGAAGGGGCGCTTTACGAGGTCGATCTGCGTTTGCGCCCCGACGGCGAGAAAGGTCCGACCGCCTCGGCGCTCGCAGGCTTCGCCAAATACGTCGCCGAGGATGCGTGGACCTGGGAACATATGGCGCTGACACGCGCACGGTTTGTTTGTGGCGACGAGAAACTCGGCAAAAAGGCGCTCGCCGCGATCGCCAAGGGTCTCGCCAAAAAGCGCAAACCCGCCGAGCTTGCGCGCGATATCGCCGATATGCGCCTGCGCATGGCCGCCGAGCGGCGCGCCGATACACCCTGGCGGATCAAGGATTGGCGCGGCGGGCTGGTCGATATCGAGTTCCTGGTCCAGCATGCGATCCTCGCCTCGGGCGATCCCGCCTTGGCGGTGCCCTCGATCGGCGAAGCGATCGCGGCCCTCGCGAAGGCGGGCAAACTTACCAAGGCGGAGGCCGAAACGCTGTCGGCCGCCCACGCGCTCTATTCCGGCGTTCAGGCAATGCTGCGCCTGACCTGGCGCGGCGATTTCGATCCGGCGACGGCGCCCGACGCGCTCAAAAACCTGCTCGCGAAATCCGCGGGCGCGGTTGACTTCGCCGCTCTACAATCCACCCTCGAAGAGCATGGGGCGAAGATCCGCGCCCTGTTCGAAAAGCGTTTACCGGCACCGCAAAGGAGTTCGTGATGGCCGCCAAGACCAAGACCGCCGCCAAGAAGGCCCTGAAAAAAGCCGCCCCCGCCAAATCGAAACAGGCCGACGCGCCCGTGCGCGGCCCCAAGGTCGGCGCCAAGGCGCCCGATTTCAACCTGCCGACCGCCGGCGGCGGTTCGGTGAAGCTGTCGGCGCTCAAGGGCAAGAACGTCGTCGTCTATTTCTATCCGAAGGACGACACGCCCGGCTGCACGACCGAAGCGTGCGGCTTCAACGAGGCGCTGATGCAGTTCAAGAAGGTCGACGCCGAGATCATCGGCATCAGCCGCGACCCGATGAAGAGCCACGACAAATTCGCGGCCAAATACGGCCTCAAATTCCATCTCGGCTCGGACGAGGAAGGCAAAGCGACGGCCGCCTACGACACGTGGGTCGAGAAGAGCATGTACGGGCGCAAATATATGGGCATCGAACGCTCGACCTATCTGATCGACAAAACCGGAACGATCCGCGCCGTGTGGCGGCCCGTCTCCGTCACCGGTCATGTCGATGCAGTTTTGGAAGCCGCGAAGGCGCTTTAAAACTCGAAACCGTAAACGACCTGGGCGCCGATCGTGCTGGTCGTCGCCTGGGCGTTGACGTTGCCGAAGGCGGGCACCGCCTTCGTGCGCTTCCAACCGATGCCGACCGTCAGATCCTCCATCACCTTGTAGAGTAGGTTGACGGCGATCTGGCGGTCCTGCTGGTTGAAGAAATCGCCCGACGTGGCGGCGCTGTCGGGCTTTGCGAAGGTGCGCGTCATGCGCGAACCGATCAGCGTGAAATCCTGCCAGGTCAGGATTCCGGCCGTCGTCCAGTAGCTGCGGTCCTTGAATTGATTGACGCCGATGATCGGGTCGGAATTGAACACGTCGGTGAATTTCGCCCATTCGACGAAGGGCGTGAACACGAAGCCCGCCGGCAGGCCGATCTCGTAGCGCGCACCGGCGACGTAACCATCCGACGCGCGCGAGGCGACGGCGCCGCTCGTCGCTTGCAGCGTCGCGGGCTGACGCGTGCCCGCCGCCAAACGGCGATAGCCCAAGCCGATCGTCAAACCTTCGAGACCTTTGGGATCGGCAAGTTCGTAGCCCAGCGCGAACGACTGAGGCCCATTGGTATTGCCCGGCCCGCCATATTCCAGCCGGTTGCGGCCCAGGCGTTGCGTCGTCGACAACGGGCCCTGCCCGGGCCCGTAGCCCGGACGATTGAACACGGAGCTCGATAGCGCGGTGTTGTCGAAGAAGAACGCCGCCGCGTTGATCTTATGCGTGCCGAAGGCGCCCAGATCGAAATCGCGCCCGGCGCCCGCACCGATCGCTTCCTTCATCTGGTAGTCCTTCGCGAATTCGTTCGCGTAGAAGCCCGGCAGGCGCGCATCGTCCCAGCCCATGCCGAAGGCCGGGTTGAACTTGCCGGCGTAGAGTTTCGCGATATCGAGTTCGAGATTGGCGAACAGATTTTCGAGATAGGCCGCGTGGCCGCCGAACAGGCGCCCTTCGGTCGGCGCCTTGACCCGTTCCCAATGCAGCTTGGCTTGCAGATTGAAGTTCGACGTGACGAACAATTTCGTCACCCCTTCGAACTCGCCATAGCCGTCGACCAGCTTCGACGGCGCGTTCGTGCTGTTATAGGCGCGGTCGACGCCGAGCTTCACCGTCACGTCGGTGTCGAAATGAATTCCCTCGCCATGGACATGACGATCGGGGCTCTGCGCGAAAGCCGAGGCGGCCAAAGCGAGGGACAGGGCGGCGGACGCGAAAAGGCGGCGGAACGTCATCGGATACGGCACTCCAACTTGTTGTGTTATATTATAACACATGAAGTTCGGTAAATTGCCAAGCGATTTTCGGTATTTCCGGATTCCGCCCTGCCGTCAAATGGTTAGGACTTGGCGTCGGATTCCGCTTTGCCGCCTTTGAGGCGCGAGGCGAGCGAGGCTTCCAGGAACCGGTCGATATCGCCGTCGAGCACGCCTTGCGTGTCCGACGTTTCGACGTTCGTGCGCAGATCCTTCACCATCTGATAGGGCTGCAGCACGTAGGAGCGGATCTGGTGGCCCCAGCCGATATCGCTCTTGTTCTGGTGCTCGGCCAGGGTGGCGGCTTCGCGCTTCTGCAATTCGGCTTCGTAAAGCCGCGCGCGCAGCATCTTCCACGCTTTGTCGCGGTTCTTGTGCTGCGAGCGTTCGGTCTGGCACGCCACGACGGTGTTGGTCGGGATATGCGTCAAACGCACGGCGCTTTCCGTCTTGTTGACGTGCTGACCGCCCGCGCCCGATGCGCGATAGACGTCGGTGCGCACGTCGGACTCGTTGATATCGATCTGAATGTCGTCTTCGATCGCCGGGTAAACCCAGGCCGAGGCGAAACTCGTCTGCCGGCGGTCGTTGGAATCGAAGGGCGAGATGCGCACGAGGCGATGCACGCCGCTTTCGGTCTTCAGCCAGCCATAGGCGTTTTCGCCCGAAATGCGCAACGTCGCCGACTTGATGCCGGCTTCTTCGCCGGGGCTCTCTTCGAGATACTCGGTTTTGAAGCCGCGCTTTTCCGCCCAGCGCAGATACATGCGCGAGAGCATTTCGCCCCAATCCTGTGCTTCGGTGCCGCCGGCACCGGCATGGATTTCGATGAAGGCGTCGTTGGCGTCGGCTTCGCCCGACAGCAGCGCAGCCAAGCCCCGCTTCTCGCTTTCCGCCTTCAGCGCCACCAGCGCGTTTTCGGCGTCCGCCAGAATGGCCGCGTCGCCTTCCGCTTCGGCGAGTTCGATCATGCCGACGGCGTCGTCGAGATCGGTCTGAAGGCGTTTAACCGCCGTGATCGACGTTTCGAGCTGCTTGCGTTCGCGCAGAATCGACTGCGCCTTCTTGGGGTCGTTCCAGAGCGACGGGTCTTCCGACAGCGCGTTCAGTTCGTCGAGTTTCTTGAGGGCCTTATCCCAGTCAAAGAAACCTCCGCAGAAGATCGAGCGACTGCTTGATTTCGGCGGCGAGGGCGGCGATTTCGGCGCGCATACGGATGCTCCAATTCGAATGATGGCATGCGGATACGAAATGCGGGCGCCCTTGGCAAGCCCCGCTTTTCCGCGTCGGTGCTGAGGTTCAGTAAATCCCGTCCGCGTCCTGGCCCGCCGGAGCGGCGATGCCGGGCGCCGACGTGGTGAACGCGCCGTTGCCGTCGAGCACGTTGCGGTCTTCGCGCGCTTCGGTGCCGGGCTTGAACGCTTCCCAGATCGCATCGCGCTCGCCCGGCCGTGCCGGCAAGCCGGTCTGCGGGTTGATCCGCACGAGCCGGATACCCGCGGGAATGCGGAACGGCTCGACCGGCACGCCCTGCAGCGCCTCGGCCATCACGTCGCGGAAAATGGGAACGGCGACCGACGAACCCGTTTCGTTGGGGCCCAGCGTGCGCGGATTGTCGAACCCGACCCACACGCCGACGGTCAAATCGGGCGAGAACCCGACGAACCACGTATCGAAGGATTCGTTGGTCGTGCCCGTCTTGCCCGCGAGCGGCCGGTTGAGTTCGAGCAACCGGCGGCCCGTGCCGCGCTGGACGACACCTTGCAGCATCGACGTCATCTGATAGGCGGTCGCGGGGTCGATCGCCTGGGCGCGGGTTTCGGCCAAGGCGGGCGGCGCCTCACCCGTGAAGATCTCGCCGCAGGATTCGCAAATTCGCGGATCGTGTTTCCAGATCGTGCGGCCTTCGCGATCCTGGATGCGGTCGATCAGCGACGGCGAAATGCGCATGCCGCCGTTGACGAACATCGAATACGCCGTGGTCATGCGCATCAACGTCGTCTCGCCCGCCCCCAGCGCCATGGCGAGCGTGGGGTGCAGCTTGTCGACCACGCCAAGCCCCTCGACGGTCGCGGCGATCTTCTCCATCCCCACGGCCTGGGCGAGGCGGATGGTCATCAGATTGCGCGACTGCTCGATGCCCACGCGCAACGGCGACGGCCCATAGAAATTGCGCGAGTAGTTTGCCGGGCGCCAGGGCGGCATGCCAGGACCCTGGTCGATGACGATGGGGGCGTCGAGGACGAGGCTCGCCGGCGTGAAGCCATTGTCGAGGGCCGGCAGATAGACGAACGGCTTGAACGACGAGCCGGGCTGGCGCAGCGCCTGCGTGGCGCGGTTGAACTGGCTTTGCTCATAGCTCCAGCCGCCGACCAGCGCGCGCACGCGGCCCGAATGCGGGTCGAGCGCCACGATCGCGCCGCCCACATTCGGGATCTGGCGCAGCGCGAAGCGGCCTTCGGTCGCGGTCTTCTCGACCAGAATGACGTCGCCGACCGACAGCGCGTCGGCGGGATTGCGCAGCGGCGGGCCCAAACGCTGCTCGCGCTCGGGCTTGCGCGCCCAGCGCATCTCCTCGAACGGCAGCGTGCCCTTCGTATTGTCGGCGAAGCCAAGCTCGACCGAATCGTTGGCGAGGCGCAGCACCAAGGCGGTGCGCCATTCCGTCGGCGTGCCGCCCGGGCGCGGCACTTGGGCGAGTGCGCGCGCGAAATCGGCGGGCGCGCCTTCGATCCGCGCGAACGCGCCGCGCCAGCCATGGCGGCGGTCATAGGCAAGCAAGCCTTTACGCAGCGCGCGCTCGGCGATGTCCTGGATCTTCGGGTCCATCGTCGTGCGCACGACCAGACCGCCGCGGAACAGCTCGCGCTCGCCGTATTTCTGCAACAGCTCGCGGCGCACTTCCTCGGCGAAGTAATCGGCGTGGACCGTATCCTCCGGCCCGCGCGTGCGCGTGACGATGGGCTGCGCCCGCGCTTCGTCGTATTCGGCCTGGCTGATTTGGCCGTCTTCCAGCAAGCGGCCGAGCACCCAATCGCGACGTTCCACCGCGCGCGCGTTGAAGCGCTGCGGGTTGTAGTTGTTCGGCGCCTTGGGCAGCACGGCCAGGAACGCGGCCTCGGCGAGGGTCAGTTCGTCGAGCGAGCGATCGAAATAGTTGAGCGCGGCCGACGCCACGCCATAGGCGCCGTAGCCGAGATAGATTTCGTTGAGATAGAGCTCGAGAATGCGGCGCTTGGACAGCGCCTCCTCGATGCGAAGCGCCAGAATCGCTTCCTTCACCTTGCGCTCGATCGACACTTCGTTGGTCAGCAGCATGTTCTTGGCGACCTGCTGCGTGATCGTGGAAGCGCCCACCGGGCGGCGCTGGCCGAGATTGGCGAGGTTCTGCACCGCGGCGCGCGCGATATCGGGCAGACTGACGCCCGGATGGGAATAGAAATTCTTGTCCTCGGCCGCGAGGAACGCCGCGACCACGCGGCGCGGAATCTTCTCGTAGGGCACGAAGACGCGCCGCTCGATCGCGAATTCGGCCAAAATGCGCCCGTCGGCCGCGTGAACGCGCGTGGTGATCGAGGGTTGGTATTCGGCGAGCGTTTTATGGTCGGGCAGACCGCGCCCGAAATACCAAAGCCCGCCCAGAATCGCGGCCCCGCCGCCGACGATGGCGACGAAAAGAAACAGCGTCAGAAGAATCATGGCGCGGCGCATAAGCGGGGTTATACGCCGTTCCCCGCTGCCGCCATATCCCCTCTCAAGGCATTGAAATTCCGGCGCGAACGCGGCTAGATGCGGCCATGCCGCACACGCCGGACGACCTATTCGCCGTTCTCGCCCGCTTGGGCATCCGCACCCATACGGTCGAACACGAGGCCGCGTTCACCGTCGAGGACGGAAAGCGCCTGCATGGCGCCAGCCTGCCCGGCGTCAACGTGAAGAATTTGTTCCTGAAGGACGCAAAAAATCGGCTCTGGCTCGTCTCCGCGCCGTGGGAACGGACGATCGATTTGAAGACGCTACCGCAGCGCATCGGGTCGAAGCGCCTATCCTTCGGTTCGGCGCCGCTACTGATGGAAGTGCTGGGCGTGATCCCCGGTTCGGTCACGCCCTTCGCGCCGATCAACGACAAGGACAAACGCGTGACGGTCGTGCTCGACGCCTGGATGATGCGGCAGGAAACGCTGAATGCCCATCCGCTGATCAATACGGCGACGACGAATATCGCCTCGGGCGATCTTCTCGCCTTTCTGCGCCATGTTCACGGCGAGCCGGTACTGGCCGAACTGGACGCCGCGCTCTAGTGTAACCTCGCGGAACGGCACGACGAAACGGCGGACATGGAATCGATTTACTACGTCATGAGCTGGGCGTGCCATCGGCGGTGCAAACACTGCTACGAGGACCGCTTCCGCCCCTACAACAAGCGCGAAATGAAGGGCGTGCTCGCCGAGGCGGTCGCGAATTTCCCGCGCATCGTCGACAATCTGCCCGACACGATGCTCTATCGCGACCGCGCCGACCGCGACGAGACGGGCGCGCCGCGTTTGAAGGTCGGGCGTGTCATCCTGTCGGGCGGTGAGTCGCTACTCGACCCGATCCGCGAGAACGTAACCTATAAAGTCATCGAACGCCTGCGCGACAAATATGCGGATCGCGGCGGGGTGAAGATCGTGGTGCAGACGACCGGCGATCTGGTAACGCCGGAAATCGTCGACGATCTGCTGTCGCGCGGCGTGTGGATGATCTCCTGCGCGGGTCTCGACGATTTCCACGTCAACATCAAGGCCGAGGCCATGAAGGCCGATTTGACGCGCCTGTTCGAAAGCAAAGGCATGCATCAAAGCGGCCTCGCCACGCAGAATCGCAAATGGCTGGAAGAAGAAGGCCCGGTCTTCAGCTTCTTTGGTGCCACACCCGATACCTGGATCGGCAAAATCTGGCCGCGCGGCCGCGCGTGGGACAATGACCTTTCGCACGCCACGCTCGCCGACAATTTCTGCGCGCGCTGGTCGGGTGGGCTCGACTTCCTGCGCTACGGAGAGTCGGGCGCCGAGATCTCCGTCGAGCCCGACGGCAGCGTCTATCCCTGCTGCATCAAAACCAAATTGCCGATCGGCAATCTGACCGAGGATCGCCTCGCCGATATCATCGACAGCTTGCGCGACGATCCGGCGTTCCAGGCGATCTCCGCCGGCGAACCGCAAAAGATGGGGCTTGCCGACGGCTGGGACGAAGCGAAATTCGCCGACGCGTCGCGCACCAAAACGCCGTCGGGCCGCGACTATCAAAATCTCTGCATCGGCTGCGACAAATTCTTCGAGGCCAAAATGGGCGCGCGGATCGAAGCGGCGAAAGCGCGGCGCCGCGCGATGAAAGTCGCCGCGAAGTGATGCGGCGGCGGGATTTCCTGATCGCCGCCGGCGCGCACGCCGCCGCGCCCGCTTTCGCGCAAACGTCGTGGACCGAAACGCTGGCGGCCGCGAAGGGCAAGCCGGTGTTCTTCAACGCCTGGGGCGGCGACGAGCGCACCAACGCCTTCATCGCCTGGACCGCGGATCGCGTGCGCGCCGAGTACGGCATCGAACTTCGCCATGTGCGTTTGCGCGATACGGCCGAGGCGGTGCAACGCGTGATCGCGGAGAAAGCGGCCGGGCGCGACAGCGGCGGCTCGGTCGATCTCATCTGGATCAACGGCCCGAATTTCCTGGCGATGAAGGAACAGCGCCTGAATTATGGGCCGTTCGTCGAGCGCCTGCCGAATTTCCGTTACGTCGATGCCGAAGGCAAACCGTCGAACGTCGTCGACTTCACCGTACCCGTCGATGGATATGCCGCCCCATGGCGCTTGGCGCAGATCGTCTATGTCTACGATTCCGCGCGCTTGCCGAAGCCGCCGCGCTCGATGGCGGCGATGCTCGATTGGGCCAAAGCCAATCCCGGCCGCTTGACGCACCCGACCGCGCGGAACTTTTTGGGTGCGACCTTCCTCAAGCAAGCGCTGTACGAGCTGACGCAAGATCGCGCCTTGCTCGCCGCCGCCCCCACCGACGCGAATTACGACGCGGCCGTCGCACCGCTCTGGGCGTGGTACGACGCTTTGCGCCCGACCCTGTGGCGGCGCGGCGCGCAATTCCCGGAAAGTGGCCCGGCCCAGCGTATGCTGATGAATGACGGCGAGATCGATTTGATGATCTCGTTCAATCCGGCCGAGGCGGCCGTGTCGATCGCCAATAATCTTCTGCCCGCCACCGCACGCGCGACGGGGCTTGATGGCGGCACGATCGCGAACACCAGCTTCGTGTCGATCCCTTACAACGCCGCGAACCCGGCGGCGGCGATGGTCGTCGCCGATTTCCTGCTGTCGGGCGAAGCCCAAGCCCGGATGAGCGATCCGCGCCATCTCGGCAATCCGACGGTGCTGGATGTCGAGCGCTTGCCGCCCGATCAGAAGAAGTTCTTCGCCGATGTGCCACCCGTTCCTGGCATGCTGTCGGCCGCCGAGCTTGGCCGCGCTTTGCCCGAGCCCCATCCCGGCTGGATGACGCGCCTCGCCGCCGAGTGGGAAAAGCGCGTGCTGCGCTGAATGCTTCGTTTAGCGCCCGTCGCGACGTTGCTGGTTTTCCTGGCGCCGATCGTTGCGGGGCTTCTTAGCACGGCCTTGCCCGCCTTCGGCTGGTTCCCAGCGCTGGGCGGGCGTGAGTTCGGCTTCGGGATTTTCGCGCGGCTCTTCGCGCAACCGGGGCTCGGCACCAGCATCGCGCTGACGCTGCTCACCGGCATCCTCGCGACAGCTTTGTCGCTCGCCCTCGCTCTAGCTTTTTGCGCCGCAGCCTACGGCACAAATGCCTTCGCGAGGGCGCAACGGTTTTTGGCGCCGCTGCTGGCGACACCGCACGCGGCGCTCGCCATCGGTTTCGCATTCCTGATCGCCCCCTCGGGCTGGATCGCGCGCGTGATCTCGCCCGAACTCACCGGGTGGACGCGTCCGCCCGATATCGCGACGGTGCAAGACCCGCTCGGCCTCGCCTTTGTCGCGGGGCTGATGCTGAAGGAAACGCCCTATCTGCTGCTCACCCTGACCGCCGCGATCGGCCAAGCGGATCTGGCACGCAGCCTTGCGACCGCGCGAATGCTCGGCTACGGCAAATTCACGGCGTGGGCGAAGGTCGCGATCCCGCGCCTTTATCCGCAAATCCGTTTGCCGGTTTACGCCGTGCTCGCCTTCGCGTTGTCGAATGTCGACGTGGCGCTGATCCTCGCCCCCACCAATCCGCCCACACTGAGCGTAATGATCGTTCGCTGGATATCCGATCCGCATCTCGATCTGTTCATGCCCGCGGCGGCGGCGGGGCTGCTGCAATTCGCGTTGGTCGTCGCGTCGATCGGCGCGTGGCGCCTGGGCGAAATCGCCATCGCACATGCGGCACGCGACTGGCTGACCAACGGCGAACGCGGCGGCGAAGGCCGCCTTCGCAACGCAAGTGCGCGTGCCGCGCTGACATTGCTGTTCGCGCTCGCCATCGCCGCCTTGGCCGCTCTGGCGATGTGGTCTGTCGCGCAGTCCTGGCGCTTTCCCGATGCGTTGCCCGATCGTTGGACGAGTGCCCACTGGCTGCGCGAGATGCCGTCCCTCGCAGCACCTGCAACGACCACCTTGCTTGTCGCGCTGAGCGCCACGGCGATCGCTTTAATGCTGTCCGTGCTGTGCCTTGAAAATGAAGTTCGCAGCGGCAAGCGCGCAAGCAAAGCGCTGGCGCTGCTCTATGCGCCGCTGCTGATTCCGCAAGTCTCGTTTTTGATCGGCGTGCAAACGTTACTGGTGCGCCTGAATCTCGATGGCGGCTTCGCAGCCCTCGTTTGGGCGCATCTGCTGTTCGTGCTGCCCTATGTGTTCCTCGCACTCGCCGATCCGTGGCGTGCGCTCGACCCGCGCTATACGCGCATCGCGTCGTGCTTGGGCGCATCGCCCTGGCGGGTTCTCTTCGCCGTGAAAATCCCGCTGCTGCTGCGCCCGTTGTCGGTGGCGGCCGCGGTGGGTTTCGCGGTGTCGGCGGCGCTCTATCTGCCGACGTTGTTCGCAGGCGGGGGGCGCTGGACGAGCCTGACGACCGAAGCGGTCACGCTCGCCTCGGGCGGCGACAGGCGCGTGCTGGGCGTCTATGCCTTCGCGCAAGCCGCGTTGCCGTTGATCGTCTACGCGGCGGCTTTGGCCGTGCCTGCGATCCTTTTTCGCAACCGGAAGGGAATGGCATGACCGGCCTTTCCTTGCGCGACGTGACCTTGCGCGTGGCAGACAAGTATTTGCTTGGGCCCTTGTCGCTGGATGTGGCGCCGGGCGCGGTCGCGACGATCATGGGCCCGTCCGGCTCGGGCAAGTCGTCGCTGCTCGCCTATCTCTGCGGCACGCTTGATCCCGCCTTCGCCGCGAGCGGCCAAGCGACGCTCGACGGCGTCGCGCTGGCGGGACTCGCGCCCGAGAAGCGCCGCATCGGCATTCTGTTCCAGGACGATCTGCTGTTCCCGCATCTGTCGGTCGCGGGCAATCTCGCCTTCGCCGTGCCTGCGAACGCGCCCGACCGCCAGCGGCGCGTCGACGTGGCATTGGCCGAAGCCGAACTCGACGGTTACGGCGAACGCGATCCGGCCACGTTGTCGGGCGGCCAGCGCGCGCGAGTTTCGTTAATGCGTGCCCTACTTGCCGAGCCGCGCGCGATCTTGCTCGACGAGCCGTTCTCGAAACTCGACGCGGGCTTGCGCGACAAAATGCGCGAATTCGTGTTCGCGCATATCCGTGCGCGGCAAATCCCCTGCCTGATGGTCACGCACGACGAGGCTGACGCGGCCGCCGCCGGCGGCTATATCATGCGTTTATGAGTGTCTATCTCGTCGCCGATTTGGGAACGAGCGCGCTGCGCGCCGCGGCGATCGACGCCGAGGGCGCGACGCTGGCCGCCCATAGCGTGCCGCTGGCGATCGCATCGCCGGCACCCGGAGCGGCCGAAGCCGATCCCGAAACCTGGTGGGCGGCATTGCGCGACGCCTTTGCGCATATTCTGAAGGCGACCCCCAAGCCCGACGCGATCTGCCTGACCGGCATGACGCGCGGACAGATATTCCTCGACGCGAAGGGCACCGTGCTGCGCCCGGCGATCCTGTGGGCCGATACGCGCGCCACGCCGCTCGACATCGCGATCGACAATCCAGCCGTCGCGATCAATCCCTTCCACGCGCTCGCGCGCATCGCCTGGGTTGCGCGCGCCGAACCCGGCATTTTCGCGCGCGCGGCGACAGTGATCGAGCCGAAGGATTGGCTCAATCACCGCCTGACCGGCTTCATTGGCGCCGACAGCGTCACCGCCGCGCGTTTCGATGCGGTTCCCGCCGATGCCCCCCATCACCACTTGATCGATCTGCCGCGCGCCGAACCCTGGGCGAAGATCGGCACGGTCGTTTCGATCCCCGATCTTGGCGGCGTGCCGGTCTTCGCCGGGGCGATGGATACTTGGGCGGGCGCCGTCGGCACGGGCGTGGTGTCGCCCGGCCAAGCTTACGACGTCGCGGGCACGACCGAACAAGCGGGTGTATTGACCGCAACGCGCGTCAAAGCACGCGGCCTTGTCGACCTGCCCTGGACGCCGGGCGCCTTCCAAGCGGGCGGGCCGACGCAAGCGGGCGGCGACGCGCTCGCCTGGGCGCGCGATCTGGTCGCGAAGGAACTCGATTTCGAGGCGGCAATCGCCTTGGCCGCGACGGCCGATCCGGAGACCGCGCCGCTCTTCGTGCCCTATCTGGCGGGCGAGCGCGCACCCGTGTGGCGTGCGGATGTGCGCGGCACGCTGATCGGGCTTTCGCGCGAACATAAGCAAGCCGACATTCTTTTCGCGGCGGTCGAGGGCGTGGCGCTGGCCCTCGCCGATATCGTCGCCGCATCGGGTGCCGCACCGTCGGCTTTGCGTATTTCGGGCGGCGGGGCGCGCAGCGATTTCTGGTGCCAAGTGAAGGCGGATGTTTTGGGCATCGAAGTCGAGCGCCCGCGCGAGGTCGAAGCGGGCCTGCTCGGCGCCGCTGCCTGTGCGGCTTTCGGCCTGGGCCATACGCCCGATTTCGCCACGGCCGCCGCGCGGATGAACCCGGTTGCGCGCGTCTTTCGCCCCGATCCGGCCAAAGCGCCCTTGTATGCCGCGCGCCGGGCGCGCTATGCCGGTGCCAAGAAATACATTCTCGGGTCCGGTTGATGCGTTCTTTCCTGGCGAAATACGCGACGGCGCTGGCCGGTCTCGGGGTGGTGATCTGGTTCGCCGCCACCGCGCCCGCTTTCGCCTCGGCGGCGAATTTCACGCTGATCCTGAAGGAGACGAGCTTCCTCGCGATCTTGGCGCTCGGCTTCGCGCTGGCGCTGGTGACGGCCGAGCTCGATCTGTCGATCGCGGAAGTCGCAAGCCTCGCCGCCGTCGTCTGCGGCTTCCTCGTCCATTCGGGTTATCCGCCCGCGCTCGCCATCGCCGCTGGGTTAGGTGTGGGTGCCGCGTGCGGCCTCGCCAACGGTTTCGCCGTCACGGTACTGAACGTGCCCTCGCTGATCGCCACGCTGGGCATGGCGGCGATCGCCAAGGGCTTGGGCTTCATGCTGACGCAAGGTGTCGCCTTCGTCGGCCGCTGGCCCGCCGATTTCACCGGCCTCGCGCGCGGCAATTTTCTGGGCGTGCCGAACTTGCTGTGGTGGCTGATCCTCGCGTCGATCTTCGCCTATGCGCTGGTCAAATGGACGCGCACCGGCGCGCATCTGGTCGCGACTGGCGAGGCGGAAGAAGCCTCGCGCCTTGCGGGCATTCCGACCAAACGCATGAAGCGCTTGGCGCTGTTGCTGACCGGCTTGTTCGCCGGTGCGACCGCCGTGCTTCTGGCCGCGAGCCTTTCCTCCGCCGCGCCCAATATGGCGAACGACCATTTCCTTTACGCCATCGCCGCCGTGCTGCTGGGCATGACGATGTTCGAGCCCGGCCGCCCCAACGTGCCCGGCACGCTGGTCGCGGCGTTCACGTTGAAGGCGCTGGGCAACGGTTTGATCCTGTCTGGTGCCCCCTACTACGTGCAGGATATCGTGCTCGGCGCCATCATCGTCGGCTCGGTCGCTTTGTCGGCGGGCGCCCTGGGGCGCGCCGCCTTCGTCAAACGCCTGTCCTTCCGGACGGCGCAATAACAGGGAGAGAGAAACAATGGTCGAGATTACCCGCCGTCAGGCTTTGGCCGGCACCGCCGCCGCGCTGGCCGCCGCCCCGTCGATCGTGCAGGCGCAAACGCCCGAGATCGGCATCGTCGCCTTCCAGATGTCGTCGGAAACCCATGCGCGTGTGGCGAACGCCGCGCAAGCCGCCGCCCGCGCCAAGGGCTGGACGGCGACGATCCTCAATTCCGAAGGTGCGCTCCCCAAGCACGCCGAGCAGCTCGACGCGCTGATCCAGCGCAAGCCGCGCGCCATCGTCGTGGCGATGGGCAAGCCCGTCGAAGCCGACGCGCAATTCGAAGCCGCCAAGAAGGCCGGCATTCCCGTCGTCACCGTGATGGCGGGCACCTCGCCGCACACGCTGTTCGACATCCAGGTGAACGAGTTCAAGGTCGGTGCGGACGCCGCTTTGTGGCTGCTGGGCGAGATGAACTATCAAGGCAATTTGCTGCTGCAGCGCTTCGACGGCAATGTGGGCACGCGCATCCGCGGCCGCGTGCTCGACGCCGTGCTCGCCGAAAACCAGGGCGTCAAAGTCCTTGGCTCGCATTCGATGGCGCGCACGCAATCCTGGCGCGACGATGTGCGCCAGGGCATGCAAGCGCTGCTGTTGCAGCACGGCGCCAACACGCAAGGCATTTGGGCATCGTTCGACGGGCAAGCCTATGTGATCGACGATCTGCTGCGCCCGCGCGGCCTGAAGAAGGGCCAGATCAAATTCGTGTCGATCGACGGCGGGGCCGAAACCTATCGGCGCATCGCGGATCCCGAATCGCTGTTGATGGCGACCGTGACCATCCCGTTCGAGGAAATGGGCAAGCGCGCCATCGACGCGATCGACACGATCGTCGTGAAGGGCCAGCCCAAGGCCAGCGTGACCAGCGGCCCCTACCTGTTCCTCGACGCGATCCTGGTCGACCAGAACAACGTGAAACAGTTCCTGTGAGCGTTCTCGTCCGTCTCGGCGCCGTGACCAAAAGTTACGGCGCCGTCGAAGCGTTGCGCGGCGTGGATCTGGAAATCCGCGCCGGCGACGTTTTGGCGTTGTGCGGCGACAACGGGGCGGGCAAGTCGAGCTTGGTGAAAATCCTGTCGGGCGCCCATGCGCATGACGGCGGCGTTTTCGAGATCGAAGGCAAAGCCGTGCGCTTCGCCTCGCCGCAGGACGCGCTAACGCGCGGCATCGCGACGATCTATCAGGAATTGGCGGTCGCGCCGCGTTTGTCGGTGGCGGAGAACGTGTTCCTCGGCTCCGAACTCGTGCGCACGCCCCTGCCCTTCGTGTCGTTGCTCGACAAGAAGCGCATGCGTGACGAAGCGCTCGGCTATCTCAAACGCCTCGGCGTCGATCTGGGTGACGCGACGCGCCCCGTCGAGCGTCTGTCGGGCGGTCAGCGACAAGCGGTCGCGATCGCGCGCGCCCTGCGCTGGGACGCGCGCGTCGTCATCATGGACGAGCCGACGGCCGCGTTGGGCGTCGCCGAAACCAAACTCGTCCTCGATTTGATCCGGCGGTTGAAGGACGAAGGCCGCACGGTCGTGCTGGTCAGCCACAACATGGCGGATGTGGTGGCCGTCGCCACGCGCGTCGCGATCCTGAAAGCGGGGCGCAAGACCGTCGACCGTCCGGTCGCCGGGCTCGACGCCGCCGCCCTCGCACAGATGATCGTCACCGGCCGCGAAGCGGCGTGACGTTCAGCGCTTCGCTTTGATCGCGCGCAGCCAGGCGATGGCGCCGGGCACGCGGGCCCAGGCCGCACCCGCATTGACCGCGATCACGCCCGCTTCCTCGCGACCGCCCGGCGGCACTTCCATCGGCGTGGTCTTCGGCGGTTTGCGATCGCCGATCAGATAGGCGGGCGCGAAGCCGTTCGCCTTCACCGCCGCGTCGAGCTTCGCATCCGCATCCGCCGCCTTGGTCGCGAAGGCGAGCAAGGCGCGCGCATAGGCGCCGCGCGCCCCGCCGTCGTCGGTCACGCCCGCAAGGATCTCGTTCGCCTCGTCGTATTTCTCGCCGTCGATCAGCGCATCAGCGAAATCGAAGCTGCATTTCGCCGGGTCGGACGGATCGAGGCGCAGCACTTCGCGCCAATGCGCGTAGCCCGCGTCGCGCTCGCCGCGCACGCTGATCGCCGACGCGAGATGCTGTCGCGCTTCGAGATAGGCGAGACCGCGCGGTGAGGCGCCGAGCTTGCCCGCTTCGTCGGCCAATCGCGCGCCCAACGCGCCCTCGCCCGCGCGCAGCGCGATCTCCAGCAAGCGGATACGCTCGTCGAGATCGCGCGCGGCGAGCAGCGACACGAGCGTGAGCGCCGAGGCGCAATAGGCACTCTGCTTCAACGCCGCCGCCGCCCCCTGCAAACCGGCGCGCGCATTGGGCATATCCCAAGCGCTTTGCGCCAGCAGATCGGCGTCGTCGAGCGCTTGTTCGCTCAGCATCGCCGCGCGGTCCGCGCCCTTGGCGATCAGGTCGTAAGCGATCAGCAAGTCGAAATCTTCGTTGGTCAGCATCGTCTCAAACTCCATCGACCGGGCGCGGACGGCGATCCTCGTCGATCGCCACATAGGTGAACACGCCCGCCGTCACTTTGACCTGGGGGCCGCCGGCGCGCGGCCGCGTCCAGGTTTCGACCTTCACGGTCATCGAAGTACGGCCCACGCGTTGGATCTCGCAATAGCACGAGACCTCGTCGCCGACATGGACCGGCTTGTGGAAAGTCATCGCCTCGATCGCGATGGTCGCCACGCGGCCTTTGGAGCGCTGGCTGGCGATCGATCCGCCCGCCAAATCCATCTGCGACAGCAGCCAGCCGCCGAAAATATCGCCGTTCGGGTTCGTATCGGCCGGCATGGCGATGGCGCGCAAGGCCGGTTCGCCCATTTCCCGCCGCGGACCTTGTTCATGTAGTGTTTGCGTCGAATCGGCCATGACAGCTAGTCTCCCGCCGGTTTCCGTATACCTCTGACGTTCGAGTTATCGACGATGGCCGATTTGTTTTCCAGCGCTTCGCGTAAAAACGACTCCTATACCGCCAAGGACATCGAGGTCCTGGAGGGGCTGGAGCCGGTCCGCCGCCGCCCCGGCATGTATATCGGCGGCACGGACGAGCGCGCGCTGCACCATCTGATCGCCGAAGTGCTCGACAACTCGATGGACGAGGCCGTCGCCGGCCACGCCGATTGGATCGAGATCGAGATGGAGGAAGGCGGCTGGATGACGATCCGCGACAACGGGCGCGGCATTCCGGTCGATCCGCATCCACGCTTCCCCAAGAAGTCGGCGCTGGAAGTCATCCTCACCACGCTGCATTCGGGCGGCAAGTTCTCGAACAAAGCCTACGAGACGTCGGGCGGTTTGCATGGCGTAGGCGTCTCGGTCGTCAACGCGCTGTCGGACGGGTTCGAGGTCGAGGTCGCACGCGACAAGGCGATCTGGGCGCAAAGCTATTCGCGCGGCGTGCCCAAGGGCCCGCTGAAGAAGATCGGCACGACCAACAATCGCCGCGGCACGACCGTGCGCTTCCATCCCGATCCCGAGATTTTCGGCAAGAGCGCGCATCTGAAGCCGCAGATCGCGTTCAAGATGGCGCGCGCCAAGGCGTTCCTGTTCAAGGGCGTCGAATTGCGCTGGAAATGCGCGCCGTCGCTGCTGAAGCCCGAATGGGGTATTGCGCCCGAAGCGACGCTGCATTTCCCCGGCGGCTTGGCGGATTCGCTGGCCGAGGTGATCGGCAAGCGCCCCTGCTATTCGTCGAAGAATTTCGCGGGCGACGTGAAGCTCGACAATCAGGGCGGGCGCCTGGAATGGGCGGTCGCGTGGCCGGGCGACGAGGAAGGCGAAGTCCATTCCTACGTCAACACGGTGCCCACGCCGCAAGGCGGCAGCCATGAATTGGGACTTCGCGGCGCCCTCACCCGCGCTTTGCGCGGCTACGGCGCGCTGGTCAACAACAAGCGCGCCGAGACGATCCAGTCGGAAGACGTGTGCGACGGCGCGGTCGTGTTTCTGTCGCTGTTCATCCGCGATCCACAATTCCAGGGTCAGACGAAGGATCGTCTGGGCATGCCCGACGCGCAAAAGGCGGTCGATGCCGCGCTGAAGGACCAGTTCGACCATTGGCTCGCCAACGATCCGGGCTCGGCCAAGGCGCTGCTGGAACGCGCGATCGAGCGCGCGGACGAGCGCGCGCGCCGCCGCCAGCAGAAGGAAATGGACCGCAAATCGGCGACGCGCCGCTTGCGCCTGCCCGGCAAGCTCGCCGATTGCTCGGCCAACACGACGCTCGACACCGAAATCTTCCTGGTCGAAGGCGATTCCGCCGGCGGCTCGGCCAAACAGGCGCGCAGCCGCGAATTCCAGGCGATCCTGCCCTTGCGCGGCAAGATCCTGAACGTTGCCAGCGCGTCGGTCGACAAATTGCGCCAGAACCAGGAACTGGCCGATCTCGTCCAGGCGCTGGGCTGCGGCACGGGCGAGAATTTCGATCTGGAAAAACTGCGCTACGACCGCGTCATCATCATGACCGACGCCGACGTCGACGGCGCGCATATCGCCTCGCTGCTCATCACGTTCTTCTATCGCGAGACGCCCAAGCTCATCGAACAGGGGCATCTCTATCTCGCCATGCCGCCGCTCTATCGCCTCGCGGCGGGCGGCGACGTCGTCTATGCGCGCGACGACGCGCATAAGGACGAGTTGATGAAGTCCAAGTTCAAAAACCGCAAGGTCGAGGTCAGCCGCTTCAAGGGCCTGGGCGAAATGCCGCCCAGCCAATTGAAGGAAACGACGATGGACCCGAAGCGGCGCACGCTGCTGCGCGTGACGGTGCCGCACGCCCACGAAGCGGAAGAAAAGGAAGCGACCGAGCAGCGCGTGGAAAGCCTGATGGGCCGCAAGCCGGAGCTGCGCTTGGCCTTCATCCAGGAACACGCCAAGTTCGCGACCGAACTGGACGTCTAAGTCTTCAAATACTCGAACAACGCGCGCGCGGCGGGCAGCAGCCCCGCCACGCGGCGCACGCACAGCACCAAACGCCGTCGCGCGAAATCGTCGGCGAGCGGGATGCCTTTGACCGGCAGCGAAGCCGCCGCGCGTTGCGCCGCGACGCGCGACATGACCGCGACCCCCGCCTTGTTCGCCACCAGCCGCGCCACACCGTCGAAGGTGGGAACGCGCGCGCGGATATGCAGCGTCTTGCCCAAACGCGCGGCGTGTTCGGCGACCAGATCGAACTGCGCGCTGGCCGCGGGCAGCGCCACCATCGGCAGGTCCGCGATCGCGGCAAGGCGCAGGGATTTGCGCCCCGCCAGTGCATGGTCGCGCGGCAGCAGTACCCATAACGGATCGTCGCGGTAGGGAAAGGTGCGAACATCGCCCAGCGGCGCCGTGTCGGCCGCCACGCCGATTTCGGCGGCCCCGACGGCGACGGCACGCGCCACGTCGACGCTGCGTTGCTCGACAATCTCCACATCGACGCGCGGATTGGCGGCGAGGAACGCGCCCAGATCCGCCGGCAAATGTTCCGACGCCGCCCCGGTATTGGCCGCGAGCCGGACGAGGCTGCGCGTCGTGCGGCCATAGGCCGCCATGTCGGCGCGCATCCGGTCGAGGCCCTCCACCAGCGACGACGCATGGCGCTTAAATGCTTGGCCGCCGGCGTTCAGCGCCAGCCCGCGCCGATGGCGGACGAACAACGCGGTGTCGAGATCGGCTTCCATCCCCTTGATGCGGGCACTGGCCGAAGCGAGCGACAGGCGCAGCTTGGCCGCCCCGGCGGCGAGCGAGCCGGTCTCGGTCACCGCCAGGAACAAGCGCAAATCGACGGGATCGAAACGCATTCGGATACTCCGAAGTCAATTTCCGGATTTTCCGTATTGTGATCCGGCCCGGCCCCACGTCAAGCTCGCGCCATGATCGATCCGCTTCTCGCCTTCGTGGCTTTCGTCTTTCTGATCGGCGGCTTCTCCAAAGGCGTGCTCGGCATGGGCCTGCCGACGGTCACGATGGGCTTGCTCGCCGTCGCGATGGCGCCGGTCCAAGCGGCGGCATTCCTGATCGTGCCGTCCTTCGCGACCAATCTTTGGCAGATGCTATCGGGCGGGCGGTTCCGTGCGCTATGCGCGCGGCTGTGGCCCTTCCTGCTGCCGCTGATTCCGGCGACCTGGCTCGCCTCGGGCGCCATGACGGGCGAATACGCGCGCTACGCGTCGCCCGCTTTGGGCGCGACGTTGCTGATATATGCGGGGCTGACGCTGGGCGGGGTCAAATGGCGCGTGGCGCCTGCGCAGGAGAAAGTCACCGGCGCCCTGGTCGGCATCGCCACCGGCCTCGTCACCGGCGTCACGGGCGTGTTCGTGATGCCGGCCGTGCCCTTCCTTCAGGCGATCGGGCTGGAAAAGGACGAACTTGTCCAAGCTCTCGGCATCGCCTTCATGGTCTCGACCGCCGCCCTCGCCGTCGGGCTGGGCCGCGCCGGGCTGTTCGGGCTCGACGAGGCCGCGAACTCGCTGGTCGCCTTGCTGCCCGCGTTGGCCGGTATGTGGCTCGGCCAAAGCGTCCGCGCAAAGCTATCGGTCGCCGCGTTCCGGCGCGTGTTCTTCCTCGGCCTCTCGGCCTTGGGCGTCTACCTCACGCTGCACGCCCTTCTTTAGGCGGCGCGCATCTTCACCACGAAGCCGTCGATTTCCGCGCGCAGGCGCTCGGCCAGACGCGCCAGATCGTCGGCGGCGGTCAGCACATGCGCCGCCGCCGTGCCGGTCTCGTCGGTCGACTGCGTCACGGCCGCGATATTGCTCGACACGACCGCCGTACCCGAGGCTGCTTGCTGTACGTTGCGCGCGATTTCCTGCGTCGCGGCCCCTTGTTCCTCGACCGCCGAAGCGATCGTGGTCGCGATCTGGCTGACCTGCCCGATCGTCGTGCCGATCGTCCCCATCGCGCCGACGGCCTTGCCCGTGGCACCCTGGATCGCGGCGATCTGCGCCGCGATCTCCTCGGTCGCTTTCGACGTCTGATTGGCGAGCGTCTTCACCTCCGACGCGACGACCGCGAAGCCCTTGCCGGCATCGCCCGCGCGCGCCGCCTCGATCGTGGCATTGAGCGCAAGAAGATTGGTCTGCGACGCGATGTCGTTGATGAGCTTGACCACGTCGCCGATCTTCTCGGCGGCGGCGGCGAGCGAGCGCACCTGATCGTTGGTGCTTTCGACCTGCGCGACAGCTTCGCCCGCCACGCGCGTCGATTCCGAAACCTGGCGGCTGATCTCGGCGATCGAGGACGACAATTCCTCGGCCGCCGAGGCGACGGTCTGAACGTTGGTCGAAGCCTGCTCGGACGCCGCGGCGACCGAAACGGATTTCTTGCTGGCGTCGTCGGCCATCGACGACATCGATTTCGACGTCGCCTGCAATTCGCTGGACGCGGCCGCGAGCGTCTTCAGCGACGACGAGACGGATTCATCGAACGATTTGATGTCCGCTTCGATCGCCTGCTGGCGGCGCTCCTTGGCTTCGCGCGCCGCGCGCTGCTCGGCTTCGAGCGCGTCGCCTTCGATCATCTTCTTTTTGAAGAATTCGACCGCGCGCGACATGTCGCCGATTTCGTCGCTACGCGCCGCGCCGGGAATCTCGGTCGCAAGATCGTGCGCGGCCAGCCGCTGCATCGCGCCCGTCAACGTGCGGATCGGCGCCGAGATGCGGCGCATCGCGATCAAGAAGCCCGCGACGATCAGGCCGACGGAGAACAACAGCAGCAGGGCGTTGAGGATCAGCGCGTTTTGCGCGGCGGAGATTTGGTCGTCCGCCATGCGCACGATTTCCGCCAGCGCCACCAGCGACACGTTGCCGATCAAGGCCAACGCTTCGATCCGCGTGCGCAGAAAATCCGGCGCGGCCATCGCGGGCTTCTCGCCGGCGGCGAGTTGTTTGCCCAGCGCCGCGTTTTCCTCCGCGAGCGGGCCGGCGAAGTTGGGTTGCGCCGCCTTCACCGCCGCGTCGATCGACTTGGCGAGTTCCGGGCGCGCGGCGGTGTCGCGCACGATCGCCCACACGGCCGACATGACGCCCAAGTCGCGCGCCTGCGCTTGGGTTTCCTCGGGCGTCCAAGCGCGGCCCGCCGATAGGGTCGAGCCGATACGCAGCACGGTGGAACCCGCGGCGCTGCGCACGGTCCACGCCGCGCGCTTCACGGTCAGGGTCTGGTCGATCACGGGATCGAAGAACAGAAGCGAATTCTCCAGCAGCGTGCCGGTCGCCTCGAGCTGATCGAGGAAATTCTGCCCGACGCCGGCCCAGTCGCGGATCAATGCGGCGTCGCGCTGCGCGCGCGGCACGCGGACGTCGTTCGCGGCCTTGCCGCGCAGTGCCGCGAGTGCGTCGTGGCTCGCCTTCAACTTGCCGAGCGCCTGATCCAGACCCGGCAGCGACACTTTGGAAAGCATCGTCACGCTGGCGGCGTAACCTTCTTCGGTGATCCTTCGGTTCTTCGCGATGTCGTCGACCATCGACGCGATGGCCGGTGCCTCGCCGCTCAACGCCGTCTGCGTGTTGCCGCGTTCCAAGCGCGCTTCCTGAAGCGTCTTGAACAAAGCCTGGCTGATCGGTGCGTAGGACGCGATGCGCTGCGCCGCCGCGTAGCGCGAATAGGCATCGGACACGTCCGCCACGGTCGATGCGACGAGCATCAATCCCATCACGCCGATCAATGCGCCGAGTGTCGAACGGATGGAGAGTTTGGACAACGCGAGCATGGGGCGAACTCCTTGCGTCAAACCGCGACGACGTCCGCTCTCTATATCGACGATTCCTTAACAGTACGTATCCGGCGAGAGCGGATGCGTAAGTAATTCGCGCGGAACCGGTATCGTCGGGAACTTAGCGAAAATGCGCGTCAACTTCGCGACTATCGCGCGTCGATGCGATGTCGCGGCGGTACGAAAAGCAGGTAATCCTGCGCATGTGCGGCGCGATGGCATTCGACGCAGAATCGCACATTCGCATCGCCGCGACCGCCGGTCTCGCCGATCAACGTGCCGTCCGGCTGAAACACGGCAAAACGCCAGTCGTTGGCGTCGGGCGCGTAACCCGGCTTCTCGCGTTCCATGATGAAGGTACGGAAGGCTTCGGCCTTGCCGTCGCCGCCGACACGAAAGCTGCGCTTCAGCAATGTGGCGCCGACGGGCAAGCGCCCGCCCTGTTCGTAAAGACGGTACGAAGGGGCCGCCGCCGCATCGGCATAGACTTGCAGGAACATGCCGTGTTCGGACGCTCGATAGCCCTTGGACATCGCCGTCCAAGCCTTGCCGTCGATCGCCTTATCGCGCACGCGTGCGAAAACGGCGTCGAGATCGCGGCCGAGACAAGCGGCCATGGCATCGATTTCGCCGTCGCGCAAATGACCGGGCGGCATGCCCAGATCGCCGAGTTCGGCCGGCATGGCGGGCATGGCCGCCAAACGCGGCACTGTGCATCCTTGCGCGGCCTCGCGCGGCGGCGGCGCGCAGGAAACCAGCGTCAAGGTCAGGGCGACAAGGGCGAAACGAGCCGAACGCATAGTCCCGTTTCGTAGCGTTCCGCGCGAAGGTTTCGCCGTCATTTTCCGCCCCCTCGATAATCCGGCGATTTTAGAATATTTTATCGAACGAGTCGTCGATCGGCGGCAAGAACCGCCTGACAGGGGAACGGCATCATGTGTCGCTGGCTAGCCTATACGGGCCGACCCATTTATCTCGAAGATTTTCTTTTCAAGCCCGAGAATTCGCTCGTCACCCAGTCGCTGCACGCGCGCAAGGGCCATACGATCACCAACGGCGACGGTTTCGGCGTGGGCTGGTACGGCGACCGGCCGGAGCCCGGCCTGTTCCGCGACATCCGCCCCGCCTGGAATGACGAGAATCTCCGATCGATCGCCGAGCAGATCCGCACCGGGCATTTTTTCGCCCATGTGCGCGCGTCTACCGGGACGTCGATCAGCCGCGCCAATTGCCATCCGTTCCAGCACGGGCGCTGGATGTTCATGCATAACGGCCAAATCGGCGGCTTCGACCGCGTGGCGCGCGAATTGGATTTCGCGATCGCGCCGGATTTCTACCGCGCGCGCAAAGGGACGACCGACAGCGAAACGATTTTCCTGCTGATGCTGACCTATGGGCTGGAACGCGATCCCGAGGCCGCGATCGCGCGTACGCTGGAACACGTGACGGCTGCGCATCGCGCGGCGGGCTGCGCCGACCCGTTCCGCTTCACGGCGGCGTTCACCGACGGGCGGCGCGTCTATGCCGCGCGCTATTCGACCGACGCCAAGTCGCCCACGCTGTTCTACGGCTGCGGCACGGGCGTGCGCGCGGCCGTCGGCGGCGACTGCGCGGGCGACCAGAGCGGCGCGGACTCGGTGCTGGTATTGTCGGAGCCGCTCGACACCGACACATCGCATTGGACGTCGGTGCCCGAAGCCTCGCTGTTGATCGCCGATCACGGCAAGATCGACGTGCGCCGCCTTGAACTGCGTTTGCCCCAAGCCGCTTGAACGGAACCGATATGCTCGAGATCTACGGCCGCGCTTCGTCGTCCAACGTCCAGAAAGTGCTTTGGCTGTGCGAGGAGCTGGGCCTGCCTTATTGCACGGCGCATGACGTACCGCCGGGCAAGGCCGGCACCGACGACTACAAGCGCGTCAATCCCACGGGCAAGATCCCCACGCTGGTCGAGCCCGACGGTTTCACGCTGTGGGAGTCGAACGCGATCCTGCGCTATCTCGGCGCCAAGCACGCATCGGGCACGCTATGGCCCGGCGATCTGCGCGTGCGCGCCGACGCCGATCGCTGGATGGATTGGCAGGCTTGCACGATCGCGCCCGCAGCGACCACCGTGCTCTATCAAACCCTGCGTGCGAAGCCGGAGGAGAAAAACCCGGCAGCACTGGCCGCCGCGTGCCAAGCCTCGCGCGATGCCGCCGGGCTGCTCGACGCGCAATTGAAGGGCAAGGCCTATATCGTCGGCGACGCGTTCACCCTCGCCGATATCGCGCTGGGCCAATGGGTGTGGCGCTACGTCAATCTAGTCGAGCAGCGCCCCGCGCAGCCGTATCTGATGGCGTGGTACGCGCGCCTGCAGGACCGCCCGGCATATAAAAAGATCGTGATGACGAAGCTCGTTTAGGCGGCGGTCATTCCGCCAGCAGCCAGCGGCGCATCGCGGCGGATGTTTCGTCGGGCTTTTCCATCGTCGCGAGATGGCCGCAATCTTCCAGCACGACCAGCTGCGCCGCCGGAATATCCGCCGCCATCTCGCGGCTCAACTCCAGCGGTGTGGCCTGATCCTCGCGCCCGCACAGCACCAGCGCGTGGCATTGGATCAGCGGCAATTGGGGGCGCGAGTCCGGCCGTTCCATGATCGCCGCTTGCTGGCGGCAGAAGGCGTCGGGCCCCACGCGCAGCGTCATCGCCTGCACCGCGTCGATGATGCCAGGATCGCGCGCCGAGGATTTGGGGCTGACCCAATTATGGATGAGCTGCGGCGTGACGCCCTTGAACTTGCCGCGCTTGGCATGCGCCACGAACATCTTGCGGTTCCGGTTCTGCGCGGGCGTATCGGCGCGCGCGGAAGTGTCGATCAACGCCACGCGCAGCACGCGCTCGCGCGCCCGGCGCAAAATCTCGAACGACAGATAGCCGCCCATCGACAAGCCCGCGAGCGCGAATTTCGCGGGCGCGTTGGCCAGCACGTGATCGGCCATGCCGGCGAGCGTGTCGTGCTGCGTGAGATCGGCGACCTGGCATTCGGCGATATCCGACAGCGCGTCGATCTGTTTTTGCCACAGCGCTTGATCGCAAAGCAGACCGGGCAGAAGAACGAGGGGGATCTTGCTCATTTGATCAGCGCCGAAAGTTCTTTGAATTGCGGCGTGCCCGCCGCGTGCAGCCATTCGAAGATCGTCATCTCGACATTGACGATCGACACGCCTTCGGCGCGCAATCGATGCGCGGCCAGTTCCTTGTCGGCAAGTTTGCGCGACGAAATCGCATCCCACACGACCGCGACGTCGTAGCCTTTGGCTTTGAATCCGAGGGCCGATTGCAGGACACAGACATGCGCCTCGATTCCGCAGATCACGAGAAGCGGGCGGTTATTGCCCTCGATTGCGCGGGCAATGCCTTCGTCGTCCGCGCACGAGAACGTAAGCTTGGCGCATACCGGGCCTGCGTCCTTCAACGCCGCGGCGGTCGGTCCCAGGCCCTTCGGATATTGTCCGAACCACACGGAACGCAGCGCTTGGCGGCGGTCACCAATTTGGCGCATCCGCCGGTCACAAGATCGGGTTCGGCCATCGCCGGCAGCAGACGTTCCTGCACGTCGACGACCAGCAATTGGGCTTTGGCAGCGTCCATAATCATGCGTAACCCTTAGCCGGAACCTTGACTTTTCGCCATAAATCCATAGTTTCCTACCGTTCCGCGGGGTTTTACCGCGACTGCGAAAAGGCGCCGTACCTTGCGCCTTCCCTATGGGGTCCCGATCGGCGGGACCCGCCGCCCGGGATGCCACCGGGAGGTCGCGCTGCCAAAGACGAATGCGGCGCCAACCGAAACGAAGACCGGAGTAATGACTTTCGAAGATTTGGGGCTCTCCGAGCCCGTTCTGAACGCGATCAAAGATGCGGGGTATACGACCCCCACCCCGATCCAAGAAAAAGCGATTCCCTACGTCCAGATGGGCCGCGACGTTTTGGGCTGTGCCCAGACCGGCACGGGAAAAACGGCAAGCTTCGTGCTGCCGATGATCGACGCGCTGAGCCAAGGCCGCGCCAAGGCGCGTATGCCGCGCTCGCTGATCCTGGAACCGACGCGCGAACTCGCCGCCCAGGTCGCCGAGAATTTCGACAAATACGGCAAGTACCTGAAGCTGACGAAGGCGCTGCTGATCGGCGGCGTATCGATGGACGATCAACAAAAGGCGCTGGAACGCGGCGTCGACGTGCTGATCGCCACGCCGGGCCGCCTGCTCGATCTGTTCGATCGCGGCCGCATCCTGATGCACGACACCAAGCTGCTGGTGATCGACGAAGCCGACCGCATGCTCGACATGGGCTTCATCCCCGATGTCGAGCGCATCGTGTCGCTGCTGCCCCCGCTGCGCCAGACGCTGTTCTTCTCTGCGACCATGGCGCCGGAAATCAAGCGCCTCGCCGACAAGTTCCTCAACAACCCGAAAGAAGTCGCGGTCTCGGCCCCGGCCGCAACGGCCGACACGGTGACGCAAGGCATCGTCACGGTCGCCGAGCGCGAGAAGCGCGAAACGCTGCGCCGCCTGATCGGCGCGCAGCAGATCAAGAACGCGCTCGTGTTCTGCAACCGCAAGCGCGACGTCGACATTCTGTGGAAGTCGCTCAAGCGCCACGGCTTCAATGTCGGCGCGCTGCACGGCGACATGGATCAGACGACGCGCATGGAAACGCTCGACGGGTTCAAGCGCGAAGAGATCCAGATCCTCGTTTGCTCCGACGTCGCCGCACGCGGCCTCGATATCGGCGGCTTGTCGCATGTGTTCAATTTCGACGTGCCGATCAACGCCGAGGATTACGTGCACCGCATCGGCCGCACCGGCCGCGCGGGCCGTTCGGGCATCGCCTACACGATCGCCACGCGCGACGATGCGAAGTTCGTGCGCGCGATCGAATCACTGATCAAGAAGCCGATCCCGCCGATCGTGCTGGAAGGTTTCGAAGCGCCGACCGGCGGCGATGCCGAAGGCGACGCCCCGCGGCCCGAGCGCGAATCCCGTTCGCGCGGCGGGCGTGGCGGCCGCGATCGCGGGGGGCGTTCGCGCCGCCCGCATCGCGAAGATGCCCCGGCACCCGAAACGGCGGCCGAACTGCCCTTCGCGGCCGAAGCGCCGGTCGCCGTCGTGGCGGAAATGGCCGTGGCGGAACCCGCCCCGGTGGTCGATTTCGTGCCGGCGGCGGCACCGCAAGCGCCGGCCCCGCGCCAGCGCCAGCCGCGCCGGCAAGAGCGCCAATCGCATCAGGAACGCGTCCATCACGAGCGCACGCCGGGCGACAGCGTCGGCAACGAGCGCCATGCCCCGCTGCCCGAAGGCCTGGGGCGCGGCTTCGACGACGGCGGCGTGCCCGCCTTCCTGTTGCGCGGACGGCGCGCGGCGGGTTAACTGATCGGCGAGGGAGTGCTTCGCCCATGCAGACGATCTTCATCATGGTGAAATGCGAACTCGGTCACGCCTACGACGTGGCCGAGCGCGCGATGGAGACCGAACAGGTCTCCGAGGTCTATTCGATCTCGGGCCAGTACGATCTGCATCTGAAATGCTACTTGCCGGACGACATGGACCCCGGCCATTTCGTGATGGGCATCCAGAAAATTCCCGGCGTGAAGGACACATTCACGCTGATAACGTTCAAGGCGTTCTAACGCCCTTGAACTGAACGGCGCGTCGCCCCACCCTTCTTTCGGAACGGTGGAGGCGTAAATGCGTTTTCTATTTGTATTTTTGGCGCTGCTCGCGGCCCCCGCCGCCGCGCAGGATTATCGCGTCGAAACGCTGGCGCGCGGGCTCGAAAATCCCTGGGCCGTCGCCTTCCTGCCGAACGGCGACGCGCTGATCACCGAGCGCCCCGGCCGTTTGCGGCTCTACACGAACGGCGCGTTGCGCGCCGAGCCCGTCGCCGGCATGCCGCAAGTCTATGCGAGCGGCCAAGGCGGCTTGCTCGATATCGCCCTCGCCCCCGATTTCGCGACGACCGGCGAAATCTACCTGACGATGGCCGCAGAGGCCGAGGGCGGCGCGCTCACGCGCCTGATGCGCGCGCGTTATGCCGACGGGCGTTTGAGCAATGTCGCGATGTTGCTCGACGCCACGCCGGCGGGATCGGGCGGGCGGCATTTCGGCTCGCGCCTCGCTTTCGGCGCGGACGGTTTCCTCTACATGACGACGGGCGATCGCGGGAACGATCCGCGCGCGCAACGCACCGACGATCTGGCGGGCAAGGTGCTGCGCCTCGCGCGCGACGGCAAGCCCGCGCCCGGCAATCCGTTCCTCGATCGCGGCGGCTATCGGCCGGAGATCTTTTCCTACGGCCATCGCAATCCGCAGGGTCTCGCCTTCGACGGCACGACGCTGTGGAGCGTCGAGCACGGGCCGCAAGGCGGCGACGAGATCAACATCGTCAAGCCCAGCCTCAATTACGGCTGGCCGGTCGTCACGCATGGCCGCCAATACGGCTCGGGCGCGCAAATCGGCGAAGGCACGGCGAAACCGGGCATGGAAGCGCCGATCCACACCTGGGGCCCGACCTCGCCCGCCACGTCGGGACTCGCGATCTATCGCGGCGACGCCTTCCCCGCCTGGCGCGGCGATTTGCTGGTTGGCATGCTGCGCGAAGGCGCGATCCGCCGCGTGACGATCCGCGACGGCCGCGTCACGGGCGAACAGAAGCTCGCCGAAAGTGCGGCCGGGCGTATTCGCGATGTGCGTGTCGGGCCCGACGGTTACGTCTATTTCGTCAGCGATTCGCGCGACGGCGTTTTCGCTCGTCTCGTCCCGGCGCGCTGACGCGCCTTGCGCTTCCCCGGTCAGATACTTTAGACTTAAAGTATCTCGCCTGGGGAGGCCGGATTGTCGCGCGAAAACCAAGTCGATCTCGACGCCCATCGTCCGCTTGCGGGCTGCCATGCGCTGGTGACCGGCGCGTCGCGCGGCATCGGTGCCGCCATCGCCCGCGCGCTTCATGCCGACGGCGCGCGACTCACGCTGATCGCGCGCAATGCCACGCATCTGGCCCCGCTCGCCGCCGAATTGGGCGCGGAAGCCATCGCCTGCGACGTGACGGATGCGACGGCCCTGGGCCACGCCTTCGCCACCGCCGCCGGGCACCAGCATGTCGATATTCTGGTGAACAACGCGGGCCACGCCGAAACGGCCCCCTTCGCGCGCACCGATCCCGAGATGTGGGCGCGGATGCTCAATCTCAATCTCACCGCCGCATACACCGCCTGCCGTCTCGCCATTCCGGCGATGGCCGCCGATGGCTGGGGTCGCGTGATCAATGTCGCTTCGACCGCGGGCCTCAAAGGCTACGCCTATGTCTCGGCCTATACGGCCGCGAAACACGGGCTCGTCGGCCTCACCAAAGCGCTCGCGGCCGAATACGCGCGCAGCGGCGTCACCATTAACGCGGTTTGCCCCGGCTATACCGACACGCCGATGCTGGCCGACGCCGCCGCCCGCGTCGCCGCCAAGACCGGCAAGGCGGGCGAAGACGTCAAAACCGGCTTCGCCGCCGCGAACCCGATGGGCCGCCTGATCAAGCCCGAGGAAGTCGCGGCCTGTGTGGCATGGCTGGCGCACGACGAAGCCGCGTCGGTGACGGGTGCCGCCATTCCGATCGCGGCGGGAGAAATCTGATGGATCGCGAACGCGGGCACGAAGATTCCGACCATCTGCAGCTGCGCGCCTGGCTGCGCTTGCTGACCTGCGCCAACCTTATCGAATCGCGCGTGCGTGGCGGCCTTCGCGAAACCTGGAACATCACCCTGCCGCGGTTCGATCTGCTGTCGCAGCTGCACCGCGCGGGCGAGGACGGCCTGACGATGGGCGATCTTTCGCGCGCGATGATGGTGTCGGCGGGCAACGTCACCGGCCTGGTCGAAGCCTTGGTCGGCGAAGGACTGGTGCGCCGCACGACATCCGCCGCCGATCGCCGCCAATCGCGCGTGCGCCTGACGCAAGCCGGCAAGCGCGGCTTCGAAGCGATGCTGCCCGAACACGAACGCTGGATCGACGAAGCCTTCGCGGGCCTCGACCGCAACGATCTCAAGCGCCTGCTCGAATTGCTGGCCAAACTCAAGCAATCCGCCAAAGCCGCCGAGCGCGGCGGCAAGGAAGCCGCATAATGTTGACCCGCTACGACGCCGCGCGCTTCGTGCCCAAACATTTCGGCTGGTCGGTCGACGGCAAGGTTGCACACATCGTGCTGAACCGGCCGGAAAAGAAAAACCCGCTGACCTTTGAAAGCTACGCCGAGCTGCGCGACCTATTCCGCGACCTTTGCTATGTCGACCAGATCAAATCTGTGGTCATCACGGGGGCCGGCGGCAATTTCTGCTCGGGCGGCGACGTGCACGAGATCATCGGCCCGCTGGTCGGCATGGAAATGCCCGATCTTCTGCGCTTCACGCGCATGACCGGCGATCTGGTGAAGGCGATCCGCGCCTGCCCGCAGGTGGTGATCGCGGGCATCGACGGCATTTGCGCGGGTGCCGGTGCGGCCATCGCGATGGCGGTCGATCTGCGCGTCGGCACGCCCAACGCCAAGGTCGCGTATCTGTTCACGCGCGTCGGCCTTGCGGGCTGCGATATGGGCGCTTGCGCCATCCTGCCGCGCATCATCGGCCAGGGGCGCGCCGCCGAATTGCTGTTCACCGGCCGCTCGATGTCGGCCGAGGAAGGCGAACGCTGGGGTTTCTTCAATAAGCTCGTGCCGCCCGCCGAACTCGAGAATTCCGCGAAAGCCTGGGCGCGCGATCTGGCAAACGGCCCGACCTTCGCCCATTCGATGACCAAGAAGGCCATCGACCACGAATGGAATATGGGCGTCGATCAGGCGATCGAAGCCGAAGCGCAAGCGCAGGCGATCTGCATGGAGACGAAGGATTTCGAGCGCGCCTACCGCGCCTTCGTCGCCAAGCAGAAGCCGGTTTTCGAGGGCAATTGATGGCCGATCGTTCGTTCCTGTCCTGGCCGTTTTTCGAGACGAAGCATCGCGATTTCGCCGCGCGCCTGTCGGCTTTCGGCAAAGCGAAGGTCGAACCGCTGGCGCATGACGAGCACGACGCCGACGCGACGACCAAGAATTTCGTTTCGATGCTGGCGGCGGAGAAGTTCCTCGACGCCGCCGTGCCCGAAGCTTCGCACGACGTGCGCACATTGTGCTTGGCGCGCGAAACCCTCGCCTATCATTCCGGCCTCGCCGATTTCGCCTTCGCGATGCAGGGCCTGGGCACGGGCTCCATCGTGCTGTTCGGCACGCCCGAACAGAAAGCCCAATGGCTGCCGGCCGTACGTTCGGGCAAAAGCCTGGGCGCCTTCGCGATGTCGGAGCCCGAAGGCGGATCGGATGTCGCGGCCTTACGCACCACCGCCACGAAGGACGGCGACGGCTGGCGCCTGAACGGCCGGAAGACCTGGATTTCCAATGGCGGCATCGCGGGACAATACGTGGTGTTCGCGCGTACCGGCGAAGCGCCGGGGGCGAAGGGCCTGTCCGCCTTCGTCGTGCCCGCCGATGCGCCGGGCTTGATCGTCGAAGCGCGGATCGACGTGTCGGCCCCGCATCCACTGGCGACGTTGCGTTTCGACAATTGCCGCGTCGAGCCGAGCGCTTTGCTGGGCAAGCCCGGCGACGGCTTCAAAATCGCGATGTCGACGCTGGACGTGTTCCGCTCCACCGTCGGCGCGGCGGCTTTGGGTTTCGCGCGCCGCGCGCTCGACGAAGCGATCGCCTTCTCGAAATCGCGCAAGGTTTTCGGCGCCGCACTCTCGGACATGCAGCTTACGCAAGCGGCTTTGGCCGAGGCGGCGACCGAAATCGACGCGGCCGCGTTGCTCATCTATCGCGCCGCCTGGACCAAGGATAACGGCGCGCCGCGCATCACGCGCGAGGCGTCGATGGCCAAGTTCTTCGCGACCGAGATGGCGCAGCGCGTGGTCGACCGCGCCGTGCAGCTTCATGGCGGCCAGGGCGTGGTCGCGGGCGCCGTCGTCGAGCGCCTGTATCGCGAAGTACGCGCGCTGCGGATTTACGAAGGGGCGAGCGAGATCCAGAAGCTCGTCATCGCCAGCCAGATTTTGTCGGAGCCCGGCACGTGAAGATTCTCGAACCCATCCGTATCGGCACCGCCATCGCCCCCAACCGTATCGCGGTGCCCGCGATGGTCACGCGCCTGTCGGGCGAGGATGGGTTCGTCAATCAAGGCATCATCGACCGCTATGTGCGCTACGCCGAAGGCCATGTCGGCCTGATCGTCGTCGAGGCGACGGCGATCCATGAATCCAAGTCTGGTCCGTTGCTGCGCCTGTCGCGTGACGATTTTGTCGCCGGCCATCGCGAGATGGTGAAGCAAGTCAAAGACGCCGGCCCGTCGATGATCGTGCCGCAGATCATCCATTTCATGAAAGTCGCGCGCTCGGGCTGGCGCCAGACGCTCGACATGCTGTCGCCGCAGGATATCGACAAGATCGTCGAGGATTTCGGCACCGCCGCCGCGCGCGCGCGCGAAGCGGGCTATGACGGCGTCGAACTGCATTCGGCGCATGCCTATACGCTGTCGTCCTTCCTGTCGCGCCGCAACCCGCGCCGCGACGAATATGACGGCCGCACGCTGGAAGGCCGTCTGCGCATGTTCGGCCGCGTGATGACAGAAGTGCGCAAACGTGTCGGCAATGACTGGCCCGTCGGCGTGCGCTTCCTGGCGGAAGAAGCGATCAAGGACGGCTACGCGCTGCCGGATTCGCAGCGCATCGCGTTACGCATGGCGCAATTGGGCGTGAACTACATTTCGCTGTCGGTCGGCGGCAAATTCGAAGATGCCGTTCACAAGGAAGGCGAAGCGCTTTATCCCTACACCGGCTATTCGGGCGATCGCTGCATGCCGGGCGAGCAATATCCGCCGATGCCGCATGTGCATCTCGCCGCGTCGATCAAGGAATTCATCAACGCGAACGGTTTCGACGTGCCGGTGATTTCCGCAGGCAAGATCAGCGAGCCCGCCGACGCCGAACGCCTTCTGCAGGACGGAAAGGCCGACATGATCGGCATGGCCCGGCAATTGCTGGCGGATCCCGATTGGGTGCGCAAGGTCGCGTCCAAACGGGAACAGTCGATCGTGCGCTGCATCTACTGCAATGTCTGCAAACAGCTCGACGAGAATTTCAAACTCGTCGCCTGTTTCCTGTGGCCCAAGGGCGTCGAGCAAGCGCCGCACGAAGACATGCGCGCCGAAGCCCCCGCTTGGCCGGACGGCGATGCGGGCCTGACCGCGAAATTCGAAAACGGTGCGGTCAAGCTTTCGTGGAAACGCGCGACGGGTGCGGCGACCGGCTATGACGTCTATCGCGTCGAGGCCGACGGCAACCCGCGCATCGTCGAAGCGGTGAAGGGCACCAAATTCGTCGATCGCATGGTGCTCGGCGGCTTGTCCTACGCCTATCACGTCAAAGCCTATGACGCGTCGGGCCACAGCTCGCCGCCATCGCAAACCATCCGTATCGAATTGCCGATCCCCGCTTACGACGAGACCGCCCATGCCTGAGCTCATCCTGCCCTTCACCGCCCATGTCGACAGTTTCGCGCGGGACAATCTGCCCCCGCTCAGCGAATGGCCGGAGATGTTCTTCGCATTGCCGGAGTTCTACTACCCGCAGCGCTGCAATGCGGGCGTGGAACTGCTCGACAAGGCCGTCGCGCGCGGCTGGGGCGGGCGCGCCTGCATTCGTTTCGGCAAGGATGTGTGGACTTACGCCGATCTGCTGACCCGCGCCAACGCCATTGCGCGCGTGCTGACCGAAGATGCGGGGTTGAAGCCCGGCAACCGCGTGCTGCTGCGCTCGGCCAACAATCCGATGATGGTCGCGTGCTGGTTCGCGATCATCAAAGCCGGCGGGATCGCGGTCACGACGATGCCGCTGCTGCGTTCGCGCGAGCTCGTCCAGATCATCGACAAGGCGAAGATCGCGCTGTCGCTGTGCGATGCGCGCCTGGCCGAGGATATGGAGAAGGCGAAGGACGCGGCGCCGACCTGCAAGGATATCCTCTATTTCAACACCGACGCCGCCGACGGCATCGAAGCGCGTATGGCGAAGAAGCCCCAAGGCTTCGACAATTGCCCGACCTCGCTGACCGACGTGGCCCTGATCGCGTTCACCTCGGGCACCACGGGCAACGCGAAGGGCACGATGCATTTCCATCGCGATATCCTCGCGATCTGCGACGCGTTCCCGCGTTATATTTTGCAGCCCAACGCCGACGATATCTTCACGGGCTCGCCGCCGCTCGCCTTCACCTTCGGCTTGGGCGGTCTCGTCACCTTCCCGATGCGCTTCGGCGCTTCGACGGCACTGGTCGAAAAAGGCTCGCCCGACGCGCTGCCGCAGATCGTGCAGGACCATAAGGCGACGATCCTGTTCACCGCCCCGACCGCCTATCGCGTGATGGCGGACAACGCGCCCAAATCGGCCTTCGCCAGCCTGACCAAAGCGGTGTCGGCGGGCGAATTTCTGCCCAAGCCGATCTTCGAAGCGTGGCACGATTTCACCGGGATCAAGTTGTTCGACGGTCTGGGTGCCACCGAGATGCTGCATATCTTCGTCTCCGCGCGCCAGGAAGACATCATCCCCGGCGCCACCGGCAAGGCGATCCCCGGCTACACTGCCTGCATCCTCGACGACGACGGCAAGGAATTGCCGCCGGGCGAAGTGGGCCGCCTGGCCATTCGCGGCGCGACGGGCTGCCGCTATCTCGCCGATCCGGAACGCCAGAAAGCCTATGTGCAGAAGGGCTGGAACCTGACCGGCGATGCCTATCGCATGGATGAGAACGGCTATTTCTGGTACCAGGCGCGCACCGACGACATGATCGTGACGGCGGGCTACAACGTCTCCGGCCCCGAGGTCGAAGGCGCGTTGCTCGAACACGCCAAGGTCAAGGAATGTGCCGTCGTCGCCGCCCCCGACCATGATCGCGGCATGATCGTCAAAGCCTATGTCGTGCTGCGCGACATGAAGGATGCGGGCCCCGACACGATCAAGGCGCTGCAAGATCACGTCAAGGCGACGATCGCGCCGTATAAGTATCCGCGCGCCGTCGAGTTCGTCGATGCGTTGCCGCGCACCGAAACGGGTAAGATCCAGCGCTTCAAGCTGCGCCAGCAGGCCGCCGGCAAAATTTGACGATTTCACGCGGGCGTCACGGACGCCCCTGTGGAAAACCTTGACCGGACGACTCCGCGTGATTCACACTTCGCGCGTCGATGGCCTTCCGTTTCGAGTCGCGGGGTAGCCGCGGTTCCGGGGGGCAAGGCGGGCGCGCCTTACGCGCCCTTCCGGCGACCTACGACGGGTGGCGCGGGAACGCCGCCGGTCGCCGCCACGAAAGGAGGTGATCCGTGAAACAAGGATCGTTCAACGCTGGCCACACGCCGGCAAGTGCCGCTTCGGATGGGGCCAAAGCCCATATCCGCAGCGCCATTATCTCCATAGTGGCGCGGGTGCCGGAACGCCGCTAACGCGGCGCCGCACGATCGGTATTCGATCCGTCCCCGCCGGGTCCCGCCCGGCGGGGATATTTTTTTGCTAAAATCGCCGCCATGACCGACGAAATCCTGCTGATCGACGAACCCGCCCCTTATGTCCGCCGGCTGACGCTGAACCGGCCCGAGGCGCGCAACGCCCTTTCCTCTCCGCTGCTGGCCGCGTTGGCCGAAGCGCTCGAAGCCGCGAACGACGACGCCAATGTGCGCGCAGTGGTGCTGACCGGCGGTGCCAAGGTTTTCGCGGCGGGTGCGGACATCAAGGAACTCGCCACGCGCGACACAGTGACCGGCTTGCTCGACGCGCGCACGGCCCTGTGGGGCCGCATCCGGCGCTTTGCCAAGCCCCTCGTCGCGGCGATCGACGGTTATGCGCTGGGCGGCGGGCTCGAGCTCGCCCTTCACGCGGATATCGCCATCGCGGGCCCCGGCGCGCAATTGGGGCTGCCCGAGATCAATCTCGGTTTCATTCCCGGCGGCGGCGGCACGCAGCGTTTGACGCGCATCGCGGGCCAGCAGCTGGCGATGAAACTCATCCTCACCGGAGAATTTGCCGACGCGCAAACCGCACTCGCTGCCGGACTCGTTGCCGAGATCGCCGACGATGCCCAATTGCGCGCCGTCGAGATCGCGGCGAAAATCGCACAGAAGGCGCCGCTTGCGGCACGCCTCGCCAAAGAATTGGTGCTCGCCGCGCGCGATACGCCGCTCGAAACCGGCCTCGCTTACGAGCGCAAAGCGATCGCCGCGTTGTGGGGCACGGCCGATTTCAAGGAAGGCGTGGGCGCCTTCCTTGAAAAACGCAAAGCGAACTTCGCCGGCAAATAAATCAATATGGGAGCGACCGCCATGAAACGCCTTGGAATCGTATTCGCCGCCGTCCTGCTTACCGTCGTAAGCGGCGGCGCCTTCGCGCAGTCGTCGCCGAGCCGCTCGAACCAAGGCGGCGAAACGCGCGGCGCCGAGCGCGCGAGCCAGGTTCGCGATCAGAACCAGCAGCGCCGTGACGCGACCGACGCCAAAGGCAAAAGCGCCGATAAGGGCGCTGCGAAGGTGAAGAAAGACAAGAAGTAGTTCCGCCGGCCGCAGGTCAACGGCGCGGTCCCGAACCTTCCATCAATTGCTTGCGGGCGCGCTCGGCCTCGTCGGGCGTCAAACGGCGCGCGATGGTCGCGGCGATTTCGCGCGCCTGGCGGCGATCGTCGCCGTCGAGCGACTGGGCCGCGCGGATCGCCTCGATATAGGCAGCGGCCGAATTGCGCGCGACCCCCAAGCCGGCATCGAGCATCAGCGCGTAATTGAGCTTGGCGTGCGCATGGCCCGCAGCAGCGGCGCGCGCGAACCATTGTGCCGCCTGTACGGCATCGGCGGGGACGCCTTCGCCCTGGCGATAGAGATTGCCGAGCGAAAACTGCGCGCCGACATGCCCGCGCTCGGCGGGGCCCAGCCAGAAGAACCACGCCGATTCAGGATCGCCGGCGAAATAGGATTCGAGCCCGCGTTCGAACGCGGCCGCGTCGTCGGTCGGGCTTTGCGCGGCGGCGGGCGACGCGATCAGCAGCGCCAAGGCCGCGAACACCGCGCGGATCATTTTCCCGCGCGCGCCACCGCGCGCTCGCGATAAAAAACATAGAGCCCGGCGCCCACGACGATGGCCGCGCCGAATAGCGTCCAGCCGTCGGGCACATGGCCGAAGAACAACGCGCCCAACCCGCCCGCCCATATGATCTGAGTATACGTGAAGGGTGCGAGGATCGCGGGCTGCGCGCGCGCATAGGCTTCGCCCAGAAGATAATGGCCGGCGGCGCCGAAGGCGCCCATCGCCATCAGCATCAGCCAGCCTTCGAGATCGGGCGTGACCCAGACGAACGGCACGAGCAACGAGAACACCAGCGTGCCGGTCAGCCCCGCATAGAGCAGCTGGACGCGCGAGGATTCGGTCCGCGCCAGCGAGCGCGTTGCCAGGTGGTAGACCGCGTTCGTCAACGCCATGCCAAGGCACAGCAGCGCCGCCCAATGCATGTCGCCGGTCGGGCGGATGACGATCAGCACGCCCACGAAACCGACCGCGACGGCCGCCCAGCGGCGCGGGCCGACCTTCTGGCCGAGCACGAAATGCGCGATCGCCACGATGGTCAACGGCGTGATGAACGAGATCGCCTGCGCGTCAACCAGCGGCAGATATTTGATTGACGAGAAGAACAGCAGCGTGATGACGCACAGCATCAGCCCGCGCGCGATGTTGAGTCCGGGCCGGGCGCTGGCAAAGGCCTGGACGGGGCCTTTGCGCAGCAAGATCGGCATCAGCAGAAGAAAGTGAAAAAGATAGCGTCCCCAGACGATCTGGAAGGGATCGAAGAACTGGGTCGCGTATTTCGCGGTCGCGTCCAAAAGCGCGAAAGAGACCGTCATCGCGACGATCAGGCCGATCGCGGTCAGATTCCGGCGCGCCTGCGAGACGGCGGCCGACGCGCCTTCTGACTCGAGTGTGCTCATGGGCGGCCAGAATAGCCGCCCCGTCGCGATATGTCCCGCGCGTCAGCCGCGCCCGACCATGGCCATGAATTCGCGCCGGGTGGACGCGTTGGTGCGGAAGGCGCCCAGCATGCGGCTGGTCACCATCGACACGCCCGCCTTGTGCACGCCGCGCGTGGTCATGCATTGGTGCTGGGCTTCGATCAGCACGGCGACACCCTTGGGCTGGAGAACGTCCTGCACGGCGTTGGCGATCTGCGCCGTCAACTTCTCCTGGATCTGAAGCCGCTTGGCGTAGATGTCCAGCACGCGCGCGAGCTTGGAAATCCCCACGACGCGCTTGTTCGGCAGATAGGCGATATGCGCCTTGCCGACGATCGGCACCATATGATGCTCGCAATGGCTTTCGAACGACACGTCGCGCAGCAGCACCATTTCGTCGTAGCCGTCGGTCTCCTCGAAGGTGCGCTGCAGAATGTCGATCGGATCGCTGTCGTAGCCCTGGAAGAATTCCTCGTAGGCGCGCACGACGCGCGCGGGCGTATCGACCAAGCCTTCGCGCGCCGGATCGTCGCCGGTCCAGCGCAGCAGCGTGCGCACCGCCGCTTCGGCTTCCGCGCGCGTCGGCTTGTCGCTGGCGATCCGCTCGCCGTCGGCAGGGGCATGGTCGTCGGATCGCAACAGCGTCTCCATGGGCGTTCTCCGCATTCCGGTCGTTATCGAACTTCCTAAATGTCGGCCGCCATCGCGCCGTTTCAAGATGCGGTAAAAATTCTCCCAAACCGCTGATCCGACCGCGAAATCCGACGTAGCGCGGTATCTTGAAACGAAAGCGGCGCCGGAAAACTCCGGCGCCGCTGCGTATTGACGTGTTGCAGCCGATCAGCCGCCGATGACGCCGCCATCGCGCTTGGTGATCATGACCACCGACGGGCGCGCCGGCATGTTGGCCTGGAAATCGGGCCAACGCGTCGGCATGTCGTCGAAGGTCGGGTGGCGGCCGAACGGCGCGTATTCCTTGGCGCCATCGGTTGCCGGGTGCTGCACCGCGACGGTCATCGCGCGGCCGTCGGAGGTGAAGTTCATCCCGCAAATCTCCGCGCCGACCGGCGCGCGGAAAAACATTTTCGACGTGCCGCGCAGCGCGCCCGTCGTTTCCACCGCCCAAACGCCGTCGGCCGTACCCGACGCGGCCTTCCAGGCAGTCCCCTGGTCGGTGCCGACCCACAGACGCCCGGCGGGATCGATCGACATGTTGTCGGGGCACGCGAACCACCCGTTCGCGGTCGTCGCCGGATTGTACATCGCCTTCTGTTCCGGCTTGGCGGGGTTGCCGCACACGACGAGCAAGTCCCAGCGGAAGCGCGTGGCGGTGTGATCGTCGCCCGCTTCGGTGATCTCCACCACCTGCCCCCAATTGTTTTCGGCGCGCGGGTTCACCGCATCGACCTGATCGGTCTTGCGGTTCGAGTTGTTGGTCAGCGTCAGATAGACCTTGCCGGTCCGCTTGTTGGGCTCGAAATCCTCCGGGCGATCCATCTTGGTCGCGCCGAGCACATCGCCCGCGCGGCGCGCTTCGATCAACACGTCCGCCTGGCTCGCGAAGCCATTCGCTTCGGTGAGCGGGCCTTGCCCGTGCACCAGCGGCAGCCATTCGCCCGAACCGTCGGCGTTGAACTTCGCGACGTAAAGCGTGCCCGCATCCAGCAAATCGCGGTTCGCCGCGCGGTCGTTCGGGTTGAAGCGGCCGGCCGTGACGAATTTGAATGCGTATTCGAAACGCTCGTCGTCGCCCGAATACAGCACCACGCGGCCGTCGCGCGCGACGATCGTTTCCGCGCCTTCGTGCTTCGTGCGGCCCAAAGCCGTGCGTTTGATCGGCGTCGACGTGGGATCGTAGGGATCGATCTCGACGACCCAGCCGTGACGGTTGGGTTCGTTGGGTTCCTTCGCCAGATCGAAGCGATCGTAATGGGCCGCCCAATTGTACCAGCCGCCCGGCACGCCATAGCGGCGGTGATTCGCCGCTTCCTTATGGCCTTCGGCCAGCTTGCCGCCGAAATAGCCGTGGAAGTTTTCCTCGGCCGTGAGATAGGTGCCCCACGGCGTCATGCCGCCCGCGCAATTGTTGATCGTGCCGTTGACCGCGCGGCCCGTCGGATCGGCGGCGGTTTTCAGCCGGTCGTGACCGGCGGCGGGGCCGGAGATGCGCATCGACGTGTTGATATCGATCCGCCGGTTGTGACGGCCGCCGCGCACATAGCTCCATTTGCCGTTGGCGCCCTTCGCGATCTCCACGATCGACGCGCCGTGCGCCGCCATTTCCACGTCGACGAATTCCTTGGTCATCTTCGTGGCGTCGACCCGGCCCGTCGCCGGATTGGAGACGCCGCGGAACATGATTTCCGGGCTGGTATATTCGTGGTTCACGCACATGATCGCAGCACTCGACGTATCGGCCGCGCCGGGCATCGGCGCGAGGCCGATATAGTCGCAGTTGTAGCCGAATTGCAGGGCCTGCGCCGCGCCGGTCTGCCGCTCCGGATCGAAGGCCGGCGAATTGGCGAATAGCGGATCGCCCCAGCGGATCACGACATCCGCATCGTAGCCAGGCGAGACGTGATGGCGCTCGTCCACGCCGTGGCTGATTTCGTCGAACGCGAAAGTCGCGCCCGGCAAACCCGCGGCGACGGATTGCGCGTTCGCCAGCTGCGGCGCCACGGTCGCGATCGCCGTGCCCGCGAGCAAACCGCCCAGCATCGTGCGGCGGCCCATGCGCTGCGCGAACACGTCGCCGATCGTCGGGTTCCCCGACGGGTTGACCGGAATGTCTTCCGAAATTTCGTACAGTTCACCGAAGGTCAGGCCGGCGTTTTCCGGCTTGGCGGCGAGGGTGGCGTAATCCTTGAGGGACATCGAGCTCTCCCGGCGGAAAGCGCCGCGGGAATCGCGGCGCGCTGCCGGGGAGTCCTAACGGCGCCGTGTGACGCTGGGATTACGCCCGCGTGACGGCTGGACGACGCTAACCGCGCACGACGTAGAACAGCACGATCATGCCGACGGCAGCAGCCGGCAACAGCCAGAACGCTTCGCGCGCCCCGCCCTTGTTGCGCCGGTTGAAGAAGTGGCGCACGGCCACGCCGCAGACGGCCACACCCGCCAGGATCGCCCAGTTCCACTCGTGGCCCCAGGTCGACGCCCAGTTCTTCGACAGCATGATGAAGACGATGGGCAGCGTGAAGTAGTTGTTGTGCAGCGAGCGGAACTTCGCCTGCTTGGCGTATTTGCCTTCGGGCTTGGTACCCGCCGCCGTTGCTTCGACCAGTTCGCGCTGGTTGGGGATGATGATCATCCACACATTGGCGGTCATGATCGTGCCGATGACGGCACCCACATGGATATAGGCGGCGTGCGCGGTCATGATATGCGACAGCACATACGCCACGAGCACCAGCCCCGCGAAGGTCACGGCCATCGCACCGCCGGGATTGCCCTCGGCCCAAGCGCTTTTCCACAGCAAATCGTAGACGGTCCAGCTGATCGCGATGGTGGCGAGCGACACGGCGATCGCCGCACCGATGCCGTAGGGTGCAAGCGCTGCGATCGTCAGGAAATCGCCGGTCGAGCCGACATAGTAGAGCAATGCGAGCAGCAGAATGCCCGAGATCCAGGTGAAAGCCGCTTCCCATTTGAACCAGTGCAGTTCCTTGGGCAGCGTGGGCGGCGCCACGGCGAATTTCTCGACGCGATAGAAACCGCCGCCATGGACGAGCCACACCTCGCCTTCGACGCGATCCTTCGGCGTCTCTAGCGGGCGGAAATGCGACTCAAGCCAGTTGAAGTAAAACGACGCGCCGATCCAGGCGATGCCGGTGATGACATGCGTCCAGCGCACGAGGATATCGAGCCATTCGAGCAGCAGCGGATCCATGGCGTTTCTCAAGACCCTCGATAGGTGGACATGCTCCACGGCGTGGCCAACAGCGGCACGTGGTACTTGCCGTTGGGCTCCGCGATGCCGAAGGCGATCGGCACCACGTCCAGGAACGGCGGCTCGGGCAATTGCACACCCTTCGCGCGGAAATACGCGGCGAGCTCGAAACGGAATTCGTAGCGCCCGACCTGAAACTCGGCGCCCGGCAGCAGCGGCTTGTTGCTGCGGCCGTCGGCGTCGGTCACGCCGTCCACCAGCACGGTTTCGGTGTCGCCGGTCTTGCGGATCAGCTTGAACTTGAGACCTTCGGCCGGCTTGCCGTGATACGTGTCGAGCACATGGGTGGACAAATGGCCCATCGATTTCCTCGCTTTGGGAATAGGCGGCAAGCTAATGCCGCGCCGCAAAATCCACAAGTAAGCTCGATTTCGCCTAGGTTTAGTGCGTTCTGCCCATTCGTTGAGCAGCATCCTTGATTTCATGACCGAGACTCCGGCATCGTGACCCGGCCCGGCCGATCCCGACCGGCACAGCCCTTGCTCCTATGACCGGCAAATTTCCCTGGCCATCGGAGATGTACCCCGTGACCGCAGCCGACACCTTCATCGATATCGACAAGGTCGACCTCGTCTACCGCACCAAGGACGGGGATACGCTCGCCCTCAATCAGGCGGATCTGAAGATCCGCAAGGGCGAGTTCGTCGCCGTCGTCGGGCCGTCGGGCTGCGGAAAATCGACGCTGCTGAAGCTCGTCTCGGGCTTGCACTTGGCCAGCAAGGGCAACGTGATCGTCGGCGGCGAGGAAGTGACCGGCCCGCTGAAGATCTGCGGCATGGCGTTCCAGAACTCCATCATGCTGCCCTGGCGCACGCTGATGGACAATGTGCTGCTGCCGATGGAGATCGTCGAGCCGCATTCCAAGACGTTCCGCCGCGACCGCGAGAAGCACGTCGCGGCCGCCAAAGAATTGCTCGCGACCGTCGGCCTCAAAGGCTTCGAAGACAAATTCCCCTGGCAATTGTCGGGCGGCATGCAGCAGCGCGGTTCGCTGTGCCGCGCGCTGATCCATTCGCCGCAGATGCTGTTGCTGGACGAACCCTTCGCGGCCCTCGATGCGTTCACGCGCGAGGAGCTGTGGGATGTCGTGCAAACGCTGTGGATCAAGAAGCGCCCCACCGTCATGCTCATCACCCACGATTTGCGCGAAGCGGTGTATCTGGCCGATCGCGTGTTCATGATGAGTGCTCGGCCCGGCAAGATCATCTCGATCACCGAAAGCCCGTTCCCGCGCCCGCGCAAACTCGAGGACACGTTCAAGCCGGAATTCGTCGATATCGTGCACAAGCTGCGCGACGAGATTTCGGCCGTGCGCGCGACGAAGTGAGCGCGGGCGGGAAGAAGCCGCCCCCGCCCTTCACGCTCCAGCGCGCGCTCGCCGGATTCTACCCGGCCGCCGCCTTCCTCGCCGGTCTCGAACTCGACCTGTTCGCGGCACTTGCCCGTGGCCCGCTTCGCGCGCGCGACATCGCGACAGCGATCGGCGCGAAGGACGAAACGCGCCTCGCCGCCTTGTGCGATGCGCTGTGCGTCTACGGTTTCCTCGTTCGCGACGGCGCGCGCCGCTATGCACTGACCGAGGAATCCGCCGCCTATCTCACGCCCGAGGCACCCGGCTATATCGGGCCGATCGCGCCGGTCTATGGCCGCTTCTTCCGCGGCGGGCTCGACTTCGCCCGCGCGGTGCGCGAAGCGTCGCCTTCCGGCGCACAGGATCACTCGGAAGAGGCGTTCCTGCGCGGCATCCATAAAACCGCACTCGCCGCCGGGCGCGACATCGCCAAGCGTTTCGATCTTGCCGGCGCCAAGCGCCTGATCGACGCGGGCTGCGGCGGGGCGGGTGTGGCCATCGCGCTGTGCAAGGCCTTGCCGGGCTTGACCGCGACGGCGAGCGACCTCGCCCCCGCCTTGCCGGTGGCGCGCGAATTTGTCGCGGCCGCCGGATTGGCGAATCGCATCGCGATCGGCGAAGGCGATGTGCTGGCGGGACCGCCGCCCGGCGGCCCCGCCGATATCGTCGTCGCACGCGCCTTGTTGCAGGTTTTGGGGCCGGCGGAAGCCGAGACGGCGCTCGCCAATCTCGCGCGCGCGGTGGCGCCGGGCGGATTGCTGATCGTCGCGGGTGCCGTTCTTCACGACGACGGGCTTGCGCCGGACGACATGGTGAGCTTCAACTTGTCCCTGATGACCCTGTTCGAGCGCGGCCGCGCCTATACCCAATCGGAATACGAAGCCTGGTTCGCGAAAGCGGGCTTGGACAAGCCCGCGCGCATCGTGCTGCCGGCCGGCGGTTCGCTGCTGTGGGCGCGCAAGCCATGACCGCGCAGCTCCAATCGACGATCGACGCGCTGGCCGAACGCCTGACCGAGCCGGTCGTACGGCTCGACGCGCATCGGCGCATCGTTTTCGCCAACGCCGCGTTCGTGCGCGTGTTCGGCACGGCACCCGGCAGCATCGCCGCCTTGGCCGCCGACGATTCGGCAAAAGCGTCTTTGATCGCGGCGTTGTCGGCGGCCAACGAAGCCGAATTGCCGCTGACCGACGCGCGAGGCGAGCTCATCCTCGTGTCGATCGATTCGATGCGCTGCGGCGACGGGCACGTCGCCGTTTTGCGCCCGCAAACCACGCAAGCCTCGCGCGCGACCGATTATTTCCTCGCCGCCGCGAACCACGAATTGCGCACGCCGCTCAACGCCATTCTCGGCTTCGCGCAGATGATCGCGCGCGGCGTGGGCGGCCCCGCCACGGACAAGCAGCGCGAATACGCGGAATCGATCGAAACCGGCGCCAAGCTGCTGATGGGCATTTTCGAGGAATTGCTGGAGGTCGCGCGCGGCGACGATACCGCCGAACGCCTTAGCGAGGCCGCGCTCGATCTGGGATCGCTGGCGCGCGGGCAACTCGATCTCGTCCGCCCGCAGGCCGAGGACGCGCAAGTGGCGCTCGCGATGCAGCACCCGCCCGAACCGCTCGCGATTTCGGGCGATGCGCGCAAACTCTCGCAATGCGTACTGAACATGCTCGCCAATGCGATCAATTTCGCGCCCAAGGGCAGCACGGTGACGCTGGGCCTGGGCCGCGCACAAGACGGCGACGTCGTGCTGTGGGTCGCCGACCAAGGACCGGGCATCCCGCCCACCGATATCCGCAGCCTCGACGAGAAGTTCCAGCGCACGGCGCCGGGCGATCTGGCCCGCCGCACGCCGGGAACCGGTTTGGGCCTCGCCATCGTGCGCCGCTATGTCGAACTGCATGGCGGACGGCTGAATATCGGCACGGGTGCCGGCGGCGGCGCCTGCGTCACGCTGCGCCTGCCCGCCGATCGCTTGTTGGGGGCGGCCCCGGCCAAGCGCGCGGGGATTCTCTAAGCTTTATTCGTTCGCGAGCGCTTCGAGCGACGCGACCAATACGCGCGCACCCGCCGCGAGATCCGACGGCGTCGCCGCCTCGGCTTCGTTATGGCTGATGCCCCGCTCGCACGGCACGAAGATCATGCCGGCCGGGCAGAACGGCGCCACATGCATCGCGTCGTGACCCGCACCCGACGGCATATCCATATTGGGCAAACCCAACGCATTCGCCTTGTCACGCACCAGATCGACGATGCGCGGATCGAACACTGTCGGCGCCACATCGGTGATGCGCTGCACGGTCACGCTGCACGGGCCGACGGCGGCTTTCGCCACCGCCTCGATGCCGCCGCCCAGACGCGCGAGCACCGCCGCATCCGGATGGCGGAAATCGATGGTGAAATGCACATGGCCCGGCACGGTATTGGGCGAGCCGGGGCGGCATTCGAACCGCCCGACCGTGAAGCGCACCACGTCCGCCGGATCGTGCATGTGGCGCTCCAGCGCCGACACGATGGCGACCGCGCTTTTCAGCGCGTCCTTGCGCACGCGCAAAGGCGTCGTGCCCGCATGGGCTTCCTCGCCCACGATATCCAGCGTGTAGCGCTGCGAGCCCTGGATGCCGGTGACGACGCCGATCGTCTTGGCGCCCGCTTCCAAGCGCGGACCTTGTTCGATATGCGCTTCGATATAGGCGTGGAAATTCCGGTCGAACCCGTCGATCTGGCGCACCGGCGCTTCGGCCAGCGTCTTGGCGAGCGCATCGCGCAGCACCACGCCTTCGCGGTCAGTCACGCCCAACATCTTTTCGAGATCGTCGTGCCCCGACCAAACCGACGAGCCCATCGCGCCCGGCTGGAAGCGGCTGCCTTCCTCGTTCATCCAGGCGACGACCTGGACCGGCCGCTTGGTGCGGATACCGGCATCGTCGAGCGCTTCCAGCGCTTCGAACCCCGCCAGCACGCCATAGATGCCGTCGTATTTGCCGCCCGTGGGCTGGCTGTCCATATGCGAGCCGGTGACGACCGGTGCGGCGTCGTTCTCGGTCCCGGCACGGCGGATATAAAGATTGCCGATCGGATCGCCGAACAGATCGTAGCCGCGCGCTTGCGCCCAGCCGCCGATCAGGCGGCGCGCGGCGGCGTCCTCGGCCGACAGTGCCTGACGGTTCACCCCGCCTTTGGCGAGGCCGCCCAGCTTGGCCATGTCGACATGGCGCTGCCAAAGGCGGGTTTCGTCGATACGGGAGGCGGCGTCGGACATTCGGGGGGCTCCTATCTCAGGCCGTTCCTTTGCGGCATTCCGCGACGGTTTTCAAGCCGCGCGCGCGGGCAGGCCGCCGGCCTTGGCGATGAAGTCGACGATTTCGGTCACACCCTTCCCGGCGCGGATATTGGTGAAGAAGAACGGCCGGGTTCCGCGCATCTTCTTGGCGTCGCGGTCCATCACCTCGAGCGACGCGCCCACGTAAGGAGCGAGGTCGATCTTGTTGATCACCAGCAAGTCCGATCGCGTGATGCCCGGCCCGCCCTTGCGCGGGATTTTGTCGCCCGCCGATACGTCGATCACGTAGATGGTCAGGTCCGCGAGCTCCGGCGAGAATGTGGCGGCGAGATTGTCGCCGCCGCTTTCGACGAACAGAAGCTCGAGGCCGGGGAATTTCCGCGTCATCTCCGCGACCGCCGCCAGATTGGCCGACGCGTCCTCGCGGATCGCCGTGTGCGGACAGCCGCCGGTTTCCACGCCCGCGATGCGGTCGGGGTCGAGTGCCCCGGAGCGCGTCAGGAACAGCGCGTCTTCCTTCGTATAGATGTCGTTGGTGATCGCGGCGACGTCCCAGCGCTGGCGCATCGTCTTGCACAGCGCGTCGACCAGCGCGGTCTTGCCCGATCCCACCGGCCCGCCGATACCGACGCGCAAAGGCCCCGTGTTCTTGCTCATGATCTGAAAAGCCTCGTGTATTGGGTTTCGTGGCGGAAGGAGAGAATGTCGAGCGCGGGTGCGGCCGAGCCCGCATCGTCGAGGTCGCGATCCAACGCCGCATCGCGCGCGGCTTCGAGCGCGGCTTCGAGCCCCGCAATTGCGGCGAGCCCGTCGCTCTGCCCCAGCGGAATCGCGCGCACCGCCGCCGAAACCATATTCGCGGCGAAGGCGTGCAGATAGGCGCCGAGCGCTTCGGGCAACGGAATGCCGGCTTGCGCCGCCGCGCGCGCGACGGCGACGGGATAGATCTGCGCGTCGCCGTCGAAACCCGGCCAAGCCTTGGCGACGGCGGACGCGAAGCTCGTCCCCTGCTGCGTGGCTTCCAGCGCCAATTCGCCCGTCCCGCGCATCGCGGCGGCGCGCTGCGCGATGTCGGCGAAAGCTTGCGCATCCTCGGCCAAGGTCGCGCGCCACGCATGGACGAAAAACACCGCATCGGCGCGCGCGGGTCCGTATTCCAGCAGATCGCCGATCCACGCGATCAGATCGGCGGCGTTGGCCACGCGCTTGTCCTCGATCGCGGCTTCCAGCCCGTGGCTATAGGCGAACGCGCCGACCGGGAAGGATGGCGACAGCCACGCGATCAGCCGCAGCAGCGCATCAGTGCGCATGATAGGCGCCATGCTCGGGCGCGAAGCTTTCATTCGCGCGAAAGACCTTAGCGCCGAGGCCATTGAGCATCGCCTCGATCACATGGTCGTAGGCGATGCGCAAACGCCCGTCGCCGAGCACTTGCACCGGCAGATGCCGGTTGCCGAGATGCCAAGCAAGCTTCGCCGTATGCGCCGCATCGCGGCCCGCGATATCGAGAACGTCTTCCGCCGCCGCCAGCACCTCGACGAATTTTCCGTCGTCGAGTGCCAGCCCGTCGCCTTCGTGCAGATGGGTCGCGTGGACGAGATCGAGCAGGAATTCCCCGCCTGCATCGTCGGTCAGCAATTGGCGACGCAGATGGCGCTTGTCATGCGCCAGCGTCACCGACCCCGCCTTCAACGCGCGATCCCAATCCCGTTCGACCGCCAAAGCCTTGCGCATGTCAGAACAGGAAATAGCGCTGGGCGAGCGGCAGCACGTCGGCCGGTTCGCAGACCAGCGCCTTGCCGTCGGCGCGCACTTCGTAGGTTTCGGGATCGACTTCCATCTTCGGAAGCGCGTTGTTGAGGATCATGTCCTTCTTGCCGATCTTGCGGATACCCTTCACCGGCAGCACATTGCGATCGAGCTTCAGCTTCTTCGCGATCCCGTCCTTGTAGGCGGCTTGCGACACGAAGGTCAGGCACGACGACGCTAGCGCGCGGCCGAAGGTGGCGAACATCGGGCGGTAATGCACGGGCTGTGGCGTGGGGATCGAGGCGTTGGGATCGCCCATGGGCGCGGCCGCGATCTGGCCGCATTTCAAGATCATCTCGGGCTTGGCACCAAAGAAAGCCGGCTGCCAGATCACGAGATCGGCATATTTGCCCTTCTCGATCGAGCCCACATATTTGGCGATACCTTGCGCCAGCGCCGGGTTGATCGTGTATTTTGCGACGTAACGCTTGACGCGGAAATTATCGTTCTCGCCCTTCTCCTCTGGCAACCGCCCGCGCTGCACCTTCATTTTATGCGCGGTCTGCCATGTGCGGGTGATCGTCTCGCCGATGCGGCCCATCGCCTGGCTGTCGGAGCTCATCATCGAGATGGCGCCCATATCGTGCAGGATATCCTCGGCCGCGATCGTCTCGCGCCGGATACGGCTTTCCGCGAAGGCCACGTCTTCCGGAATGCGTCCGTCGAGGTGATGGCACACCATCAACATGTCGAGATGCTCGTCGATCGTGTTGCGCGTGAAGGGCCGCGTCGGATTGGTCGAGGACGGCAACACGTTGGGCAGGCCGCAAACCTTGACGATGTCGGGCGCGTGCCCGCCGCCCGCCCCTTCCGTATGGAAGGAATGGATGTTGCGGCCCTTGAACGCGGCGATCGTGTCCTCGACGAAGCCGCTTTCGTTCAGCGTGTCGGTGTGGATCGCGACTTGGATATCGTATTTCTCCGCGACCGACAGACAGGTATCGATGGCGCTGGGCGTCGTGCCCCAATCCTCGTGCAGCTTCAGCGCGCAAGCGCCCGCCTTGATCATCTCGACCAGTGGGGCTTGCGCCGAGGCGTTGCCCTTGCCGAAGAATCCCAAATTGATCGACAAGCCTTCGGCCGCTTCAAGCATACGATGCATATGCCACGGGCCCGGCGTACAGGTCGTAGCGGACGTTCCCGCCGCCGGCCCCGTGCCGCCGCCCATCATCGTGGTGATGCCCGAATAAAGCGCGTCGTCGACCTGCTGCGGGCAGATCAGATGGATATGGGAGTCGATGCCGCCGGCGGTGACGATGCGCCCCTCGCCCGCGATCACTTCCGTCCCCGGCCCGACGATGATGTCGACACCCGGCTGCACGTCGGGGTTACCGGCCTTGCCCAAAGCGGCGATCTTGCCGTCCTTGATGCCGATATCGCATTTGACGATGCCCCACCAATCGAGCACCAGCGCGTTGGTGATGACGGTGTCCACACCGCCCGCCGCGCGCGTGACTTGGCTTTGGCCCATGCCGTCGCGGATGACCTTGCCGCCGCCGAATTTCACTTCCTCGCCGTGAACGGTCAGGTCCTTCTCGACCTCGATGAATAATTCGGTGTCGGCCAAGCGCACGCGATCGCCCGTCGTGGGCCCGTACATGCCGGCATAGGAGGAACGGGGAATACGATAGCTCATGTCACTTCCCCTTTTTCTTCGCGAGCTTGGGCGCCGAGGGCTTCAGCTTGCCGTTCACCGCGGCACGGAAACCGAAGACCTTGCGCGCACCGGCATAGGCGACGAGCGTCACGCGGCGCGTCTGCCCCGGCTCGAAGCGCACGGCCGTGCCGGCGGGAATGTTCAATCGCGCGCCATAGGCTTTGTCGCGCGGGAAGGACAGCGACGGATTGGTTTCGTAAAAATGATAATGCGAGCCGACTTGGATCGGCCGGTCGCCGGTATTGGCGACGTCGATCTCCACCGTCTTGCGGCCGACGTTCAGTTCGATCTCGCCTTCGCGCAGCAGGAATTCGCCCGGTTTCATTTCGGCGCCCCTCAGCGGATCGGGTTGTGAACGGTCACGAGTTTCGTGCCGTCGGGGAAGGTCGCTTCGACCTGGATGTCGTGGATCATCTCCGCGATACCGTCCATCACCTGATCGCGGCGGATCACCTTGGCGCCGTCGCGCATCAGATCGGCGACCGAACGGCCGTCGCGGGCCCCCTCGACCACGAAATCCGTGACCAGGGCCACGGCCTCTGGATGGTTGAGCTTTACGCCCCGTTCGAGGCGGCGGCGCGCAACATTCGCGGCCATCGCGATCAGCAGTTTGTCTTTCTCACGCGGTGTCAGATTCATGGCGGACTCTCCCGAACCGGTCCCAGCATCAAACGTGCCACAAACGGGGCAATTGCCCCGGCAAATTCCATATTTTGGTGCGTAGCGCGCACCAAATGCGGGCGTAGTCGCGCCGCAGCCGCGCAGGCTCGGAATCGAGCAACCGCGCAACCATGAGCCCCGCGACGACGCCCGCCCCGGCTTCCGGCGCTCCCGCCAACGCGTCGCGCGCAATGTCGCGGGCCGCTTCGGGGTCCGGGCAGGCGCAAACCAGTGTGGCCGAGGCGCGCGCACCGTTGAACAAGGCGGGCCGCGCGAGGATTTCGTCGTCCAGCCGGTCGAGGATCAAAGAATCATCCCAGAGTCGCCGTCCGCCGCGCCGGATCGACCAGCGGTCGCGCAGCGCGCCGTTGGTCATCGTTTCGCCGCGCGCGCGCCGGCCGAACACGACGATTTCGCCCGCCAATAGATCGCTATCCAAGGCGAGGTCGATATCCATTTTGCGGTCGAGCTTGGCGCCGTCGAACAGGATCGTGTCCTGCGACAGCCACTCGAGCCGTGCCCCCGCGCCCACATTCAGCGCGTTGTGCACGCGCGCATAGGGACCCCAGGCGCGATAGATCTTCTCCGCGGACTGCGCGGTGACGAGGGCGGCGGCATGGTCGCCGATATCGACCTCGATCGTCAGCGAATCCCCGCCGACGATCCCGCCGCCGGTATTGACCAGCACCGCAACCGGCTGTTTTTCGGCCAGCGGATCGGGAAACAGGATTTTCAGCGGATCGCGCTGTTCGAGGTCGGACAAGCGCACCACGCCGTCCTTGGCGTCGTACACATAGGCGACGCGCGCCCGGCCTGTGACGGCTGGTCGCACCAGGCCGCGAACGATATCGCCTTCCCCGAGCATGGCCGATACTCTAGCGGGCAAATACGGCGGGGGGAAACATGACCGAAGGGGCATTGCGCGTTTTGGTAACCGCGGGGGCGGCCGGGATAGGCCTTGCGATCGCGCGGGAATTCGCGGGCGCCGGCGCCAAGGTCGCCATCTGCGACGTGGATGCCGCCGCACTCGCCGCCTTCCACGCCGAGATGCCGGGGCATCTGGCGTACGCGTGCGACGTGTCCGACGAGGACCAGGTCGCCGATCTGTTCGCCGACGCGGTGTCCGCCTTGGGCGGGCTCGACGTGCTGGTGAACAACGCGGGCGTCGCAGGGCCGACGGCGCGTGTCGAGGAGCTGACTCTCGACGACTGGCGCAAAACGCTGGCGGTCAATCTCGACGGCCAGTTCCTGTGCGCGCGCGCCGCGATCCCGCATCTGCGCGAAGCCGGCGGCGGCACAATCGTGAATCTATCGTCGGCGGCGGGGAAATTCGGCTTTCCGCGCCGCGCGCCCTATTCGGCCAGCAAATGGGGCGTGGTCGGCTTCACCAAAAGTCTGGCGATGGAGCTCGGGCCCGACGATATCCGCGTCAACGCGATCCTGCCCGGCGCGGTCGACGGACCGCGTATCCAGCGCGTCATCGCCGCGAAAGCGCAGGCGACCGGCGTTTCGATCGCTGAAATGACCGCACGCTATACAGCGCAAGCCTCGCTCGGCCGCCTGATTGATGCCGAGGACATCGCGCGAATGGCCGTGTTCCTCGCCGGGCCCGGCGGGCGGAACATCTCGGGCCAAGCGCTATCGGTCGACGGCGATACCCAAAGCTTGATTTGAACGGGGCCTGATCTAAACCGGGTCCCAGCCGAAGCTGATTTCGGCAAGCGTCGCGTTTCCGGCGGGGACTTCGCGGCGTGCGATCTCGACCGCCCCGGTCGCGCGATAGAAATCTTGCGCGCCCGTATTCGCGTCGAGCGCCCAGGCCATCAAGTTGCGCCCGCCGCGCGCACGGACCCAGTCGCGTCCCTGTGCCAGCATCGCGGCGCCGATCCCGCGCCGCTGGATATGGCGCAGCAGATAGAGGCTGCGGATTTCGTGATCCCAGCCGGCGGGCGCTTCGCTCGCCGGCATGAACAGACCGAGTGCCGCGAGCGCGCCGCGATCGTCGGGCGCCACGAGAGCCAGATACGGCCCCTCGCCGCCCGCCAGGATCGCCGTCCACATCCGTGCGCGGAATTCGACGCGCTCGGGCGCCAGCAGCGCCTCCGGCACGTGACCGGCATAGGTTTGCCGCCACGCCTCGACATGCACGCGCGCGAGATCGGGGATATCGGCGGCCGTCGCTTGTCTAATCAAGCCTCGGGCGGATCATTTCTTGTTGTTGACGATATCAACCACCAGCGCGAGCGGCGAATCGCGATCGACCTGCAAACCGTCGTCCTGGCGCTGGATATGGCCATCGACTTGGGCTTCCGATTCGACGGTCAGCGTTTCGTAGCGGATATCGCCAACGACGCGCGCCGTGCGGCCCAGTTCGACCGCCTTCGCCTTGATCGGCCCGAACACCTTGCCGAGCACGCGGATGCGCTCGGCCGAAATTTCGCCGCGCACTTCGCCAGTCGCGCCGATGGTCAGCGTGTGCGACTTGACCGTGCCTTCAATACGGCCGTCGAGCTGGATGTCGCCGTCGCAGTTCACGTCGCCTTTCACCGAAAAACCGGCGGCGATGATCGACGGGATCGACGGGCCTTGCGGCTTGGCCGCCGGGGCACGGGTTGCTTCGACGGGCGCTCTATTCGATTTTCCGAACATTGCGTATGGCCTCCACATAGCGGGCGGGATCGACGGCGCGGCCGTCGACGATGACTTCGTAATGAACATGCGGGCCGGTGCTGCGGCCCGTGGAGCCGAGCAGACCGACGGTCTGCTGGCGTTCGACACGCTGGCCCACACGCACATCGATGCGCGTGAGGTGGCCATAGCGCGTGGCGATGCCGAAATCGTGCTGAATCTCGACCAGATTGCCGTATTCGCCGCTCCAGCTGGCCACGGTAACGCGGCCGGGTGCGGTCGCCATCACGGGCGTGCGCATCGGTGCCGACATATCGAGGCCGGAATGCATCGCCAGTTGTCCGTTGAACGGATCGCGGCGCACGCCGAAGGGGCTCATCACGCCGTAATCGTGCAACGGCGCGCCGAAGGGCAATCGGCGCAAGGCCGAGCGCAT
>PVXE01000026.1 GCA_014444615.1 Tagaea sp. CACIAM 22H2 | reverse complement strand
GGCCATCTCCAGCGCCTCCAGCCCGTTGGCGGCGATATCGGCCGCGCAGCCGAGCTGTTCGAGCTGCTTGCGCACGACGCGCTGGTTGGTCGGATTGTCCTCCGCAACCAGCACCAAATGGCCGCGCCGCAAGGCGGTCTCGCGCGTGCCCGGCGTCAGCAGACGATGGCGGCCGACTTCGATTTCCGATTCGACGATCAAAGCCGGATCGCATTCCTCGAACGTCACGTCGAAGCGGAAGGTCGATCCTTCGCCCGGCCGGCTGTCGATTTCGATCTTGCCACCCATCATCTCGACGATGCCGCGGCAGATCGACAGGCCCAGCCCCGTGCCGCCGTATTTGCGCGTGGTCGACGTGTCGGCCTGATGGAAGGCGGCGAATAGCCGCGCTTGCTGCTCCTGCGTCATGCCGATGCCGGTATCGCGGATCGCGAAACGCCAGCGCTTGGGGCCAGGCGCATGGGTCACGGCGACTTCGATCTCGCCGGACTCGGTGAACTTCACCGCATTGCCGACCAGGTTGAACAGCACCTGGCGCAGGCGCAGCGCGTCGCCGAGCACGGCTTCGGGTAAGCCTTCGTCGATGCGGCTGGCCAATCGCAGGCCCTTGGCCGAAGCGGCCGGCTCCAGCGCGTTGACCACGGTTTCGATCACGCGGCGCGGCGCGATCGGTACGTTCTCAAGCTCCAGCTTTCCCGCCTCGATCTTCGAGAAGTCGAGGATGTCGCCGATGATCTGGATCAGGCTTTGCGCGGCTTCGTGGGCGATGCCCGCGAGTTCCGCCTGATCGGCCGTCAAAGGCTGGCGGCGCAGCAATTCCAGCGTGCCGATCACGCCGTTGAGCGGCGTGCGGATTTCGTGGCTCATCACCGCCAGGAATTCCGACTTGGCGCGCGCGGCCTCCTCGGCCGCTTGGGCCGCGTCGCGCAAAGCCTGCTCGAGTTTCCGCCGTTCGCCGATATCGATCGAAACGGTCAGCACGCCGGTGATGTCGCCCGCTTCGTCGCGCACGGCGGTCTTGGTCGTCAGCCATGCGCGATGGCGGCCGGTCGCGTCGATATTCTCGAAGTCGTAGACGATCGTGCTGCGCTTGCCTTCGAGGATCTCGACGTCGAGATCCTCGTTGCGCGCGGCATGGGTGGCGCTGGGCGTGAGCGGCACCAGATCGGCGAGCCGCTTGCCGATCGCGGTGCGCCGGTCGAAGCCGAAGACTTCGGCCTGATAGCGGTTGAACATCGTATAGCGCAGATCGCGGCCCTTGACGTTCACGTTGGCCGGCATCGCGTCGATGACGGATTCCAAAAAATCGCGCGCTTGCTTGGCCGCGCGCTCGCTTTCGCGCGTTCGAGTCACATCGGTGAAAGTGTAGACCACGCCGCCTTCCGGGATCGGCCGCACGCGCACTTCCAGCGTGCTGCCGCCGGCCCCGGCCAATTCGAAGTCCTGCGCCGCGCCGCGTTTGGCGATGGCGATGCGCTCGGCGATCGCCGCCGCGCGCCGGCCCGGATCGGCGATATGCGCTTCGAAATAGGCGCGGATGATCTCTTCGATCGGCGTGCCGCGCCGCGCCGCCGATGCGGGCAGCCCCAGCATGCGCGCGAACCGCGAATTCACGATCTGCAATTCGTAGTTCGCATCGAGCAGCGCCAAGCCTTGATCCATGTTGTCGAGGCTGGCGCGCAAAACCGTTTCCGCGCGCTGGATTTCCGACATGGCTTGGCGGAACACCTCCGTCGCGCGCGCCATACGGCCGATCTCGTTGCCGAAATCGAGATAGGGAATGGCCGTGTCGATGCGGCCCGCGGACACGTCCTCCAGCGCGCGCGCGATGTCGCGGACGGGCCCGGTGGTGAGCCGCGCGACCGCCAGCGCCGACAGCAGGCCCAGCACGGCGCCGACAACGATCAGCGCCAAGCCTTGGCCGCTCATATCGGTCACGCGCCGTTCGACCAGCGTGACGAGGCCGGCCTCCGCGCTCGCGGCCAAGGCGCGCAAACGCTCGGTCAGTTGCTCGATTTCGCGCCCTTCCGCGTCGATGCCGCGCGCGACCAGCGCCTCCGACGTTTCGGCGGCGAGACGCACGGCGCGTGCACCGCGCGCGACTTCCGCGATCTCCGCCGCCAGATCGGGATCGACCGCGCTGCGTCCCCATTCGATGGCGGACAGCGCCACGTCCAATCGGGCGGAAAGATCGGCGCGGCCGCGTTCGGCCTGATAGGCAAGCGACAAGGTACGCGTTTCGATCAGCGAATCGCGCAGCGCATTGGCGCGCGCCGCCCCGGCGGCGTCGCGCTGGGCCGCGCGGGTCGCCGCGATGTCGCGCAGATTGAGCTCCGCCTGCTCGGCGATAAGGGCGAGGCGTTCGTAGGCGATGTTGCGGTCGGATTGCAGGCCGGCCGCCTGCTCGAACACATTGCCGAAGCGCGCGAGACCTTCGCGCATCGCCTCCAGCACGGCCGCGCGCTCGCCCGTGCGCTCGTCGCGTTTGGCGTCGGCGACCAACTCGGCCATGTCGACGAGTTTGACGCGCGCGATCGCCGCGTGGCTAGGATCGCCCGAACTCAGGAACTCGCGCACCGACAAGCGCAGCTGGCCCAGCGAACGATCGATCGTGTCGGCCGTGACAGCGACTTCCTTCAGCGCGCGCAGGCGCGCGAATTCGGCGCCGATCTCGCGCGTCTGGACGATGCCCGTGACGATCGAGGCGACCAGCACCCCGACCAGCGCGCCGAAGCCCAGCAACGTCATCGCCAGGATGGACAGCCGCCCGCCGCCCGCGCCGCCCGTCAGCACGGGCGCGTCGCGCACCGACAGACGCACCATCTTTTCGGCCGGAATCGTTTCGGCGGCGCGATCGCGATCGCGTTCTTCGTCCGATTTGCTGCGCGCGGGCGCGCCGCGCAGCGTGAAATATCCCTCTTGGCTGTCCTTCATGCGCCCGATCGTTTCCCCCCGGCGCGCCCTAACCGGGCGCCGCTTCGTTGAGGTTCAATAACTGCGCCAGCCGGGCGGAGAGTTTGTCGGCCTGCACCGGCTTCAGCACGTAACCCGCCGGGCGCAAACGTTTGGCTTTGTTGACGGTGTCGACGTCGCCGTGGCCGGTGACGAACACGACCGGCACGTCGCGCGCGGGCGGCTGCAATTCGGTGCGCACGCGCTCCAGGAATTTCAACCCGCTGACCGGCGCCATGGTGATGTCCGACAGCACCACGTCGCAATGCGCCATGGATTTCAGCGCGGTGATCCCGGCCTCGCCGTCGGCGGCTTCGTGGATCTGGTAGAAGCCGATATTGCGCAGCATCTGGATCAGATTGCGGCGCATGACCGGATCATCCTCGACGACCAGGATCGGATAGGCGGCAAATTCCACGCGATAATGCGACTTTGGACTGATCGGCGTGCCGGTCATGATGGGTCCGGGAATCGGGATGTGACGGGGACTCGACCGGCAGCATAAGCGCACGGCACCCGGCTCCGCCATAGCCGGAATTGCCTCGTTGTTTTAAAGGCTTGGCCGGACGCCCTTTTCGTATTGAGGGGGGCGGGGGCGGCGGCTATAAGCCTCGCCTTGGAATTCCCCGCCGGGTCCGCGCGTTAAACGCGCTCGATCCCGCATTTTCACCGGAGAAACGCCGCATCATGGCCGACTATATCGTCAAGGACGTCTCGCTCGCCGAGTGGGGCCGCAAGGAACTGTCGATCGCCGAATCGGAAATGCCGGGCCTGATGGCCATCCGCGCCGAATACGGCCCCTCGCAGCCGCTGAAGGGTGCGCGCGTCGCGGGCTCGCTGCACATGACGATCCAGACCGGCGTGCTCATCGAAACGCTGAAGGCGCTGGGTGCCGATGTGCGCTGGGCCTCGTGCAACATCTTCTCGACGCAGGATCACGCGGCCGCGGCGATCGCCGTCGCCGGCACGCCGGTCTTCGCCATCAAGGGCGAAACGCTGGTCGAGTATTGGGACTACACCCATAAGATCTTCGAGTGGGCCGACGGCGGCGTGCCGAACATGATCCTGGACGACGGCGGCGACGCGACGCTGCTGATCCATCTCGGCATGAAGGCGGAGAAGGACCTCAAGGTCGTCTCCAACCCGACGAACGAGGAAGAGGAAGTCCTCTACGCCGCGATCAAGAAGCGCGTGAAGGAACAGCCGGGCTGGTATTCGAAGGTCGGCAAGGCGATCCGCGGCGTGACCGAGGAAACGACGACCGGCGTGCATCGCCTGTACAGCATGGAAAAGGACGGCTCGCTGCTGTTCCCGGCGATCAACGTCAACGACTCGGTCACCAAGTCGAAATTCGACAACCTCTACGGCTGCCGCGAGTCGCTGGTCGACGCGATCCGCCGCGCGACCGACGTGATGATGTCGGGCAAGGTCGCCGTCGTCGCCGGTTTCGGCGACGTGGGCAAGGGCTCGGCCGCGTCGCTGCGCCAGTCGGGCGCGCGCGTGCTCGTCACCGAAATCGATCCGATCTGCGCGCTGCAGGCGGCGATGGAAGGCTACGAGGTCGTGACGATGGAAGACGCCGCGCCGCGCGGCGATATCTTCGTGACGGCGACGGGCAATATCGACGTCATCACGGTGGACCACATGCGCGCGATGAAGGATCGCGCGATCGTGTGCAACATCGGCCACTTCGACAGCGAGATCCAGGTCGCGGGCCTGAAGAATTTCAAGTGGAACAACATCAAGCCGCAGGTCGACGAGATCGAGCTCGCGTCGGGCAAGCGTATCCTGCTGCTCGCCGAAGGCCGCCTGGTCAATCTGGGCTGCGCCACGGGCCATCCCAGCTTCGTGATGTCGTCGTCGTTCTCGAACCAGACGCTCGCCCAGATCGAGCTGTGGACGAAGCGCGATAAGGGCGTGTACGCCAACAAGGTCTACACGCTGCCCAAGCATCTCGACGAGAAGGTCGCGGCCCTGCACTTGGAAAAGATCGGCGTGAAGCTCTCGAAGCTCACCCCGGCCCAGGCCAAGTACATCAACGTGCCCGAACAGGGCCCGTTCAAGGCCGACCACTACCGCTACTAAGTCTCTCGCTTCGGCGAAAGACCGGCACGGCCGGCGGGGCGACCCGCCGGCCGTTTTCGTTTGGCGCGACGCGGGGGGCGTACCTAAACTCCCGCCCCATGGAGTTCGCCCTTGCCGGCTTGGCGTTCGCACTCGCCGCCGCCCTTTATTGGGCATGGCGCGAGCGCGGCCGCGCCATCGCCGCCGAAGCGCGCGCGACCATCGCCGAGGCCGAGAAACGCGAGATTTCGGTGCGCGCCAACCTTCAGCGCGTCGAACGCGAAGCGGCGGAGGACGCGCTGCGCCGCCTCGAATCCGCCCTCGACGCGCTGCCGGTCCCGTTGTGGCGGCGCGATCCCGAACAACGCATCGTGTGGTGCAACACCGCCTATGCCGACGCCGGCGGGGCGGAACGCGGCGCCTTCATCGACGGCGCCGCGAAGCTCGGCGGCGACGCGATCGCGCGCAAACTGTCGGCGCTGGCGCGCCTGGCCTTGGCCGCGCGCACCTCGCAAAGCGATTCCGGCCATCTAATCGTTGCGGGCGCGCGGCGCCTTTACGATTTCGTCGAAGCGCCGCTGCCCGACGGCGGCACGATCGGCATGGCCGTCGACCAGACCGAGCGCGAGGAATCGGGCATCGAACTCGCCCGCCATATCGGCGCGCAAGGCACGGTTTTGGAAACCATGCCGGTGGCGATCGCGATTTTCGGCGCCGACAAGCGGCTCAAATACGCGAATTCGGCCTATGCGCGGCTGTGGCGCGTCGACGAGGATTGGCTGGCGACAGAGCCCGAATATGGCGAAGTGCTCGAATCGTTGCGCGAGCGCCGCCGCCTGCCGGAATTCGCCGATTTCCGCATGTTCAAGCGCCAGCGCGTGGCGTTGTTCGATTCGATCTTCGAACCGATCGACGAGCTGATGTATCTGCCCGACGGCACGACGTTGCGCGAGCGGTGCCTGGCGCATCCGCTCGGCGGTTTGCTGTTCGCGTTCGAAGACGTGACCGATCGGCTTACGCTCGAACGCTCCTACAACACCCTGATCGCCGTACAGCGCGCCACGCTCGACAACCTTCAGGAAGGTGTCGCCGTGTTCGGATCGGACGGCAAGATGAAGCTGCACAACCCGGCCTTCGCGCGCATTTGGGACATGCCGGAGGCCGCGTTGATCGCCGAGCCGCATATCGGCGAGGTGATCGATCTGATGCGGCCCTTCTATCCGGCCGACGAGGATTGGGAGGATACGAAATCGCGCCTCGCCGACGATATCGGCGCGCGCGAACCGGTGCGGGCACGGCTGGAGCGCGCCGACGGGCGCATTCTCGATTACGCGCTCGTGCCCTTGCCCGACGGCGCCACGCAGCTCTCCTATCTCGACGTCACCGATACGATCCGGGTCGAGCGCGCTTTGCGCGAACGCGCCGAAGCGCTGGAGGCGGCCGACCGTCTCAAATCCGAATTCATCTCGACCGTGTCCTACGAACTGCGCACGCCGCTCAACACCATCATCGGCTTCGCGGAGATGCTGTCGAAGCAGTATTTCGGCGCGCTCAACGAACGTCAGGTCGAGTATTGCGACGACATTCTGTCGGCCTCGCAGCGCCTGCTCGCGATCATCAACGACATTCTCGATCTCGCCTCGATCGACGCGGGCCGCATGACGCTCGACCTGTCGCCCGTGCCCGTTCTGGGTTTGATGGAGGAAACGGCGCAGATCATGGCCGATCTGGCGCGCGAGCGCGATTTGGCGCTGGAAGTGAAGGTGCCGCGTGCGCTGCCCGATCTGCGTGCCGATCCGCGCCGCTTGAAGCAGGCGCTGTGCAATCTCGTTTCAAACGCCATCAAATTCACGCCGGCGGGCGGCAAGATCACGCTGTCGGCCGAAGCAGCGGGACAATATGTGGCGCTCGCCGTGGCCGATACCGGCATGGGGATCGCGCCCGAAGATCAGTCGCGCGTGTTCAAGGAATTCGAGCGCGGCACCGCCCCCGACGCGCGGCGCATGGGGGCGGGGTTGGGCTTGTCGCTGGTCAAGCGCATCGTCGAATTGCACGGCGGCACAGTGCATCTGGCCTCGATGCCCGGCGACGGCACCACGGTCATGGCCCGTGTGCCGATCTGGAAGAACTAGGCCGGGCTTACGCGCCCGGCACGCCCGACGTCGTCGAATATTCGAAGTGATAGGTCTCGCCGGGATGGCAGATCGCGCGCGCCGAATGCGCCGCCGCCGCCGCCTCGGCAAAGCCCGACAGGATCAGCTTCAGCTTGCCGGGGTAATGCGCGATATCGCCGATGGCGAAAATGCCGGGCGCCGACGTGGCGGCCGTGCGCTGTTCGACCTTGATATGGGCTTTCTCGATATCGAGGCCCCATTCGGCGATCGGCCCTAGATTCATCGACAGACCGAAGAAGGCGAGCAGCGCGTCGGCTTCCAGGCGGCGGGTCTTGCCGTCGAGATCCTTGAGGATGACGGCCTTCAAGGCGCCCGGCTCGCCTTCCAGCGAGTCGAGCTGATAGGGCACGACCATGTCGATCTTGCCCGCATCGGCCAGCGCCTTGACCTTGGCGACCGAGTCGGGGGCGGCGCGGAACTTGTCCCGGCGATGCACGACCATCACGCGCGCGGCGACGTCGGCCAGGCTCAAGGTCCAGTCGAGGGCCGAGTCGCCGCCGCCGGCGATGGCCACGCGCTTGCCCCGGAACGCCTCGCGGCTATTCACCAGGTAATGCACGCCCTTGTTCTCGAATTCGTCGATGCGCGGCATCGGCGGCTTGTTGGGGCCGAACGCGCCCACGCCCGCCGCGATCAGCACCGCCTTGGCGACGATCACCGTGCCGGCGGAAGTTTCCAGGCGCCAGGCATCGCCCTCGCGGGTCAGCTTTTCCACGCGCTGGCCGAGATGGTAGGTCGGCGAGAAGGGCGCCGCTTGCTCCTGCAATCGGGCGATCAGTTCGGCCGCCTCGATCTTGGGGTAGCCCGGAATGTCGTAAATCGGCTTTTCCGGATAGAGCGCGGCGCATTGGCCGCCGGCGAAGTCCAGCGCGTCGATGACGTGGGTCTTCAGCTTCAGCATGCCGCATTCGAAAATGGCGAACAGGCCGACGGGGCCGGCGCCGATGATGGCGACATCGGTGGTGTGGATCTGGGACATGGCCGACATTGATGGCCAAGCCGGGCGCGCTTTTCAACGGATTTTCGGACATAGGATTTCCGGGTAGAAGATTGCTCATGCTGACCCCCGCATCGATTCGCGAATTTGACCTGCCCGACGCCGCCGCGACCCGGAAATTGGGCGCGTTGCTCGCGAAAGCGGCGCGTCCGCGCGACGCGATCGCGCTGGAAGGCGATCTGGGCATGGGAAAGACCGAATTGGCGCGGGGCTTCATCCATGCGCGCGCGGGCGCCGAGGTCGAAGTGCCGAGCCCGACCTTCACGCTGGTGCAGACCTACGACCTGCCCGGCGGGCCGGTTTGGCATTTCGATCTGTATCGTCTTGCGGACCCGGAGGAGATCTGGGAACTCGGCTGGGAAGCGGCGCGCGAAGGCGCCATCGCGCTGATCGAATGGCCGCAGCGTCTCGGACCCTATCTGCCGGCGGATCGTCTGACGGTCGCATTGTCGCAGGGCCCGGATGAAAACTCGCGCCACGCCGTATTGTCGGGCGGCCCCGATTGGGGCAAGCGGCCGGAGCTGGCGCATGGCGGTTGAAACGCCTGTTCCGCGCAAGGCGGCACGCGCCTTCCTCGACGCGCATGGCTGGCAAGGCATTCAGCCCACGCTGCTCGCGGGCGACGCGAGTTTCCGAAAGTATTTCCGCCTGCGCGATGGCGATCGCCAAGCCGTGTTGATGGACGCGCCGCCGCCGCAGGAGGACGTGCGCCCCTTCGTGACGGTCGCCACGCATCTTTATCGCCTGGGCTTGTCGGCGCCGCGCGTCGATGCGGTGGAGCCGCATGCCGGCTTCCTGCTGCTGGAGGATTTGGGCGACGACACGTTCACGCGCGCGCTGAACGCCGGTGCGTCGGAAGCGGATCTTTACGCGCGTGCGGTCGATGCGTTGCTGGCGCTGCACGCGCATCCGGCGCAAACCCATGTCGATTGCCCGGCCTATGACGACGCGACGCTCGATCGCGAAGCGGCATTGCTTGTCGATTGGTTCCTGCCCGAATGGGCGGGCAAGCCGACCGATACGGCGGTGCGCAACGCCTATTTCGCCGCGTGGCGGCAGATCTACCCGCTGGCGCGCGCCGGCGGCACGGTGCTGGTCCTGCGCGATTATCACGTCGACAATCTCGTCAGCCTCGATCGGCCGGGCATTCGCGGCTGCGGCTTGCTGGATTTCCAGGACGCGCTGATCGGTCCGGCCGCCTACGATCTTGCCAGCCTAATCGGCGATGCGCGGCGCGACGTGTCGCCCGCGGTCGTGCGCGCGTCGATCGATGCGTATCTCGCAGCCCGGCCGCACATCGATCGCGCCGCGTTCGAGGCGGCACTCGCGGTGCTGTCGGCGCAGCGCAGCGCCAAGATCGCCGGGATTTTCGTGCGGCTGTTCCGGCGCGACGGCAAGCCGCAATACCTGAAACACATCGATCGCGTCTGGCGGCAATTGAACGCCGATCTGGCGCATCCGGCTTTGGCGCCGGTGCGCGCGTGGTTCGATGCGCATGTGCCCGCCGAATGGCGCGCGCGGCCGAAAGCGGAGATCGCGGCATGAGCGCCTTCGACACCGGCATGGTTCTGGCGGCGGGCTTGGGCAAACGCATGCGCCCGCTGACCGATACTTTGCCCAAGCCCATGGTGCCGGTCGCCGGGCGCGCCTTGATCGACCGGGTGATCGACCGCATGGCGGAGGCGGGCGTGCATCGCGTCGTCGCCAATCTCCATCATCATCGCGCCACGCTCGAAGCGCATGTGAAGGCGCGCAAGGATGTGGCGATCGTCACGGTGCACGAACCGGATCTGCTGGAAACCGGCGGCGGTGTGCTGAACGCGCTCCCCGTGCTCGGGCCCGGCGCGTTCTTCTGCGCCAATGCGGATGTTCTTTGGTTCGACGGGCCCAAGCCCGCGTTGAAGCGCCTCGCCGAAGCATGGAACGACGACGTGATGGACGTGTTGCTGCTGATGAACTCGGCCGCCACGGCGCGCGGCTATGAAGGGCGCGGCGATTATTTCGTCGACGCGAACGGCAAGGCGCGCCGCCGCCGCGATCCGGAAATAGCACCCTTCGTCTATGCGGGCGTGCAGATCCTGCATCCGCGCGCTTTGGCGGGGTTTGCCCCCGGCGCGTTCTCGCTCAACAAGGTCTACGACGCGGCGGAGGCGAAAGGCCGCCTCTGGTCGGTCGTGCATGACGGTCTGTGGTTCCATGTCGGCACGCCCGACAGCGTGACCGCGACGGAACGCGAGCTCGGCTGGTCGCCGAAGAAAGCGTAGCGGCGGTGCGCGTCGGCATGATCCCGGCTGGCGTGCCTTTCCTCGCGGCTTTCGCCAAGGGCATTCTCGCGAAACTCGGCACGGCGCCCGAAACCCTGTCGCGTGCCACCGTGCTGCTGCCCAACCGGCGCGCGGTGCGCGCTTTGGGCGAAGCTTTTTTGGCCGAAGCGGGCGGCAAGCCGTTGCTGCTGCCGCGCATCGCCGCGATCGGCGATGTGGACGAGGACGAGCTGATCCTAACGGGTGAGGGCGCCGAACTCGACGCCGAATTGCCGCCCGCGATCGACGGCGCCGCGCGCGAATTGTTGCTGGCCAAGCTCGTCGCGGCACAAGGCGGTCATGCCGCACCCACGCCAGCGGCTGCGCTGCGGCTGGCGCGGGCGCTGGCCGAACTTCTCGACTCGCTGCAGATCGAAGAAGTGCCATGGGCGAATTTCGACGGGCTTGTGCCCGACGATTACGCGCGACATTGGGGCGAAACGCTTCGCTTCCTCGCGATTCTCCGTGATGTCTGGCCGAAGATTTTGGAAGCGCGCGGCCAGATGGATCCGCAAGCGCGGCGCGTGAAGCTGATCCGGGCACTCGCCCAGCGCTGGGAAGCGCACCCGCCCCAAGGCCCGATCTGGGCGGCGGGATCGACCGGCTCCGTGCCCGCGACGGCACACCTGCTAAAGGTCATCGCCGGCCTCCCGCAGGGCGAGGTCGTGCTGCCCGGCCTCGATCGCGAGGCGGACGCCGCGACATGGGAAGCGATCGGGCAGGAACCGTCGCATCCGCAATACGGGCTCCACCATCTGCTGCGCCGGATGGAAGTGGCACGCGACGCGGTGACCATTTGGGAAGGCGCAGTACCAGGCCCGCGCGCATCGCTGGCCGCCGAAGCCTTGCGCCCCGCATCGACCACGCAAGCCTGGCGCACCGCCCCCCGGCAAGACGATGCGGCCTTCGCCGGTTTGGCGCGACTCGAATCCGCCGATCCGGATTCCGAAGCGGGCGCCATCGCCGTGCTGCTGCGGGGCGCCTTGGAATCGCCGGGCCGCACGGCAACGCTGGTCACGGCGGATCGCAATCTCGCGCGCCGCGTCTCGGCCAAATTGCGCCGCTGGGGAATCGAAGCCGACGATTCCGCCGGGCGGCGGCTCGATCTCGCCCCCGCCGCCGTGTTGCTGCGCTTGGTCGCGCGCGCAATGGCGGATGATCTCGCCCCCGTCGATCTGCTCGCGTTGCTCAAACATCCGCTGGCGTCGCTGGGTCGCGATCGCACCACGCATCTCACCCAAACGCGCCGCTTGGATCGTTTGGGTTTGCGCGGCCCCCGGCCGGCACCGGGGATCGCGGGATTGCGCAAAGTGTCACCCGAAGACGCGTTGTCGTTGATCGACGCGCTCGACGCCGCCTTGGCGCCGCTGGCGACAGCGCCCGAAACCTTGCGCGATCTGCTGGCGGCGCATATTCGCGCGGCCGAAGACCTTGCGCGCGACGAAACCGGCCGCACGAAATTGTGGGATGGTCAGGCGGGCAACGCGCTGGCGAGTTTCGCGGCGCGCCTGATCGATGCGGCATCGGAATTCGGCGCGGTGAAGCGCCAGGGCTTCGCCGATCTGCTCGACGAATTGCTGGCAACCGCCAGCTGGCGCCCGCCTTATGGCGGTCATCCGCGAATCAGTATTCGCGGCACGATCGAGGCGCGCCTCGTCTCCGCCGATCTGGTCGTACTGGGCGGTTTGAACGAAAGCGCGTGGCCTGGCGAAACGCGCGAAGACCCGTGGCTGTCGCGCCCGATGCGTACGAAGGTGGGATTGCCGCCGCTCGAACGCCAAATCGGTCTGGCCGCGCATGATTTCGCGCAAGCGTTCTCTGGCGCATCGGTCGTGCTGTCGCGCGCGCGCAAAACGGAATCGGGACCGGCGATCGCGTCGCGCTGGCTTGTGCGGCTCGATGCGCTGCTGGGCAAGGACCCGCGCTGGGCTTCGGCCCTTGACCCCGATCCCGCCGCTTGGGCCGCCACACTCGACGGACAAGGGCGCGTCGTCGCCCCGATCCGCCCGCCCGAGCCCAAGCCGCCGGTCGCCGCACGGCCCAAGGGCCTGTCGGTCACGCGGATCGAAACGCTGATCCGCGATCCCTATGCGATCTACGCCTCGAAAATCCTCGGCCTCTATCCGCTCGACGATATCGACGCCGACGCCGATGCGCGGTTGCGCGGCGATCTCTATCACGGCGCGTTGGAGGCATTCGCCAAGACCTATCCCGGCGAATTGCCGCAAGACGCGCTCGAGAAATTGATCGCCTTCGGTGCCGCCGCGTTCGACAAGGCCAACCCGCCGCGTTCGGTGCGCGCCTTCTGGTGGCCGCGCTTCGTGCTGATGGCGGAGATGTTCGTCGCCGAAGATGCCGCGCGCCGCGCCAAGGGTTTGTGCGTCGCCGCCGTCGAAACCAAAGGCACGCTCGACATCGATGGTTTCGTGTTGTCCGCGACGGCCGACCGGATCGACCGCAAGGCCGACGGCACGCTGGTCGTGCTCGACTACAAGACCGGCTCGATGCCGACCGGGCCGCAGGTGGCGACGGGCCTTTCCCCGCAATTGCCGCTCGAAGCCCTGATCGCCGAAGCGGGCGGGTTCGAAGGTGTGGCCAAAGCGCCGGTCGCAGAACTCACCTATATCGGGCTCGGCGGCTCGGCGAAGGATCGCGGCTTTCAAACCCGCGCCCCCGCCAAAGCCATCGCCGATATGCCGACGTTCCTGGCCGAGACGCGCGCGAATCTGGCGGCGCTGATCAAAGCCTATCGCGATCCGGACGCCGCCTATCGCTCGCGCCCGCGCGTGCAATACGTGAAATTCGCCGGCGATTACGACCATCTCGCGCGCGTCGCCGAATGGGCGATCGAAGGGGGGGACGAATGAGTCCGCCCAACGCCATCGAAGCCCCCAACGCAATTGAACAAGGCCTTGCTGCGCAACGCGTCGCCGCCAATCCCGATTTCAGCGTTTGGGTGTCGGCGAACGCGGGTGCGGGCAAAACCCACGTCCTGACCGCGCGCATCGTCAATCTGCTGCTGCGCGGCGTGCGCCCCGCCGCGATCTTGTGCCTGACCTTCACCAAGGCGGCGGCGGCGGAAATGCGCGAGCGCCTGTCGAAGCTACTGGCCGAATGGGCGATCTGCGACGACGGGGAATTGCGCAAGGCCCTGGTCGACCGATTGGGCCGCGCGCCCGACGATCGGGAAATGCGCATGGCGCGCGTGCTATTCGCCAGCGTGCTGGAAGCGCCGGGCGGTTTGCGCATCCAGACGATCCATGCGTTCTGCGAATCGCTGTTGAAGCGATTCCCGCTGGAAGCCGGGGTGCCGCCGCATTTCGAAATCGCCGACGACACGGCCGCCGCCGAGTTGCTCGATGCCGCGCGCGACGCGTTGACCGCCAGCGACGATCCGGTCTTGCGCGAGGCGCTGACGATCGTCGCGGGGGCGGCGAACGAGCAGAGCGTGACCGACGCGCTGGATTTCCTGCTTTTGTCGCGCGCCAAGCTGCGCGATCTGGTCGGGATCGGCGTCGAAGCGGAAATCGTCCGGCGCTACGCGGCGGCGGGCCTCGACCCGAAAGCGGATCGCGGCTCGGCGATCGCCGATTTCCTGGCCCGGCTCGACGAAGCGGCGATGAAAGCCGCCGCCTCGGCGCTCGATCAATTCGGGACCAAGACCGACAAGGAATCCGCCGCCGAGATCCGCGCGTTTCTGTCGGGGCCGCGGCGCGATATCGCGCCGTGGATCGGCGTGTTCTTGACCGATAAGCGCACGCCGCGCGCCAAGATGGCGACCAAGAAGGTCGCCGAGAACGCGCCCGAGGCGCTAGCCGTTCTTGTGGCCGAACAAGGCCGCGCCGAACGTCTTCATCGCACGCTGGTCGAGATCGAAACGTTGCGGCGGTCGTCGGCGTTGCTGCGCTTGGGGGCGGCGTCCTTCCATGCCTACGAGGCGCGCAAGACCGCGCGCGCCTTGCTCGATTACGACGATCTGATCGGCAAGACCGTGGCGTTGCTCGAAGACGGCGCGCCGTGGGTTCTCTACAAGCTCGACGGCGGTATCGAGCATGTTCTGGTCGACGAGGCGCAGGACACCGCACCCGAACAATGGCGCGTCGTGCGCGCCTTGACCGGCGAATATTTCGCGGGCGAGGGCGCCGTCGAGCGGCGACGCACCGTGTTCGTCGTCGGCGACGAGAAGCAATCGATCTTCAGTTTCCAGGGGGCCGATCTCGCGGCCTTCGCGGCGTCGCGCGAGGATTTCGCGGCGCGCGCGGGCACGGCGTGGCGCGAAATCGCGCTGCCGCTGTCGTTCCGCTCCGCCCCCGCCGTACTCGACGTCGTCGATGCGGCGTTCGACAGCGACGCTTCGCGCGCGGGCGTCTCGTCGGCAGCGATCCGCCATATCGCGCGCCGTGCCGATTCGGGCGGGCGCGTCGATCTATGGGCGCCCTTCGTCAAAGCCGATGTCCCCGACGGCAAGCCCTGGGATTTGCCTGTGGACTACGAAACGGCGGCGCATCCGTCGGCGCGGCTTGCGATGTCGATCGCGCGCACGATCAAAAGCTGGATCGGCCGGGAGGCATTGCCCGCCTTGGGCCGCACGATCGATGCGGGCGACATTCTGATTCTGGTGCGCCGGCGCAACCGCTTCTTCGACGCGATGGTCACGGCGCTGAAGCGCGAAAATGTGCCGGTCGCTGGCGCCGATCGCCTGGTGCTCGGCGCGCAGATCGCGGTGATGGATCTGCTGTCGCTCGCGCGCTTCTGTTTGCTGCCGCAAGACGAACTCTCGCTCGCCGAGATTCTGAAATCGCCGTTGTTCGGCCTCGACGATGACGATCTGTTCGCGCTGTGCCGGGGACGGCGCGCGAAACTCTGGACGGTGTTGCGCGAGCGGGCGGGCGAGAATCCGAAATGGGGCCATGCCGCGCAAATCCTGTCGAAACTGCGTGCGCAGGCGGATTTCGCCGCCCCGTTCGAGTTCTTTGCGAACGTGCTTGGGGCGGGCGGCGGCAAGGCGCAAATGCTCGGCCGTTTGGGCCCCGACGCCGCCGATCCGCTCGACGAATTTCTGGCGGCATGTCTGGATTTCGAGCGCGCGCACCCGCCCTCGCTGCAAGGATTCCTGGCGTGGTTCGAAGCGGGCGGCACCGACATCAAGCGCGACATGGAACGCGCCCACGGCCAAGTGCGCGTGATGACCGTGCACGGCGCCAAGGGACTGGAAGCGCCGGTCGTGTTCCTGCCCGATACGTGCCAGATACCCAACAATGCCAGCCGTTCGCCGATGTGGAGCGCCGACGCGCCCGCATTTCCGTTGTGGTGGCCGTCGGGCGCCGACGGTAGCGCGATGGTCGACGCCGCAAAGAACGCGGCACGGGCGCGCGAGATCGCCGAATACAAGCGCCTGCTTTACGTTGCCGCGACGCGCGCGCGAGACCGGCTGATCGTTTGCGGCTGGCACGACAAGGATCCGCCGGCGGAATCCTGGTACGCGATGCTTAAAGCCGCGATCGAAACGCGGGCCGGCGTCAAGCACGGCATGGGCATCGACGGCAACACGGCGATCCTGTCCTACGAGAAGCCTGCGACGCTCGAAACGCAGAAGACCGACGCATTGGTTGAAGCGCGCGCCGCTGCCGATGCGCCCGCTTGGCTGCACGCGCGCGAAGCGCCCGAGGAACCCGTCCCGCCCAAGCCGCTGGTTCCGTCGCGCGAAGGGCAGATGCCCGCCGCCGCTTCGCCGCTTGCGGGTGCGAGGGCCGATGCGATCAAGCGCGGTTCGTTGATCCATCGCTTGCTGCAAACCTTGCCCGATCTTCCCGCCGATGCGCGCGACGCGGCGACGCGGCGTTTCCTGGCACGCCCCGGTCATTCGCTGGATGAAGCGCAACAAGACGAAATCGCGCGCGAAACGCTGGCGCTGTTCGATCTGCCGGATTTCGCCCAAGCCTTGTCCGGCGAAGGTTTGGCCGAAGCGCCGATCGTCGCGCGCGTGGGCGGGCGGGCGTTGTCGGGCCGCATCGATCGCTTGGTCGTGCGCGACGATGCGGTTTACGTGCTCGACTACAAGACCAATCGTCCGCCGCCCGAGCGAATCGAGGACGTGCCGGCCGAGTACATCGCGCAGCTCGCGGCGTATCGCGCCGCACTGGCGCCGCTTTATCCGGGCCGTCCGATTCGCGCCGGGCTCGTGTGGACCTACGCACCGCGCGTGCAGGAAATTCCGGCCGAGCTTCTCGACGCGCACGCGCCGTAAGCGGCGGAAAACGCTGATCAATGCGACGATCCGGCAATCGTTGCACGGGACCTTGACCCTTGGGCCCCGGCTACCTACTTTTGCGGTCGAGCCCTTTGAACCCGAGGCGTAATCAATGTCCACCACGACCAAAGTCACCGACACGAGCTTCCCGACCGACGTGCTCCAGGCCCCCGGCCCGGTGCTGGTCGATTTCTGGGCGGAGTGGTGCGGCCCCTGCAAGCAGATCGCGCCGGCGCTGGACGATCTCGCCAAGGACATGGCGGGCAAGCTGACGATCGCGAAGATCAATATCGACGAGAATCCGCAGACGCCGTCCAAGTACGGCGTGCGCGGCATCCCGACGCTGATGCTGTTCCAAAACGGCGAAGTGAAGGCGACGAAGATCGGCTCGATGCCGAAAAGCGGCCTTTACAGCTGGGTGCAGTCGGTCATCTGACCGCCCGCCTCTTCGCGGCGAATCCGAAACCCCGATGCGGGAAGCCGCATCGGGGTTTTCGCTTCTTCAGGCCGCGCGCGCGGCTTTCGTGCCCAAGCGGCGCGACCAGTCGAGATTGATCCGGCTGTCCGGCTTTGCCGCCAGGCGCTCGGCGATCAGTGCTTGCGCCATCGCCGCGTCGCCCGCGCGCAAAGCCGCCTCGGCCGCCGTCCAGACGAGGACGTCGCGCTGCGCGTTGCTGCCGCCGAAGCGGATCGCGTGCGCCCGCGCGCCGATCAGCAGATCGGCGCAGCTTCGCCATTGGCCTTGGCCGAAGGCGAGCAGCGCCTGCGCGACCGGCAAGCCGACCTGCGCTGCCATCGCCGCATTGTCGCCCGCGCCGCCGGCCGCTTTGCGCAGCGTTTCGATCTGCGCTTGCGCCAGATCGAAACGGCCCGCGCCGACGAACGCCATCGTCGCGTGGACGTCGTTGAACGCATAGCCGCCATGGCCGATCCGGCTTTCCCACAGGGATGCGAGCTTCGACCAGCGCGCACCCACATCGCCGCCGCGCGACCAAATGCGCCACAACAGCGCCGATCCGTCGACCATTTCGAGCGCCGCGTCGCTATCCGCCGGGCGCACGCGCGTGTCGTACAGCGCCAGCGCCGCGCCGGTTTCGCCGCGATCGAGGCGCAGCAAGGCGAGGTGCCACCAATTATGGAAGGCGAACAGATTCTCGGGCGCCCAGCCCTCGGCCGTCGATTCCAGCCACGCGATGCCCGCACCGGTGTCGCCGCGCATTTCGTGGACATGCGCCACGGCGTGCGCGGCCCAGGCGTCGTGCGGCGCGGCGGCGACCGCCGCTTCGCCCATCGCGCGCGCCGCGTCGTATTGGCCGTTTTCCTCCAGGCCGAAGGCGCGCATGCCCAGCGCGAAATTGCGGCGCGGCGTCGCCCCGTCGAAAGCGCGCAAGGCCCAGCTCGGCCGGTCGCGCAGCATCGCCGCCTGGCCGACATAGAAATCCGCCAGATGGGCCATCTGCAGCGCCGTCGTATCGCGCGGGTGATCGAACAGAATGCGGCCCCAGCGATCGGCGGCGGTCGCGAAGCGGCCTTCGCGCCAAGCGTCCAGTGCGGCGAGATGCGCGCGCTCGCGCTCGTTCATCTCGGGTGCGAGTGCCGCCGCGTCGTCGAACGCCGCCTTGAACATCGCGTCCAGCGCGGTATCGCCCGCCGTCGCGATCAGCCCGGCGCGAAACAACTTCGCCATGGCGAAGCGCGGATGCGCAGCGATCACCACGTCGATATCGGCCAACGGGTCGGCGCGGTAGGCCAGCAGTTTTTCGGTCGCCGCGTCGCAGGCGGCGACGGCGTCCGTATCGGCGTAGGACAGGGGATTTCCCAGCAAATCTTGCGTCATATGCGTCTCCCATTCGGATCGGGGACGCGCTTCTAGACTGCCGCGCGGCCATGCGGCCAGCCCACCTATGGTCCGGTCGACTGGCGGGGATTTCCGGGCGCCGCGCTGCGGCTTGGCGCCGCGACCGTACTTGCGGTACAGCTACGCCCATGCAGGAAACGGCCACGCCAAAGCGCGGTGGTGCACGCGAACGGATTCTTGAGCTTGCCGAGGCGGCGACGCTCGAGAAGGGATTCGGCGCGACTTCGATCGAGGAGCTGATCGCCGGCGCCGGCATTTCCAAAAGCGGGTTCTTCCATCATTTCCGCGACAAGAACGCGCTCGCCAAGGCGTTGATCGAGCGCTATCTGGCGAACGACGAAGTGATTCTCGACGGTTTGTTCGCGCGCGGCGACGAATTGTCGGAAGACCCGCTGCAATCCTTCCTGATCGGATTGAAGCTATTCGCCGAGATGCTGGCCGATCTGCCCGAAGCGCATCCGGGTTGTCTGGCCGCGTCGTTCGTCTATCAGGAACAGCTGTTCGACGGCGAAGTGCGCGCGTTGTCGCGCCGCTCCTTTTTGCGCTGGCGCGCGCGTTTCGCCGAGCGCTTCGACGCGATCGCCGCCAAATACCCGCCGCGCGTGCCGATCGACCGTGCGGCCCTCGCCGACATGGCCGCGGCGTTGATCGATGGCGGGATAACGCTCGGCAAGTCGTTGAAGGACGCGAAGATCCTGCCCGCGCAGGTGCTGCATTTCCGCAATTACGTGCGGCTGCTGTTCGACCCGGCGATTTAGCCGCAAGAGTTCTCCGGCGTTTTTGCGGTTCGAGGGCGTTGTGCGGCGCACATCGTCATTTCCGTTGGACGGACGCTGCAGGATAATCCATCCTATTCCATCGGAGGTTCGCCATGGCCGATTTTCTAGCCGCCGGTAACGCCACGTCCGTCGTTCGCCGGACCGATGGCACGGTCTGGACATGGGGCAACGACGAATCGGGCCAGTTGGGACTCGGCGATCCGGCGATGACGTTCCGGAACGTCCCGACGCAGGTTCCGGGCGTCGCGAATGCGCGCCAAGTGGCGGCCACCAGCACTAATTCCTTCGTACTCTCGTCGGATGGTTTCGTGCGGGCCTGCGGCTGGCATGTGACTGGCCAACTGGGCCGTCCGGCGACGATGCCGCAGACATCTTTTCTGCCCGTCCAACGTTTCAGGCGCCCCCGTGCGATTTCGGCGGGCTGGCTGCACTGTCTGGCGCTCTACAAGAATCTCGTCTACGGCTGGGGCAGCAACCAACACGGCAGTTTCGGCGACGGCACCCAAGGCGGGAATTGGATTTATCCGCGGCGATTGGCGGGGATCGACGGCGTTACCCAGGTGGTCTGCGGCATGTGGGGGCAGTCATTCCTGATGCGCCGCTCGTCGCCCCGCCTGCTCGCCGCCGGACGCAACAACTACGGCCAGCTCGGCGACGGCACCACGCAAGACCGGCTGGAGTTCGTCGAGATTCCGGGCATGTCGGATGTCGTGGCGATCAGCGGCAGTTTGGATTTCACGCTGGTCCTGCGCGGCGACGGCACGGTCTGGGCGTGGGGCAGGAATCATGTCGGTCAACTTGGCGACGGCACCCTCAACGATCGCCTGACGCCCGGGCGGGTCGGACAATTGCGCCGGATCGTGGCGATTTCCGCCGGCACGTCCCACGGGCTCGCGTTGGACGATGCGGGACGGGTCGCCGGCTGGGGGCTCAACACCACGGCCCAACTGGCCGACGACGGTTCCGGCAATTTCAGCGTCCGGCGCAATCCCGCGAAGATCGTCATGCCGCGCCCCATAGTGGCGATCGCGACGGGGGGCGGCCACTCGCTGGCGGTCGACGACAACGGCGACGTCTGGGGTTGGGGTTACAATGTCAACGGAGAAGTCGGAGTTGGATCGACCGCGACCCATATTCACAACCCGACTCGGCTCACCGGCATTTCGCAAGTCGGATGACGAAAGCTTAGCCGTTATCGGCGAGGATGCGCCCGCACAGATAAAGCGAGCCGCAGATCAGCACCGGAACGTCCGGTATCGCGCGTGGGGCGAGATCGCGGATCGCGGCTTCGGCCGACACGGCTTCGGCCACATCGGCGATGCCGGCTTGGCGCGCCGCCGCCGCGATATCGCTCGCTTGCAGCGATAGTTTCTCGTCGGGAATGGCGATCGCGCGCAAACGGCGCACGTAAGGGGCGACGTGGCGCAGGAAGTCGATCGGCTGCTTGGTCGAGAGCATGCCGAAGACGAGATCGATCTGGCGGCCTTGCGCCCATTTGGCCAGTGCTTCGCCGGCCCCTTCGTTGTGGCCGCCATCGAGATAGAGCGCCACGTTCTTGGGCAAGCGATCGACCAAAGGCCCGCGCGTCAGGCGCTGCAAGCGCGCCGGCCATTGCGCCGATGTGATTCCCGCTTCGATCGCCGAATCGGGCAGGCCGAGTTTCTCGGCGCAGGCGACGGCGAGGGCGGCGTTGGCGTATTGATGCGGGCCCGGCAGCGACGGGCGCGGCAAGCGGCGGGTTTTAAGACCGCGATATTGGAACCCGCCTTCGTCCAGCGTCGCGAAATTCCATTCGCGGCCGTGGCGGAACAAGGGTGCGGCCAATTCGGCGGCGCGCGCGTCGAACACGGCGCTGGCTTCGGCGGGTTGCACGCCCACGCAAACCGGCACGCGTTGCTTGATGATTCCGGCTTTCTCGCCCGCGATCAGTGCCAGCGTGTCGCCCAGATACTGCGTGTGGTCGAGCGAGATGGGGGCGAGCGCCACGAGATCGGGCTTCGGCACCACGTTGGTGGCGTCCAGCCGCCCGCCCATGCCGGTTTCGAGCAGCACGCGATCGGCTTGCACGCGCGAAAAAGCGAGGAAGGCCGCCGCCGTCGTGATCTCGAAAAACGTGATCGGGCGTCCGGCATTGATGCGCTCGATCTCGGCGAGCGTTGCCTCGAGCATCGCGTCGTCGATCAGCTTGCCGGCCAAGCGGATACGCTCGTTGAAGCGCACCAGATGCGGCGAGGTGTAGACATGGACGCGCTCGCCCGCCGCCTCGCACATCGCGCGGATATAGGCGAGGGTCGAGCCCTTGCCGTTCGTGCCCGCGATATGCGTCACGCGCGGCAAAGAAAGATGCGGATTCCCCAGATCGGCGAGCAGCCGGACCAGACGGTCCAGCGACATGTCGATGACCTTGGGGTGAAGCGTCGTCAGACGCTCCAGAATGGGGTCCACGGCCATCGTGATGCGGGGCTGCTTAGCGCGCCTTGGGGATATCGAGCTGCGGCTGCGGCATCTTCACGACCTGCGCGCCCGCCTTGGGCTCGGTCAGCAGCTTCAGCAGCCGGGCAAGCGTGGCGCGAAGCTCGTGGCGATGCACGACCATATCGACCATGCCGTGGTCGAGCAGATACTCGGCCTTCTGGAAGCCGGCGGGCAGTTTCTCGCGGATCGTTTCTTCGATCACGCGCGCCCCGGCGAAGCCGATGGTCGCACCCGGTTCCGAAATCGCGATATCGCCCAGCATCGCGAAGCTCGCCGACACGCCGCCCGTGGTCGGGTCGGTCAGCAGCACGATATAGGGCAGGCCCGCTTCTTTGACTTCCTCGGCTGCGATCACGGTGCGCGGCAGCTGCATCAGGGACAGAATCCCTTCCTGCATGCGCGCCCCGCCCGAGGCCGGGATGACGATCAGCGGCGCTTGCTGAAGAACCGCGAGGCGTGCCGCGGCGATCAAGGCTTCGCCGACGGCAACGCCCATCGAGCCGCCTTGGAATTCGAAATCGAACACCGCGATCACGGTCTGCACGCCGCCCAGGCGGCCATGCGCAACCAGAATCGCGTCCTGCTCGCCGGTCTTGTCGCGCGCGGCCTTCAGGCGATCGGCGTATTTCTTCTGATCGCGGAATTTCAGCGGGTCCTGGATCGTCTTGGGCAGTTCGATACGCGCATAGGCGCCATCGTCGAACAGCGTCTCCAGGCGGCGCTTGGCGGGCAGGCGCATATGGTGCCCGCAATGCGTGCACACGCGCTGATTGGCTTCCAGATCGCGATGGAAGATCATCTTGCCGCAGGATGGGCAGGTGTCCCACAGATTGTCGGGCACCTCGGTCTTGCGGACCAGCGCCCGGATCTTCGGGCGGACGAAATTGGTCAGCCAGCTCATGCCGCCGCTCCTTGCTTGGCGCCGCGCACGGCGGCGGCGAGTTCGCGCACCAGCTTATGCATCGGTGTGACCGGATCGGTCTTGGTGTCGGCGACGATCTGGACAAGCGCCGAGCCGACCACGGCCGCGTCGGCGTGCTTGGCGATGGCAGCGGCGCCTTCGGGCGTTTTGATGCCGAAGCCGACGGCGACGGGAAGCTGGGTGTGGCGCTTGATGCGCGCGACGGCCGCTTGCACGTCGGTCGCGGCGGCGGATTTGGTCCCCGTCACGCCCAAAACGGCGACGTAATAGAGGAAACCCGACGCGCCCTCGAGCACGGTCGGCAAACGCTTGTCGTCGGTCGTCGGCGTGGCGAGGCGCACGAGATCGAGCCCCGCGGCTTTCGCATACGGGCGCAACTCCTCGTCTTCCTCGGGCGGCAGATCGACGACGATCAAACCATCCGCACCGGCGGCAGCGGCGTCCTTGCAGAAGCGCTCGGCGCCGTAGATGTAGATCGGGTTGTAGTAACCCATCAGCACGACGGGGGTGGCCGTGTTCTTCTTGCGGAAATTCCGCAGCAATTCGAACGTCGCCTTGGTCGAGCCGCCATTGGCGAGGGCCCGCAACGCCGCCGCTTGAATCGCCGGACCGTCGGCCATGGGATCGGAGAAGGGCAGGCCGAGTTCGATCACATCCGCACCCGCGTCGGGCAAACCGTCGACGATCTTCTGCGCGGTCGCCGCGTCGGGGTCGTTCGCCATCACATAGGTGACGAGGCCCGCGCGCCCTTCTTGCTTCAGGCGGGCGAAAGTTCCGGCAAGACGGCTCATAGCTTCACGCCCAGTCGTTCGGCCAGCGCGAAGATGTCCTTGTCGCCGCGGCCGCAGAGATTCATGACGATGATCTTGTCCTTGGCCATTTTCGGCGCGATGCGCGCGACATGGGCCAAGGCATGCGCCGGCTCCAACGCCGGCAGAATACCTTCGGTGCGCGAAAGCAGCTTGAAGCCTTCGACCGCGTCCTCGTCGGTCGCGGCGACATAGTTCACGCGTTTGATGTCGTGCAGCCAGGCGTGTTCGGGCCCGATGCCCGGATAGTCGAGACCGGCCGAGATCGAATGCGCCTCGGTGATCTGACCGTCGCCGTCCATCAGCAGGAAGGTGCGGTTGCCGTGCAGCACGCCGGGCTTGCCGCCTTGCAGCGATGCCGCGTGTTTGCCGGTGTCGAGGCCCAGGCCCGCGGCTTCCACCGCGTCCATCGCCACATCGCGATCGTCGAGGAACGGGTGGAACAGGCCCATCGCGTTCGATCCGCCGCCGATGCACGCGACCAGCTTGTCGGGCAGGCGTCCTTCGGCCTTCAGGATTTGCGCGCGCGCTTCCACGCCGATAACCGATTGGAAGTCGCGCACCATCGCCGGATAGGGGTGCGGGCCCGCGACCGTGCCGATGATGTAGTAGGTGTCCGTCACGTTGGCGACCCAGTCGCGCAGCGCGTCGTTCATCGCGTCCTTCAGCGTGCCCGTGCCCGACGTGACCGGGCGCACTTCGGCCCCCAGCATCTTCATGCGGAACACGTTGGGCGCTTGGCGCTCGATGTCGGTCGCACCCATGTAGACGACGCAAGGCATGCCGAACAACGCGCACACGGTGGCGGTGGCGACGCCGTGCTGGCCGGCACCCGTTTCCGCAATGATGCGCTTCTTGCCCATGCGGCGGGCCAGCAGGATCTGGCCCATCGTGTTGTTGATCTTGTGCGAGCCCGTGTGGTTCAGCTCGTCGCGCTTCAGATAGATCTTGGCGCCGCCAAGCTCGTCGGTCAGGCGCTGGGCGAACCACAGCGGCGACGGCCGGCCCACGTAATGCTCGAGATAGTAATCGAGCTCCTTCTGGAAGCTGGGGTCGGCTTTCGCGGCCGTATAGGCGCGCTCGACCTCCAGGATCAGGGGCATCAGGGTTTCGGCGACGTAGCGTCCGCCGAAAATGCCGAAATGGCCGCGTTCGTCGGGGCCAGCGCGATAGGAATTGAGTGCGGTCATGGGGCGAGGTTTATAGCCCGAGGTTCGGGCCGGGCCAAGATCAGGCTTTTCGCACCGCAGCGGCGAAATCGCGGATCAATTCCGGCGATTTAACGCCCGGGGCGCTTTCCACGCCCGACGACACATCGACCGTTTTCGCCCCCGAAATCCGGATCGCCTCGGCCACGTTGCCCGGCGTCAAACCGCCCGCGAGCATCCAGGGCAGGCCGATCTCGGCCCCCGCCAAGATCGTCCAGTCGAAGGTCACGGCATTGCCGCCGGGCAGGGCGCCGTCGCGCTTGGGGGGCTTGGCGTCGAACATGATGCGCTCGGCGATGCCCTTATAGGCGCCGGCGCGGGCGATATCGTCCTTCGAGGCGACGCCGATCACCTTCATCACCGGCGTTGCGAATTTGGCCGCGATGTCGCGGGCGCGGTCGGGCGTCTCGGCGCCATGAAGCTGCAGCAAGCCCGGCTTCAACGCGCCGACGATCTCGCCGATCGCCTTATCGTCGGCATCGACCAGCAACGCCACGCGCCGAACCGTGGGCGGAAGCCCGGAAGCGAGCTCGACGGCGCGCGCAAGCGGGCGATAGCGCGGCGAGCGCTGGAAGAAAACGAAGCCTGCATACTCGGCGCGAATCTCCGCCACGGCCGAAATCGCTTCCGGCGTCGTCACGCCGCAGATTTTGATCGCGGCGGTCACGCCGCGATTTCGGCCAGGATGCGCGCCAGCGCGTCCTTGGGCGTTTTGGCTTGGGTGATCGGGCGGCCGATGACGAGATGATCCGCACCCAACGACACGGCTTCGGCCGGCGTCATGATGCGCTTCTGATCGCCCGCCTCGGCCCATTCGGGGCGAATACCCGGCACGACCAGTTTGAAATCGGGGCCGCAGGCTTTGCGCAGGCGCGCAATTTCATGTGGCGAGCAGACCACGCCGTCGAGACCCGATTCGCGCGCGAGCACGGCGAGACGCTCGGCCTGATCGCTCATCGGGCCGCGCTGGCCCACGGCGGCGAGGTCGCTTTCGTCGAGACTGGTCAGCACGGTGATGCCCAGCAGCTTCGGGCGCGTTTCGCCCGCTTCCTTCGCGGCCGATGCCGCGGCGTGCATCATCGCCGCCCCGCCCGAGGCGTGGATGGTCAGGAAATGCGGTTTGCAGCGGCTGGCCGAGCGCACGCCGCCGGCGACCGTGTTGGGAATGTCATGAAGCTTCAGATCGAGGAACAGCGGGCGCCCGCCCGCGACGTCGACGACGCCTTGCGGGCCTTGGGCCACGAAGAATTCGAGCCCGAGTTTGACGGCGAAACCTTCGGTGCCGAGGCCGACGATTTCGGCGGCGGCGTCTTCTTTGCGGGAGCGGTCGATGGCGACGAAAATCCGGGGCGGCATCATTGCAATGGACCTCCTTCTGGGCGATATCAGGGACCGTTTCGCCCGTTTCGCACCCTTGGTCAAGCCAGCCCGGTCGGATTTCCCATGCCCCGTTACAAGACCCTCGATCAACTCGATGTTTCCGGCAAAACCGTGCTCGTGCGCGCCGATTTGAACGTGCCGATGAAGGACGGAAAAGTCAGCGACGCGACGCGCATCGACCGATTCGCGCCCACGGCCGTCGAACTCGCCAAAAAGGGCGCCAAGGTCGTGGTGTTGTCGCATTTCGGCCGGCCGAAGGGGCGCGACGCGAGCCAGTCATTGGCCCCGCTGCTCGGCGATTTGTCGAAAGCCTGCGGCATGCCCGTCGCGTTCGGCGAGGATTGCATCGGCGACGCGGCCGCGAAGGCGATTTCAGGGCTGAAAGCGGGCGGTATCGCCCTGCTCGAAAACCTGCGCTTCCATGCGGCCGAGGAAAAGAACGATCCGGCGTTCGCGAAAGCTTTGGCCGCGCTGGGCGACGTTTACGTCAACGATGCGTTTTCCTGCGCCCATCGCGCGCATGCCTCGACCGAAGGCATCGCGCATTTGCTGCCCGCTTATGCCGGGCGCTTGATGCAGGCCGAGCTCGACGCGCTGGGCAAGGCTTTGGAAAATCCGCAGCGTCCGCTGGCGGCGGTGGTCGGCGGGTCGAAAGTTTCGACCAAGCTCGAGCTCATCGGCAATCTGTTGAACCGCGTCGATATCCTCGCGATCGGCGGCGGCATGGCGAACACGTTCCTGTTCGCCAAAGGCATCGATGTCGGCCGCTCGCTGTGCGAACGCGACATGGCCGAAACCGCCCGCCGTATTCTGGCCGACGCGGACGCCGCCGGAAAACACATCGTGCTGCCGGTCGACGCGGTGGTCGCCGGCGCGTTGACCGATGGGGCCAGCGCGCATGTGGTGCCGATCGGCCGCGTGCCGGCCGATCAGATGATCCTCGATATCGGCCCGCTTTCGGTCGCCGAAACGTTGAAGATTTTCGATCACGCCAAGACGCTGGTGTGGAACGGTCCGGTGGGCGCATTCGAGTTTCCGCCGTTCGACAAGGGCACGGTCGAACTCGCCAAGGGCGTGGCCGCGCGTAGCCAAGCGGGCAAGCTGCTGTCGGTCGCCGGCGGCGGCGACACGGTCGCGGCGCTGATCCATGCGGGCGTCGAGGCCCAGTTCGGCTACGTGTCGTCGGCGGGCGGCGCGTTTCTTGAATGGCTGGAAGGCAAGGAGCTGCCCGGCGTCGCCGCGCTGGCGTGACCGGCGGGCGCTCCTCGCAAGGGAGCGCCCATGACCGCCTTACGCCAAATCCAAGTCGAGCCGTTTACGCCCGAGAGTTTCGCGCCCTTCGGCATCGTCATCGGCGATACGTCGCGCAAATCGGATTTCCAGGGCGGTGTATCCGATGCGTGGCTGCTGCCCTTCGATGCCGAGGGCGGCACGCAGCTCTCCTATTCGCGCTTCTACCATCAGAAGATGCGCTTCTCGGTGCTCGAGCGGCATTACGGCGTCACGCAAGGCTTCATGCCGATCAACGGCACGCCCTTGGTGATGGTCGTGGCCCCGCCGACGCCGAAGGCGGGCCCCGATCGCGCGCCCAAGCCCGAAAGCTTGCGCGCGTTCCTGATGGATGGGACCAAGGGGCTGCTGATGAAGGAAGGCGTGTGGCACACGCTCGACCGCTATCCGGTCCGCCCGCCGCATGTCGACGTGCTGTTTTTGAACGGCAAAACCGTTCAGGGCGAATTGCTGCGCGAGAAGGCCGACGGGACGAAGCCCACGCGCACCGAATTGGTCGACCTTAAGGAAACGGCGGGCGTGGAATTCGAGGTGACGGGCGTTTAGAGCCTATCTCGACCAGATGGAACCGCCTGCGTTGGGCTTCCGGCGCGTGCGATCCGCGCGGCGCGGTCCGAAGCCGATAGTGGTTCTATCGGCGAGGACCGCAACAAAGCGGGCGCCCGCCGGAACCCAACCCGAAGGGCCGCGTTCTTTTGCGTCGCGGGGGGCGTCGAAGGGCTTGCGCGTAGAACCACTACGCGCCGCACCCTTCTCCTACCCGCGCCGCAAAATTCCTGCGGCGCAGGCGATTTCATCTGGCCGAGATAGGCTCTAGCCCCGTCACCGCGCGATCTCAGGCGATCGGCTGCATCCCCGCGATGCGAGGTGTCAGCCACGCTTTAAACTCGGCCGGATCGGCGTTCGCGAAGTCGAACTCGATATGGATGCGGCCGTTTTCGACCGCCCGCACTTCGTAAGCCAAACGCTGGGCGAAGCCGTCAATGCGCAGCGCCCCGCGATCGCCCGCGCGCATCGCTGCGTCGGATTTGAGATTGGCGCCGCCTTCCGAGATATCGAGCAGCGACGCATCGACGCGCTTGCCCGCGGCATCGGCCATTTCGACGGTCAGCTTCAGCGCGTAGCGCGGCCAGACGCGGCGATTGGCGTCGCGCGTGGAAGTGCGCACGACGCGGACCAGAATGCCGCGCAGTTCCTCGACATTGCGCGACACGCTGGTGATCGCTTGACGCACTTCGACGGCGCGCGCGCCGACATTGTCGGCTTCGTGGCTGACGTTCTGGATCTTCGACGAGACTTCGCGCGAGGCTTCGGCTGTCTGGGCCACGTTGCGCGCGATCTCCTGCGTCGCGGAGCCCTGTTCTTCCATTGCCGCGGCGATGGCGCCGGCGACTTCGTCGACTTCGCGGATGCGCTCGCCGATTTCGCCCACGGCCCGCACGGCGGCCTCGGTGGCGGTTTGGATCTCGCTGACCTGCCGGTCGATATCTTCGGTCGAGCGGCCGGTCTGGTTGGCCAGGCTCTTGACCTCCGACGCCACGACCGCGAAGCCTTTGCCGGCGTCGCCCGCGCGCGCAGCTTCGATCGTCGCGTTAAGCGCCAGAAGATTCGTCTGGTTCGCGATCTCGCCGATCAGCTTGGTGACTTCGGAGATTTTCGCGACCGCATCGGACAACGAGCGGATCGTCGTCTGCGCTTTCTCGCCCGCGTCGACGGCGCTCTTTGTCACCGTCGAAGCGCGCGCGACTTGGCCGGAGATTTCGCGGATCGACGCCGCGAGCTCCTCGGCCGCCGACGAAACGGTCTGCACGTTGACCAGCGCTTCTTCCGAAGCGGCGGCCACGCTTTGCGAATCGCGCGAGACGTCCTCCGCCAGCTTCGCCATGCTTTGCGCCGTGCCGTCGACCTGATTGGTCGTCGCGGCGATCGCGTTCACGGCTTTGCCGGCTTCGCGCTCGACCGTTTCGGCCATCGCGATCAAGGCTTGTTTGCGCTGGATCTCGCTCGCTTCCTGCAGTTTGACCTGCTCGGCCTTCAAGCGTTCGGTTTCGATCGCGTTGTCTTTGAATACCTGCATCGCGGCGGCCATGCCGCCCAGCTCGTCCTTGCGGCCCACGCCGGGAACGGTCGTCGACAAATCGCCGCCTGCGAGGTTGTTCATCGCGCCGGTCAGCGCGTTCAGCGGGCGTACGGCGATCGTGCCGACGAGCAATCCGGCGATCAGAATGACGATCAGCGCGCCGAGCGTGACGTACTGCATCGCGCTGGATATCCGATTGACGCCGGTAAACACCTCGACATCGTCGGCGGAAACGATCACGGCCCAGCCCATACCGGGATAATCATAGGCGCCGGTCGACGGCGCGTAGCCCGTCGCTTCGACATGGCCGGAGAAAGGATGCACGCCGACATAGGTGCCGGATTTCTTCGCCAGCGCTTCGCGCGCCGGCAGGTAACCGCGTTCGGCGATGTTGACGCGCCCGACGACGGCGGGATCGCGACGATACTCGGCCGTGCCGGCCGATTCCGGTGCGTGATCGACGACGACAAGGCCGCGCGGGTCCATGATTGTGGTCCGCGCCGAGTTCCAGCCGTCGGCGGCGAGCTTCGCGTAGCTCTTGACCGCGATCTGCTCGACGAGTTCGAGGCCCGCGAAATTGACCCACACCGCCACCGTCTTGCCGGATTCGTCCTTCAAGGGGGCCGCGAAAGGTATGACCCAACCTTCATCGCCGTAGATCCGCGCGACGCTGTTTTCGCGCAACGGCTGCTCGACGACCGTGCCGGTAAGGCCGTTTGTCCCGTCCAGGAATTCGCCCTTCAACGTTTTGGCGAGCCAAGCGGCGTTGGCGAAGGAAACGTCGTAGACGAAGCGCGTGTCGATCGGCTTGCCGACACCGTCCTTGGTGTTGACCGCGAGCACGCGGCCCTCGGGATCGACCAGTAGCATCAGCTTATAGATGCCATAGGTCGTCATATAGGCGTCCATGGCGCCGGTCAGCGCCGTTTCGCGGCCGGGCTGGCGCCACATGGCCCGATCTTCGAGCACCGAATTCAGCAGGAACGCCTGTACGTCGCCATATCGCTCGAATAGGTTGCGATCGACGAGATCGATGACGTTGGCGGCGGCGTCGCCGAGCCTATCGAGCGCGACTTGCTCGATCGCTTGGCGCTGGCTCTGGAAAATCAGGCCGACGACGCCGACTGGCAGCAACCCGAAAACCAACAACAGTGCGACGAGCTTGACGCGAATTCCTTGCAGCTTGGCGAACATGGCCACTCCCGGACATCAAAGATCAGGGCGCGAGTAGACTCGCGCCAGCTTAGGGGAACGTTAAGTCCGTTCCCGAGTCGATCGATGCGATCTTTAGTGGAGGCGCTTCAGCGGCCGCCGGCGGAAGCTGGAGCCGTACATATTGCGCGTCGGTGCGTCTTGCCGCGTTTCGTCGGCCGGACGGCGCGGGGGCGGCTCGGGCACCAATTGGCCTGCGATTTCACCCCGGCGCCAGGCATCGACGCGATCTTCGGCCGCGCGCGTGTCGAGCGCGTCCCAATACCCCAGCGCGTCGAACAGCTCCGCCGGGTCGAATGCGGCGCCCGCGGGTGCGGCAATCTGGCGCAACCCCATCAGCAATTCGGTGAATACATCTTTGTCGACATGCGTGCCTTTGCAGGCCAGCGCGAAGGGGCGTCCGCCTTGCTCGTAAAGGATTCGCCGTCCCAGCGCCAATGACACGCCGACATATTTGGCAAACAGGCTTTCGAACAACGAGCGTTCGCCCGCCCGCACCAGCGGCAGCAATGCCCCCAGATCGTTGAGCTCGCCGCGGTCGAGCGCGAAGCGGATGCGCTGCAGCGTGCCATTCAGCGCCACCGTGCGCGCGTGATCGGCCATCACTTCGGCCAAGGCCTGTTCGATGGCGCGGTCGAGCAGCGTGGGCTCGACGTCGAAATTCTCGACGATGTAGCGGCGCAGCGCTTCCGACACCCAGGTATACATGCGCGACGCCAAGCGCGGATCGAGTTCCTCGCGGCGCAGAATGAGTTCCTGCAAATCGATGTCGGAGACGGAGGTTTCGACCAGCGTTTCGAAGGTGTCGAAGCCGATCGAGGCGCCGGGATTCTCGAGCACGGCGCGCGTCACGTCGGCTTCGCCCGGACGCACCAGCGCGTCGGACAGGATCACCGAAAGGCGCTGACGGCGCGCGATCGCCAAACGATGCTGCATCGTGCGCGTGCGCACGACGTTGAGCAATTCCTCGTCGTCGAGGATTTCGGACTTCAGCAATACAGGCCAGGCGACCTCGATCCGGTCGTTGGCGAGCTGCACGATCAGCTTGCGCGGCGCCACGTCCTCGGTCGCCAGACGCTCCGCCAGCGCGCGGCGGATCGGCATTTCCAGATCGTGCAGCAAGCGCTGAAGGATTTCTTCGGCCAGTTCGCGCTCGCGCGCGGACATGTCGCCCAGATCGGTGCCCAGGATGATGTCGCCCATACGCGCGGCCAAAGCGGCCCGGCTCTCCGGGCGCTTGTCCTGTGCGAGAAGCAGCAGTCCGTGCAGTTGCTCTTGACCGAAGCCCGACATGGAGCGGGTTCGAACCCTTTCAAAACGACGACGATAAGAAAGATAAATCTTCGGATTCGCCGAATCCAGCTTTGCGTGAATACGACCAAGCATTTGGGAATGCAGGTGTGGCGATAACTCCTCGTTCTTTGCGTTTCGCAAACCGATCCGGAATTTTTCGGGCGCGGTCTGGGGGTAACTCACCCGATTCGCTTGTCAGTGCCTAATTTGAGGGCGAATAAGGCGTTAATCAAGAATTAAGTAAAATTTTGTATAAACCGGCGTTATGCAGATTCAAGCCAGCACCGCGTCCGTTACCGGCGGCCTTGCACGGCCGGAAGGCTTCCGGCTCCCGCCGTCGCGCGGTTCATCGCGCATCGGTGCGGGCGAAGGTGCGAGCGTCACGCCCGAATTCTCCGGCACGTCGCGTTCGCCGGAAGCGCAAGCGGCGGCCGATGCGAACTTCGCCGAAGAAGCACGGCCCACGCGCAATCTGCCGCGCGGCTCGCTGGTGAATCTGGTGATTTGACGCGCGCGCATCGCCTGCACCAAGCTGGCGATACGATGAATGCCCCGCCCAAACAATCCGGCCCGTCGATTCGCGCAATTCCCGAAGGCGATACGCGCGAGCGCCTGATCTGCGGCGATTGCGGCTTCGTCCACTACGACAATCCCAAAATCGTCGTCGGCGCGGTGGTGCTGTGGGGCGAGCGCATTTTGCTGTGCAAGCGCGCGATCGAACCCGCTTACGGGCGCTGGACGATTCCCGCCGGCTATATGGAATTGGGCGAAAGCCCGGAAGAAGGCGCCGCGCGCGAAGCGTTCGAAGAGGCGTGCGCGAAGATCGAAATCGGCGCGCTGATCGGCGTCTACTCGGTGTCGCGCATCGGCCAGGTGCAGATGATCTATCGCGCCAAGCTGATCGACGGCGAATTCGCCGCCGGCACGGAAAGCCTGGAGACCAAGCTTTGCGCGTGGGACGAGATCCCGTGGAGCGAGATCGCGTTTCCGACCGTGCGCTTGGCGCTGGACGATTGGCGCGCGACGAAGGACCAAAATCCGGTCGTGCCGAATCTCAAACGATTTTGAAATTCATCAGCAGCAGGCCGCAGACCATCACCAAAGCGGCGGCGACGCGCCGGGCGCCGAAGGATTCGCGCAGCAGATACATGCCCATCAGCGACGCGAACAGCACCGACGTTTCGCGCAAGGCGGAGATGTGCGCGACCGGCGACACGCTGCTTGCCCAGATCGCAATGCCGTAGCCGATCGCCGCAACCGTGCCGCCGGCCGTGCCGCGCCACCAATATTGCCGGATATAGGGGATGATCGCCGCGCGCCGCTTGATGCATGCGACAACGAAGACCCAAGGCCCTTCCAGAATATTGAGCCACGCGATGTAGCCGATCGCGTTGCCCGAGGCGCGCGCCCCCATCGCGTCGACCACCGTGTAGCCCGCGATGGTGCAGCCGGTGAGCACGGCCAAGGCGGTCGCGCGGCGGTCGTCGGCGCTTGGCAGGCCGCGCGCCAGCGCCAAGCCCGCGACGCCCAGCGAGACGAGCACCACGCCGGCGGTTTCGCGCCACGAAAGATACTCGCCGATCAGCACGCCGGAGAACACCGCGACCAATGTCGGGCCAAGGCCGCGCGCGATCGGGTACACGTGACTCAAATCGCCGACCGCGTAGGCTTTCAGCAGGAAATAGTAATAGGCGCAGTGGATCAGCACCGACGCGACCAGAAAGCCCCAGCTTTCGGGGGCGGGGGCGCCGACGAACGGCACGATGAACAGGCTGGCGACGCAGCCCGCGAGCATGACCAACCCGAACGAGGCGAGCCGGTCGGGGTCGGATTTCACCACTGCGTTCCAGCTTGCGTGCATCAGCGCGGCAAGCAGCACCAAGCCCGCGACGACCGGATCGAGTTTGTCCAACTTGATTTCTCCCCCGCGCGGGAGAGTAGCGTCATCGAATCGTAACGTGCGGAAAATCGCGACGCGCCGTCGGCATTGCGGGTCTGCACGGATCGACGGCGCTTAAAAAATAAAAAGCCCGGAATTTCCGGGCTTCAAAAAATCGAACTTCGTATTCGCGGGGCCTCGAAGTGGATGGGGGCGCGAGAGTAAAGACCCTCACGCCCCCAAATGCACCGAGCGAAGCCGCTTACTTCTTCTTCTTCGCGGCTTTCTTCTTCGCCTTTTTCTTCGCAGCCATGATTGACTCCTTGTTTCCGATGGTGTCGGTCCGGGAAGAGCACGCTGCCGATCGGGGCGGGGTCACTGCCGAAGCACTGAACCGGTCGATCGATAACGGGTTAACGCCCTCCCTGTATGCGGTCCCAACAACGCTAGAACATCATTAACTGCAAGGACATGTCAAGGAATTTCAATATGAGGGGGGTGGTGGTGTCTTCGCCCACCATCGCTAGGGCCTTACGCCGAGTCTAGCGGATGACTCGAAATACGAGTCTAGCGCTAGAGCCAGACATGCAAGAAACCCGCATGAAATCAGCGTTAAATGCATGTCGCGAGTCGCGCGCCAAACACACGCAAAGGTAGTTCGATCACGCTTCCGGAAGATCGAGAAGACCGCGCGCGAATCCGCGCGCATCGAAGTCGCGAAGGTCGTCGATTCCCTCTCCGACACCGATCAACACCGCCGGAGTCGCGAATCGATTCGCGATCGCGACCAGAACGCCGCCTTTGGCGCTGCCGTCGAGCTTGGTGAGCGCCAACGAATCGACCGCGACGATCGACGTGAACGTCTCGACCTGCGCGATCGCGTTCTGACCGATCGTCGCGTCGAGTACGAGCAGCACGGTGTGCGGTGCGGCGTCGTCGAGCTTCTTGATGACGCGCACGACCTTCTTCAGCTCGTCCATCAGGTCGGCTTTGTTGTGTAAGCGCCCGGCAGTGTCGATCAACAACACGTCGCTGCCATTGGCGCGCGCCTTTTCCAGCGCTTCGAACGCCAAAGCGGCGGGGTCGCCGCCTTCTTTCGTCGAAACGAATTGCGCTTTCGCGCGTTCGGCCCAGATGCCGAGTTGGGAAACCGCGGCCGCGCGGAACGTATCGCCCGCTGCCAGCGTCACGCGTTTGCCGTCGGCGGCCAGCGACGACGCCAATTTGCCGATCGTCGTCGTCTTGCCGCTGCCGTTGACGCCCACGACCAGCACGACATGCGGTTTGAGCGCCGGGTTCGGCGCGAATTTCTTCGCGACGGGCGCCAAAATCTTCTCTATATCCTCGGCGAGCAGTTCCTTGACCCGCTCGATCGAGGTTTCGGCCGGAAGTTTTCGCGCGCGCAGGCTTTCGACCAGCTTCGCCGCGACCGAAGGGCCCAGATCGGCCTCGATCAGCGCGTCCTCCAGCGCTTGATAGGCCGCTTCGTCGAGCCGGCCGATATTGAGGGCCCGCGAAATCCCTTCCGCGAGTCGCGCCGACGATTTCTTGAGACCCGTCTTGAGACGCTGAAACCAGCTCATGCTGCCGCCCGCAATTGCCGTCCGTCGTGGCCCAGGATGCGCGCGGGTACGATCTGCCCCCGCATCATCTCGCGGTCGAGCCGCACGCGCGTGCCCCGCGCGTCCAGCCCGTCGCGGCGCGAAGCTTCGACCAGCACATGTGCCGTTGCGCCAATGCGCCGGTCGAGATCGCGCGCGCGCGATGCCGCGACCGCATGACGCAGCGCCTCGGCGCGGCGGCGAATGGTTTCGCCGTCAAGCTGGGGCATGCGCGCGGCGGGCGTGTTGTCGCGCGGCGAATAGGGGAACACATGCGCGTCGGCGAGGCCGATTTCGTCGACCAGCGCCACGGTATTGGCGAAGGCCGCGTCGCTTTCGGTGGGAAACCCTGCGATCAGGTCGGCGGTCAACGCGACGTCTTCGCGGGCTTCGCGCGCGCGGCTTGCAACGGCGATCACGTCGCCGCGCGAATGGCGCCGCTTCATGCGCTTCAGGATCAGATCGTCGCCCGCCTGGATCGACAGGTGAAGCTGGCCCGCGAAGCGCGGCTCGGTCGCCAGCAGATCGAAAATATCGTTGTCGATCTCGGCCGGATCGACCGAGGACAGGCGCAAACGCGCAAGATCGGGGCACGCGGCAAGGATCGCTTTGGACGCGGTGCCCAAACGCGGCGCGCCCGGCAGGTCCTGGCCCCACGAGGTGAGATCGACACCGGTCAGCACGATCTCGCGCTTGCCGGCGGCGACCGCCGCTTGGGCGCGCGCGATGACGCGATCCAAGGGCAGGGAGCGCGAATTGCCGCGCCCATACGGGATTACGCAAAACGTGCAGCGATGGTCGCAGCCTTGCTGGATTTCCAGGAATTCGCGCGTGCGGCCGCTGTCGGGCGGCGTATCGGTCTCGACGAAGTCGTGCCGCGCCATGATGTCGCCGACGGTCGCGTCCGCACCGGCCCAGGTCGCGGCGTCGAGCTTTTCGCGATTGCCGACGACGGCGGCGACGTTCGGCAAGCTCCGCCAACGTTCGGGGGCGATCTGCGCCGCGCAGCCCGTGACGACGATGCGCGACTGCGGCTTCTCGCGCGCAAGTTTGCGGATCGCGGCGGCGGCGTCGCGTTCGGCTTCGGCCGTGACCGCGCAGGTATTGACGACGATCGTGTTGGTATCGCCAGCCCGGGCGAGCAGCGCTTCGATCGCCGCACTTTCGGCGGCATTCAGTCGGCAGCCGAAAGTGACGACGCTCATCGCAGCGGCCAGATCCCGCTGAACGACATCGCGGTCGGGCCGGTCATCAGCACATGGCCGTCGCGCAGCCATTCGATCTCGATTTCCGATGTCGGATCGTTCGGGATCGACCCGTCGACGACAATGGAAACCTTACGGCCGGCGACCAATTGGCGGCGGATCGCGGCGACACCGGCCGCACACGCGCCCGATCCGCAGGCGAGCGTGATGCCCGCGCCGCGTTCCCATACGCGCAGGCGCATCCGCTCGGGGCTCAAGATTTGCGCAATGCCGATATTGGCGCGCTGCGGGAACATCTTGTGATGCTCGAGTTGCGGCCCGAGCTTTTCGAGCTCGATCGCCTCGGCGTCGGGCACGAAAAAGGTCGCGTGCGGATTGCCCATCGACGTCGCGACGGGCTTGGCCAGCGGCCCCAATTCGATCGGCACGGCGTTGGTGTCGCACGCCTCGGCCAGCGGGATCTCGCGCCAATCCAAACGCGCGGGGCCCATATCGACCGTCACGCGGCCGTCGGGTTTGCGCGTGGCTTCCAGCGAACCGGCGATGGTTTGGATCGCAAGCTGATCCGCGCCGCGTTCGGCCATTACGCGGTCGGCGACGCAGCGCGTCCCGTTGCCGCACGCCCCGGCTTCCGACCCGTCGGAATTGTAGAAGCGGAAGAACACGTCGGCGTCTTTGTCCGCCGGCGTCTCGATCACGATCAATTGATCGAAGCCCACGCCGCGATGCCGGTCGGCGATGGCGCGCGCGAGGTCCGGCGTGATCGCGGGCGCATCTTTGCGCGCGTCCACGACGACGAAATCGTTGCCGAGCCCGTGCATTTTGACGAAAGGCAGCGTGTCCATGCCGGGGATATAGGGGCCGAGCGCCCCAAAAGTCCACCCGGTTCAGACGGCCAGAATGCGCACCCGTTGGGCGAGATCGGGCGCCTTAGCGGCGGCGGTGGCGAAGCGCCGATCCGCCGTCAGCACGGCGCAGTCGAGTTCGACGGCGAGCGCGAGATAAAGGCAGTCATAGACCGGGTGGCGCAGCGCGTTCGCGATGCGCAGCGCCACGGGCAAAAGCTTCGCGTCTTGGTGCAGCGTGATCGGCAGTTCATATGCGGCTTCCAGCAGCGCCTCGGCGGTGGCGTCGTCGTAAAACCCGGCCTTGGCCGATTTCCAGAACGCGTTCGCGGTCTCGATGAACAGCAGCGACGGTGCTTGAAGCCTTTGGCCGCCCGCTTGCGCGACAAGCGCATCCATCTTCGCGATTTGCCCGACCGCCGGCACGATCAGCGACGCGTCGACAACGGCGAGCGTATCGTTCACGTCGGGTCGACGAGACGATCGTCGTCGCGCGCGTCGAGTTCGCGGCTTGCCCGCCAGCTTTGATCGCTCCAATCGACATGGTCGAGGGCTGGCAAAGCCGCGCGTTTGCGCCGGAACGCGTCGAGGCTCGTCGCCGTAAAGGCTTGGCCGGCCGGACTTTCCAGTCGGCGGCGCGCGACCTCGGACAAGGTCGTGCCCTGCCGGATCGCTTCCAGCTTCAATTCCTTATGGGTTTCCGGGGTAACGCCCCGGATCAGAATATCGACCATCTGATATCAATGATATCACTGATATCAGATGCGCGCAATCCTCACCCTATATAGGGTGACGTCAGAGTCGAATTGACGGCGGCGGGCCGATCCCCTAAAACCGCCGCCATTCAAGGGCAATACGGAACCCTTGGGCCCCTTCGGGGTCTCCCGCCGTCCGCGAGTTTCGCGCACGGCGGCCGTTTTGTTTTGGCTTCGAGGTTCGTTTCGGCGCGTATGTTCGACCAGCTCGGCACAAAACTCGGCGCGGTATTCGACAAGCTGCGCGGCCGCGGTGTGATCACCGAGGCCGACGTCGATACGGCGTTGCGCGAAGTGCGCCTGGCGCTGCTCGAAGCCGACGTCGCGTTGCAGGTGGTGAAGGATTTCATCGCCGCCGTGCGCTTCGAAGCGATCGGCCAGCAGGTCGTGCGCTCGGTCACGCCGGGTCAGATGGTCGTCAAGATCGTCCACGACAAGCTGATCGAAACGCTGGGCTCGACCGCCAACGACGTCAATCTGCGCGCGGCCGCCCCGATCCCGTTCCTGATGCTGGGCCTGCAAGGCTCCGGCAAGACGACGACGTCCGCGAAGCTTGCCAAGCGCTTGACCGAGAAGGACCGCAAGAAGGTCCTGCTCGCCTCGCTCGACACGCGCCGCCCCGCCGCCCAAGAACAGCTGGCCGTGCTTGGCACGCAAATCGGCGTGACGACGCTGCCGATCGTCGCGGGTCAGGAGCCGGTCGCCATCGCCAAGCGTGCGATGGAAGTGGGCCGCACCGAAGGCTACGACGTGGTCATCCTCGACACCGCCGGCCGGTTGTCGATCGACGAAGAATTGATGGCCGAAGCGAAGGCCGTGCGCGACACGGTCCAGCCGGCCGAATCGCTGCTGGTCGTCGACGCCTTGACGGGCCAGGACGCGCTGACCACGGCGACGCGCTTCAACGAAGGGATCGGCATCACCGGCGTGGTGATGACGCGCCTCGACGGCGATCAGCGCGGCGGTGCCGCGTTGTCGATGCGCGCGGTCACCGGCAAGCCGATCAAGCTGGTCGGTCTCGGCGAAAAGATGGACGCGCTCGAGACGTTCCATCCCGACCGCGTCGCAGGCCGCATCCTGGGCATGGGCGACATCGTCGGCCTGGTCGAGAAGGCGCAAGCGACGGTCGAGGCCGAAACCGCCGAGAAGCTCGCCGCCAAGATCAAGAAGGGCGAATTCGATTTCAACGACATGCTGTCCCAGCTTCGCCAAGTGAAGAAGATGGGCGGCTTGGGCGGCGTCATGGGCATGCTGCCCGGCGTCGCCAAAATGCAAGCGCAGATGAAGAACGCCAATGTCGACGAAAGCCTGCTGCGCAAGCAGGAGGCGATCATCTGCTCGATGACGAAGCGCGAACGGCGCGACGCCAAAGTTCTCGACGGCAAGCGCAAGCGGCGGATCGCCGCGGGCTCGGGCACGTCGGTCGAGGAGGTCAACCGCCTCGTCAAGCAGTTCATGGAAATGAGCCGCGTGATGAAGCAGATGGGCCGCCTCGGTCAGAAGGGAATCATGCGGACGGGTATCGGAAACCTGTTCCGCCGATAGACAACGACTTATCTCAAGAAAGGACCAACACGAATGGCCGTTAAAATTCGTATGAGCCGCGGCGGTGCGAAGAACCGCCCGCACTACAAGATCGTCGTCGCCGACTCGCGCTACGCGCGCGACGGCCGCTTCATCGAGAAGATCGGTTACTACGATCCGATGCTGCCGAAGGAAAACGACAAGCGCGTCGTGATCGACGTCGAGCGCGCCAAGTATTGGCTGTCGAAGGGCGCGCAGCCTTCCGACCGCGTGACGCTGTTCCTCGCCGCGCTCGGCCTTGCCGAGAAGCCCGCGATCCGCGAAACGCCGAAGAAGTCCGCGCCGAAGAAGAAGGCGCAGGAGCGCGCGAAGGAAGCCGCGGCCAAGGCGGCGGAAGCGGCCCCGGCGGCCTAAGGGGTCGGGGCGTTGTCCGCCACTTTACCGGGCAAGCGGGTTCTGGTCGGGGCCATCGCGTCGGCGCACGGTGTGCGCGGCGAGGTCAAGATCAAGAGCTTCACCGGCAAGCCGGCGGATGTCGCGGGTTACGGCCCCGTTTCGGACGAGAGCGGCAAGCGCCGCTTCGACATCCGAAAGGTCGGCATCGTTCGCGGTCTGGTGATCGCGAAACTGTCGGGGGTCGAGGATCGCGACGCGGCGGAGGCTTTGCGCGGCATGCGGCTCTACGTGGAGCGCGACGCGCTGGGCAAGAAGCCGAAGGGTTCGGGACGATCGAAGGAACTTTGGTTCCATGCCGATCTGATCGGGCTCGAAGCGAAGGACACGCAAGGGCGCGTCCTGGGCAAGGTGACCTCGGTGCAGAACTACGGCGCCGGGGACATTCTGGAGGTGGCGGACGAAGCGGGCGAAACCCGGCTTCTGCCCTTCACCAAAAGAGTGGTGATTGAAGTGGACGTCGCGGCGGGCACGATCACGATCGACCCGCCCCAATGGACCGAAGCGAAGCCTGAAGAAGGCGACGCGGACGAAGGGAACGAATGAGTACGGCGAACGACATCGGCGGATCGGGCAAGACGGGCGGCACAGCCGCGCCGTGGCGCGCGGTCGTGCTGACGATCTTCCCGGACATGTTCCCGGGCGTGCTGGGCCAGTCGCTGGTCGGCCGCGCCCTCGCCGACGGCGTGTGGACGCTGGACGCGATCGACATCCGCGATTTCGCCTTCGATCGCCATCGTTCGGTGGACGACGTTCCTTTCGGCGGCGGGCCGGGCATGGTGATGAAGCCCGACGTCGTCGATGCGGCCCTTGCGGTCGCCATCGCCAAAGCCCCGGAAGGCGCCCCCGTCCTTTATCTAAGCCCGCGCGGGCCCCGTTTCGATCAGGAACGGGCGCGCGCTTTGGCGGCGGCCCCCGGCGTGGTGCTGCTGTGCGGGAGATTCGAAGGTGTCGATCAGCGCGTGCTCGACAAGCGCCAGGTGGCCGAGCTGTCGCTCGGCGATTTCGTGCTGTCGGGCGGGGAGCCTGCGGCGCAATGCGTTCTCGACGCGTGCGTTCGTTTGCTGCCGGGCGTGCTGGGGGCGGCCGAATCGCTGGGCGAGGAAAGCTTCGAGGACGGACTGCTCGAATACCCGCAATACACGCGCCCCGCTTCGTGGGACGGCCGCGACGTGCCGTCCGTGCTGACCAGCGGCCACCACGCCAACGTCAAAGCCTGGCGTCGCGCCCAGGCTGAAAAAATCACCGCCGAACGCCGGCCCGATCTGTGGGCCAAGCGTCAGGCGCAAACCCAACACTAGGATCAAGCAGGAGAAAGCACATGTCGTTCATCATCGAGCAGATCGAGAAGGCGGAAATCGCCAAGCTCACCGCCAATGCGAAGAAGGTCCCCGATTTCGGCCCCGGCGACACGCTGCGTGTCGCCGTGAAGGTGCAGGAAGGGACGCGCGAGCGTCTTCAGATTTTCGAAGGCGTGTGCATCGCGCGCAAGAATTCGGGCCTGAACTCCAACTTCACCGTGCGCAAGATCTCGTTCGGCGAAGGCGTGGAGCGCGTGTTCCCGCTCTACTCGCCGCGCCTGGGCGGCATCGAAGTCGTGCGCCGCGGTGCGGTGCGCCGCGCGAAGCTCTACTATCTGCGTGGCCGCACGGGTAAGGCCGCGCGCATCGTCGAGAAGTCGGGCAACACCGCCGCGACGGCCGCCGACATGTCGGCCGCCGATCTGGAAGCGGCGGCGGACGCCAAGGCGTAAGCCTTAGCGGGCTCGAGTGGGGGAGGACCGCGGAAAAGCGGCCTCCCCGGCAGGTAATGGGAGCGAGGAAGGAAACGATGGCTAAGCCGCGCACGCTGTTCGACAAGATCTGGGATGCCCACGTGGTCCACCGTCAGGACGACGGCACCTGCGTGCTTTATATCGACCGCCATCTCGTCCACGAGGTGACGTCGCCCCAGGCCTTCGAAGGTCTGCGCATGGCCGGCCGCAAGGTTCGCCGCCCCGATCTGACCGTCGCGGTCGCCGACCACAACGTGCCGACGACCGATCGCTCCAAGGGCATCGAGGATCCGGAAAGCCGGACCCAGGTCGAAACCCTCGCCAAGAACGCCCATGATTTCGGCGTGATGCATTTCGGCATGGACGATATTCGCCAGGGCATCGTCCACATCATCGGGCCCGAACAGGGCCTGACGCAGCCGGGCAACACGATCGTGTGCGGCGACAGCCACACCGCGACGCATGGCGCGTTCGGTGCGTTGGCGTTCGGCATCGGCACGTCGGAAGTCGAACACGTTTTGGCGACGCAGACGCTGATCCAGAAGCCGGCCAAGAATATGCGTATCTCGGTCGACGGCCAGCTTCCCGTCGGCGTGACCGCGAAGGATGTGATCCTCGCCATCATCGGCAAGATCGGCACGGCCGGCGGTACCGGCTATGTCGTCGAATTCGCGGGCAGCGTGATCCGCGATCTGTCGATGGAAGGCCGCATGACCGTCTGCAACATGACGATCGAAGGCGGTGCGCGTGCGGGCCTGGTGGCGCCGGACGAGAAGACGTTCGACTACGTCAAAGGCCGTCCCTACGCGCCCAAGGGCGCGCAGTGGGATATGGCCGTCAATTACTGGCGCACGCTGCCGTCGGACGAAGGTGCCAAATACGACCGCGAGGTTTCGCTCGCCGCCGCCGACATCCCGCCGATGGTCACCTGGGGCACCTCGCCCGAGGACGTGCTGCCGATCACCGGTGCGGTGCCCGATCCCGCGTCCTTCGCCGATGCCGCGAAGAAAACGGCCGTCGAGCGCGCCATCGCCTATATGGGCTTGAAGCCGGGTCAGAAATTCCTCGACGTGGCGATCGACAAGGTCTTCATCGGCTCGTGCACCAACGGCCGCATCGAAGATCTGCGCGCCGCCGCCGCTTTGGCCGAGAAAGCGCTCGCCAAGGGCAAGAAGGTCGCCGCGAACGTCCACGCGATGGTCGTGCCCGGTTCCGGCTTGGTCAAAGAACAGGCCGAGCGCGAAGGCCTCGACAAGGTGTTCAAGCAGGCGGGCTTCGACTGGCGCGAGCCGGGTTGCTCGATGTGCCTTGCCATGAACGCCGACAAGCTCGAACCCGGCCAGCGTTGCGCCTCGACCTCGAACCGCAATTTCGAGGGCCGTCAGGGTCGCGGCGGGCGCACGCATCTGGTCAGCCCCGGCATGGCCGCGGCGGCGGCGTTCGCCGGCCGCTTGGCCGACGTGCGCGACTGGCAGTGAGCTTCATGGCGCTGCCGCTGCCCGTAGGCGGCGCCACCTTCGCGGTGGCGCCGTTCGGGCGGCGTGTGGCGGCGCTCTGCCTCGATGCGGCGATTCTCGCCGTCGTGCTGTGGGCCTTGGCGGTCGTCGTGCGCGGCGCGCTGGGCTTGCCGGCGTTCACGGTGGCGCCGTGGATCGATCCGGCGGTGGTCGAGATCGACCGCCAGCAAGTGACGGTCGAAGATCAGCGCATGTTCGACAATAGCGGCCATCGCCGCGTCGAATTCCATGTCGAAACGCGCCGCTACGAAGACGGCACGGTGCGCGTCTATTCGGTGGGCGCGGGCGTGAATACCTACGACGACGGACGGGTCGAACCGGTGCGCAGCGAATTGCTGATCGCGCGGAATTTCCGCGGGCTTGCGCAACTCGTCGCGGCGCAGATCGTGTTGTTCGCGCTGCCCTTCGCCTATTACGCGGCGTTCGAAGCCTCGCGCCGCCAAGCCACGCCGGGCAAGATTCTGCTGGGCTTGAAGGTCGTCGATCTCGACGGCAATCGCTTGAGCGTCCTGCGCGCGATCGGCCGTCAGTTTCTGAAAATCTGCGAAATCGTCTCGACCGGGTTCGGCTATGTGCTGGGCTGTCTCAATGGTTCGGGACAGGCGTTCCACGATATTCTGGCGGGCACGCGCGTCGTGCCGGCCCAGTCGAAATAGGAAGAAGGGGAGATCGAGATGGACAAATTCACCGTTCTGACCGGCGTGGCGGCACCGCTGCCGATCGTCAATGTCGACACCGACATGATCATCCCCAAGCAGCATCTCAAGACGATCAAGCGCACGGGCCTTGGCGTCGCGCTGTTCGAAGAGATGCGCTACGACATGAACGGCAAGGAAAATCCTGATTTCGTGCTGAACAAGCCGGCCTATCGCAAGGCGCAGATCCTGGTCGCCGGCGACAATTTCGGCTGCGGCTCGAGCCGCGAACACGCGCCCTGGGCGCTGCTCGATTTCGGCATCCGCTGCGTGATCAGCACGTCCTTCGCCGACATTTTCTACAACAACTGCTTCAAGAACGGGATCCTGCCGGTCAAGGTCTCGAAGGAAGATCTCGACAAGCTGATGGACGACGCCAGCCGCGGCTCGAACTCCACGCTGACGGTCGATCTGGAGAAGCAGGAGATCAAGGGCCCGGATGGCGGCACGGTGAAGTTCGAGATCGATCCCTTCCGCCGCAAATGCTTGCTCGAAGGCCTCGACGATATCGGCCTGACGCTGCAACACGCGGGCGATATCGACGCCTACGAGGCGAAGGGCAAGACGACGCAGCCCTGGCTGCACGCGGCCAAGGCTTGAAGCAAGAAGGACGAACGCGAAATGGCATCCAACCGTAAACTTCTGGTTCTTCCCGGCGACGGTATCGGCCCCGAGGCGATGCGCCAGGTCCTGCGCGTCGTCGACTGGTTCGACAAGCGCCGCACTGTCTCGTTCGACGTGAAGTCGGGTCTCGTCGGCGGCGCGTCCTACGAGAAACACGGTACGCCGCTGACCGACGACACGATGGCGTTGGCCCAGGAATGCGGCGCCACGCTGTTCGGCGCCGTCGGTGGCCCGCAATGGGACAATCTGCCGTTCGAGAAGAAGCCGGAACGCGGCTTGCTGCGCTTGCGCAAGGATATGGACCTGTTCGCCAATCTGCGTCCGGCGCTGGTGTTCGACGCGCTGGCCGACGCCTCGTCGCTGAAGCGCGATCTGGTCGCGGGGCTCGACATTCTGATTCTGCGCGAATTGACCGGCGGCGTTTATTTCGGCGAGCCGCGCGGCGTGTCCACGCTGCCCGACGGCCAGAAGAAGGCGGTCGACACGCAGGTCTACACAACCAGCGAGATCGAGCGCATCGCGCGCGTCGCGTTCGAGCTTGCGCGCAAGCGTTCGAACAAGGTGCATTCGGTCGAAAAGGCCAATGTGATGCACACGGGCGTGTTGTGGCGCGAGACGGTGACCAAGCTGCACGCCGCCGAATACAAGGACGTGCAGCTCGAGCACATGTACGCCGACAACTGCGCCATGCAGCTGGTGCGCCGGCCCAAGCAGTTCGACGTGATCGTCACCGACAATCTGTTCGGCGACATCCTGTCGGATTGCGCGGCGATGCTGACCGGTTCGCTCGGCATGCTGCCCTCGGCCTCGCTGGGCGCACCCGATGCCACCGGCCGGCGCAAGGCGCTGTACGAGCCCGTGCACGGCTCGGCGCCCGATATCGCAGGTCAGGACAAGTGCAACCCGCTCGCCACGCTGCTCAGCTTCGCGATGATGCTGCGTTATTCGTTCGATTTGTCGGACGACGCCGATCTGGTCGAGAAGGCGGCGAAGAATGTGCTCGCCACCGGTATCCGCACGCCGGATATCGCGGGCCCCGGCGACAAGGTCGTGTCGACCACCCAGATGGGCGACGCGCTGCTCAAGGAACTCGATAAGCTCGCGGCCTAAGCGGTTTCGTCGAGACCCAAGAAAAAGGCGGGGCCTCGCGGTCCCGCCTTTTTTATTCGCGAGCGGCGCCCGAGCTTAGGCGTGCGTGGGCTCCGCCTCGTCCTCGGCGGCGGTGCCGCCGAAGCTCGGCACGTAGCTCCACACCCAAGCCGGCGGGAAATTCATCATCGCGATGCCCTTGCGCTTGCCGGTCAGGCCCAGCGGCTTTTCCTTGATCGGCGAGGCGAGCGAGTAGGTGTATTGCAGGATCTCGCCGCCCGGCACCATCACGTCGATCGCGGCCTGCGTCAGCGCCTTTTGCACGTCGATGGGCAACGGCAGCATCGGAATGCCGGAAATGACCGTGCCGACCTTGCCGACCCATTGCGGCGGCAGAAGCTGGGTCAGTTTCGTCGCGTCGCCGTGGATGACGTTCACATTGGGGAACTCGCGGCGCAGATAGGCGCACATATCGGCGTCGATCTCGACCACGAAAAGCCGGTCGGTCGGCACGCCCGAGGCGAGCAACGCCTTGGTGACGGGGCCGGTACCCGGCCCCAATTCGACGACGCATTCGTCGTCGTTGCGGCGCACCTGCTTGACGACGAGGCGCGCGAGGGCGGGCGAGGAGGGGATGACGGAGCCGACCTTCATGGGGTTGGCGAGCCAGCGGCGGAAGAAAAACAGATCTTCGGGTTGATCTTTCGATTCCTTCGCCATCGCGTCGTCTCCGATATTGATGTTGCGGATCGATGAAAGCCCCGACCGCGCCAACTATATAAGGCTGTAACGCCACGCTTTGTAGGGGGAATCAGTGCGTTAAATTTTTATGACGCCCAAGCCCGATTCGGGGTATCCGAGACGCGAAACTTTCCGCCGGGCGCGACGAGGCTCCCCGCATCGTGTATCCACTTTCTGCGTTGTCGAAAGCGCCGCTTCTTTTTGCGGCGATGTGAAGGAAAAGGTCGATGGGTAAAGCGTTTGCGGTCGTCGGTGCCTCGGGCACGCTGGGTCGCGAAGTTCTTCAAGCACTCGCCGAGGCGGGCGTGAAGGCGGAGGATGTCGCGGCACTGGCCTCCGACCGGTCGGCGGGCACGGGCCTGACCTATGGCGACGACGACGAGGTCGTCACCAAGGAAATCGGCGCGCATGATTTCTCGAAGACGAAGGTGACGGTGTTCTGTACCGCCGCCGCCGTCGCCTCGACGCATGTGCCGCGCGCGGCAAAGGGCGGCGGCTGGGCGCTGGACACCTCGGCGCATAGCCGCCTTGACGCCAACGTGCCGCTGGTCATCCCCGGCCTCAACGACACCGACGAAGTTCTCGCCAAAGCCACCAAGCGCGTCGTCGCGTTCCCCAGCGCGTGCGTGTCGATGGTGGCGCGCGCGCTGAAGCCGCTGCACGACGCGGCGACCTGCAAGCGCGCGGTCGTGTCGACCTATCAATGCGTGTCGGAGGCGGGCAAGGACGCGATGGACGAATTGTTCGGCCAGACGCGCAACGTCTACGTCAACATGCCGTTGGAGCGCGAACACTTCGTCAAGCAGATCGCTTTCAACACGATCCCCCATTGCGGCAATTTCCAGGACGACGGTTCGACGTCGGACGAAGCCGCCCTCGCGCGCGAAACGCCGCGTCTGCTGCCGGGCGTGAAGGTGGCTGCGACTTGCGTGCGCGTCCCCACTTTTGTCGGTCACGGGATTTCGGTGGTCGCCGAGTTCGCCGAGCCGATGGGCACGGCCCAGGCGCGCGCGATGATGAAGCGCATGAACGGCGTCGCCGTCGTCGATTTGCGCCACGAGCAAGGCATCGTCACGCCGCTGGAAACGCAAGGCGAAGGCTCGATTTTCGTCAGCCGTATTCGCGACGACGCGTCGGCGCCCAACTCGATCGCCTTCTGGCTGGCGGCCGACAATCTGCGCGCGGCCTTGGCCACGCCGATTGCGCGTCTTGCCCTCGAACTCGCCGCGCGCGGATGATCAAGCGGTTCGCCCTTCTTTTCGCGCTGCTTGCGGCCCCCGCCGCCGCGCAAGGGACGGCGGATCTCGACCGGCTTTACGGCTCGCGCGATTGGCGCGGCGTGTCGGAGCGCATGCGCCTGGCGAATAGCGAGGCCGACGCGCACGCCGCCTTGCAATGGGCGGCGGCCAAGGTGCTCGACGGCGCGCCGCATGTCGTCGCACTGGCCTACGCCGATCTGCTGTGGCGGATCGGGCAGGGGCGCAACGACGACTCGCTGCGGCACGAAGCGGCGATCGTGACGCTCTATTCGGTGGCGCTGGCGGCGGTGGACGGAGCCGCGTGTCTCGACCGCACGGCGATCGAGGCGCGCGTCAACCAAATCCTGTCGGCGACCGGCCCGCGCATCACGCTGCTGCGCAATCTGCCCACCGAACGGCGCCAGGATGCGCGCGCGCGCGTGACGTCGCTGGAGCAGACGACCTTCCTGCGCCGGCCGGAGGATCAGGAGATCTGCCGGGCGGGCCAAGGCGAGATCACGCGCCAGCTGCGCGCACCCGGCACCGAAGTGATCGAGCAGCCGCTGCGCGCGGGCCAAGCCTCGCGCACGGTCGATATCCGCCCCGGCCCGACCTACCGGCCGCAGATGTACACGTTGCAGGAAGCGCGCGTGCGCCGCGAGGTGCAGCGCCAGCAGCGTCTGCCGGCGCTGCTGCGCGATCTGGTGCCGAACTAAATCAGTCCCAGCCGTCGCAGCGCGAGTTCGCCCAGCACGCCGATCGCGAAGGCGAAGATGATCCACGCCGCGATGCGGTTGGCCCAGGTCAGGCCCGTGGTCGTGAAGCGGTCGCGGAAGTAATGGACCAGTTCCACGACCAGCACCCACCAGGCGGCGGCGCCGGTGAACACGCCCGCGATCAGCAGCCAATCCTCGAACGCGGCCCGGCCCTCGGTGCGCACGCCGAACGCCGCGAACACCGCCATGAAGGACAGGATGGTGATCGGATTGGTGAGGGTCAGCACCAGCGTCGAGGTGAAATCCGCGATCAGGCCGCTCGGGTCTTTGCCCTCGGCCATTTTGGGGGCGGGCCGGCGCATCAAGCGCACGGCCATCACGATCAGAATGATGCCGCCGCCCAGCGCCAAATAATCGCGCTGCTCCTCCATGAAGCTTTTCAGAATCACGATGCCGAACGCGGCGATCGCGCCGAACATCGTATCGGCGACCGCGGAACCGGCCCCCGAAAACAGACCCGCCAACCGCCCATGCACCAGCGTGCGGCGGATGACCAGGATGTTGATCGGTCCGACCGGGGCTGTAATCAGGAACCCGACCACGACGCCTTTGAGGAACAGCCACTCGAACATGTCCTTCGCCGTATAGCCGTCAAATCCGAACGCCGCCAGTGCGTTGTGCGGGTGCGAGAGGAATTGAATACCCTGCGAAACGCTTGGCAGCGGCGGGCGGGGCTGACAGGATGGGCGCCCGACAACGCCGTCAACGCTTGGATTCCCATGGCCGAATTCCGCCCCGTTCCGCGCCGCTCCGCTCTTTACGTGCCGGGGTCCAATGCCCGCGCTTTGGACAAGGCGCGCCAAGTCGATGCCGATGTTTTGATCTTCGATCTGGAGGACGCCGTCCACGCCAACGCCAAGGATTCGGCGCGCGACGCGGTGATGGCCGCGTTGAAGCAGGGCGGCTATCGCGCCGAACGCATCGTGCGCGTCAATCCGCTGTCGGGCAAAGTCGGCCAGGCCGATATCAAGGCGGCCGCGCGCTCGGGCTGCCAGGCCGTGCTGCTGCCCAAGGTCGAAAGCGCCAAGGACGTGCGCGACGCGGCCTTGCGCCTCGCCGCCGCCGGGGCGCCCGAGAACGTCCAGCTTTGGGCGATGATCGAAACGCCGCTGGGCGTTTTGCGCGCCCAGGAAATCGCACTGTCGAGCCCGCATCTGGGCGCGCTCGTCATGGGCACCTCCGATCTCGTCAAGGATCTGCGCGCCCGCCATTCGGAGGATCGCTTGGCGATTATGCCGTCGCTGGGCCTGTGCCTGCTGGCCGCGCGCGCGGCGGGTTTGCCGATCCTCGACGGCGTGCATCTCGATCTGAACGACGATTCCGGTTTCGCCGCGACCTGCCGCCAGGGCGCGGAAATGGGCTTCGACGGCCGCACGCTGATCCACCCGAAAACCATTGCCGTGTGCAACGCCGCCTATGGCCCGTCGGCGGCCGACGTCGAATGGTCGCGCAAGGTCATCGCCGCCTACGACGCCGCGTCGGCGAAGAACGAAGGCGTGGTCGTGGTCGACGGCAAGCTGGTCGAACATCTGCACGTCGAATCGGCGCGCAACACCGTGGCGCTGGCCGACGCGATCGCCGCGCGTGCGGCCAAAGCGGCGTGAGTGCGGATAACCGCCGCCTCGCCACGCTCGGGCGCGGCACCAATCACGATTTCGTCGCGCGGCGATATGCGGAATTGCGCGGGCTCGCGCCCGAGCCGCTTGGCTGCGACACGCTGGCGGCTTGCGCCGAAGCGGTGCTGGCGGGCGATGCGGCCTATGCGGTGATCTGTTCGGTTCATCCCGACACGCCACATCTGCTGACCGCCTATCACAAGCGATTATTCCTCGCCGACACGTTCATTTCGCCCAGCAAGCCTTTGGCGATCGTCACGCGCGAACAGATCCATCGCCCGCATAGTATCGGCGTATTCACCGCGACGCTGGGGCTGGCCGATCTGTCGGCGTGGCGCGAAATCGTGGTCGAAAAATCGGGCACGATCTTCGACGTCGAAACGCAATTGCGCCGCGGCGCTTACGATTCGGCGCTGGTTTATCGCGACTTTATCGATCGCGTATCCGGCTATCGGCTGGAATTGGAAATCGACTCGCCCGACGACGCATGGCTCGTGCTCGGCACGAAGCGCGCTTATCGGGGCGCGCTCGTCGCGTCGCGAAACGCGCTCGATTAAATCCGGCTCGACAGCCAGATGGCGAGGCGCGAGCCCGCCTTGATCGCGGCGGCAAGCGGTTCGTAGCCCGGCGCCTGCTCGGCACCGCGATCGAGCGCTTCGTTCTTGTGCTCGACCTCTTCCCGGCGGAATTTCTCGAGCGTTTCTTTGAGGCCGCCTTCGTCGTCGGGCAATGCGGCGATCTGTTCGCGGTAATGTTCGTCGATCACTTCTTCGACCGCGACGGTGCAGGCCATCGCGGCTTTTTCGCCCAGCATGGCCGTGGCGGCCCCCAGCGCGAAACCCGCGACATGCCAGAAAGGCTGCAGCACGGTCGGGCGCGCGCGGCGCTCGGGCAGCAGCTTTTCGAAAGCGGCCAGATGCGCGCGTTCCTGTTCGGCCATATGCGCCACGGCCTTCGCCGCCTCGCTGTTCTTGCCGAGAACGGCAAGCTGGCCTTCGTAGATGCGAACGGCGCCGTACTCGCCGGCGTGATCGACGCGCAGGATGCGATCGATCAGCGCTTCGCCGGCGGGTTCGCCGGGCAGGCCCATACGATGCGATGCGGTCATTTCGAATCTCCGCGAAGCGCGAACCAAGCACTCGCCCCCGCGACGGTGGCGAGTGCCCCAGACAGGAGAATGTTGTACCCGGCCATCGTCACGCCGAACAACGACCATTGCGGCTCGTCGCACCGCACGACGGGTGCGGCCAAAAGCCGCGCGCGCAATTCCTCCAGCGAATTCGACGCGCCGCGCGGCGAGCTGCACGAGGCGAGACCTTCCCACCAGCCTTGTTCGACGCCGGTGTGGAATACGGCGACGCCCGCGCCGTAGGTCAGCGCGGCGGCCGCGATTCCCAGCAAGGCCGCGCGCGGCTTGCCTGCGGGGGCGAAAGCGGCGGCGAGGCCGGCGGGGATCGCGACCCAGAACGGGTAGCGCTGCAGGTAGCAAAGATCGCACGGGACCAGCCCGCCGATATGCTGGAAGGCGAGGGCGGCGCCGAGCACGGCGGCACTGCCGGCGGCGATGGCGATGCCCGCAAGGCGCGAGCGGAGAAGAGCGTCGATCACGGCGCGCAGTATACAGCGTCAGCCGACGCGCGGCAGCACCAGCGTCGCGCGCAAGCCGCGCGTCGGACGGTTCTCCAGCCGCACCTCGCCGCCATGGGCGACCGCGATATCGCGGGCGACGGCCAGACCCAGCCCCGTGCCGCCGGTTTCGCGCGAGCGCGACACTTCCAGCCGGTAGAACGGCCGGAACACATGTTCGAGCTCGGCCGGGGGAATGCCCGGCCCTTCGTCGACGATCGCCGCCTCGATCCGGTCGGGATATTCGGCGAGTGTCACTTCCGCGCGTTCGCCGTAGATCAGCGCGTTGTCGATCAAATTGGCGAGCGCGCGTTTGAGGGCGCCTGCGCGCCCTTCGACGATCAGGCTTTGCGGGCCTTTGTAGGAAATCTCGCGGCCGAGATCCTCGCGCTCGTCGACCAGCGTTTGCAGCAAGGCGGCGAAATCGAAACGCTCGGGCGAGGACTCCAGCGCGTCGGCGCGCGCGAAAGCCAGCGTCTCGGCGATCATCTTTTCCATCTCGACGATATCGCTCTGCGCCTTCGCGCGCTCCTCGGCATCGTCGATCGATTCCGCGCGCAGGCGCAGGCGCGTCAACGGCGTGCGCAGGTCGTGGCTGACGGCGGCCAGCATCCGCGTGCGGTCTTCGACATGGCGCACGAGCTGCGCGCGCATGCGCGTCAACGATTCGCCGATGCGGCGCACTTCGCGGGGGGCGCCCGACAAACGCGGCAATTCGGCGGCGAGGCCCGCACCCGCGCGCTGTGCCGCGAGCGAGACGGAGACGAGGGGGCCTGCGACCCGGCGCGCCGCCCACAACGCCGCGGCGCCGGCGGCGACGGCGATACCCGCAAGCCACGCGCCCAGCACGATCCAGCCCCAATTCAGGCCCGGCGTGATCGGGTGCAGCGTCAGGAACGTGCCGTCGGGTCCGCGAATGACGATGCGGAAAATGCCGGGAATGGTCTGCGCCTCGGCCCAGGCGGAATCGTCGGCCGGCACGCGCAAGACTTGCGCATGACGTTCGAACCGCCCCGGCGGGCGCGGCAGCCCGAATCCGCCGATCGCCAACTCGCTGGAAACGCCGAAGCCCGGTCCCAACGCTTCGGCGATCACGCGCTCAAGCCGCGCCGCGCGTCCGCGCGCGGGGCGCGGGTCGGGCGGCACTTCCAGCGTCGGCGACCATTCGAGATCGAGGTGTTCGATCTCCGCGCGCCGATGGAGATAGGCGGCGCGCGCTGCCGGCGGCCGCGCGAACGTATCGCGTGCGATAGCGACCGCCGCTTCGGCGAGCCAAGGAGCCGCGTAAAGCCGGAACTCCGTCGGGCGCAGCAGCAGCGCCAAGCCGACCGAAATGAGCTGCGCCGCGACGAGGCCGACGATCGCGACCAGCGCGATGCGGCCGGCGATCCCGTCGAACAGGCCTTTCACGCCCGTGTCTCGACGTCGGCGGCGAACAGATATCCGCCGTTGCGCACGGTACGGATGATTTCGGGTTTCGCGGGATCGGGCTCGATCTTGCGGCGCAAGCGCATCACCGCGACGTCGATCGAACGGTCGAACAACTGCGCCTGCCGGCCGCGCGCGAGATCGAGCAATTGTTCGCGCGACAATGTGCGTTGCGGACGCTCGACGAAGGCGATCAGCAGATCGATCTCGGCGTCGGTCGTGGGCACGAGCGCGCTGTCGGGCCGGCGAAGTTCCCGTCTTGCCGAATCCAATGTCCAGCCCGCGAATTGGAAGATCCGCGCTTTGACCTCCGGCTCCTGGCGCTCGCCGGCACGGCGCAACACCGCGCGCACGCGCGCCAGCAGCTCGCGCGGATTGAAGGGCTTGGGCAGGTAATCGTCGGCGCCGATCTCGAGCCCCACGATGCGGTCTGTTTCCTCGCCGCGCGCGGTCAGCATCACGATCGGAATGCGGTCCTGCGCGCGCAAGCGCCGCGCGAAGGACAAGCCATCCTCGCCCGGCATCATCAAATCCAGAACCACGAGTTCGAACTTGCCGGCCCCCAAAGCGGCCTCGGCCTCGCGCACGTCCTTGGCCTCGGTCGTGCGGAAACCGTTCTCGGTGAGGAAACGCGAGACGAGCCTGCGGATTTCGCGGTCGTCGTCGACGACAAGAATATGCGGCGTGCGTTGCGTCATGATGCGCCGATCATATCGCCGCGCGGCAACTTCGCCGACGGGTCGTAACCCGGCGTTACAAACACGGACACATGGTTATGGGTCGTTACACACATGGGGTCCGCGGTCATGCGAGGAAACGTGCCGGTCATCGCCGGGCCCCAATCCAAGCCGATAACGGCGTCGTCCGCAATCCACAACGGAGACGTATGATGAAGAAGCCCATCCTCCTCGCTCTCGCCGGTCTCGCGTTTGCGATGCCGGCTTTCGCCCAGCAGCCGCCCGCACCCCCGGCCGGCGGCCCGCCGCCCGATCATGCGCGGCGCGGATTCGAGCGTATGTGCGCCGACGCCGATGCGCGTATCGCTTCGCGGCTTGCCTATCTCGAAGCCAAGGTGAAGCCGACGGCGGCGCAACGTTCGGCGTGGGAAAGTTTCGCGCGCGACAGCCGTGCCGCCGGCGAGCCGATGAAACGCCTGTGCGACAATCCGCCGGCCGCGGCCGCACCCAACGACGCGGCCGCCCAGCTCGCGCGGCGCGAAACTTTCACGCAAGCGATGGCCGCGTCGCTCGCCGTGTTGCGTCCGGCGGTCGAGCGATTCCAGGCCGTGCTCGACGACGCGCAGAAATCGGCGCTGGCCGAAGCGCTGTCGCCGCGTCGGATGATGCGCCGCCACCACTAAGGCCGATCGGACGGCCGGGCGCGGGCGGGTTCCTTCGGGGCCCGCCCGCCGCTTTTGCGGCGGCATAAACTCGCCTCGCGGGAATTATCCGGCGTATACTTTTCGCCTCCGCGAACGAATCGAAGCGTATGCCGAAGCAAGAATCCAAATCCGAGCAGTACCTGGCCAAAGCCAAGCGCTTTCGCGATCGTGCGGCGGGATTCCGCCATACGCTGGCGCGCAAGGACCTGACCAAGGCTCATCGCGAGGAATTGGAGACGATGGTCGCCAATCTCGAAGGGGCGGCGCGCCAGCTCGAAGCCATGGCCGGCGGCGCCCCGGTGGAACCCGCCATGAGTGCCGCCGAGGAAATCCGCCGCTTGCGCGAAACGGGCAAAATCGACCCCGCGCGCGCGGCCCTGATCCGCAACGCCCGCAATGTGCGCAACGCCCGTGTGGCGATGCAGGTGTTGAACGCCGCCGCCGGATTGCCCCCCGCCAAGCCCGCCGCAAGCGGGATTCCCCCGCGCAAGCGGGGGGCTTGATACCCCCCGCCGGGACCGCCATATTTTCCGCATGGACGGGCCGCCTTTCGGGGGGCCCGCCGCCCCGCAACGGGCCGCTCCGGCGGCCGTATAGGGGGTGCCGCCCAGCTTCGGGGGCGCTCCGGAAAGTGCGTAGGACATGTCGCGTTTGTCGCTGTTCAACAACCCGCTGCTGCTCGGCTTCGACGAGTTCGAGCGCACGCTCGACCGCATCGCCAAGCATGGCGGCGACGGTTATCCGCCCTACAACATCGAACAGATCGGCGAGAACGGCCTGCGCATCACGCTGGCCGTCGCCGGCTTCACCACCGACGATCTCGTTCTGTCGCTCGAAGGCAATCAGCTCGTCGTGCGCGGCAAACAGGCCGACGACGGCAACCGCGCCTTCATCCATCGCGGCATCGCGGCGCGCCAGTTCCAGCGCAGCTTCGTGCTCGCCGACGGAATCGAAGTGCTCGGCTCCTCGCTCGACAACGGCTTGCTGCATATCGATCTCGCGCGCCCGCAACCCGAAGCCAAGGCGCGGCGTATCGAAATCAAAAGCGGGGCGAACGCGGCCCAGCGCCGCCCGACCATCGACGTTTCCGGCAAGGAGGGCTGAAGCATGAGCGATCTTTCCACGTTGCGCGCGTTGTCGCCCGAGGCGTTCGCCGCCCTCGGGCATCAAGGCATCGCCTATGTCCGCCGCACGGAAGAAACGGGCGAACAAGGCCCCGCCTCGATCTACGCGATCCATTCCGCGGCCGGTGAACGCATTGGTGCGGCACCGTCGCGCGATCTCGCTTTTGCGGCGATCCGCCAACACGGGCTGGAGCCGCTCGACGCGCATTGATCGCGCGCGACGACCCGCCGAGGAGCACGAAAAGGGGTCCGCCATGGCGGACCCCTTTTTCATGGGCACGATTGTAGCGTCGGATTGTTCGTTGGATTTCTGTTGCGCCTCAAAGTAGATGTTCTATATTCATTCTAACGGCATCCGGCGGGTCGGTAATTCCCTACTCTTCGTTGCCGCTCCGAACGTGCATTCCTGTGGAAAGTCCCCATTCTCGGCGAATCGGACCGAATCGCCGGGTGGGGATTTCTACGGCACCGCATGAGAACATTATAGGTACTTTTGCGGCGATGTACGTAAGGAACGGTAGTAGATATTATGGAATTATCGAAAATCCCGGAGGCCGGCGCCGCAATGCCGTTCCGCACCGAGGGGTTTTTCCATGTCCGCGCCGCAGCCGCCCGAGCCGCATCCGCGCCTTACCGAAGCCTTGCCGCATGCCTTGTCCGCCGCGACGGGAGGGCGGCCGGGCGATGCCGTAATTGCCGCCGCGGGCGCATTGGCGCTGGGGCGCTTGCGGCTCGTGCCCGCGCAGGAGCCCAAATTGCGCTGCGCGCTGGCCGATGCCGCGCGCGCCGCGCGCGTGGGCGAAGTGCCGCTGGGCGACGGGCGGGTGCTGATCCCCGATCTGGACGGCGTATTCGGTCGCGATGATCTGCGCGATGACGAAACGGCAAGCGTGCGCGCCTTGCTGCTCGCGCGCGCCACGCTGGAAACGGCGGCGGGCAAGCGCGCCTTGGCCAAGGCCGAGCGCCGGCGCTTGACCGCCATCGGCGCGCGCGTGCGCCTCATGCTGGCGCAAGCCGCACCTTGGGCGTGGCGCGCGCTCCGCTCGCTGGCCGGGCAACTCGAACTCGCCGCGCATTTCCACGCCTTGCCGCGTCACGCGCATAGCGAACTCGCGGCCGTGCTGGCGCGCGGGATCGTGCCCGACGCGGCGCGTTTCGATCTCGCGGCCTTGCGCGGCCTTGCGCGACGGCATTCGCCGGTCTGGCCGCTCGCCGAAGGCTGGGCGGCGCGCGACGCGGCTTTGGACGCGGTCGCGTGGGATTTCGCCCCCCACGAAACCGCGCGTCTGTCGGCGTGAGGGAGGGACGGACGATGACCGAAGATCGCTATTTGCTCGATCCCGATTTCGACGCCGTGCTCGCCGAAGTGCTGGGCGACGCGGAAGGCGGGCCCGAAGGCCGCGTCGTCGCGGTCGACAACGCCGCCAGCGGCTTGTCAGCCGGGCGCTTCCAGATCGACCTTTCCCAACGCGCCGCTCTCGCGGCACGTTTTGCCGCCATCGCATCGGCCGAGAAACTAACCGGGGCGGACGATGCGGCGTTGCTGTCGGCGCGCACGCGCGATCTGACGAGTGCCGAGCGCGCGCGCGCAGTGGCGTTGGGCAATTCGATCCTCGCGACCGACGCGGGCGAGGCGGCGTTGAGAGAGGCGGAGGCCGCGAAATTCGCCGAGCTGCGCGCCGCCGTGCGGCGCGTGGCGCGCGATTCGGGAGCCGGTGCGCGCGATTTCCTCGCCGGGCTTCGCGGGCAGATCGGACTCGCCTGCCATCTGCATCAGTTCGGCACGGGCAGTATCCGCAAGCTGAAAGCCTATTTGCGCGGGGAGGCGGTCGCGTTCGAAATTCCGGGGGCGCCGCCCGAGCCGCCGGTGGCGCCGAACGATCCGCTGGACCTCGCGGGCTTCCGGGCGTTTCGCGCCGCCACGCGTTGGGGCCGCGAATTTCCCCGCGCGCGCGAATCGCGCGATCTGCGAATCGACCGCGCCTTCGCGCGCGTCGCCAAACGGCTGGGGATCGGCGGCGGGCCCGGCGATCCCACGGCCGACATGCCGCGCTTGCTGCGCCGCGCCTTCGCGCGCGCGGTGCGCGAAGATCGTCTGCCGGGGGCCGTGCGCCGTTTGCAGCGTTTGCTCGTCCGGCTCAACCGCATGGCCGACAGCGTGATCGCCCCGCCGCCGCTGGAGGTCGACGGCAAATGGGGTCCGCAATCGCGCGCGGCCTTGGCGCGCGCCATCGACCGGCACGGGGCGGAGGAAGTCGGGCGGCGCTTCGCGATGGATGCGGCCGACGAAGCCTTACGCAGCGACGGCAAGCGGCCGGGGATCGG
>PVXE01000025.1 GCA_014444615.1 Tagaea sp. CACIAM 22H2 | reverse complement strand
CCGGCGCGTTTCGTCCTCGGCCTTCTTCTTCTGCTCGGCGTCGGTCTTCTTCGCGGCTTCGGCGTCGACTTTGCGCCGCGCTTCTTCCTCGACCTTGCGCTTGGCGTCTTCCTCGGCCTTGCGCGCCATTTCCTCTTCGAGGCGCTTGGCTTCGGCTTCGTCGCGGCGCTTGGCTTCGACATCGGCGCGGATCGCGGTTTGGATCGCGCGCTGGCGGGCGAGCTTTTCCTCTTCCGTCAGCTCGCGCAGAACCTGCGGCTTGCCGGGCGTCGCGGGCTTGGGCGCGGCGGGTGCCGCGGGGCTTGCGGCGGCAGGCTTCGCGGCGACGGGTGCTGCGGCAGGACCGGCGACGGGGGCGGCACCGGGGCGGCCGGGCAAACGGGTCTTGCGCACTTCGACCTGCACGGTCTTGGTGCGGCCATGCGAGAAGCTTTGCCGGACTTGGCCATCGGCGCCGGCGGCAGCGGGCGCGCGCAATTCCAGGCGACCCCCGGACTTGCTCGCGAGACCCAGCTTCTTCTTGCCGTCCTGTTCGTTCGTATCCGTCATCACTCGCCCTTGTCTTCAGACGCCGTGCGGAAAGCCGCAAGGCGCATCAAATCGTCGCGCAGACGCTGCGCCATCGCACCGTCGCGCACCGCCACGTGAACCGCGTTTTCGCGGCCCAGGGCGGCCCCCATTTCTTCCGCCGACAGCACCGAGACCGTCGGCAAGTCGCGCCCGCCCAGACGGGCGCGTTCGGCGCGGCTGGCGTCCAGCGCTTCGACCACCAGCCCGATGCCGCCGCGTTCGATCGCGGCCTTGGCCTTGGTGAAGCCCGCGACGATCGCGCCGGCACGCTTGGCCAGCGACAGGCATTCGATCGCGCGGCGCAGCAGAAGCTTGTCGACCATCGCCGGCAATTCGGGCGGCGCCTTCAAGCTTTTCTTCGCGGCCTTGGCGAAAGCGTTGCGCGCGACCGCCTGTTCGAGTGCGGCGCGCGACACCGTCAGCCACAAGCCCCGGCCGGGCAGCTTGCCCTCGATATCGGGCACCACCGTGCCGTCCGGCGCTTCGACGAAGCGCAGGAAAGATTCCCGCTTGCCCGTCTTGCCCGTGACGACGCAACGGCGCACGGGACCGTCGGAAGCCGTTTCGGCGGCTTCCGTGGCTTCCACATGCGCGATGTCGGCGGCGCTCAGCATCGATGCTTACTTCTTCTCCTCGTCGGCGAACCAATGTTCGCGCGCCTTCATGATCAACGCGTTCGCAGTTTCCTCGTCGAGCTCGTCCTTGCCGAGAATCTCGATCAGCTCGTCGCCGGCCAGATCGGCGAAATCGTCGAGCGTCTTGACGCCCTTTTCGCCGAGCTTGACCAGGGCGGCCGGGCCGAAGCCCGTGAATTCCGCGACCTCGTCCGTCACGCCGAGCGTCTTGCGCTCGCCTTCCAGACGGTTGTTTTCCTTCTCGACGAAGGCTTCGGCGCGGCTCTTGAGCTCGCCCGCCACGCCTTCGTCGAAGCCTTCGATATTGGCCAGTTCGTCGACGTCGACGGCCGCGACTTCCTCGACCTTCGTGAAGCCTTCGGTGACCAGCAGGCCGGCGATCACGTCGTCGACGTCGAGCGCGTCGACGAAGAGCTGCGAGCGCTCCTTGAATTCGGCCTGACGGCGTTCCGATTCCTCGGCCTCGGTCAGAATGTCGATCGCCCAGCCGGTCAGCATCGAGGCCAGACGCACGTTCTGGCCGCGACGGCCGATGGCGAGCGAGAGCTGCTCGTCGGGCACCACGACTTCGATGCGGCGCGCTTCTTCGTCGAGCACGACCTTGGTGACTTCCGCCGGGGCGAGCGCGTTGACCACGAAGGTCGCCGGATCGTTCGACCAGGGAATGATGTCGATCTTTTCGCCCTGCTGTTCGGCGACGACGGCCTGAACGCGGCTGCCGCGCATACCCACGCACGCGCCGACCGGATCGATCGAGGAATCGTGGCTGACGACGGCGATCTTGCCGCGGCTGCCGGGGTCGCGCGCGACCGCCTTGATTTCGATGATGCCGTCGTAGATTTCCGGCACTTCCTGGGCGAACAGCTTCGCCGTGAATTGCGGATGCGTGCGCGACAGGAAGATCTGCGGGCCGCGCGGTTCCTGGCGCACGTCGTAGATATAGGCGCGCACGCGTTCCTGCGGCTTGAACACTTCGCGCGGGATCGTTTCGTCGCGGCGCAGGATGGCTTCGGCGCGGCCCAGATCGACCGTGACGTTGCCGAATTCGACGCGCTTGACCAGGCCGTTGACGATCTCGCCGATACGGTCCTTGTACTCGTCGAACTGGCGCAGACGCTCGGCCTCGCGCACGCGCTGGACGATCACCTGCTTGGCGGTCTGCGCGGCGATGCGGCCGAAATCGATCGGCGGCAGCGGATCGGTCAGATAGTCGCCGACCTTCGCGTCCGGGTTCTTGCGCTGGGCGACCTCAAGCGCGATTTCGGTCGCGTCGTTGGTCACCGGATCGGCGACGAGGCGATAGCGCAGCAGCTGCATTTCGCCGTTGTCGCGGTCGATATGCGCGCGGATATCGTGCTCGATGCCGTATTTGGCGCGGCCGGCCTTCTGGATGGCCTGCTCCATCGCCTCGAGAACCTGCTCGCGGTCGATGCCCTTCTCGCGGGCCACCGTGTCGGCAACCTGGAGCATTTCGATGCGGTTATAGGCGGTCGTACGTTCCATCATTCGTCTCTTCGAAGGTTAGACGGCGGAAGCAGCGGCGGCGGCTTCTTCGGCGCGCGTCGCGGCGATGAGTTCGTCGGTGAGCAGCAGCTTGGCGCGCGCGATTTTGGCGAGCGGCAACGTTGCATGCCCTTCCTGCGTTTCGATGCGCACGGCGTCGCCCTGGCGGCCGGCGAGGCGGCCGGAGAAACGCTTGCGCCCCTCGACGGGGAATTTGGTTTCGATGCGCGCTTCGTGGCCCTTGAAGCGGTCGAAATCCGAAGCACGGGTCAGCGGGCGGTCGATGCCGGGGGAGCTGACCTCCAGCACGTATTGCGCCTTGATCGGATCTTCGACGTCGAGCTTCGCGGACACGGCGCGCGACAGATTTTCGCAATCGCCCAGCGTCATCGCCTTGCGATCCTTGCGCTCGGCCATGATCTGGAGCGTCGGCCGGTCGCGGCCCGCGACGATCACGCGCACGAGCTCGTAACCCATCGCATCGACGGTGGGTTCGATCAAATCGGCGAGCGCGTTGTCACGGTCCATGCGTGAAGGGGCCGGTTTCCTAGGTTCGCGTTTCGGAACGCCCGTGTCCGCCCGGGCCGGCAATAAAAAAGTGGGCCGTTGGGCCCACTTGTTATTGTCGCCCAAGGCTAACCTTGGACGTTATGTCGCGGCGGAATATACGGATTTCCGCGCCCGAATCAAGTGGCGGATTCCACCAATGATATAAGCGCACTAGCGCCCGGGTCCGGCGGCGGACAGCGGCCTTTGTCCTGTCAAGCGGGCGAACCATAGGCTAATTTGCGAAAGATGAAGCGGATTCGCCTGCTCCCCACCGTTATCGCCCTTGGCCTGCTCGGCGCTTGCGCGACCCCGCCCGAACAACGCGCGGGAGCGCCCGACGCCCCGATCGATCCGGGCCCGGCGTCGATCTCCGGCAATTATTTGGCCGCCTTGCACGCCCAGCGCATCCGCGACGCGAACGCGGCGGCGGAGTTTTCCGCGCGGGTGCTCGACGCCAATCCGATGAACGCGGAATTGCTGGTGCGCACCCATGCCGCGTTGGTCGAAGCGGGGCGGATCGACGAAGCGCTGCCGCTGGCCGCGCGCCTGGTCGCGATGTCGCCGGGCCAGGTCGCGGCGCAGATGACGCTGGTCGCGGACGAAATCGCGCGCGGCCAATTCGCCGCCGCCGAACGGCGCATGGCGGGGCTGCCGCTGCAAGGCTATTCGCGCGTCGTCAACCCGCTGCTGATCGCATGGATCAATGTCGGGCTCGACCGCAATCCCGCCGCGTTCGACATTCTGCGCTCGCTGCTGGATGTGCAGGGCTTCAAGCAGATGCACGATTACTACGCCGGCCTGATCGCCGAACGCAGCGGTCGCTTCGCCGAGGCGGAAGGCTTCTACCGCGCGGCACTAGAAGGCGAAGACGGCGCGCCGCCGCGTCTGATCGAGATCGCCGGCGGTTTCCTGGAGCGGCGCGGCCGAACGGCCGAAGCGCGCCAGCTTTATCTGCGCTATCGCCAAGTCGCCCCCGATTCGCCGATCGTGCTGGCGGGCCTCGCGCGCACGCGCGTGGGCGCGCCGCCCGTGCCCGCCCCCGAATTTCCGCTGCGCGACGCGCGCAAGGGGGCGGCGGACGCGCTGTTCAACCTCGCCGCCTTGTTCCGCCAAGATGCGACGATGGCGACGGCGCTGTCTTTCGGGCGGCTGGGCCTGCATCTGGATGCCGATGCGGCGCTGGGCTTGATGACGGTCGCCGAGATCGTCGACGGCATGGATCAGCGCGACGAAGCGGACAAGCTGTTCGCGCGCGTTCCCGCCGATTCGCCTTATGCCTATGTCGCGCAGATGCGCCGCGCGGAAAACATGCAAGAGCGCGGCGATTTGAACGGCGCGCTGGCGGCGTTGGAAAAACTCGCGCGCGAAAATCCCGATCGTTTCGACGCGCTGTCGACGATGGGCAATTTCTTGCGCGTCGCCGAGCGATTTCCCGAAGCGGCGGCGGCTTACGGCCGCGCGCTGGAGCGCATCGGCGCTAATCCGGAACGCCGCCACTGGTCGATCTTCTACGTGCGCGGCATCGCCTTCGAGCGCGCGAAGAACTGGCCCGAGGCCGAGCGCCATTTCAAACGCGCGCTGGAATTGTTCCCCGAACAGCCCGACGTGCTGAACTATCTCGCCTATACCTGGGTCGATCGCGGCGAGAATCTGATCGAGGCCGAACGCATGCTGCGCCGCGCGGTCGAACAGCGCCCGAACTCGGGGCATATCGTGGACTCGCTCGGCTGGGCGTTCTATCGCCTGGGCCGTTACGAGGAAGCTGTGCCCCTGCTGGAACGCGCGGCCGAGCTGTTGCCCGAAGACCCCGTACTGCTCGACCATCTGGGCGACGGGTATTGGCGCGTCGGCCGCCGGCGCGAAGCGGCGTTCCAATGGGAACGCGCCTTGCGCAGCAAGCCGGAGCCGGAGCTGAAGGTCGAGATCGAGAAGAAGCTGCGCGACGGTTTGCCGGCCTCGCAGGCGAAGCGCTAACCGAACAGCAACAGCGCGCCCACGCCCGCGACGATCAGCACCACACCCGCCATTTCGCGCGGCGCCAGGCTTTGGCGCAGCACATTGCGCCCGACGATCAGCGAGAACAGCACTTCCGCCAGACCCAGCGTGCGCACCAGCGCGGCGGGGGCAAGCGAGAACCCGACGAACCAGCCGCCCGACGCGAAGGAGCCCATGGCCCCCGCGAACATCGATTTGCGCCATGCGGCGAAGACGTTCTTGAGAACGTCCGGGTCGCGCCACGCGAACCAGACGGCGAGCAACGCGGCCTGGAGCCCAAGTGCATAGGCAAGCGACGTGGTGGCGCCGAGATAGAAGACCGGCTCGCCCAATTCGAGAATGCCCGCGCGATAGCACACCGCCGCCATGCCATAGCCCGCCCCTGCGAGCAGGCCATAGGTCGTGGCGCCGAGATCCACCCCGTTGCGCCACGGATTGCCCGACATGGCGAGCACGCCGATCGTCGCTGCGACGATGGCGCCAAAGCCGATCGGCGACAGCGTTTCGCCCAGCACGAAATAGGCGAAGATCGCGACTTCGACGGGTTCGAATTTCGTGTAAGCGATGGCGAGCGCGAAGGCCTTCATGCGCATCGCGGCAAGCGTCGCGGCGGTGGCGGCGATCTGCAACAGCGCCCCGCCCGCGATCCACGCCAATGCCGTCGTATCGGGCATCGGCGGCGCTTTGCCCGCGATCAAACACGCGATGCCCAGCATCAACAGACCGAACGGGAAGCCGTAGATGAAACGCACCGACGTGGCGCCGAGCGTGCCAAGCGCCTCCGTCAGATGGCGTTGCATCACGTTGCGCGCGGTCTGCGCCGCCGAAGCGAACAACGTCGCGGGAATCCACAGCAGCGAAACCGGATCGGCCATTGCCTAACGCTTGCGATAAACGAGGGAGTTCCGGCACTGTCGCATGCGATGCGTATTCTCGTCACCGGCTCCGAAGGCTATTTGGGCGCAAGGCTGATCCGCCATTTGCGCAGCGATCCCCGCACCGCGGAAATTCGCAGCTTCGACCGCGAGCACGGCCAAGACCTCTGCGACCGCGCGCAAGTTGCCACCGCACTAAACGGCATCGACCGGATCTTCCATACCGCCGTGGTGGCGGGCGCCGAGGCCGAAGCCGACTGGCCCGCCGCCCTCGACGCCAACATGATCGGCACGGTCAATCTGATTTCGGAAGCCGCGCGCTTGCCCAAGCCGCCGGTCTTCGTCTTCGCGTCGGCCATCGCGGTCTATGGACCCGCAAACGACGGCATCGTCCACGATACGACGCCGGCGACCGGAACCGGCGCTTACGCCAGCGCCAAGCGCGCGATCGAGATTTTGCTGGCGGATGCGGCGCGCGCGGGGCGCATCGACGCGCGCAGCATCCGCTTGCCGACGACGCTTGTGCGCCCATCGCGCAAGGGCCCGACGACGGCGGGCTTCATGTCCGATCTGATCGTCGCCTATGCCAATGGGCGCGACTTCACGATCCCGGTCGATCCCGATACGCCGTTCGCGGTTGCGGCCCTTGCGCGGTCTTTGCGCGCGTTGCGCGTCGCCGCCGATGCGCCGGCGGCAGCGTTCGGGCCCGAGCGGGTCGCGGGTCTGCCCACCGTGCGGATCAGCCCACGCGAGGCCATCGCGGCGGTCGAGCGCGTGTTCGGCCCGCGGCCGGGCAAGATCACGGTCGCGCACAATCCGGCCATCGCCGCGATCGCCGCGCGTTGGCCGCGCCAAGTGCTGTCGGCGAAGGGCAGTGCCTTGGGCCTCGATCCCGACGAATCGGTCGAGGATATGGTGCGCCGCTATCGCAACGATCCGAACGGAATGGAAGCCTAGAACCCGAACGCGAAGACGATCGCGGCACCCAAGGCGAGCGCGCCCAGCCGCTTCAACAACGGCGTATCCGCGATCACGGCGTAGGACAGGAACCAGATCCCCGCGCCGATCTTCACCGTCGCGGCGACAGCAAGCCACGGATCGGTCAGCACCGCCAGCAGCGACGGGTTGGCGACGAAGGCGAGCGGCACCATGAACAGCCCAAGCCCGATGCGCATGGCGCGCAACGACACCGGCAGCCAGGGCGTTTTCGCGATGGTCGATGCGATGAACACGTTGCCGCAAACCGGCGGCGTGATCGTGCACAGCAGCGCGTACCAGAACACGAACATATGCGCCTGCAACGGCGCCAAGCCCATCTTGATCAGCGCCGGGCCCGCCACGGCGATGCAAATCACGTAAGCGGCCGTGGTCGGCAATTCCATGCCCAATGCGATGCACGCCACGGCCGTGAGCAACAGCGCGATCCACAGATTGTCGCCCGCGATGCCGACGATCAGCGAGGTGATCTTCACGCCCACGCCGGTCATGTGGAACACGCCGGTGATGAGGCTCGCGCACAGAATGACGGCGGCGATCATCGCGATCTGCTCGGCCGCGTTCACGCAGCCATCGGCCGCGCGGCGCAGGAAGCCGAGGATCGATACGCGATAGCCGTCTTCGAACAACAGCAAGCCGAACGCTGCGAGCACGGCGACGAAGGCCGCCATCTGGGGCGTGAATTCGGTAAAGCCGAGCACGGCGATCAGAATGCCGAGGGGCCCGAGGAAAAACGGGATGTTGCGCGCGACATGGCCCCAGCCCGGCATGTCCGACGCGGGAATACCCTTCAAGCCGTGGCGTACCGCATAAAGATCGACGCCGATCCAGCACGCGACGAAGAACAGCAACGCGGGCAGCGTCGCGATCATCATCAGCTCGCTGTAAGGCGTCTGGATCAAGGCGGCCATCAGGAACACGCCCGCCCCCATCACCGGCGGCATGATCTGCCCGCCGGTCGAGGCGACGGCTTCGACCGCGGCGGCGAGGCTGGGCGGATAACCCGCGCGGATCATCGCCGGAATGGTGAACGTGCCGGTCGACACGACGTTGGCGGAGGCCGAGCCCGAAATCGTGCCGTAAAGGGCCGACGCCACGACTTCGACCTTCGCCGTGCCCGCGCGATAGCGCCCGGCGATTTGCGTCGCAAGCGCCATGAAGCCCGTGCCCGCCTGCCCCGCCGCGACGAACGAGCCGAGGATCAGGAACGGGGCGACGAGTTCGACCGACGTCGCGGTCAGCGAGCTCCACAAGCCCCCTTCGGTCAGCAGCAGCGTGCCGAAGAAGAAATCCGGCGGCAGGCCCGCATGACCCCATTCGCCGGGGATATGCTGGCCGAACAGGCCGTAGAGAATCACGATCGCCGCGACGGTCGGCATGATCCATTTGACCGCGCGGCGCGCCATTTCCAGCGCCAGCAGGATCAGGAAAATCGACACCGCGTATTGCAGCGTCGATTCCAGACGGCCGTATTGATCGACCAATTCGCGCCAATTGATCGCGATATAGAGGCACGCGGCGATGCCCAGCAGACCGATCGCCGCACTCCACATCCGGTACCAGGCCGGGCCCTTGACCCCGATCAGGAATACGAACGGGATCGCGAGCGCGAAGTGCATCGGCCGCGCGACGAGCGCCGGCACGAGACCCGAAAAGATCAGATAGAGATGATAGGCGACCGAGACGGCAGCGAAGGCCAGAACGAATGGACCCGCGCGCTTGCCCGTCTCGGCCGCTTGTTCGAATAGACTCAACGCATACCCGCCGGAACGTTCACGCCGGCTTCCGTGTAGTACTTAAGCGCACCCGGATGCAACTTCACGCCGATGCCCGCGATCTGGTCGCGCGCGACGGCGTTCCACCACGGATTCACCTTGCCCATATCGGCGCGGCGCTCCCAGAAGATCTTGGTGATCTCGTAGGCCACGTCGTCCGACGTCGCGGCGGTGGTGTAGGCGCCGACCGGAATGCCGACCGTGTGCACGGGCTGCGTCTGTCCGGCATAGGTGCCCGCGGCGATCGTCACGGGGCCGGCACTCGGGTCCTGCACCGTGACCATGTTCACCTGCTCGGGCGTCATCGACAGCAGCTTGATCGGCATCGTCGCGGCGAGTTCCTGCACGTTCGACGTGGGATGCGACGAGCCCGAGGCGAAGCCGTCGACCTGGCGGTTGCGCATCGCGTTGGACGCGGCGTTGAGCTCGACTTCCGAGAAGCGCACCTGATCGGCGATGCCAAGCTGGCGGAACACCGCCGAGGCCTGACGCTCGGTGAACGTGCCGCGCCCGCCCGCGATGAAGCGCTTGCCGGCAAGGTCTTTCAGGTCGTTGACGCCCGCGTCGGCGCGCACGATCCAATGCATCGTGACCGGCGGCATCACGAACAGCGTGCGGATCGTCGCGTAGTCCGCACCGTCGGTGAACGGCGCCTTCGCACCTTGCGCGTCGCGCACCATCGACGGCGGGGCGGTGTAGATGAACCCGGCCGGGCGGCGCGGCGCTTCGCGCACGTTCTGGACCGAGCCCTGGCTTTCCTCGACCGTCGCGGCGATGCGCCCGTTCGTGGCGGTGCGCAGGACTTCGGAAAGTTGGACGGTCATCACATAGTAGGACGAGCCCGACGACGCGGATTTGAGCGTCACGCGCTGCTGGGCATTGGCCGCGGGAACGGCGAACAGGCCGGCGGCGAGAAAGCCGGCGGCAAGAAGGCGATAATTCATCGGCGTCGATCTCCCGGAAAGCCGGATTGGGGGGCCCGGCGTTTTGGTGGACCGCGACTTTAGAATTTCACCGTGCGCGCTTCAACACGAACAAGCCCTGTTCGCCCAGCAGATTGGCGAAAAACCCGGGGGCGCGCAGGCCTTTGGGCCGGCCGGCCGCATCGAGCACTTGGGCGTATTCGATTTCGATATCCAGAACGCGGCATAGTTCGACGAAATCGTCGATCGTGCACAAATGCACATTGGGCGTTTCGTACCAGGATTGATCCAGCGAATCGGTCACCGGCATTTTGCCGCCGACCAGCAGCTTCAAGCGCACATGCCAGACGCCGAAATTCGGGAAGGACACGACCGCGCGCTTGCCGATGCGCACCAGATGGCCAAGCACAGTTTTCGGGTCCCAGGTCGCTTGCAGCGTCTGCGACAGAATCGCGTAATCGAACGCGCCGGTCGGATAGTCTTTAAGGTCCGTATCCGCGTCGCCCTGGATGACCGACAGGCCTTGCGCCACGCACGCGTTCACGCCCGCTTGGCTCAATTCGATGCCGCGCCCGTCGACGTTCTTCTCGTGGCTGAGCCAGTCCAGCAACGCGCCGTCGCCGCAGCCGATATCGAGCACGCGGCTGCCCGGCTCGACCATCTCGCCGATGGTTTTGAGATCGACGCGGATCGAGGCGCGCGGGCGCGCTTGCGCGGCCGCCGACAGGAGCGAAGGTTCGGTCATTTGCCGCGCAAGCCCCGCCGCTCCGCGCAGCCGTTGAGGAAGCCTTGCAGCGTGTTGTGCAAATCGGGCTCGTCCAGCAGGAACGCGTCGTGACCTTTGTCGGACACGATCTCGACGAAGGACACGTTCGCGGCGACGGCGTTCAGCGCATGGACCAGCGTGCGGCTTTCCGATGTCGGGAACAGCCAATCCGACGTGAAGCTGACGACGCAAAACCGCGTCTTCGTGCCTTCGAACGCCGCGGGCAGCGAACCGCCATGCTCGGCCTGAAGGTCGAAATAATCCATCGCGCGGGTGATGTAGAGATAGGAATTCGCGTCGAAGCGATCGACGAACGTCGACCCTTGGTGCCGCAGATAGGATTCGACCTGGAAATCGGCGTCGAAGCCGTAGGACAAAGACTCGCGATTCTGCAAACGCCGGCCGAATTTCCGGTGCAGCGCCTGTTCGGAAAGATACGTGACGTGTGCCGCCATGCGCGCGACCGCGAGCCCGCGATGCGGCAGCGTGCCGGCACTCAAATAATCGCCGCCGCGCCAATCGGGATCGGCCATGATCGCCTGGCGCCCGACTTCGTGGAACGCGATGTTCTGCGCCGAATGGCGATACGACGTGGCGATCGGAATCGCGGCGAAGACGCGCTCGGGATAGGTCGAGACCCAATCGAGCACCTGCATCCCGCCCATCGACCCGCCGATGACGCAGAACAACTGCCCGACGCCAAGATGGTCCAGAAGCCTTGCTTGCGCCTGCACCATGTCGCCGATGGTGATGACCGGGAATTTCAAACCGTAAGGCTGGCCGGTCGCGGGATCGATCGATTTGGGCCCGGTCGAGCCCATGCACCCGCCCAGCACATTGGCGCAGATGATCCAGTAACGATCGGTGTCGAGGATCTTGCCGGGGCCGACGATCGCTTCCCACCAGCCAGGCTTGCCGGTGACCGGGTGCGTATCGGCGACGAATTGATCCCCGGTCAGCGCATGGCAGACGAGAATCGCGTTGGATTTGTCGGCATTGGGCGCGCCGTAAGTGCGGTACGCGACGGTAACCGGGCCGAATTCGACGCCCGAATCGAGCTTCAACGGCCGGTCGGCCGGAATCTCGAAGCGCTGGCCCGGTGAATCCGGGGCCGTCATATCGACGGCGGCGATACGCGGTGTCGCGGACAAGGTTTGGTTCCCGTGAGTTGAAGGGGAACATGGCCCGCTTCGCCCCCGGATTCAAGCGTCGCTCCCGGCCGTGGAGTGTGGCATTTTCCCGGCGTCATGAATGGAAGCGAAGACAAGCTCACCGCGATCCGACGCCAGCTCGACGCGATCGACGACAAGCTGCTCGACCTGCTGGCCGAGCGCGCCCGCAAGATGGCCGAAGTGCAGGCCGCGAAGGGCGGATCGGGCGGCGTGCTGTGCCGGCCGGGCCGCGAGATGCAGATTCTGCGGCGTTTGACCAAGCGCATCGGCGGCCCCTTGCCCGCCGATCTGGTCGTGCGCATCTGGCGCGACGTGATGACGAGCTTCACCCGCCTGCAAGGCCCCTTCGCCGTCGGCGCGTTGAACGAGCCCGAATGGCTGGGCGATTTGGCGCAGCGCCATTTCGGCCTGGGCGACGCGGTGCGCCGCGTCGATGGCGCTTCGCGCCTGTTCTCGATGCTCGCCGACGGTGCGGTGAACATCGCCGTGTTCCCCTCGCCCGAGGATGCCGACACGCCGTGGTGGACGCGCATCGGCCGCGACGGCACGCAAGTGATCGCGCGCATTCCGATCGACGGCACCGAAACCCAGCCCGGCGGTTTGGTCGTCGGCAAGCAAGCCTTCGATCCGTCGGGCGACGACCGCTATTTGCTGGTCGTCGAGTTCGACGAGGCCGTGTCGCGGCCCCGAATCGCTAAGCGCTTCGCCGATTCCGGCATCGCGCTGGAACGCATCCTGGCCGAAACGTCCGACAAGACCGGGCAATGCGTTTTGGCGGTCTGCGCGGCGGCGATCGCGGCGAGCGATCCGCGCTTGGCGGCACTGGCGGGCAAGGACGCGCGCGTGCGCGTGGCCGGCGGCTACGCGCTGCCCTTGGCGCTGGCCTCGGCGGCTGGTAATACGCCGCGCGCGCGCAACAAAGGAATTCGTCGATGAGCCGTCCCGAAGCCAAGCCCGGCGTGATGAAGATTTCGCCCTATGTCGGCGGAAAATCTTCGGTGCCGGGTGGCGCCAAGCCGATCAAGCTGTCGTCCAACGAAGGGGCGCTGGGCCCGTCGCCCAAGGCGCTGGAAGCGGCCGCCAAAGCCGCCGCCGAGATGCATCGCTATCCCGACGGCGGGGCTTCGGCCATTCGTGCGGCGATCGGCAAGCGCTTCGGCCTCGATCCCGAGCGCATCGTCGTGGGGGCCGGTTCCGACGAACTCATCGCCTTGCTGGTGAAGGCCTATGCGGGGCCGGGCGACGAAGTGCTCTACAGTCAGTACGGCTTCGTCATGTACCCGATCTCGACCCATGCCGCCGGGGCGACCCCGGTGACGGCGGACGAGAAAGGCTATCGCACTGACGTGGACGCGCTGATCGCCAAGGCGGGCCCAAAGACGAAGATCTGCTTCGTCGCCAACCCGAACAATCCGACCGGGTCCTATATCTCGGCGGCCGAGATGAAGCGCCTGCGCGACGGTTTGCCGCCGCACACGCTGCTGATCGTCGACGCGGCCTATGCCGAGTTCGTGGCGCGCAACGACTACACGGCCGGCGCCGAGCTGGTCGATGCGGGCGAGAACACGGTGATGCTGCGCACCTTCTCGAAGATTTTCGCGATGGGCGGCATGCGTTTGGGCTGGGCCTATGCGCCCGCCAACGTGATCGACGTGTTGAACCGCGTGCGCGGGCCCTTCAACGTGTCGGCGATCGCGCAAGCGGCGGGTGTGGCCGCACTCGAAGACATGGCGCATCAGGAAGCCAGCCGCGCGCATAACGACAAGATGCTCGCCTGGTTCCCGGCCGAGGTCGCGAAGCTCGGCCTCACGACGCTGCCTTCGGTCGGCAATTTCGTGATGGTCGAGTTTCCGAAAACGGGCAAGACGGCTTCGGCGGCCAACGACTTCCTGATGTCGCGCGCGATCATTCCGCGCATGGTCGCGAATTACGGCCTGCCGGATTTCCTGCGCATCACGCTGGGCACCGAGGACGAAATGCGCAAAGTGCTCGCCGCCCTTTCCGATTTCATGAAAGCTTGATGATGGCCAAACCGATCGTCGAGACGCTGGCGATTATCGGCTTCGGGCTGATCGGTTCGTCGATCGCGCGGGCCGCGCGTAAATCGGGGGCGGTCAATCGCATCGTCGCGTGCGACGCGTCGGCACCTGCGCGCCGCGCCATCGCCAAGTTGAAACTCGCCGACGAGATCGTCGCCGATCCTGCGAAAGCGGCGGCGAAAGCCGATCTCGTCATCATCGCCACACCGCTCTCGGCCTATCCCAAGCTCGGCAAGGCGCTGGGCAAGGCGATGAAGAAGGGTGCCATCCTTTCGGATGTCGGCTCGGTCAAGCGCCCGGCGCTGGACGGTTTGGGCGCGGGCTTGCGGCCGGGCGTGCATCTCGTGCCGGCCCACCCGATCGCGGGCACGGAAAACTCGGGCCCCGAATCGGGCTTCGCCGAGTTGTTCAAGGATCGCTGGTGCATCGTCACCCCGGTGCGCGGCACGCCCAAGCACGCCGCGCAAAAGGTCGAAGCGTTCTGGAAGCGCATCGGCTCGAAGACCGCGCGCATGACGCCGGCGCACCATGACCGGGTGCTGGCGATCACCAGCCATGTGCCGCATCTGATCGCCTACACGATCGTGAACACGGCCAGCGACCTGGAAAGCACGTTGCGCGCCGAAGTCATCAAATACAGCGCCAGCGGCTTCCGCGATTTCACGCGCGTCGCCGCGTCGCATCCGGTGATGTGGCGCGACGTGTTCCTCGCCAACAAGGACGCCGTTCTCGAAATGATGGGCCGACTTTACGAGGATATCGCGACGATGCAGAAGGCGATCCGCCACGACGAGGGCGCGACGCTGGAGCGACTGTTCGCCAAAGCGCGCAAAATCCGCCGCTCGATCGTCCAGGCCAAGCAGGCCTAAAGCATCGCTTCGACGATCTTCGCCCATTCGGCGTCGAGCGGGCCGGATTCGACCGGCTGCTGGGCGCGGCGATACCAATAGCTCGCGTTCGACAAATCGCCTTCGACGCGATGCAGATGCGCGTGCACCCAATCGTGCTGCTTCTCGCCTTCGTCCTGCTGCACGAGCTTATGCGCCGCATCCCAATCGCCGCGCCCGGCATGCCAGAGTGCGGCAAGCGGCCGGGCGAGGCCCGGTGGCGGCGCGTCGTTTTTCAACGACGCGCGAAACGCCGCCAGATCCATCTTCGCGGCCATCGCCTCAGCCTTGCTTGGCGATCGCCTGGAAGGCGCCCAACGCGGCCATGTTGACGATGTCGCCGACCGAAGCGCCGACCTGCACGATCTGCGCGGGCGCGGACAGGCCGACCAGGATCGGGCCCACCACCGTGCCGCCCGCCAGCATCTGCACCAGCTTCGACGAGATGTTCGCCGAATGCAGGCCCGGCATGACCAGCACGTTGGCGGGGCCGGTCAGGCGCGCGAAGGGATAAAGGTTCTTCATCAGATCGTAGTCGAGCGCCACTTCGGGGCTCATATCGCCGTCGAACTCGAAATCGATCTCGCGCCCGCCGTCGTGCATGCGCTCCAATTCCTGCACCGCTTCGCGCACCTGGGACGCCTTCTCGCGCACCGGGTTGCCGAAATTGGAGAACGAGGTAAGCGCCACGCGAGGTTCATGTCCGAGTTTCCGGGCGGCCGCCGCCGCCGCGATGGCGATTTCGGCCATGTCGCGCGCGTTGGGCAGTTCCGTTACCGTCGTGTCGGCGACGAAGACGGTGCGTTCCTTGGTCATCATCACCGTCAGGCCGATGAAGCGCTTGCCCTTCTCCGCGTCGATCACGCGGGTGATGTCCTCCAGCGCTTGGTAGTACGAGCGCGTCGAGCCCGTCACCATCGCATCGGCGTCGCCCGATGCGACCATCAACGCGGCGAACACGTTGCGGTCCTGATTGACCAGACGCTGGCAATCGCGCAGCAGCGAGCCGTGGCGGCGCAAACGCGTATGAAGGAAATCGGCGTAGCGTTTGTTGTTGTTGGACAGGCGCGCGTTGTGAACTTCGAGCCCGAGCTGCGCCGCCGATTGGGTGATGTGGGCGTTGCGCATCGTTTCCGCGATGCGATCCTCGCGGCCGATCAGGATCGGCGTGCCGTAGCCCGAATTGCGGAAGGCGATCGCGGCGCGGATCGTCTTTTCCTCCTCGCCTTCGGCGAACACGACGCGCTTGGGATTGGCCTTCACCGTTTCGAAAATACGGTCGAGCATCGCGCCCGCCGGGTCGCGGCGCAATTGCAGCGCGTGGCGATAGGCGTCCATGTCCGCGATGGGCTTGCGCGCGACACCCGAATCCATCGCCGCCTTGGCGACGGCGGCGGGGACCACCGAAATCAAACGCGGATCGAAGGGCACGGGGATGATGTATTCGGGCCCGTATTGCAGCTTGCGCCCGGCATAGGCGGCGTCGAGCCCGTCGGGCACGTCCTCGCGCGCCAAGGCCGCGATCGCGTGCGCGGCGGCGATCTTCATTTCCTCGTTGATCGTGCGCGCCCGCACGTCGAGGGCACCACGGAAGATGAACGGGAAGCCGAGCACGTTGTTGACCTGGTTCGGGTAGTCCGAACGGCCGGTCGCGATGATCACGTCGGCGCGCGCTTCCTTCGCCTCCTCGGGCGTGATTTCGGGATCGGGATTCGCCATCGCGAAGATGATCGGCTGCGCGGCCATCGAACGGACCATCGCCTTGTCGACGGCGCCCTTGACCGACAGGCCGAAGAACACGTCGGCACCTTCCATCGCTTCCTTCAGCGTGCGCGCCTTGGTCGGGGCCGCATGCGCCGATTTCCATTGGTTCATGGAATCGGTGCGGCCCTGGTAGATGACGCCCTTGGTGTCGCACAAGATCACGTTCTCGTGCTTCATGCCCATCGCCTTGACCAGTTCGGCGCAAGCGATACCGGCCGAACCCGCGCCGTTGATGACCATCTTGGTCGTGGCAATGTTCCGGCCCGTCAGATGGATCGCGTTGATGAGACCGGCGGCCGCGACGATCGCCGTGCCGTGCTGATCGTCGTGGAACACCGGGATGTCGAGCAATTCGCGCAGGCGCTGCTCGATGACGAAGCACTCGGGCGCCTTGATGTCTTCGAGATTGATGCCGCCGAACGTCACGCCCAGATAGCGCACGCAATTGACGAACTGGTCGACGTCCTTCGTATCGACTTCAAGGTCGATCGAGTCGACGTCGGCGAAACGTTTGAACAGAACGGCCTTGCCTTCCATTACCGGCTTGCCGCCCAGCGCGCCCAAATCGCCGAGCCCCAGCACCGCCGTGCCGTTGGAGATGACGGCGACGAGATTGCCCTTCGACGTGTAGTCGTAGGCCGCGTCTGGGTTCTTCGCGATATGCAGGCAGGGCCACGCCACGCCGGGCGAATAGGCGAGCGACAGATCGCGCGCGGTCGTCAGCGGCTTCGTCGCGACGACTTCGATCTTGCCGGCCTTGCCGCCTTGCTGATGGAAGAGCAGCGCGTCCTGTTCGGTGACGGGCGCGGAATGGGAGGTCATGTTCGGCTTCGCCTTTATGCTGAATACGCGTTTCCAGACCGGGCCGGCGCAAGATGCGCGACCTCGTTATAATGCTATGGTACGTGTATCGAGCCCGCGCCGTCAAAAACTCGGCGCGACAATCGAATGCTGCATTGCACGCGGCGCTGCCTAAATTATTCTCATTCCCGACATGACCGATACCAACACCGCACCGCCCCGCGAAACGCCCCGCGAGATCGACGCCGCCGTCACCCCGATGATGGCGCAGTACCTGGAATTGAAGCGCCAATATCCGAACGCGCTGCTGTTCTATCGGATGGGCGATTTCTACGAGATGTTCTTCGACGACGCTGTTGCAGCTGCGAAGGCGCTCGACCTGACATTGACCAAGCGCGGCCTGCATCTGGGACAGGAGATCCCGATGTGCGGCGTACCCTGGCATGCGCACGAGGCGTATCTCGCCCGTTTGATCCGCCAAGGCTTCCGCGTGGCGATCTGCGAGCAGATGGAAGCGCCCGAGGAAGCCAAGAAGCGCGGCGCCAAATCCGTGGTGAAGCGCGACGTGGTGCGCCTCGTCACCCCCGGCACGCTGGTCGAAGACACACTGCTCGATGCGCGCTCCAACAATTATCTCGCCTGCCTTGCCGAAGCGGCCGGGGCGATGGGTCTCGCCTGGCTCGACATGTCGACCGGCGATTTTCGCGTGCAAAGCGTTTCCGCTGCCAGTTTGGGGGCGGCCTTGGCGCGCGTCGCACCCGGCGAATTGCTGCTCTCCGAACGCTTGGCGGGTGCCAGCGATCTCGCGGGCGCCATTGAACCGTTCAAGGCGCTGCTGACGCCGCTGCCCTCCGCGCGCTTCGATTCCGAAAACGGGCGCCGGCGCCTTGAAACGCTTTACGGCGTCAAATCGCTCGACGGGTTCGGCAATTTCGGCCGCGCGGAAATCGCCGCCGCCGGATCGCTGGTCGATTATGTCGAGCTGACCCAGAAAGGCCGCTTGCCGCGTTTGACGCCGCCCGCACGCAGCGCCGAAAGCGGCACGATGGAAATCGATCCCGCGACGCGGCGCTCGCTGGAATTGACCGAAACGCAAAGCGGCGAGAAGCGCGGCTCGCTGCTCGCGACCATCGACCGCACCAGAACGCCGGCCGGGGCGCGCTTGCTGGCGCAGCGTTTGGGGGCACCCTTGACCGATGCGGCCACCATCGCCGCACGGCTCGACATGGTCGGGTTCTTCGTCGCGGCGTCACGCGCGCGCGATGCGTTGCGCGACACGCTGGGCGGATTCCCCGATCTCGAACGCGCGTTGCAGCGTTTGGCACTAGGGCGCGGCGGTCCGCGCGATCTGGCGGGCATCGGCATGGGCTTGCGCAAATTGCCGCAAGTGCGCGCGGAACTGCGCGGCCATGCGGGCGACGTGAAATTGCCCGACGGCATCGTCCAAGCGCTCGACGATCTGGGCGAACATGGCGAGTTGGCCGACACGCTCACACGCGCGCTGGCCGCCGATCTGCCGCTCGATGCGCGCGACGGCGGATTCATCGCCAAGGGCTACGCGCCCGAGCTCGACACGCTGATCGAAGCGCGCGACGAAGGCCGCCGCTTGATCGCCGGGCTGCAGCAGAAATACGCCGACGAGACGAAAATCGCGGCGTTGAAGATCAAGCACAACAACGTTATCGGCTATTACGTCGAAGTGAACGCCCAGCACGGCGAAAAACTTTTGAAGCCGGGCGGCGATTTCATCCATCGCCAGACGATGGCGGGGGCGGTGCGCTTCACCACCGTCGAATTGTCGGAGCTCGAATCGCGCATCTCCGGTGCGCGCGACAAGGCGCTGGCGGTCGAACTCGAACTCTTCGCCACACTGGTGCGCGATGTCGTGGCGAAGGCGGCGGAGATCGCGCGCGCAGCGCAAGCGCTCGCGTCGCTCGATGTCGCCGCCGCGAATGCAGATCTTGCCGTCGATGGCGATTGGTCGCGGCCGCTGATCGATGCCTCGCGCGTGTTCGAAATCGAAGGCGGGCGCCATCCGGTCGTCGAAGCGGCGCTGAAAGCGCGTGGCGATGCGGGCTTCGTAGCGAACGACTGCACGCTGGACGCCGAAGGCGGGCAGTTCGTGTGGCTCGTCACCGGGCCGAACATGGCCGGTAAATCGACCTTTCTGCGCCAGAACGCGTTGATCGCGGTCCTCGCGCAAGCCGGGCTCTACGTGCCCGCCAAACGTGCGCGCATCGGGGCGGTCGATCGCTTGTTCAGCCGTGTGGGTGCGGCCGATGACCTCGCGCGCGGGCGTTCGACCTTCATGGTCGAAATGGTGGAGACGGCCGCGATCCTCAATCTCGCGGGCCCGCGCGCCCTCGTCATCCTCGACGAGATCGGGCGCGGTACCGCCACGTGGGACGGCCTGTCGATCGCCTGGGCATGCGTGGAACATCTTCACGCCGCCAACAAATGCCGCGCGTTGTTCGCCACGCATTATCACGAGTTGACCGCACTCGCCGCCAAGCTGACGGGGCTTTCCTGCCGCACGATGCGCGTCAAGGAATGGAAGGGCGATGTCGTGTTCCTGCACGAAGTCGGTGCGGGCACGGCCGATCGCTCCTATGGCATTCATGTGGCGAAACTGGCGGGTTTGCCGCAAGCGGCCGTCGCGCGCGCCGAAGAAGTATTGAAGGCGCTGGAAGGCGGGGCGGAAGCGCAGAACCTTGCCAAGCTCGCCGACGATCTGCCGCTGTTCGCCGCCCCGCAGCCCAAAGGCGGCTTGCCCAAACACGCGGGCAATCCGGAACTGGAAGCCGCGATCGACGCATTGCTGCCCGACGAACTCACGCCCAAGCAAGCGCTCGACGCGCTTTACGAAATCAAAAAACTCCGCGCGAAGGAAAAATCATGACCGACAAAGTCGCTCTTCTCACCGGTGCGGGCAAAGGCATGGGCGGGGCCTGCGCGCGCGAGCTCGCCGCGCGCGGCTGGAAGGTCGCCCTGCTCTCGCCGTCCGGCAACGCCGAGAAGCTCGGGCCCGAACTCGGCGGGATCGGTATTACCGGTTCGGTCGTCGAGACCGCCGATCTGCAACGCCTGACCGACGCGGCGATGAACAAATGGGGCCGCATCGATGGCGTGGTCACGTCGACCGGCCATCCGCCCAAGGGCGATCTGCTGTCGCTCGACGACGATGCGTGGAAGAAGGGCCTCGATCTCGTGATCCTCGACGTTGTGCGCCTGGCGCGCATCGTCACGCCGATCATGGAGAAGCAGGGCAAGGGGGCGTGGGTCAATATCTCGACCTTCGCCGCGTTCGAACCTGATCTCGTCTTCCCGATTTCCTGTACGCTGCGCGCGGGGCTCGGCGCCTTCGCCAAGCTCTACGCCGACCGCTACGCGAAGGCGGGCATAAGGATGAACAATCTTCTGCCCGGCTTCATCGACTCGCTGCCCGTGAAGGAAGCGCTGCTGCCGAAAATTCCGATGGGCCGTTACGGCAGCACGGCGGAAATCGCGAAGACCGCCGCGTTCCTGCTGTCCGACGATGCGGGCTACATCACCGGGCAAAATCTGCGCGTCGACGGCGGCATCACGCGATCCGTGTGATGCGCGTACTCGCCCTCGCCCTGATGCTGTTCGCGGCGCCATTGGCGGCGCAAACGCGTTGCGGCGAGATCGTGACCATCGATCCACCGGCCGGCGGCAAATTTGCGCTGTCGATCGCCACACCGGAAGCGAAGCCGAACGCGGTGCTGATTCTGCTGCCCGGCGGCAATGGTCTCTCCGATCTCGACGCGGATGGTTGTGCACGCGCGTTGAAGGGAAATTCGCTGATCCGGTCGATTCCGGAATTCAACAAGGGCGGCGCCGTCACCGCGCTGGCCGACGCCCCCGCCGAATGGCGCGGCCGCGATGGGCTGGCGACGTTCCGTGCCGAGCCCGCGCACGCGCAAGCTTTGGGTGCGGCTGTGCGCGAGATGCGCAAGCGCTTCGGCGTGCCGGTATGGCTCGTCGGCACCAGCCGGGGGGCGATTTCCGCCGCGAATGCCGCGAGCCGTTTGGACGGCGACGCCAAGCCCGATGGCGTGGTGATCACCTCGCCCGTCAGCGCGGGCGCCAAAGGCAATCTGCCCTGGGTCGCGCATGACGTGTTCATGTTTCCGCTGGATCGAATTTCGATTCCGCTGCTGGTCGTCGGCCACGCGAAAGATACGTGCTTGCGCTCGCCGCCCGGCAATGTTCCGCGCATCGTGGAAAAAACGACCGCCGCGCCGCGCCGCCAAGCCGCGATCATGGAGGGCGGGCCGGGGTCGGACGCGAAGCCGGGCGACCTTGCGGCGTGCGAAGGCCGCCAGCCGCACGGTTTCCTCGATCAGGAATCCGAAATGGCCGCGGGGATTCTGCGCTTCGTCGCGGGCGGACGTTTTTAGCGAACGCCGAGCAATTCGACGTCGAACACCAGCACGGCGTTGGGCGGAATCACGTTGCCTGCCCCGCGCGCGCCATAGCCCAGATCGGCGGGGATGATCAGCGTGCGCTGCCCGCCCGGCTTCATCGACGCCACACCTTCGTCCCAGCCGCGAATGACGCGGCCCATGCCCAGCGGGAATTCGAAGGGCTGGCCGCGATCGCGCGACGAGTCGAACTTGCGGCCGCGCTTGCCGTCTTCCAGCAGCCAGCCGGTGTAGTGCACGCGCACCGTTTGGCCGGAGGCCGGCGAATCGCCCGAGCCTTCCTTGACGTCGACGATGCCCAGACCCGAGCGCGTGCGCTTGGCGGTCGAAAGATCGGAGGTTTGCGCGTCGGCTTCGTCGGACATCGGGATCACCAAAGCAAGGCCGAGTGCGAGTGCCGCACGGCGGGGGAGAAGATGTGTCATGGCGCAGGCTTTTATCAGGGGGCGGGCAGATCGACAACGCGCCGATCGCCGTTGTCGTCCGCGAATGTAATCCGCACGATGCCGCTGCCGCGCCGGTAATTTTCCGGCAAATCGATCAACGCGGTCGAGCGGATCAGGCGCGGCCGGCGGTCTTGGCCCAACGGCACGCGAAAGCTCATCCCCAAATCGATGCCCGACGACGAACCGCCCGACGCTCCCACGCCAACGCCGGGGCGCTCCTCGCGCAAGGGCAAGGGGCGGATGACGTCGATCTTGCGGGCCGGAATCGGTTCCACATTCGCCGGCCGCAATTCCGCCGCCACGATGGGCGCAGCGTCGTCGGCGCGGATTTCCAGCACACGCCCGTCCTGCGACAGCCCGGCCCGCAATGCGGGCGCGCTGGGCGGGGCCGGATGGCAGGACGCCAGAACCACGCTTGCCAGGAATACCGCCCATCCGTGCCGCAATTTGGTCTCCATTCCGTTCGACCCGGTCATTATACTGAAAGTCATGGACGAATCTTCGCCCCGTGACGACGTCGCCAATCAGCGCGCGATCATCGACCGCCGCGCGATCGACGGCGAATTGCGCGCGATCGCCGAAGGGCACAAAGGCCCGGCGGAGAAACTGCGTCCGCTCGCCATCGAAAAGCTGAAAGCGGTGCTGGCCGCCGGCCGCACCGAAATCCGCCGCCGTTTCGAGTTGAAGCCGGGGGCCGCCGACAGCGCCAACGGCGCGCAGACCGTGCGCGCGGGCGCCTTCCTGATCGACCAGATCGTGCGCCTCGTCTACGACTTCGCCGATCGTCACATCTATCCGCTGTCGAATCCGACCTCGGGCGAGCGCTTGTCGATCGCCGCCGTCGGCGGCTATGGCCGCGCCGAGATGGCACCGCAGTCGGATATCGATCTGCTATTCGTGCGCCCCTACAAGTCGAGCCCGCGCACCGAGCAGATGGTGGAGTGGACGCTCTACGCGCTGTGGGATCTGGGCTTGAAAGTCGGCCACGCGACGCGCTCGGTCGAAGAATGCATCCGCCTGGCGCGCGAGGACATGACCATCCGCACCACGATGCTGGAAAGCCGGTATCTGTGGGGCGACGACAAACCTTTCCTGGACGTGAAAAAGCGCTTCTACGCCGAAGTCGCGAAGGGCACGGGGGCCGAGTTCGTCGAAGCCAAACTTACCGAGCGCAACAAGCGCCACCAGCGCATGGGCGATTCGCGTTACGTGCTGGAGCCCAACGTCAAAGACGGCAAAGGCGGTTTGCGCGACCTGCATACGCTGTTCTGGATCGGCAAGTATCTGCACCGCGTTGAAACGGTCGCCGACCTTGTTCTGAAGGGCGTGTTCACCGCCGAGGAAGCCGCGCGCTTCGCCAAGTGCCAAGAGTTCCTGTGGAGCGTGCGCTGCCATCTGCATTATCTCGCGGGACGGCCGGAGGACCGGCTGACCTTCGACGTGCAGACCGAGATCGGCGAGCGCATGGGCTATACCGACCGGCCCGGCACGCGCGGCGTCGAACGCTTCATGAAGCATTACTTCCTGATCGCGAAGGAGGTGGGCGATCTCACGCGCATCTTCTGTTCGGCACTGGAGATCGAGGAAGGCAAGAAGACCAAGTTCGACGTCGGCAAGCTGTTCGGCCGCGCGCCCAAGCCCAAGCAGATCGGCGACGGCCGCTTCGCCATCGAAAGCGGACGTCTGACGCTGGCCAAGCCCGACGCCTTCGTGAAGGACCCGGTCAATTTCATCCGCATCTTCCGCGTGGCCCAGCTCAACGAGCTTGACATCCACCCCTACGCGCTGCGCCAGATGCGCCAATCGTTGCGCGGCGTCGACGCGAAATTGCGTAACGATGCCGATGCCAACGCGCTGTTCCTGGAAATCCTGACCGATCCGAACGCGGAAACGGCGTTGCGAAGGATGAACGAGGCGGGCGTGTTCGGGCGATTCATCCCCGATTTCGGCCGTGTCGTCGCGCAGATGCAGCACGACATGTACCATGTGTACACGGTCGACGAGCACACGATCTTCGCCATCGGCATTCTGCACCGCATCGAAAAGGGCGAGCTGAACGCCGATCATCCGCGCGCCAGCGAAGTGATCCGCCAGGTGCAATCGCGCCGCGCGCTGTATTTCGCGCTGCTGCTGCACGACATCGCCAAGGGCCGCGGCGGCGATCATTCGGAGATCGGCGCCGAGATCGCGTTGAAACTGGGGCCGCGCGTCGGATTGACGCCGGAGGAGACCGAGACCGTCTCGTGGCTGGTGCGCTATCACCTCGCCATGTCGGCGACGGCGTTCAAGCGCGACATCCAAGACCCGCAAACGATCCGCGCCTTCGCCGAATTGGTGCAAAGCCCCGAGCGATTGCGCCTGCTGTTGTGCCTGACGGTCGCGGATATCCGCGCGGTGGGGCCGGGCGTGTGGAATACTTGGAAGGCGACGCTGCTGCGCGATCTTTACGATCGCACGGTCGAGGCGCTGGCCGGCGCCTATTCGGAAGAAGGCACGATGAAGCGCGTCGCGATCGCGCAAGCGCGCCTCAAGGACGAACTCACCGATTGGACCGAAGCCGACATGGCTTGGTTCGCGGGGCTCGGCTATCCCGCGTATTGGCTGTCGCTCGATCCCGCGACCCAAGCCCGCCACGCGCGTTTCGTGCGCGAGGCGGAGCGCGCGTCGCTGCCGCTCGCCATCGATACGCGCATCGACCGCAAGCGCACGGTGACCGAGATCACGATCTACACGCTCGATCATCCCGGCTTGTTCGCGCGCATCGCGGGCGCCATGGCGCTGTCGGGGGCCAATATCGTCGGCGCGCAGATCTTCACGCTATCGAACGGCATGGCGCTCGACTCCTTCTCGATCCAGGAACCGGCGAACGATCCCGACGGCGCGCCCGCCGCATTCGACCGGCCCGAAAAACTCGCGCGCCTCGCCACGCAAATCGAACATGCGCTGGGCGGACGTTTGCGCGTGAAGGAAATGCTGGCCAAGCGCCCGGCGATCCCCAGCCGCACGCGCGTGTTCACCGTGCCGCCGCGCGTCATCATCGACAATCAGGCGTCCAAGCACCACACGCTGATCGAGGTGAACGGGCGCGACCGGATCGGCTTCCTTTACGACATCGCCTCGACGCTGACGACGTTGGGCCTGTCGACCGCGACTGCCAAAATCATGACCTATGGCGAGCGCGCGGTGGACGTCTTCTACGTCAAGGACGTGTTCGGCCATAAGATCGTCGACGAAGCGAAGCTCGAACGTATCCGCAAGGCGCTGTTCGACGTGCTGTCGGCCAACGGCGAGGAAACCCCGAAACCGCGCAACAAACGCGCCGAAGCGGCCGAGTAGAATGGCCCTGCTGCGCGCGACCGCGACGGTCGGTTCCTACACGATGGCGAGCCGCGTGCTCGGCTTCGTGCGCGATATGGCGACCGCCGCGTTCCTGGGTGCGGGGCCCATCGCCGACGCGTTTTTCGTCGCGTTCAAATTCCCGAATTTCTTCCGCCGCCTTTTCGCGGAGGGTGCGTTCGCCGCCGCCTTCGTGCCGATGTTCGCAGGATCCGTCGCCCAACACGGCAAGCAAGCCGCCAAAGAATTCGCCGAAAGCGCCATGGCCGTGCTGCTGGCCGTGTTGTTGGCACTGGTCGTCGCGGCGGAGTTCGCGATGCCCTGGGTCGTTGCGGTCATCGCCCCCGGCTTCGCGGACGAGCCGCAGCGTTACGCGCTCGCCGTGGATTTCACGCGAATCACCTTTCCCTATTTGCTGTTCATCTCGCTGGTCGCCTTGCAAGGCGGGGTGTTGAACTCGCTCGACCGATTCGCCGCCGTCGCGGCCACGCCGATTCTTTTGAACCTGTGCCTGATCGGCGCGATTTTTGGCTTCACGCCCTTCATGCCGTCGGCGGGGCACGCTTTGTCGTGGGGCGTGGCGCTGGCCGGCCTCGCGCAATTTCTGTTCCTGGCCTGGGCCTGCGGGCGCGAGGGCATGGGCTTGCGCCTGCGCATGCCCAAACTATCGCCCGACACGCGGGCCTTGATGAAGCGCATGGCGCCGGTCGCGCTGGGTTCGGGTGCCGCACAGATCAATCTGGTGATCGACGTGATGCTCGCCTCGCTGCTCGCGGCGGGCTCGATCTCGTGGCTTTACTACGCCGACCGCGTTTACGAGCTTCCGCTGGCGGTGATCGGCATCGCCATCGGCACTGCCTTGCTGCCGCTGCAATCGCGCCAAGTGCGCCTGGGCGACGAGGAAGGGGCGCGCGCGACGCTCAATCGCGCGATCGAGGCGGCAAGCCTTCTGACCTTACCCGCCACCGCCGCCTTGGTGGTGCTGGCCGAACCGATCGTGTCGGTCCTGTTCCTGCGCGGCGCCTTCACCGCCACGGACGCCGCCGGCACGGCCGCAGCACTGATCGCCTATACAGCCGGGCTGCCCGCTTACGTCGCGGTCAAGGTGCTGACGCCCAATTTCTACGCCCGGCACGACACCAAATCGCCAGTCAAAATCGCCGTCGCCTGCGTCGTCTTCAACACGCTTTGCGGCGTTTCGCTGATGCAGGTCGTCGGCCATGTCGGTTTGGCGCTGGCGACCGCCTTGGCCGCGATCCTCAATTCCGGCGCTTTGGCGTGGATGCTGTGGCGCGGGGCATTTCGCGCCCGATGCGCGACTGAAATCCCGCCTGCCGCGCCAATTGGCCGCCACGGCGATGATGGCGCTGATCCTGTCGGCGGGCTTGCGCTTCGCCGAGCCCTTCCTGGCGGTGCAGGGGCTTCGCTATTTCGCCCTGGCGGCCCTGATCGCCTTGGGCCTTGCCGCCTATGGCGCCGCCGCCCTGATTTTGGGCGCCGCACGCCCCGCCGACCTTAAATCCTTCGCGCGCGGTTGACCGGACGCGGCGGGGACGCGATAAACCCGCCGTCATGAACCGCATCTTCTCGGGCATCCAGCCCACCGGCAACCTGCATCTCGGCAATTATCTCGGCGCCATCCGCAATTGGGTGAAGCTGCAGAAGGATTACGAGTGCATCTTCTGCATCGTCGACTTGCACGCGATCACCATGCCGCAGGACCCGGCCGAATTGCGCAAAGCCACGCGCGAGGTGACGGCCGCCTATATCGCCTGCGGGATCGATCCCGAAGCCTGCACGATCTTCAACCAGTCGACCGTTTCGGCGCATGCCGAGCTCGGCTGGGTTCTGGGCTGCATGACGCCGCTGGGCTGGCTGAACCGCATGACCCAGTTCAAGGACAAGGCGGGCAAACATCGCGAAAACGCGGGGCTGGGCCTTTATGCCTATCCCGTGCTGATGGCCGCTGACATCCTGGCGTACAAGGCGACGCATGTGCCGGTGGGCGAGGACCAGAAGCAGCATTTGGAACTGGCGCGCGACATCGCGGGCGCCTTCAACGCGCGCTACGGCGTCGAATTCTTCCCGCAGCCCGAGCCGCAGATTTTCGGTGCGGCCACGCGCGTCATGTCGCTGCGCGACGGCACCAAGAAGATGAGCAAGTCGGAGGAATCCGACCAAAGCCGCATCAACCTGACCGACACGCCCGACCTGATCGCGCAAAAGATCAAACGCGCCAAGACCGATCCGCTGCCCTTGCCTGCGACGGTCGAGGAATTGGCGACGCGCCCCGAAGCCGACAATCTGCTGGGGATCTACGCGGCGCTGACCGACAAATCGCTGGAAGCGGTCGTGCAGGAATTCGCCGGCGCGCAGTTTTCGGTGTTCAAGGGCGCGTTGTCGGATGTCGCGGTCGCGGTACTGTCGCCGATCACGGCGGAGATGAACCGCATGATGGCCGATCCCGGCAGCATCGACGCGGTGCTGCGCCGGGGCGCCGAGCGCGCGGGCGACATGGCCGCCACGCATCTGCGGCAGGTCTACGACATCGTCGGCTTCCTGCGGCCCTGAAACCGCGACCTATTCCCGCCAGGCAGCCTGATATAACCGGCGCGTCACTTGCCCCGTGAACGTCCCTGGCCCAATATCGGGCCGGGGTCCGTTGCGCGTTGCAGATTTATCTACCTATCGCCGAAGCGTCGATCGACATTTTCCTGCTGCTGCTGCTGGGCGGCGGCGTGGGATTCCTGTCGGGTCTGTTCGGCGTGGGCGGCGGCTTCCTGATGACGCCGCTGCTGATCTTCATCGGCATTCCGCCCGCGGTCGCCGTCGGCTCGGGGGCCGCGCAGAATATCGCCTCGTCGATCTCCGGCGTCGTCGCGCATATGCGCAAGGGCAATGTCGATTTCCGCATGGGCGGCGTTCTGCTCGCCGGCGGTATCGTCGGCTCGACGCTGGGCGTGCAGATCTTCGCGGTGCTGCGCAGCCTGGGCCAAGTCGAATTCTTCATTTCGATCGCCTACGTGGTGGTCCTCGGTATCGTCGGCGGCTTGATGCTGATCGAAACGGTCAACACGCTGCGCAAACGCTGGCAGAACAAGCGCAGCGGCGCCGCACCGGTGCGGCGCAAGCTGCACGAACATATCTGGCTGCACGGCCTGCCGCTGAAGATGCGCTTCCCGCACTCGAAGCTTTATATCAGCGCGCTTGCCCCGTTCGGCATCGGCGCGATCGTGGGCATGCTGTCGGCGCTGCTGGGCGTGGGCGGCGGCTTCATCATGGTGCCGGCGATGATCTATCTGCTGGGCATGCCGACGGTCGTGGTTATCGGCACGTCGCTGTTCCAGATCGTGTTCGTGTCGGCCAACGTCACCTATCTGCAAGCCTGGCAGGTGCAGACGGTCGATATCGCCTTGGCCGTTCTGCTGCTGATCGGCGGCGTGGTCGGCGCGCAATTCGGCGCGCGCTTCGGCGCCAAATTGCGCGGCGAGTCGCTGCGCGGGCTTCTGGCGCTGATCGTGCTGTCGGTCGCGATCAAGCTGTTCGTCGATCTGGTGATCCCGCCCGAGGACGTCTATTCGATCGTCGTGCGCACGGCGGAGACGCCCGCGCCATGAAACGCATCCTTCTCCTGCTCGGTTTGTTGTGCGCGGCGCTGGCGCCGCAGCAAGCGCGCGCGCAAGCGCTGGTCGCGGATTTGTCGAGCCATCTGATCGCGATCACGGCCGGGTTCGCGGGCACCGAGCTTCTGCTGTTCGGCGCCACCGAGGGCGAAGGCGACGTGGTCGTGCTGGTGCGCGGACCCGACAGCGACGTCGCCGTGCGGCGCAAGGCGCGCGTCGCGGGCATTTGGCTCAACACCGAAACGCTGAGCTTCGCGAACGTGCCGAGCTATTACCGCGTGGCGTCGTCCAAACCGCTGGACGAGATCGTCACGCCGGCCTTGCGCCAGCGCCATCAGATCGGCAGCGATTTCCTGCGTCTGACGCCGTCGCGCGACGCCGACGCGATCGCGCTTGCCGCGTTCCGCGCGGGGCTCGTGCGCAACAAGGAAAAACTGGGGCTCTACGATCCCGAGCCCGGCCGCGTCGCGTTCCTGGGCCCGCGCCTGTTCCGCACGCGCATCGTGTTTCCGGCCAGCGTGCCGACCGGCGCCTATACGGTCGAAGTGCTGCTGGTGCAGAACGGCCAAGTGATCGCCGCGCAATCGACGCCGATGTTCGTCAGCAAGATCGGCGTGGGCGCCGAGATCTACGATTTCGCGCATGTCCACGCCGCGTGGTATGGTTTGATCGCGATCCTGATCGCGGTCATCGCCGGCTGGTCGGCCGGTCTTATCTTCCGCAAGTCGTGAGTTCACGCCAGGAGACTTCCCGATGCCAAATCGCACGCCGCAAGCGCAGCGCGTCTTTCTGGTCGTGGTCGACGAAAGCCCGGAGCTGAAGATCGCGTTGCGCTTTGCTTGCAACCGCGCGCGCCATGTCGGCGGGCGCGTGGCGATGTTGTACGTGACCGAACCCGCCGAAGGCGGCGAGTGGATGGGCGTGGGCGAGTTGATGCGCGAGGAGCGCCGCCAGGCCGCCGAAACCAAGCTCGCCGAATTGTCCAGCGTCGTGCACGAAATGTCGGGCGAGACGCCGATGCTTTATGTGCGCGAAGGCGAGCCGCGCGAAGCGCTGTTGGCCCTGCTGGAGGAGGAACCGGCGATTTCGATTCTCGTGCTGGGTGCGGGCACGGGGCGCGGCGGGCCCGGCCCGCTGGTGACCGAGCTTGCCGGCAAATACGCGGGTCAATTGCGCGTGCCGCTGACGATCGTCCCCGGCGGATTGACCAACGACGATATCGACGCGATCTCCTAGGGCGATTCGGGCGCGAAAACTTCGCGCGTTCCGGCGAGTCCCTTCATCGGGAAGCGGCCGATCGAAACGAGCTTCTCGGTTCCCAGCGCGGCGAATTCCTCCGACACGACCAGCGGCAGGTCGACCTTCTTGGCGACACCTTCCAGACGCGAGGTGAGATTGACCGCCGGACCGATGGCGGTGAAATCCAGCCGGTCGTGCGAGCCGATATTGCCGTAATAGATTTCGCCGACATGCAGTGCCGCGACCGCGCGCAGTTTTCCCGCATCGGGAAAATCGAGCCGGGCAACGCAGGCGAGCGCGTCGCGCGCCGCGGCCATCGCGTCGCGCGCGGCCTGGCGGGCAAGCTCGACATCCGCGATCGGGAAGATCGCCAGCATGCCATCGCCGACGAATTTCAGCACCTCGCCGCGATGGGCGTGGACCGCGCCCACCTGCACCTCGAACCACGCGTTCAGAATCTCGATGGTGCGCGTTTCGGGCAGACTGTCCGCCAGCGCCGTGAAGCCGCGCATATCGGTCGCCAGAATCGCGGCGTGGATCGACTCGCCCGTCCCGCGCGCGACCTCGCCTTTCAGCACTTTCGTGCCGGTGTTGCGGCCGAGATAGATCGCCAGCAAATCCTGCGCGATGCGCCGTTCCGTCACCAGCGCCAGCGGGCCTTCCAGCGCGGTGAAGGCGGCACGGATCGCCGCGATGTCGCTGGCCGTGAAGCCGCCTTTGCGCTTGGTCGCCACGTTGCCGACTTGGAAGCGGCGGTCGTTGGTAGACCCCAACATGCCGCCCAGCGCGATCGGCAGGGCGAAGTAGTCGGTGTAACCCTGGGCGCGCAGATCGGCGATGATGGGGAACGGCGTTTCGTTCGAGCCCTCGATCTTGATCCGGATCGTTTCCCCGCGCTCGACGATCGCCGGAAAGGGACTGCTGAGATAGGTCTCGCTGCGCGTCACGTCGTGCTCGATCAGCACTTCCTCAGCCACGCCCGATTCCTGCCACCAGCGGATACCGTAACCGCGGAATTGGGGGTGCAGCAGGGCGACCGAAAGCGCCATCCGGTCGACCGGCAGGCCGGCGGCGGCCAAACGCCACGCGAAACCATCGACCAGCTTGATCGGCGAGCCAACCGCATAGGCCTTGCCGTGGGTCCAATCGAGCAACCCGGCGAGGTCCTTGACCTTGGGCCGTTTGGCTTCCGGACGGGTGAAACGGCGCCGCTGGAGAATGCCGGCCGGCGCATTTCGCAACTGCAAAAGAGAATTCATATAATTACTTCAAACCTTTACACTACGTTGCCTTTTCGGGGTTGACCACTCGGATATTCGTCGCCATTTACAGGCCACTCGACCCACCCCGGTCGGCCAGGGCCCAATCGACGCCCGATCGCGTTTTTGGACCCGCCTAATTTGGGAGTGTTCGTCATGTTCATCCAGACCGAAACCACGCCGAATCCGGCAACCCTGAAATTCCTCCCCGGCAGGGACGTGCTCGGCCAAGGGGCCGCCGATTTCAAAACCGCCGAAGACGCCGCGCAGCGCTCGCCGCTCGCCAGCAAACTTTTCGGCGTCGAGGGCGTGACGGGCGTTTTCCTGGGTGGCGACTTCGTAACGGTGACGAAGGCAGATGACAAGGACTGGCATCTGCTGAAGCCGTCGCTGCTGGGCGCCATCATGGAGCATTTCACCTCCGGCGCCGCCGCGTTGACCGCCGAGCAGGGTTCGGCCCACGGGGCCGCCGGCGCCGAGGACGGCGAGATCGTCGCCCAGATCGTCGAGTTGCTCGACACCCGCGTTCGTCCGGCCGTGGCGCAAGACGGCGGCGACATCGTGTTCGACCGCTTCGAAGACGGCATCGTCTACCTGCATATGCAGGGCTCGTGCGCGGGCTGCCCCTCCTCGACGGCCACGCTGAAAGCGGGCATCGAGAACATGCTCCGTCACTATATTCCGGAGATCGTCGAGGTTCGCGCGGCCTGATCCGGGCCCGCGAACTCGACATCCCGCTTCCGAGGAATTTCGATATGGACCGCACCGCCGACGCGGCGGATTCGCGCGACTTTGCGTCGCTTGAATCCCCAGCGCCCCTTGCGCGCCCGATTCGCTTCGTGTTCATCGCGGCGTTTTTCGCCGCCGGCCTTGGCGCGCTGGCCTTCGGCGCGCAAGGCCACGCGCCGTGGCGCGAAGCGCTGCGCCTGCCGTTGCCGCCGATGGCCGGCGTTCCGGGCGGCAGCGCACCCGAATCCGAAACCGAAGAAAACGTCACGCGCATCGCCGGCAAGGCCGCCGCCGAGCTCTATCGCCTCTACGTCGAACGCGGCTTCGTGCTCGAAGCGGCGCGCGAGGGGGCGGAGATCGTGCCGCGTCTGGTCGTCGAGCGCTTGCCGCGCGACATGGGCGCGCTGGATTCCAGCGAGTTCCGCAAAGCGGTGTTCATCAAAACGCTGCTGCCGCTGCTGTTGATGGAAAACGAGCGCATCCTGGCCGATCGCGCGCGGCTCCGGGAAATCCTCTTCGCCGGTCCGGACGCCGATCCGGCCGACCGCGAATGGCTCGCGAGCCTCGCCGAACGCTACGGCGTCGAGCCCTCGCAACCGCGCGAGCTGCTGCGCCGCGTCGATGCCGTGCCCGTGTCGCTTGCCATCGCGCAAGCGGCGATCGAGACCGGCTGGGGAACGAGCCGCGTGGCCCAGGCGGGCCAAGCGCTGTTCGGCCAGATGGTGTTCCGCAATGCCGACGACGACGGCAAGGTGCGCAAGTTCGAACAGCTCGAACACGCCGTGCAGGCCTATGCCGAGAATCTCAACACGCATCGAGCCTATGCCGAGTTCCGGCGCGCGCGCGAACAGGCGCGCCGCGACAACCCCGCCGCCGGCGCCGATTTGACCGCGCCCGACGGCTACAATCTCGCGCAGCATCTGCGCCGCTATTCCGAACGCGGCATGGATTACGTGCGCGAGGTGCGTTCGCTGATGCGCGTCAACGGCCTGCGCGCACTCGACCGCGCCAAGCTCGACGCCGCGCGCGCCGAAACCGCCAACGCGGGTTAATTGTTCGCGATCAAGCGCCCTTCGCGCGCGAAGGGCAGCGAACCGCCGCCAAGGCCAGCGACGAAAACCGTGCCCGACAGGCGATAATCGAGCCCGTCGCGCTTGGTCATCGCCATGAAGCCGGGCAGCAGGTCGAGCATCGACACGCTGGCGGGCACGACCAAGCGCGCCTCGCCCAAACGCGGCACGACCACGCCTTCGCCGGTTTGCCCGCGCGCCAGCGTTTCGCCGTTGACGTCGAGGGCGACGCGCAAACCCGTCAACGACACGTCGCTCGGGTTTGGATTGGCAAGGACGAGCGTGATCGCCAATCGCTGCTCGAACAGCCCGCCGCCCTCCATCGGGGCAAGATCGACGAGCCGCACATCCAGCGGATCGAGGCGCAAATTGGCGCAAGCGGCGAGTGCCGCCGCCGTCCCGCCGATCAGCAGGAAGCGGCGCGCGATCACGTCCGGACGACGAGGTCGGTTGCGTCGCCCGCTTCGGCGAACGGGATCGCCGTCGGCGGCTTCGACAGCAAGGCGAAAGCCGCCACGCCGCCCGCGATCCCCAAGCCGAGCACGGCGACGAAATTCGTCGCGGCCGCGTATTTGCCGCCCAGCGCCAGCACGCCCGCCAAAGCGCCCGCGACCCAAAGCTGGCGCGACGATGCCTTGCCGTAGACGCATTCACCGACGAAATGCTCGCAATTGCGTTCGAGCCAGTCGTAGCCCGACTCGTTCAAGCGCGACGCGGCGCGCGCGACGATTTCCGCCGGCGGGAAGCTGGGCCGGTCGATCGGGACGATATGAAGCTCCGCCTCGCCCGCGAATTCGCGCAAGGTTTCGCGCACCACGCCCTTGCCGGGCCGACGCGACACGACCGTGCCCGCACCTTCGTGAATGCCGACATGCCAGTACAAGCCCTGGCGCACGGCGAGGATCTCGCCCGGTCCGATCGCTGTCTTCATTTCAGAGTCTCCTGCGCGTAGACCCCCCAGATATGGGTACGTTCGAGCCAGCCGCGAAACCCCCCGGCCTCGACCCGGCACCAATCGCCCTGGCATTCGATCAGATTGGCGATCACGCCCGCTTCAACCCGCGCAAGGCCCGGCGCGGCGGCTTCCGCCCGGCGCTTGAGTTCGACCAGCGTGCCCGAATCGCCCAACACGACGGCGGTGCGCCGTCCAGTCAGCATCGATTGATGGACCCAGCCTTCCGTGCCCTCGCGGTCGCGCACGCGGCGCCAATTCTCGAATTCCTGGACGATTTCGACCGGCATCTGGCGGCGCACGAACACCCATTCGACCGGGTAGCGCACGCCGGGGCCGGTGCGCAGATTGACTTCTTCCGAGCGCAGCGAAACGAAGCGCGGGACGGGCAGATTGTCGCGCGCGGCCTGGGCAACGGCCTGGACTGGCGCCAGGATGGCGGCGGCGATCAAGAGGGCGCGAATCATGATGCCCCCATTATAGACAAGCCGTGCCCCGCCCTGCTACGCGGGAAAGAACCACGGCTGCCGAGGACTTGCCATGCCCCATCGCCGCCCGCGCGTGATCGTGACCCGCAAACTGCCCGATCTGATCGAGACGCGGATGATGGAGCTGTTCGACTGCAAGCTCAATCTCGACGACCGGCCGTTTTCGCCAAGCGACCTCGCGGGCGCGATGGCGGAGGCCGAAGTGCTGGTCCCGACCGTCACCGACGAAATCACCGCCGATCTGCTCCGCGCCGCCGGCCCGCGATTGAAGCTGATCGCGTCGTTCGGCACGGGCGTCAATCACATCGCCCTGGATGCCGCGAAGGAAAAAGGCATCACGATCACCAATACGCCGGGCGTGCTGACCGAAGACACCGCCGACATGACCATGGCGCTGATCCTGGCCGTCGCGCGGCGCTTGAGCGAAGGCGAACGTTTGCTGCGCGCGGGCAAATGGCAAGGCTGGGCGCCGACGGCGATGCTGGGCATGCGCTTAACCGGCAAACGCCTGGGCATCGTCGGCATGGGACGCATCGGCACGGCGGTCGCCACGCGCGCGCGCGCCTTCGGCCTGTCGATCCATTATCACAATCGCCGCCGCCTGGATCCCGCCCTCGAGGCCGAGGTCGACGCGACCTATTGGGAAAGCCTCGACCAGATGCTGGGGCATATGGACGTCGTGTCGCTCAACTGCCCGCACACGCCCGCGACCTATCATCTGATTTCCGGCCGGCGTTTGCGCTTGATGAAGCCGCACGCGATTCTGGTCAACACCAGCCGCGGCCAAGTGGTGGAGGAAGAAGCGCTTGCCCGCGCGTTGTACGCGCGCGAGATCGCGGGCGCGGGGCTCGACGTCTACGAACGCGAGCCCGAAATCCATCCGCGCCTGCTGGAGCTCGACAACGTCGTGCTGCTGCCGCATATCGGCTCGGCCACGCATGACGGGCGCTTCGCGATGGGCGAGCGCGTGATCGTCAACATCAAAAGCTTCGTCGACGGCCATACGCCGCCCAACAAGGTCGTCGCGACGATGTTCTGACGTTCCCGCCGATTTTTTCGCGCGGGGCCTTGCGCCCCGCCGATCGGTCTCCCAACTTCTTCGCGCCACGGCCGGAATCCGGGCCCCTCTGGCGCGCTTTCGCAGCGCGCGATGTCGGTCCGGCCATTATGTTGGTTTTCGCGTCCTCAGGAGGGGCCAAGCGCGATGTTCGAGACTCTTTTTCTATCCGAATTCCTGGGCACGCCCGCCTGGATGTGGTGGGGCTTCATCAGCGTCGTGATCGCGCTTTTGGCGCTGGATCTGGGCGTGCTTCATCGCGGCAACCGCGAAATCGAAGTCCGCGAAAGCCTGCTGCTGTCGGCGGGCTATATCGGCATGGGTTTGGCGTTCGGCGGCTGGGTTTGGTGGCAGTTGGGCCGCCAAGCCGGCATCGAATACGTGACCGGTTTCGTCGTCGAGAAGACGCTGGCGATGGACAACGTGTTCGTCATCGCCATGATCTTCGGCTATTTCGCCGTCCCCCGGATCTATCAGCACCGCGTGCTGTTCTGGGGGATTTTGGGCGTGATCGTGCTGCGCGCGATCATGATCGGGCTGGGCGCCGCGTTGGTGTCCGAATTCGCCTGGGTCCTTTACATCTTCGCGGTGTTCCTGATCTTCACGGGCGTGAAGATGTGGATGATGGCCGACAAGGAATACGACGTCGGCGCCAATCCGCTGATCGGCATGCTCAAGCGCCGCTTGCGCGTGACCGAGACGATCGAGGGCGAGAATTTCTTCGTCTCCAAGCCCGACCCGAAGACCGGCAAGAAGGTCCTATGGGCGACGCCGCTTTTCCTGGCGCTGGTGCTGATCGAAATCGCCGACGTCGTATTCGCGGTCGATTCGGTGCCGGCGATCTTCGCGATCACCACCGACCCGTTCATCGTCTACACCTCGAACATCTTCGCCATCCTCGGGCTGCGGGCGCTGTATTTCGCCCTGGCCGCGATGGTCCATCGCTTCGCCTATCTCAAATACGCGCTGGCGGTGCTGCTGGTGTTCATCGGTTCGAAAATCTTCGTCGCCGACCTGTCGGGTTTGGGCAAGTTCCCGCCGGCCTGGTCGCTCGGCATCACCTTCGCGATCCTGGCGGCCGGCATCGCCTACTCGCTGTGGAAGACGCGCGAAGCGCCCGCGAAAGGCGACGCGCCATGATCGGCGATCTGATCGCTTGGGCCTTCGCCGTTTTCGTCGTCGAGCCGGCGATGGCGTCGGCGGGCGACAAGCTGGCGAGCTTGCGTGCACCCCAGGAAACGATCCGCTTGGTCGGGGATTGCGCACGGCGCGGCGGGCCCATCCTGGCCGAACGCGCCTTGGCCGAGCCTGGCTGGGCCGTGACCACCATCGCCCGGATTTGGATGGGGACGACGCGAATCGAGGCCGTTCTGGCCGATCTCGATCCCGGTTGCGCCGAGGCCTATACCCAGGCGCGCCCGTTCTTGAACGGGTAATTTCCAGTACGATACTGTAAATATCTGAAAAAATTACGCTTCCCCCTTGTCGAGGCGGGGATGAGCACCCATGTCCAGGCTTCGGGTCCGGGCCCCTCTGGCGGCGCGCCTTCCCGGATTGCTCCCCACCCCGTTGGAGGGAGCGATCCAAACTCGGCGCCGCGATGTCGGACTTAACGGGGATATCGCTGGCCCGACCCGCTTCCGATCCATGGTGGATCTTTGGCGTTCGGGCCGTTGTATGGCCCGGATGCACGGCGGTCCCATGAAGGATCTTCGGCGCTCGGGCTTCTGAGGCTGGAGAGGGGTCCATGGATTACATTACGGTCGGTCAATTTCTCGGCACGCCCATTTGGATGTGGGCGGCGTTCCTCGCGCTCGTCGCCACGCTGCTGATTCTCGATCTGGGCGTGCTGCACAAGAAGAACACCGAAATCGGCGTCGCCGAGAGTCTGAAGCTCTCGGGCTTCTACTTCACCCTGGCCATGCTGTTCGGCGGCTGGGTGACGTGGCAAATGGGCGCGACAAGCGGTCTCGAATACTACACCGGATTCTTCGTCGAATGGTCGTTGTCGCTCGACAACGTTTTCGCCATTTCGATGATCTTCACCTATTTCGCCGTGCCGCGGAAATATCAGCACCGCGTGCTGTTCTGGGGCATTTTGGGCGTGATCGTGATGCGCGGCATCATGATCGGGCTGGGGGCGGCTTTGGTCGCCGAGTTCCAGTGGATCCTTTACGTCTTCGGCGCGTTCCTGGTCTTCACCGGCATCAAGATGCTGTGGATGGCCGATAAGGAGGAGAACTTCGCCGAAAACCCGGTGCTGAACTTCCTCAAGAAGCGCATGCGCGTGACGGCCGATCTGGAAGGCCAGAAATTCTTCGTCACGCGCCCCGACCCCAAGACCGGCAAACTGGTGCGCTGGGCGACGCCGTTGTTCCTGTGCCTGGTGCTGGTCGAAACGGTCGATCTGATCTTCGCCGTCGACTCGGTGCCCGCGATCTTCGCGATCACGCAAGACCCGTTCATCGTCTACACGTCGAACATCTTCGCGATCCTGGGGCTGCGCTCGCTGTATTTCGCGCTTGCCGCGATGATCCATCGCTTCAAGTATCTGAAATACGCGCTCGCCCTCGTGCTGGTGTTCGTCGGTACGAAGATCTTCCTGGTCGGCGTGATCGGCAAGATGCCGGCCTGGTTCTCGCTGGGCGTGACCGTGTCGCTGATCGCGGGCGGCGTTTTGTTCTCGCTGTGGAAGACGCGCGCCGAAGCCGAAGCGAAGGCCTGAACCCCGCCGCGCCTCAGCCGCGCTGGGGCGTCATCCGGTCGATCGCCTTGAAGTGCCGCCGCGCCCGGCCGACGATTTCCCCGTCGGTCGGGTGATCGGCGCTTTCGGTAGCGACGACGCGCTTGGCGAGCGCCGGGCTGTGCGCCTTCAGATAGGCGCCGAACTCGGTTTTCGCCTGGCCGGGGCCGAGCAGCAGAATCTCCTGCGCATCGGCCAAAGCCGCCGCCACGCCTTCGTGGAAGTGCTTGTCGGTGTGCGACGCCTCGGCCGCGCGCTTATTGTGGATATGGCCGTTGGGCTTGTCGGTGCGGATCGTCGCGCGCTCGAAATCATGGGCGTCGAAATGGAACACGCGGGCTTCGTGGTGGTCGATCCAGCAGACGGCATGGAAGCGGTTCATCCTGTTCTCCTCGTTCGATACCGGCATTGGACCGCAAGCCCGCCATGCCGCCAATGATATGGATCAAACCCGCTTTCGCGTGGTACCGGTTCGTACCATGCGGATTCCCCCTTTGATCGGCGTCACGGCGGACCTTCAACAGGGCCCGGTGCATCGCCAGCACATCGCGCGCATCCAATACGTGAACGGCGTCCTCGACGGGATCGGCGGCATGCCGGTCGTGCTGCCCGCCATCGGCGACCGGCAGAATATCGACGCGTTGCTCGACCGGCTGGACGGCGTGCTGTTCACCGGCAGCCCGACCAATGTCGATCCGTCGGTTTACGGCGTGGCGGGCGAAGGCCGCGCCCCCGCCGACCACGACCGCGACGCGACGACGCTGCCGCTGCTGCGCGCCGCGCTGGCCAAGGGCGTGCCGGTCCTCGCGATCTGCCGGGGCCATCAAGAACTGAACGTCGCCGCCGGCGGCACGTTACACCAATATGTCGAACAATTGCCCGGTCATATCGACCATCGCGCGCCCGAACACGACGACCTCGACGTGCGCTACGCCAACCGCCATTGGGTGGAGGTGGTGCCGGGCTCGCTGCTGGCGCGGCTGGTCGATTCCAGCCCGCGCATCTTCGTCAATTCGCTGCACGGGCAAGCGATCGACAGGCTGGGCGACGGCTTGGTCGTCGAGGCGACGCACCAGGACGGCACGATCGAAGCCGTGCGCTGGACCAAAGGCCCCGGCTTTGCGTTCGGCGTGCAATGGCACCCCGAATGGCACGTCAAAACGGACAAGTTCGCCGCGGCGATCTTCCGCCATTTCGCGACGGTCGTGGACGCGTATCGGCAGCGGCGCGCGGCGTGAGCGGCTTCGTTTCGCTGCCTTCCGATCTGGCCGAACATCGCCATATCGAAACGCCGGCGCGACGTAAACTCGCCCTTTATCGCCTGCACGGACCCCGCAACGGTCCGGCGCTGCTGTTCGGTCATGCGAACGGTTTCGCGGCGGGCAGCTACGCGACGATTCTGCGGGGCTTGGCGCAAAGCTGCGACGTGTTCGCGTTCGACGCCGCCGGGCATGGCGGGTCCGATAGCGCGCTCGAGAATATCGACGCGTTCTGCGCGGCCGACGCGATCATGGACGACGTGGACGCGATCGTACGCGCAACACAAGAATGGTCGGGCGCCCAGCATCTGTGCTACGCCGCGCATTCGTTATGCGGGGCCGCGATGCTGGCACTGGCGCTGTTCCGGCCCGAACGTTTCGCGGCTCTCGACCTTGCCGGGTTGATGCTGTTCGAGCCGCCGCTCTATCCACCCGATGGCCATAAGTTGCGCCCCTTCGCCGACGAACATCAAAAACGCCGCGTCGCGCGCACGCTTGTCCGGCGCAGCGAATTCAAGGGCGGCCCCGACGAACTCGCCGCTTATCTCGGCGCGCGTGAAATGTTCGCCGATTTTCCACCCGATGCGATCGCCGAGCATGCGCGCGCCACGCTGCGCCAAGACGGCGACACCTGGCGCCTGGCCTGCACGCCGCAGATCGAAGCAGGATACTTCCTGAGCCTGGGCCGGCCGCTGCTGTCGCCCGCCCTTGGCACCTATCGCGGACCGAAGATCCATTTCGTGGCCGGCGATATCGACGCGGCCAAGGCGAAGGGCGATTGGGTGACCGGCATGATGGATTACGCCCAGACGACCGTCGCGGGATCGGCGCTGACGGTACTTCCCGGCTGCAGTCATATGATGATTTTCGAGGATCGCGCCCGATGCTTGGCGTTGCTGCAAAACTTCGCTAACACAAGCGGATCATGACCGCCGCCCCTTACGCCCCAATCGAAGGCCCGCCCAAAGCCCCGCGCGGCGCTTTGCGCATCGCTACCTGGAACATCAATTCGGTCCGGCTGCGCCTGCCGCTGGTCGAGAAATTGGTCGCCGCGGCGCGGCCCGATATTCTCTGCCTGCAGGAAACGAAATGCCCCGACGAGCATTTCCCGGCCGAGGCGCTGAAGGCGCTGGGCTTCCAGCACCAGATTTTCCACGGCATGAAGGGCTATAACGGCGTCGCCATTCTGTCGCGCGTGCCCTTGCACGAAACGGGGCCGCGCCATTGGTGCGGGTTGGAGGATTGCCGCCATGTGCAAGCCACCCTCGTCAACGGCACCGAGATTCACGACATCTATATTCCCGCGGGCGGCGACATTCCCGACCCGGACGCGAACGCCAAGTTCAAGCACAAGCTCGACTTCGTGCGCAGCCAAGCCGCGCATTGGAAGAAGACCAAGCGCGACCGGCCGCGCGTACTGGTCGGCGATTTGAACATCGCGCCCTTCGAAACCGATGTGTGGAGCCACAAGCAGCTTCTCGATGTCGTGAGCCACACGCCGGTCGAAGTGGAAGCTTTGACGGCAATGCGGGCCAATCACGCTTGGGTCGATCTGTCGCGCCAAGCCTTCCCCGAGCCGCAGCGGCTTTATACGTGGTGGAGCTATCGCAATTCCGATTGGCGCAAATCGGATCGCGGGCGGCGCCTCGACCATATTTGGACGACACCCGACATCGCGCCGAAGCTGAAAGGCTTCCATATTCTGCGCGAGGCGCGCGACTGGCCGCAGCCCTCCGATCACGTACCGGTGATCGCGGATCTGGCGTTATGAGCTGGGCACTTTGAGCCGCGCCGCGCCCGCATCGGCCGCCTTCATCGCCACCATCGTCGGCTTCGGCGGCACGGTGGCGCTTGTGGTCGCGGCGGCTTCGGCCGTGGGGGCGACGCAAAGCCAGATCGCGTCGTCGATCGCTGCCGTCTGTTTCGTCAAGGCGATCGCGGCGGCGTGGCTATCCTGGCGCCATCGCATCCCGCTGATCACCGCCTGGGCGACCGCCGGGGCGGCGCTGATCGCCAGCACGACGGGGCTCAGTTTCGACCAAGCGGTTGGCGCCTATCTCGTGGCTTCGGCAGCCATCGTCGCGACGGCGTTCGTGAAGCCGCTGGGCGATCTGGTCGCCCGCATTCCCACGTCGATCGCCGCGGCGATGCTGGCGGGCGTGGTGCTGCCCTTCGTGGCGCAGGTCTTCGTGCAAGCGGGTGGTGCCCCCGCCCTCGTGCTGCCGCTGGTCGTGATGTTCCTGGTCGTGCGGTTGTTCAATCCACATATGGCTGTCGTCGCGGTGCTGGCCGCGGGTATCGCCATCGCCTACGCGCTGGACCTTGCCGCGCCGATCTCCGGCGAGTTGGGCCTGACGCATTTCGAATTCGTTGCGCCCAGCTTCGACATGGGGGCGATCATCGGCTTGGGCTTGCCGCTTTATCTCGTCACCATGGCGTCGCAGAATCTCGCCGGCTTCGCCGTGCTGAAGGCGGCGGGCTATCCCACGCCGACGCGGGACTCGCTCGCGGCAACCGGCATCGCATCGTTCGTCGGCGCCTTTGCGGGCGCGATCCCGTTGGGCTTGGCGGCGATCACCGCGTCGATCTGCGCCGGGCCCGAAGCGCATCCCGACAAGGGCAAGCGCTGGATCTCCGGCATCTGGTACGCGTTCTACTATCTGCTGCTCGCGGCGTTCGCGGGGGCGTGCGTCGCGATCCTCGCGGCGTTGCCCAAGGCTTTGATCGCGACCTTCGCGGGGCTGGGCCTCGTCGGCGCGCTGCAAGGCGCATTGACCGGCGCCCTCAAAGACGAAGCCGAGCGTTTCCCCGCCGTGCTGACGCTGGCAGTGACTGCGTCGGGCGTGTCGCTATTCGGCATCGGCTCGGCGTTCTGGGGCCTTGCGGCGGGAATCGCGGCGCTGGCGGCGCAGAATTTGAAGTTGCGCCAGCCCTAAGCTGTCATATCCGTGTCATCGACGGCGGCGATAGTTCCGGTCCCGACCTCCGACCGGAACGCCAGATGATCCGCAAAATCGCTTTGTCCGCCGCCCTGCTCGCCGGTGGCACGTCCGCCTTCGCCCAAGCGCCCGTTTACTTCGATAGGATCGCGACGATCGAGGCGGTCAAGATGCTGCCCGCCGACCGCGATCGCGCGAAGAAGTCGATCGCGGAAATCGTCACGTCGGCGCAGGACGGCAATCTGCTGATCTATGTCGACGGCGAGCAGAACGGCCTCGGCTTCGTCGATATCGCCGATCCGGCCGCGCCGAAGCCGGCGGGATTCCTGGCGCTGTCGGGTGAGTTGACGTCGGTCACCGCACGAGGGCCACGCGCTTATGCGGTGTCCGACACCTCGCCCAACAAGCGCGAGACATCCGGCTTCGCCGCCGTGGTCGATATCGCGTCGCGGCGCGAGATCATGCGCTGCGATCTGGGCGGCCAGCCCGATTCGGTCGCGCTGTCGCCGGACGGCCGTTTTCTGGCCGTGGTGATCGAGAACGAGCGCGACGAGCGCCACGACCAAGGCCGTATCCCGCAATTGCCCGCCGGCAATCTGACGATTCTGCCGGTGAACGACGCGGGGCTGGATTGTGCGGGCTTGCGCCGCGTCGACCTGACCGGCATTGCGGGCTACGTGCCCGAGGATCCCGAGCCCGAATTCGTCGACGTCAATTCGCGCGGCGAGGCGGTCGTCACGCTGCAGGAGAATAATCATCTCGCGATCGTCGATCTGGCCGCAGGGCGCGTCGTTACGCATTTCACCGCGGGCACCGTGACGCTGGAGAATGTCGACGCCAAGCGCGACGGCGTGATCCGTCCCGTCGACCGCATCGAGAACGTCGTGCGCGAGCCCGACGCGGTGAAATGGCTCGACGACAACCGCTTCGTGACCGCCAACGAAGGCGATCTGCGCAGCGGTTCGCGCGGCTTCACCATCTTCAATCGCAACGGCGCCGTCGAATGGGATTCGGGCAATATACTCGAACACCTCGCGATCGCGCTGGGCCATTATCCCGAATTGCGTTCCGGCAATCGCGGCGGCGAGCCCGAAGGCGTCGAAGTCGCGACCTTCGGCAACGAACGCCTGATTTTCGTCGGCGCCGAGCGCGCATCGCTGATTTCCGTGTGGCGCGACGAAGGGCCCGGCCGCGCGCCGACCTTCCTGCAAGCGTTGCCCAGCGGCGCGGGCCCCGAAGGCCTGCTCGCCATTCCGTCGCGCAATCTGTTCGTCGCGGCGGCCGAAGCCGACAACCCCGAAACGGGTCTGCGCTCGTCGCTGACGATCTATGCCCGCACGGCCACCAGTCCCGCCTATCCGACGATCCGGTCGGATAACGCCGCCAACGGCGTGCCGATCGCGTGGGGCGCCTTGTCCGGCCTTGCCGCCGATCGCGGCCAGGCGGGGCGGCTCTACGCCGTCAGCGATTCCTTTTACGCCGAAGCGAAGATCTTCACGATCGACGCCACGCAAACGCCCGCGGGGATCGTCGCCGAAACGGTGGTGACGCGCGACGGCAAGCCCGCCGCCCTGCTCGATCTCGAAGGTATCGCCGCGCGCGCGGGCGGCGGGTTCTGGCTCGCCTCCGAAGGCACGCCGGAGCGCCGGGAGGGCGCGCTGGCCGATCTGCTGCTGCGCGTCTCGGCGACGGGTGCCATCGAGGAGGAGATCGCGCTGCCGGAAGCGATCGCGCGCCATGCGGTGCGCTTCGGCTACGAAGGTGTCGCCGTCGAAGGCGAGGGCGCGGCCGAGACCGTGTGGATCGCCGTGCAGCGCGAATGGAAGGATGACCCGAAGGGCCACGTCAAAATTCTGCGCTATCGCCCGGCCGACAAATCCTGGGGCGTGTTGCACTACCCGCTCGACGAGACCCCCGCCGGATGGATGGGTCTGTCGGAGATCGTGTCGCTGGGCAACGGCGAGTTCGCTGTGATCGAGCGCAACAACCAATGGGCCGAGAGCGCGATCAAGCGCCTCTACCGGTTCTCGGTCGCGGGTCTCGAACCGGCGGCGCCGGGGGCCGCGAACGTGCCGGTTATCCGCAAAACACTGCTGCGCGATGTGGCGCGCGATCTGGCGGCCACGCGCGGCGTGGTGCTGGAGAAGCTGGAAGGTCTCACGGTCGATCGCGACGGACAAATCTTCGCGGTCGTCGACAATGACGGCGTTCAGGGGACGTCGGGCGAGACCCAGTTCCTGCGTCTAGGCCGCGTGCCCGGACGCTGAGCGCGATCGAAACCGCTCACGCGGATTTGGCGGCCATCGCGTTGCGCAATTGCGCGTTGGTCTTGACGATGCGCCGCGCGAGCTCGCGCATGATCTCGAGCCCCATCGACGGGAACTCGTTCACCAGCGCCATGAAATCGTCCTTCTCGATTTTGAGGCAGACGAGCGAATTGTCGCCCGCCGCGCGCACCGTGGCGGTGCGCGGCACCTCGCACAGGATGGCGATTTCGCCCACGATCTCGTGCTTGCCGGTCCGCGCGATTTCGGTCGGGCCCGAATTCGTGTCGATCAGCACGGCGGCCTCGCCCTCCAGCACGATATAGGCGGCGTCGCCCGCATCGCCCTGCGAGAAAATCGCTTGGCCGGGTTCGTAGGTCAGACGCTGGCTCATGAACGCGAGCAGTTTCAGCTTCGCGGGGTCGAGCTTCGCGAACAGCGGAATGCGCTTGAGGGCGTCGGTTTCTTCCTTGATCGACATCGCAACCCCCTTCCTTAAAGCGCCAGCAATTCTTTGAGCGGGCCGTCCTGCCCGATCAACTCGTCGTAACGTCCGTCCTGCGCCACGCGCCCGTCGGCCATGACGACGACGCGATCGAATTTCGCGGCCAGCGCCGCATCCGCCAGCGCCGCGACGACCGTCGCCGAACCGGCGGCGGCCAACGCGCCATCCAGGGTCTTGACCTGGGTGCTCGAGTCCAACACGGCAAGGGCGTCGTTGAGAACCAAAATCTCCGGCCGCTTCACCAGCGCGCGCGCAAGCGCCAATTTTTGCCGTTGCGCGGGCGTCAAACGCGATCCCCCGACACCGACCTGGAAATCCAAACCCACTTCGAACACGCGTTCGCGCAAGCCCAGCGTATCGAGCACTTCGCGCATCGCTTTGCCGACGATCGCCTGCGCTTTCGCCTGACCATAGGCGACGCGCCCGAACAGGATGTTGTCCTGAATCGCGGCGGCGGCGTTGTAGGATTCGGGATCGAAGAACGCGATCTTGCCCGCGGCCGGGCCTTTGCCGAACGCGTCGTGGATCGCGGCGCGCGTTTCCAAAACACGGCCTTTGAAATCGGGCGTGATCAGGCCCAAGCGATGGCGCGCGTTGACGAGCTTCAGCGGCAAGCCGATCAGCCGCGCGCGATCCTCGTTCGAGATCGCGGGCAGCTTGCCGGACTCGTCCGGCGCGGTGCGCGCGACGATCGCTTGGAAGGTCGGCAAATCGTCGGCGGCGATGAAGCTGAATCGATCGAAGAATTCGTGGCCGGCGGGCAGCCCCGCGAACAACTCGACCATCGTTTCGGCGACTTTGCGGCCCATCGCGATCAGCTCGTCCGCCATGCCTTGCTTTTGCAGCACGGCCAGGAAGTCGCGCTGTTCGGCCAGCACGTCGACCTCGAACGCCGGATCGATCGGCGTGCCGAACAAAAGATTCTCGGCAAGGGTCGCGTTGTCGTTGTAGCGCGTGGGGTCGAAGGATTCGATCAAGCCCTTCAATGCGGGATCGGCTTGCGGGCCCGACAAACGCTCGCGGAACGCCGCGCGCGCGGCAAGGATCGCTTCGGCCACCGCCGGTTTGGCGCGCGGATCGACGCGGCCGCGCAAGCCGAACAGGAACACGTCCTCGGCCAGATCGACGCGTTCGAGCACGCGCGCGGCGACGGCGTCGAATTGTTCGGCGTTCGCCACGCCCGCGCGCGAATAGTCGATCCAGTTATCCTCGACGTCGAGCGGCAGATTGCCCGCGCGCGCGGCTTCGGCGAGCCAGCGCGTGCGCGACGCGCTGCGCTTTTCGGGCGCGGCCACCGGACGCTGGCGCAAGCCATAGACGAGATTGTCGCGCACCGACGTCGAGAAATGATAGGCGCCGGGCCCGACATAGCCCATCGACGCGCCCAAATGCGCGTCCGGCAGGCGCGTCAAATCGCGCTCGCCCACGCGCAACGTGCCCGAGGACGGCAGATAGAGCCGTGCGAGCGTCATCGCCAGCGCTTCGCGCCCGCCGCCCGCCGCCCCGACCAGCGCCACTTTCGCACCGTGGGGAATGGTGAGCGACACGGCTTCGAGCAGTTTGGTCTGCGCGTCCTCCGCGACCGACAGTCCGGCCAGCGCGATATCGCCGCCCAAGCCCGGTGCCGGATCGGCGGGCAATTCGTGCAAGCCTTCGGGCAGCATCTGCTCGGGCCGGAACTGCTCCACGACCTGTTCGTATTTCTGCTGCGCGTCCTGGGCCTGCTGGTAATAGTCGAGCAGTTCCTTCCAGGGCGCCGTCATATCCTTGTGCGCGGACAAGGCGGCGACGAGTGCGCCCAGCGACAACTGGCCCTGGATCACCAGATAGCCGCCGATCGAGTAGAACAGCAGCGGCGCGCACTGGCTCAGGAAGTTGTTGATGAACTTCACCAGCGATTTGCGCTGATAGATGTCGAAGCGGATGCGGAAGATCGTGCCGAAGCGCTCGGCGTAATCCGCGCGTTCCCACGACGCCGTGCCGTTGGCGCGCACTTCGTGGATGCCGCCGACGGTCTCGCCGATACGCTCGGACACTTTGCGCACCGCGCGCACGCGTTCCTTGCCCAGCGCCTTCACGCGCTTTTGCAGCATCGGCACGATATAGGCTTGGAACGGGAACAGCGAGATCGCCGCCAAACCCATCACGGGGTTCTGCATGAACAAGAACAGCGCGATCGTCAGCAGCATGCCCGCCTGCATCAGCGGCTGCACGAAGGCGTCGCCCATGAAGCCGCCGATCTGCTCGACCTCCGACGTCACCATCGGGATCAATTCGCCCGACGAGACCTTGCGGAAATGCGGAATCGGAAAACGCAGAATGCGTTCGACCAGCGAATAGCGCAGCCGACGCAGCAAGCGTTCGCCCAGCTTGCCCTTCAGCGAGTTGATGTATTGCTTGACCGCGCCGTTGACGAGCACGGCGAGGAAGAACAACAAGCACAGCCAGAGCAGATAGCCGATCTGATCGACGCTGAACCAGCCCAGGACCTCCTTCGGGAACTGAATCCCCTGGCCCTGGATGCCCTGGTTCATGATGTTCTTGGGCAGGTCCAGCGTGACGTAATAGAACGCCTGCGCCGCCGCGACGAGCAGGCAGACCAGCGCCGTTTCCTTGACCGAGAACCGGATGACGAAGCGGAAAATGTTCCGGTCGATATCGCCTGAGCCGCCCACGCGCGAAGTCCCCTATCCCTTTCAGGAGTTTAGCTGCCGGGACCAGGGTGGCGCAACCGCACCGCCCTGCGGGACGGGCGGCGCCTTACCGTCGCGGGAACCGGTATCGCAATCCGGCAACAGCCCCCGAAATTGCGGAATCCGCGCGTTGATCGCTTGGAATCGTCACGGGAGTCCCCTTAGTCTCGGGCCGGTCGACATCCCGTCCGGGGGGACGATTGGCCAAGGCTCCGAAACGTCGCGCACGGTCCGACCGGCGCGTGCTGATCTATAGTCACGACACGATGGGGCTCGGCCATTTGCGCCGCTGCCGCACGATCGCGCACGCGCTGGTGGAAGCGGACAAGGATCTTTCGGTGCTGATCCTGTCGGGCTCGCCGATCATCGGCTCGTTCGATTTCAAGGCGCGCGTCGATTTCGTGCGCATTCCCGGCGTCATCAAATTGCGCGACGGCGATTACACGTCGCTGAACCTGCATATCGACATCGCGCAAACTTTGGCGATCCGCGCGTCGATCATCCGCCACACGGCCGAGGCGTTCCAGCCCGATCTGTTCCTGGTCGACAAGGAACCGCTGGGCTTGCGCGGCGAGGTGAGCGAAACGCTGGAGTTCCTGAAGCGCCGCAACGTGCCGCTGGTGCTGGGCTTGCGCGACGTGATGGACGACCCTGCGTTGCTGGAGCCGGAATGGAAGCGCAAGAACGCTCTGCCGGCCTTGCGCGAGCTTTACGACGATATCTGGGTCTACGGCCTGCCGCAGATCTGCGATCCGCTGGAAGGCTTGGCTATCCCGCAATCGGTGCGCCGGAAGATGAGCTACACCGGCTATCTGCGCCGCACGCTGCCGTTGAACGGGCCGCGCGCGTCGATGGATGCCGCGCGCGATCGCGAGCAGCCTTACGTGCTGGTGACCACCGGCGGCGGCGGCGACGGCGACGCGCTGATCGACTGGGTCTTGCGCGCCTACGAGGCGGGCGCGCAATTGCCCCATCGCGCGCTGCTGGTGCTCGGGCCGTTCATGCAGTCCGAACGCCAAGCCGAATTCCTGAACCGCGCCCAAGCGCTGCCCGACGTCGAAGCGATCACCTTCGACGCGCATATGGAGGCGCTGATCGCGCGCGCCGCCGGCGTCGTCGCGATGGGCGGCTACAACACGTTCTGCGAGATCCTGTCCTTCGACCGGCCGGGGCTGATCGTGCCGCGCACCGCCCCGCGTTTGGAACAGACGATCCGCGCCGAGCGCGCCCAGGCCCAAGGCCTGGTGCGCATGCTGCCCGACGACGGCATCCGCCGGACCGAAGATATGGTCCGCGCGCTGAAGAACCTCGCGCGCCAGAAATCGCCCTCGGCGGCGGTGGTACCCGGCCTGCTGGACGGGCTGGAAAACGTCGAGCGCTTGGTGCGGCGCTGGCTGCCCCTGACCCAGGACGAGGCGGCGATCCGGGCTTTGGCGCGTTAGCCGGTTACGGACGGAAACGCGGCGGCCTTTTTTACGTCACGGGATCGGCCTAGGTTCTCCGGGTAATCCGGAGAATCCGTCCCCATGCCGCCTGCCGCTAGCGCCACGATTCCAACCCCAAGCCGCCGCGTCGATTTGTTGAGTTTCGCCGCCAGTCTGTGGCGCCTGACCAAGCCCTATTGGACATCGGAGGACAAGCTTGCCGCCTGGGCGCTGTTCGCGATCGTCATCGGATTGACGATCTTCGGCGTCTATCTCGAAGTGTTGTTCAACGAATGGAACAACGTCTTCTACACCGCCCTGCAGGAACGCGACCGGCCGGTGTTCGAAAAGCAGATGCTGGTCTTCACCGGCCTCGCCTTTCTGTTCATCGCCAATTTCATCGTCTCGCGTTACGCCATGCAGTGGCTGACGATCCGCTGGCGCAAATGGCTGACCCAGCGCTACGTCGCCGCGTGGCTCGACAACCGGATCTATTATCGCTTCCAGCTGACGGGGGCGGAAACCGACAACCCCGATCAGCGCATCGCCGAAGACGTGAAGCTGTTCGTGACCACGACCTTGTCGCTGATCACCCAGCTGCTCGACGCGGTGCTCACACTCGGCGCGTTCTTGACCATCCTGTGGACGCTGTCGGGCGCGTTCTCGATCACGCTGTTCGGCCACACGATCGACATTCCCGGCTATATGGTGTGGGCGGCGCTATTCTATGCCGTGATCGGCACGTGGCTCACGCATTTGGTGGGCAAACCCCTCGTCCCGCTGAATTACGCCCAGCAGCGCTACGAAGCGGATTTCCGCTACGACCTCGTGCGTTTGCGCGAAAATTCGGAACAGGTCGCCCTTTATGGCGGCGAGAAGCGCGAGGGCGAGAATTTCGCGCGCCGCTTCGCGGGCATCGCCGCCAATTGGTACGGGCTGATGTGGGCGACGCTGAAGCTCAATACCTTCACCAGCTTCTATTCGCAGGCCGCGATCATTTTCCCGTTCATCGTCGCGGCACCGCGCTATTTCAACAATTCGATCCAGCTGGGCGGCTTGATGCAGATCGCCTCGGCCTTCGGCCAAGTGCAGCGCGCCCTGTCGTTCTTCGTCTCGGCCTATGCCCAGCTCGCCGATTGGAAATCGGTCGTCGATCGTCTGCTCGATTTCGAAGCGGCGATCGCGAGGGCGGAGATCGAAGCGAAGGCCAATCCCCTGCAAACGCGCGAAGGCAACGCCCCGGCCCTTGCCCAAGTCGACGTTGCCTTGCCGAACGGCGCCACGCTGATCGCCGCCGCCGACGCACGCATCGAGCCGGGCTACCGCGTTTTGCTGACCGGGCCGTCGGGCGCGGGCAAAAGCACGCTGTTCCGGGCGTTGGCGGGGCTGTGGCCGTTCGGGCGCGGCGTGGTGGAAACGCCGCCGCCGGGCACCGCGTTGTTCTTGCCGCAGAAGCCCTATATGCCCATCGCGAGTCTGCGCGAGGCGCTGCTTTATCCCAACGCGGACGGCATCGATGATGCGACGCTGAAAGCGACGCTCGCCGACGTGAAGCTCGCGAATCTGGCGGGCCGTTTGGACGAGGTCGCGCATTGGGGCCAGGCGCTGTCGCCGGGCGAACAGCAGCGTCTTGCCGTCGCACGCGCGCTGCTGGCGAAGCCCAAATTCCTGTTCCTCGACGAAGCCACCGCGGCGTTGGACGAGGCGACGGAAGCGCATCTTTACGCGCTGATCGGCGAACGCTTGAAGGAGACGGGCATCGTGTCGATCGGCCACCGGCCGGCCTTGCGCCAGTTCCACAACAGGTTCTGGCGCGTCGAGCCCGGCGTCGACGGCAAGCCCGCGATGCTGGCAACGACGGGTTAGCCCGGCGCGTAAACGGGCCGGGCGCCTTCGAAACCTTTGAAGGTGAACTCGCCCAGGCGCCGCCACGGGCGATCGAGAGCGGCGGCGAATTCGGCCGAGACGACGACGCTTTCGCCCAGCGTGCCGCACATCTTCTCCAGCCGCGCCGCCATATTCACGTCGCGGCCGATGACGGTGAAATCCTGGCGGTCGCCCGCCCCGATATTGCCGAACGCGGCCTCGCCCAGATGCAGGGCGATGCCCGCCCGGAAGCCCGCGACGCCAAGGGCTGCTTGCGCGGCGAGGGCGGCGTCGAGCATCCGCGCGCAGGCGTCGGAATCGCCGAGTGCATTCGCGTCGGCCATCGCCAGCACGCCGTCGCCGATGAATTTCAGAATTTCGCCGCCGCGCTTCTGGATTTCCGGCACCAGGCAATCGAGATAGGCGTTGATTCGCGCGACGGTTTGCTCGGGCGTGAGCGCGTCGCTCATTGCCGTGAAGCCGCGCAGATCGCTGATCGCCAGCGCCGCGCGAAGATTCCGCACTTCGCCGCGCCGAATTTGGCCGGCCAGGATCAGATCGCCCGGCGCTTTGCCGACATAGGTCTGCAGCACCTCGCGCGAGACGCGGGTGCGGATTTTCAACTCCATCACCGCCGCAAGGGCGGGACGCGCGGCATCGATCAGCGCGATGTCGGCGGCCGAAAACCCGCCCGCGCGCCGTGTGGCGATGGAGATACCCTGCACCGGCCCCTCGACGAACGGCAGGGGGGCCAGCACGTAGTGCGTATAGCCCCGCGCGCGTAGGTCGGGCAGCAGGTCGTACTCGTCGACGCGCGGATCGTCGAGGCGCATGTCGAACCAGGCGCCGGTCTCCTGCACGCTGTCGATCGTGTATTTGATTTTGCCGGAGAAGATATCCGGATTGTCGAAGCGCGCGCGGCCCTCGCGCGTCTCGCCGCCGCGTTCCCAGACGCGTTGGATTCCGACATAGCTGGGATGCAGCGTATCGAGGAGTGCGGCCGCGCGGTCCACCGGCAGGCCCATTTCGACCAGCCGTTCGGCCACGCCGCCCATGAAATCAGCGAGATCGAGGGCCTTGGCCGGGCCCAGTACCCAGCCGACGAATTCGCGGATTCGCTCGTTCATCGCCGGACGATGCGCCGCCGGATCGCTTGACGCAAGCGCCCGGCCCTGCGAGTAGTCGCCCCGGGACGACCCCCGGCGAAAGGCGAACCGGAATGTTTCGAGCGCTGCTTCTCGAGAAGACCGACGGCAAAGTCACGGCCAATCTCCGTCAGCTCGAGGATTCGGCGCTGCCCGATTTCGCGGTAACCGCCAAGGTCAGCTACTCGACGCTGAACTACAAGGACGGGCTCGCGATCGCCGACAAGGGCAAGATCGTGCGCGAGTTTCCGCTGATCCCCGGCATCGATTGGGCGGGCACGGTCGAAACCTCCACAGACGATCGCTTCAAGGCGGGCGACCGCGTGATCCTGACCGGCTGGGGCGTGGGCGAGCAATTCCACGGCGGCATGGCCGAGCGCGCGCGCGCCAAGGCCGAATGGCTGATCAAGATGCCGCCGGGCATGGACAAGAAATGGGCCATGTCGATGGGCACGGCCGGTTTGACCGCGATGCTCGCGGTACACGCGCTGGAAGCCAACGGTTTGAAGAAGGACCGCGAGGTTCTGGTCACGGGCGCCGCCGGCGGCGTGGGTTCGGTCGCGGTCGCACTCCTCGCCAAGCTCGGCCACAAAGTCGTCGCGGCGACCGGGCGCTTGGAGCTCGAATCCTATTTGAAGGCGCTGGGCGCTTCGAGCGTGATGGATCGCGCCGAACTCGCCAAGCCGGCCAAACCGCTGGAGACCGAGCGCTGGGCGGGCGTGATCGACACGGTCGGCGGGCCCGCTTTGGCGAACGCGCTGGCGTCGATGGCGTATCGCGCGCCCGTCGCCGCCTGCGGGCTTGCCGGCAGCCACGATCTGCCGACGACCGTGATGCCGTTCATTCTGCGCGGCGTGAAATTGATCGGGATCGATTCCGTGCGCTGCCCGATCCCCGAACGCGACGCCGCGTGGCGCAAGCTCGCCGCACTGCTGCCCGACGGCTTGCCGGTCGGCGGCACGAAGATCGTCGGACTCGCCGACGTGCCCGCCTTGGCCGAACAGATCGTCGCCGGTCAGATCCAAGGCCGCATCGTGATCGACGTCAATCAGGCGTAAGACGCGTCACCCGCCCGGCGGGACGATGCGCACGACTTCCCAGCTGTTCATGCTCTGTGGCGGGCCGGCGAGTTGCTCGTCGCGCTGGCGCAGCAACCAGCCGACCTCCGGCGCGTACCACAGCGTGCGCTTGCGCCGCAGGCCGGCATCGGCCGGATCGGTATAGTCCGTGATCTGTTCGACCACGAAGGTCGAGAGCGAGCGCCCCGCGACCTGGACCTGTTCTTGGCGGATGACGTCAAGAGAGTGGCGAATCGGCTGGCGCCCCGGCACCGTGTCGACGAAAGACACCTTCTTTCCAACCGCGAGCGGGAAAATGCTCTCGATCGTCGCCCGCGCGTAGCCGGCCCCGCGGTCCCACGCGATCATGCCGGCGCGCCAAACGACGATCTGATTCTTTTCGTTCGCCGTCACGATATTCGCGCCGTCGGCGCGCATGATCCGAATTTCGCCGTCCGCGAGCTGAAACCGCGTGCCGACGACGGGGCCTGTGAATCCGGCCGGGCCAGTTGGGCCAGTTGGGCCCGTCGCGGCCGGCACGGCGGCCTTCGCCACCGGGGGCTCGTAGGCGATCGCGATCGGCGCATAACCGGAGAGCGAACGTCCGAAGCCGTCGCGGACCTTGGGCGCCATCTGCTTGGACCATTCCACCCATGCGTCGAGGAATCGCTTGTGTTCGGGATTGTCGGCGATCTTGTCCTTGTGCCATTCGCTGGCGCTCCAAGCATTGGCTCGCGCGACGGGTCCCCCGATCGAAGCGGGCGAGATCTCATAGGTCACGGTCAGATACTCCCCGCCGACGACACGACGATGCACGCTGACGATCGTCGTCGGAGGCAAGGCGATGGACTTGGCGCGCAGCCCTTCGATCATCGCGCGCGTCTGTTCGGGTTGATTGTCCGACGCCGTCCAAGTCCGCACGAAATGCGTCGCATACTGACAACGCTGATCCGCATTGTTGAAATTGCGATCCGCATCGAGGAAATAGAAATCGGTCCGATCGCATTGCCGGTCTCTGATCCACTGCAAATTCTCGTACTGAACCGTGCCCGTCAGATTCACGAGTCCCGCGAGGGCGTTGCGCTCGATCCGCGCCAATGTGGCGTAAGGCAAACGAGCGCCCATGGTGCCGTCGAGCCCAATGCTCTTTTCTTCGCCTCTGCTGACCAAGATCCATTTGCCCGGCGGCAGCGGCACTTCGGAGCGTGCGAAGCGGACCTTGGTTTCGACTTCGGTGCCGATCGGCATCGTATGGATCGACTGCGCCTGCGCGCCACCGATCGCGAAGACCCAAAAGGCAAACAGGCATGAAGCAAAGCGGAGCATTTGGCGGAACCCTCTCTAATGCAATTCACCCGCCCGGGGGGACGATGCGCACGACTTCCCAGCTATTCATGCGCTGCGGCGGTCCGGCAAGCTGCTCTTCCTGCATTTTGAGGAGCCACCCAAGTTCGGGCGCGTAATGAAGCGTGCGTTTGCGGATGAATTCGTTCATGCCCGGTCCCACGGCTTCCGTGCGGTTCTCGATCACGAAGGTCGCGTACGGCTTGCCTTCGATCTGCACGGTTTCCGTGCGCACGACCTCCAGAACTTGATCCCAAGCATTTGCGCCGGATGCGGCCTCTTGCAGGAATTTCGTTTTCTTGCCGACGGCCAGCGGAAACAGCGATTCGAGAGCGCTTCGGTCGAATTTGGATGCGGGATCGAGCGGCAACAATCCAGCGATCCATGTCGCGCCCGCATTCGCGGAGTTGGCCGTCATTACGTTCATTCGATCGACTTTGACGATATCGAAGCGACCGGAGCTGACGACGAAGCGCGTTCCGATCGCGGGTGTGACGTGTCCTGAGGGCAGAACAGCCGACGATATCGCCGCTTGTTGCGGCCGGCCGGGAACGGCGAATTCCAATTTGGCGCCCGCCTCCGCCTTGCGATAGACCAGCCCGTCGAGAACGCGCTTCTGATTGTCCTTCGCCCAAGCGACGACGGCTTGCGCGAAAGCGTCGCGCGCGGGATCGTTCTTCAGCTTGTCGCGATGCCAATCATTGCCGGCGGCGCTGCGATCGCGCGGCGGGCCGAAGCCATAGGCTTCCGGCGAGAAATTATATTCGACCTCGACGAAGTCGCTTGCGCGGACGTTCGAATGCCGGACGAGCAACATCGTCGACGGCTTCACGACCTTCGGATGTTCGGCGAGCCACGTATAAGCGGCTTCCAGCCCCGCGCCCATATTCGCCCACGCCGTCCAGGTTCGGGCCGCATGAACGACGAGAAAGCAGGTTTGTTCGCGGGTGTTGTACTTTGGCGCCGCTTCAAGGAAGTAAAGATCCGTCCGCTCGCACTGTTTGTCCCAGATGCGGATAAGCGTGCTGGTTTGCGTCGGCGCAATCGCGGCAATGAACCCGACGAGTCTATCTCTTTCGATCAGCGCGAGATTGGCATGTCCGAGAGGCACGGGCTGCCCCCCTGCGATCGGATTCAGCCATGTTTCATGGGCGCCGATCAGCGTCCATTTGCCGGGCGGCAAGGGAATTTGCACCCGGCCGAGCGCGGCAACGCCTTCGACCTCCGTCCCTATCGGCATCTTATGGATCGACTGCGCCTGCGCGCCGCCAAGCCCAAGAAAAACGAGGGTGAATACATATGCAAGATAGCGGAACATCGCACCTGATCCTCGTTTAAGGCGATCAACCCAGGGGAGCATAACAACGGATACGGCTCGGTCAATGGCAAGCGATTGGCAAGAGCGCCGAAATCGGCGTAAAACCCCGGCCATGAGCGGCAAGTTCGACAGAAACGAAGACGGCCCCGCCGGCGCCCCCAGCCAGCGCCAATTACGCGTGGGCGAAGCGGTACGCCGCGCGCTGGTCGAGGTGTTGCAGGAAGCGCATTTCCGCGACCCCGATTTGCAAGGCGCCTCCATCACCGTGTCGGAAGTGCGCGCCTCGCCCGACCTCAAACACGCGACCGCGTTCGTGACGACGTTGGGCGGCATCGATGCCGACAAGACGATCGCGGCCCTGGCGCGCGCGCGCGCCTATATCCGGGGCGAAGTGCAACGGCGCATCGATCTGCGCCAAGCGGTCGATATCCATTTCAAGCGCGACACCGGCTTCGATTACGCCGCCCGCATGGATGCGGCCTTCCGCGACCCGAAAGTGCTGGCCGATATCGCCCCGCCGCAAGCCACGCCGAAACCGCGCGCCCGCAAGAAGAAGTGAGCCGCGTCAAAAACAAGGTCGATGGCTGGGTCGTGCTGGACAAGCCGATCGGCCCGAGCTCGACACAAGCGCTGGGCAAAGTGCGCTGGATTTTCCAGGCGGCCAAAGGCGGACATGGCGGCACGCTGGACCCGCTCGCCTCGGGCGTGTTGCCCATCGCGCTTGGCGAGGCGACCAAGCTGATCCCCTTCGCCATGGACGGCACTAAGCAATACGAATTCGCCGTGCGCTGGGGCACCGCGACCGCGACCGACGATCTAGAAGGATCGGTCGTCGCGACCAGCCCCAACCGCCCGGCCGAATCGGCGATTCACGCGGCGTTGCCGGCATTCGAAGGTGAGATCGAGCAGCTGCCGCCCGCGTTCTCGGCCATCAAGATCGACGGCAAGCGCGCCTACGAACTGGCCCGGGCGGGAGAAGAAGTCGTCCTCCAGCCCCGCAAGGTATTGATTCATAAGCTCGAATATCTGGGATCGCCCGATTCGGACACGGCGCGGTTTCGTGTTACCTGCGGCAAAGGAACCTATGTCCGCAGCCTCGCCCGCGACCTTGCGTCGGCGCTGGGAACGGTCGGCCACGTGATCGAACTTCGCCGAACCCGGGTCGGCAAATTCACGCTGGAATCGGCAATTTCACTGGAAAGCCTGGAGGGGTTTGGGCATAGTCCGGCCCGCTTTGGGGCCCTCGCCCCGGTCGAGACCGCACTGGACGACATCCCGGTGCTGGCCGTGACCGTGGAAGAGGCTTCGGCCCTTAAACAGGGCCGGGCTTTGCGAGACCCCCGCATCGATCGCGTTCCCGCCGAACCGATTGCCGCCTTCCAAGAAGGGCGGCTGGTGGCGCTGGTCGCGAGCGACGGAGAAAACATCCGTCCGGTGCGCGTGTTCAACCTCTAGGGTCGAAAGGAATGACCGATGTCGCTCGAACCCGCTCGCAAGAGTGAAATCGTCGCCAAGTTTGCCGTCAAGAAGGGCGACACCGGCTCGCCGGAAGTCCAGGTCGCGTTGCTGACCGAGCGCATCAAGGAGCTCACCGAGCACCTCGGCACGCACAAGAAGGACTTCCACTCGCGCCGCGGCCTGCTGATGATGGTCGGCCAGCGCCGCCGTCTTCTCGACTATCTCAAGAAGACCGACGCGAAGCGCTACTCGACCTTGGTCGAGCGCCTCGAACTGCGTCGCTGAAGACCGCCGTTTGAAATCCATGCGCGACGATGCCGCCGCCCGCACCGGACAAGCTCCGGCGGACGGGGTGTCGTCGCGTTTTTCTTATCCGACGTCCAGAAGTCCATGGGCGGTTCCGGTTGGCGCTTTCGCCATGGGGGCGATAGCGGCCGGAACCACGCGTGCGTCGCCATAGGGGCGATGCGCGCGGGTCCGAACGTGGCAAGGAAGGTAAAGATCGCATGTTCGATATCGTGAAACGCGAGATGCAATGGGGCGGGCGCACGCTCTCCCTCGAAACGGGCAAGGTCGCCCGCCAAGCCGATGGCGCGGTCCTCGCGCGCCTGGGCGACACGGTGGTGCTGTGCACGGCCGTCGGCGCCAAGTCGGCCAAACCCGGCCAGGATTTCTTCCCCCTGACCGTCCACTACCAGGAAAAGACCTTCGCGGCCGGCAAGATCCCCGGCGGCTTCTTCAAGCGCGAAGGCCGCCCGACGGAAAAGGAAACGCTGGTCTCGCGTCTGATCGACCGGCCGGTCCGTCCGTTGTTCCCCGAGAATTTCCGCAACGAAGTGCAGGTTATCGCGACGGTGCTGTCGCACGACCTGCAGAACGATCCCGACATCGTCGCGATGATCGGCTGCTCGGCGGCGCTGACGCTGTCGGGCATCCCGTTCATGGGCCCGATCGGCGCCGCGCGCGTCGGTTTCATCGGCGGCGAGTTCAAGCTGAACCCGCTGCAGGAAGAAATCGCGGGCTCGGACCTCGACCTCGTCGTCGCCGGCACCAAGGACGGCGTGCTGATGGTCGAATCGGAAGCCAAGGAACTGACGGAAGAGCAAATGCTCGGCGCCGTCATGTTCGGCCACCGCGCCTTCCAGCCGGTGATCGACCTGATCATTTCGCTGGCCGAAGCCGCCGCCAAGGAACCCTGGGCGGTGCCGGAAGCGCCGCCCGCCGCCGCGTCGGCCAAGGCGAAGCTCGAAGCTTTCGCGGGCCAGCTCGCTGAAGCCTATAAGGAACCCGTCAAGTTCGCCCGTCGCGACAAGGTCGCGGCGATCAAGGCGAAGGCGATGGAAGCAGTCAAGGACGTGCCGGAAGAGGCCGCCATCGCCGGCGCGCTGTTCGGCGACCTGGAAGCCAAGGTCGTGCGCGACAACATCCTGGACACCGGCAAGCGCATCGACGGCCGCGACACGAAGACCGTGCGTCCCATCGTTACCGAGGTTGGACTTCTGCCGCGCACCCACGGCTCGGCGCTGTTCACCCGCGGCGAAACGCAGGCGCTGTGCGTCGCCACGCTGGGTACCGGCGACGACGAGCAGATCATCGACGCGCTCGAAGGCGAATACCGCGAGCACTTCATGCTGCACTAC
>PVXE01000024.1 GCA_014444615.1 Tagaea sp. CACIAM 22H2 | reverse complement strand
GGCGGGGCGCCGATCAAACGCGAGACCGTGTGGCGCTCCATGTATTCGGACATGTCGAAGCGCTTCAATTCCACGCCCAGCGACAAGGCCAATTGGCGGGCCACTTCCGTCTTGCCGACACCCGTGGGGCCGGAGAACAGATACGAGCCGATCGGCTTTTCGGGTTCGCGCAAACCGGCGCGCGCCAGCTTGATCGCCGCGCACAAGGCCTCGATCGCCTTGTCCTGGCCGAACACGACGCCCTTCAGCTGCTTGTCGAGATTCTGCAGCACTTCCCGGTCGTCGGTCGAAACCGATTTGGGGGGAATGCGCGCGATCTTGGCGACGGCCGCTTCGACGTCCTTGACGTTGATCGTCTTCTTACGGCGCGCGGCCGGCAGCAGCATTTGCGCCGCCCCCACTTCGTCGATCACGTCGATCGCCTTGTCGGGCAGCTTGCGGTCGTTGACGTAGCGCGCCGACAATTCGACCGCCGCGCGCACCGCGTCCTTGGTATAGCGGACCTTATGATGCTCCTCGTAGTAAGGCTTGATGCCTTCGAGGATCTTGATCGCGTCCTCGAGCGACGGCTCGTTGACGTCGATCTTCTGGAACCGGCGGACCAGCGCGCGGTCCTTCTCGAAATAGGTCCGGTATTCCTTGTAGGTCGTCGAGCCGATGCAGCGCAGACCGCCCGAAGCGAGGGCGGGCTTCAGCAAATTCGACGCGTCCATCGAGCCGCCCGAAGTGGCGCCCGCACCGATCACGGTGTGGATTTCGTCGATGAACAGGATCGCGTTTTCCTGCGCTTCGAGTTCCGACAGAACGGCCTTCAACCGTTCCTCGAAATCGCCGCGATAGCGGGTCCCCGCCAGCAGCGTGCCCATGTCGATCGCGTAGATCACCGCGTTCTGGAGCACTTCGGGCACTTCGCCCTTCACGACCTTGCGCGCGAGGCCTTCGGCGATCGCCGTTTTGCCCACGCCCGGATCGCCCACATAAAGCGGGTTGTTCTTGTAGCGGCGGCACAGGATCTGGATCGTGCGCTCGACCTCGGCCTCGCGGCCGATCAGCGGATCGATCTTGCCTTGCGCGGCCTTCTTGTTGAGGTTGACGCAGTAGGCATGGAGGGCGCCTTCCTTGGGCTTTGCCCCCTGCTTGCCTTCGCCGCCGGATTGGCGCTCGGGCCCGCGATCGGCGGGGCCGCGCTCGCCCGATTGACCGGTGGTCTGCTCCTCGTCCGCCCCGCGCACGCGGCGCGGTTCGGACTTGCCCGGCACCTTGGCGACACCGTGGCTGATATAGTTGACCGCATCGAGCCGCGACATGTCCTGCTCCTGCAGGAAATAGACGGCGTGGCTCTCGCGCTCGGAGAACATCGCGACCAGCACGTTGGCGCCGGTCACTTCCTCGCGGCCCGACGACTGAACATGGATCGCGGCCCGCTGCAGCACGCGCTGGAAGCCGGCGGTCGGCTTCGCTTCGCCGCCGCGGCTGGTGACCAGCCCCGCGAGTTCGTTGTCGAGATATTGGGTGAGGTCCCGGCGCAGCTTGTCGAGATCGACGCCGCAAGCGCGCAACACCGCGATCGCGTCCTGATCTTCGGTCAGGGCCAGCAGAAGATGTTCGAGAGTCGCATACTCGTGACGCCGCTCGTTGGCGAGGGCGAGCGCGCGGTGCAGGCTCTGTTCGAGATTGCGCGACAGCATCGAGAGGTCCGCTCCCTTTCCGTCACGCCCCGACGCGCAATTGCGGCGGAGCGGCCCACAAACCGGGCTTTGCAAGCCCCGCGCCGGGACGCCCGGCGCGAGTCCTAAGAACATAAATGTAAGTGCGCGGCGGCGTCTTTGCCAGTGATGGGAGGCATGCGGCCGCGAATGCGGGCAGGCCCGTCACTCTTTTTCCAGTGTGCAGCGCAGCGGATGCTGGTTCCGCCGGGCGAACTCGGTGACCTGGTTCACCTTCGTCTCGGCGACTTCATAGGTATAAACGCCGCACACGCCCACGCCGCGGCGATGGACATGCATCATGATCGTCGTCGCTTCCGGGCGCGATTTGCCAAAAAACCGCTCCAGGACGTGCACGACGAATTCCATCGGCGTGTAATCGTCGTTGAGCATCAGCACCTTGTACATCGCCGGCTTCTTGGTGCGCGTGCGCGTTTGCAGCGCGATGCCCGAGCCATCGTCGCCGCCGCCGGTGCGATCGGTGTCTTTATCCTCGCTCATGCCGAAATCCGAAACCTTCTTTCGTCCCGATGATATGGCATCCGCCGCCTTGGAATAAAGGGGGGCCTAAAAACGAAAACCCGGCCGCCCATGCGGGCGACCGGGTCTTTGCCGGCTTGAAGCGTCGAAGGGGCTTATTAGGCCGCCAGCGCGGGCTTCAGCATCTTCTCGACCGCGACGTTGACGCGGGCGTTGATCGGCTCGAGCGCCTCGTTCGTGACCTTGATCGAAGCTTCCGACACCTTCGTGCCTTCGGCGACGAGCTTGTCGAACGTCGTCTTGGCGAAGTCGGTCTGCAGGTCGACGGCTTCCTTCAGCGTCTTGGCGCCGAGGATCGCCTTGGCAACGTTGGCCGAAGCCTCGAACGTCTCCTGGGCGAACGCGGCCCACGACTTCGACACCGATTCCACGCCCTTGGCGTAGGTGGTCGAGGCCACGACGAACGCGTCGAGGTTTTCCTTGTTGAACTTGGCGGCGTCTTCATACGCCTTCATCGTCTGCGCCGAGGCCTTTTCGACCTGGGCTTTGGCGTCGCCGAAATACTTGTCGAACGACTTGACGTCGAAGAGCGCTTTGAACTGGTCGGTCATGGCGAAGGTTCCTTTAACGAACTGCTCCCCGATGGCCGGGGCTGGGGCGGGTTTGGCCGCAGGCGCCACCGTGGCGGCCGCGACTTGGACGGGAGGAAGGCTGGGCTTCGCGGCCGGGACGGGCTTGGCAGGAGCCGCAACGGCCGGGGCCTGCGCCTTCGGCGCGGCCTTGCTCGGTTGCTTCGACTTGCCTTTGCCCATCTTGGTCGCCTTCGCTTCGTCGTCCTCGAGTGGGGTTGTGCCGCTTTGTGCAGCGCAACATGACGCGAATATAGCCACTCCGATGCGAGCGTCAAGGGAGTTTTGTGCGGCGCAGCAAAAATCCCTCGCACCGCAACATAAGCCCTTGCGGCAACGAGGGATTTTTTTAGGCCGGAAAAGTACTGAAATCCGCCAAGCGGTATTCCGCTGATCAGAACGGCGTCAGGATGTTCCCGAGCTCGCCGTTGCGGACGACCATTTCGAAATTCCGGTCGGGCCCGTTGTCGCCGGTGCGCCGGCTGATATAGGCGCCATAGGTGTTGGCGAAGGGTTTGGCAGGCGGAATGCTGGTCGTGTCGTGGCTGTAGAGCAGCTGCGGGAAGCGCAAGGCGGCGAAGCCCGGCGTTTGGTTAACCCAGGCGTTGAAATGGAACTTGCCGCCCGCGCAGGCGCTGACCGCCCAATAGAAATCATAGGATTGCAGGCGCATCCCTTCCGGGGCGGCGGCGCCGAAGCCATCGGCCTCGACCTGGCGGATCAAGGCGAGATAATCGGCCCGCGACAGCGTCGCCTCGGCCTGGCGCTTCACCGCCTCGGGCCGGATCGGCCAGGACAAGGGAAACTCGAACACGCGGATCTCGGAATTGCCGACATTGACGCTCAACTTCGCGCCATCGGCGGTCTGCTGAAGGTCGTAGCTGCGGACTTGTTCGTCGAATACGGCGTTGTAGACGAAGCGATAGCGGGCGGGCGCATCGGCGGTACAGGCCGCTTTGATGTCGTTTCCGGCGAGATAGTTGAAATAGGACAGCCCGCCGACGACGGGGGTGTGAACCCGCGACGTGTCGGCGCAAGCGGCCAACGCCAAGGCAATCCCCAACAGCGCGACGCGTTTCATGTGTCTCCTCGATTCGAGTCGAATGTACGACGCCAATCGCATGGAATCGCGGTTTTTTATGGACATCAAGATTCGCTCTCGATTATCGTTCCGACTGCAACGAATTGAAACATTCGTCGAGTCGCACCCTCCAGACTCGGGCCACGAAAACCACTCACTTCAGGAAATTTTTCGCGTGACCCCTGATCTGAACAACCTAACGCGCCGCCTTGCCCGCTTGTTCCCGGTCCTCGCCGTGCTGGTCGCGATTGCGATCGGCAATGCAACGCCCGCGCAAGCGCGCTACGCGTCGATCGTGGTCGATTTCGAAACCGGCCGCGTGCTGTCCGAACAGGGTGCCGACGAGCGCCGCCACCCGGCGTCGCTGACCAAGATGATGACGCTGTTCCTGATCTTCGAAGCGCTCGATGCGGGCAAGATCACGCTCAACACGCGCTGGAACGTGTCGGAATACGCGGCCGGCCAAGCGCCGACGAAGCTCAATCTCCAGGCGGGCGACCGCGTGGCGGTGCGCGACATCATCCTGGGCATGGTCACGCGTTCGGCCAACGACGCGGCGATGGTCGCGGCCGAAGGTCTCGGCGGTTCGGAAGCGCGGTTCGCCGACATGATGAATCGCCGCGCGCGCGATATCGGCATGACGCGCACCAATTTCGAGAATCCGCATGGCCTGCCCAACGACGCGCAGATCACCACCGTGCGCGACATGGCGACGCTGGGCCGCGAAATCATCAAGCGCTATCCGCATCACTACACGTTTTTCTCGACCCAGCAATTCACCTTCGAAGGCCGCAAATACGCGAATCATAACCGGTTGATGAACTGGTATCAGGGCGCCGACGGCATCAAGACCGGCTATATCCGCGCCTCGGGCTTCAACCTGGTCGCGTCGGCCGTGCGCGACGGGCGGCGCATCGTCGCCGCCGTGATCGGCGGCCCCAATCCGTCGGAGCGCGATCAATACACCGGCAAGCTGCTCGACGCCGGTTTCGGCCGCGGCGATCTGCCGCCCGCAACCACGCGCGTGGCGCAAGCGCCCGCCGCGGAGAAGGCGCGCAACGCCGCCCCGGCGCGCGCGCAAGCGACGAGTGCTGCGCCGAGCAACACGCCCGCGCGGCGCGCCAACCCGCCCCAGCGCGCGCAGCAAACCTCCGCCGTCGAACACGCCGACAAACCCGAAGAATGGGGCGTGCAAGTCGGCGCCTTCGCGAAAATCGACGCGGCGCGCCGTGCGGCCAGTGCGGCACAGAAGATCGCGCCCACCTATCTCGGCGACGCGACCGTGGATATCAGCGAAGCGGGCAAGCGCTATCGCGCGCGCCTGTTGGGCATCACCCAGGCGCAAGCGCGCGAAGCGTGCCGCGCCCTCGACAAGCGCGATATGGATTGCATGACGCTGGGCCCGGCGCAAAGCCGCCCGTCGACGCGCCTCGCCGACGCGAATTCGCGCCGCAAGTAACGCTTCATCGGATCGACGCCGACAGTCTCAGCGCGGGGCGCCGGCCATCGCCGGCGGCTTGGCCGCGACGGGCACCATGCCCGCCCCCGCCCCGGTATTGCCGTTGGTCAAGCGGCGCAGCTTGCCCTCGGTCACCATCCGCTCGAGCACCGAAAACACCTGCATCGTCGGCGCGCCCACGGCGTCGGCGATTTGGCCCAACGAAAACGTGCCCTTGCCCTTCACCGCGGCGCGGATCAGGGGTTCGGCTTGTTCGGGCGTTAAGGTTTGGGTCGGGGCCGCCATAACCCCGATTTTGGGCCGGTTGGGGCCCTTGCGCAAGGCGAGTTGCGGGCCGCGCCCGTCTATGGCATAGACCCGGCCCCGCGCTGATTTTCGGGTCCCTCGGGGCCCGGAGCGCTGCCGTAGCTCAGTGGTAGAGCGCGTCCTTGGTAAGGACGAGGTCCGGAGTTCAATCCTCCGCGGCAGCACCAGCGGGGTTCAAGGAAATCGCCCGACCAAAACCGATCAAAACGCCGGCAAAAGGCGTTTGACCGCGTCGGCGACTTGGCGCTCCGAAATCGGTTTCGAGATCGCGGCGTCGGCGCCCATCTTCTTGGCGGCGAGCAGCGCATCGTCGGGCGTCATGCGCGTGTCGAGCCCGCCCGAGATCGCGACCACGGGCAAATGGCCCCAATGCTCGCGCACGTATCGGATACCTTCGACGCCGCCCATGCCCGGCATGAAGATATCGGTGATGACGATATCGGCCCCGAGCGTGTCCCAACCCGCGAGCGCTTGTTCCCATGTCGGCTTCACCACCGAATCGAAACCGCGCTTGCGCAGATAGGCTTTCAGAATCTCGCCGATCGTCTCGCTGTCGTCGACGATCAGCGCCATCGGCTTGCGCTTGGCGCCAAAGCCTTTGCGCATAAGGTCTTCGATCCGGCGTGCCAGATCGTCGTGCGACACGGGCTTCATCGACAGGAAATGGGCGCCTGCGGCGCGCGCACCCGCCAGCATCTCGGTGTCGGTCTTGTCGCGCTGGGGCAAGGCCAGCGCGATCACGCCCATCTGCGGCCAGCGCTGCTTCAAGCGCGGCATGTCGGCGATCATCGCGTCGTCGAGCCCGTCGACATCGACCACCGCAATTTTTGGCGCCATCGTCAGCCCGGTGACCGAAGGGTCGCCGGGCGTGCGCGCCGTCACCGTTTGATAGCCTTTACCGGCAAGACCGGCCGCCAACGCCTGCAACGATTCTTCGAAGGCATCGATGAGGAGAATGGGACCTTTCATGGCCCGGGGCACTTACCGCGCCCCTGTTGTCCTGACAAGCCCCTCCTCTCCTTTGGCGACCGTCAGCTACGCAACGGCTCCAAGATAGAGACGTAATTGGCGACGGCGGCCCCGCCCATGTTGAAAACGCCGGTAATGCCGGGCTTAGGAACCTGCATGTCGCCCGCACGGCCGGTCGCCTGCATCGCCGCCATGATGTGCATCGAAACGCCGGTGGCGCCGATCGGATGGCCCTTGGCTTTGAGCCCGCCCGACGCGTTGACGGGCAGCTTGCCGTCTTTTTCGGTGAGGCCCTCGAGCGCCGCCCGCCCGCCTTGGCCCTTTGGCACCAGGCCCATCGCTTCGTATTGGATGAGTTCGGCGATGGTGAAGCAGTCATGCGTTTCGACGGCGGCGAAATCGTCGAGCGTGAGCTTCGCCTCGCCCAGCGCCTTGTGCCACGCGCCCGCGCAACCTTCGAAATCGACGATGTCGCGTTTGGACATCGGCAGAAGATCGTTCACCTGCGCCGTGGCACGCACCGCGACCGCCTTGCCGCCCAACGCCAGCGCCGTCGGCAAATCGGCGAGCACGAGGGCCGCAGCACCATCCGACACCAGACTGCAATCGGTGCGGCGCAGCGGGCCGGCGACCAGCGGATTCTTGTCGGAGACGGTGCGGCAGAATTCGTAGCCGAGATCCTTGCGCAACTGCGCGTACGGATTCACGGCGCCGTTCTTGTGATTCTTCGCCGCGATCTTCGCCATCGCATCCGACGGGTCGCCGTAGCGCTGCGCGTAAAGCTGCGCGATCTGGCCGAACACGCCGGCGAAACTCATGCCGGGGCGATCCTCCTCCTTCACATAGGAGGCTTTCATCAGAATCTCGCCGATCTTGTCGCCCGGCGTTTCGGTCATCTTCTCGACGCCGACGACCAGCACGACGCGCGCCTTCTTCGCGGCGATCGACGTAAGGCCCAGATGCACGGCGGCCGAACCGGTGGCGCAGGCATTTTCCACGCGCGTCGCCGGTTTGAAGCGCAACGCTTCCGACGCCTGGAACACGAGCGACGCCGGAAAATCCTGCTTCACGAAGCCGCCGCCGAAATGGCCGACATAGATTTCGTCGACATCGCCCGGCGCCACGCCCGCGTCGTCCATTGCCTGGACCGCGACTTCCGCGATCAGCGCTTCGAGGTCGTGTCCTTCACGTTTACCGAATTTGCCGTGCGACCAGCCGACGATGCATCCCGCCATGACGCCCTCCGCAGACGATTTTCCATCGGTCGAAATATCGCATTTTTTCAGTGGCTTGGCGATGCGGCAATTCGCCGGGCGCGTGCCGTGCAATTCGAGCGCACAAATGTCACAGAAACAATATGGTTATTTAGGGGGATCGGTCGCATGACAAAGCCGCGCGATATCGCTTCGATCCGGGCCGGATTGCACCGCGCTTTGGGCTTGCTGCCCGAAGATCGCATCGCCACCGCCACGGGCAAATCGGCGTCGCTGTTCCGCAAATGCGCGGACCCCGACAACAAGCGCCATCGCCTGCAGGCCGAGGACGCCGTGGCGCTGGACGCGGCTTGCGTGGTCGCGGGCGAGCGCGCGCATATCCTCGAATCCTATCGGCAGGCATTGGACGCGCGCGTGGCGGAGCTGGGCGGGCCTTGCGCGCATCGCGCGGACGATCCGTTGCGCCGCGTGGCGCAGGCGACGCGCGAATTGGGCGCCATCGCCGGCGCGGTCGCCGAGGCCGAGCAGCCGCCCACGCCCGAAACGACGCAGCGCATCGCCAATCTGGTAGATCGCGCCCTCGATACGCTGACGCATCTCAAAAACGATCTGCGTGAAACCGCGCGCGATACGAGCGCTGCGCAAGCGGCGGAGTGACGCCGCGTCACACGTATTTTTCGCCGCGCACCACGTCGACGTCGCTGGTCCATGCGATCGTCGCGTAATGGGGGAAATACGCCTCCGCCAGATGCGCCATGATGCGTGCGGCGACATCCGCGCCGACGACCGCTTCGATGCGCAGATTGGTTTCGCCCACCCGCCCCGCGCGCTTGCCGCGCGAGCCTTCGCCATGCGCTTCGCTTGTCGTATAGCCGCTCGCGCCCAAGCGCTTCACATCGGCGACGATCTTGGGCGCGATCGTCTCCTCGGCCACGATGACGACGAGTTTGAGGGGGGTCAACATCAGCGTCCTCCGGCCAGATATTGCGCGAAGGCCGCATAGAGCGGTAGCCCCGCGAGCAGATTGAACGGAAACGTGATCGCCAGCGACGCGGTCAGGTAATAGCCGGGCGACGCATCGGGCAGCGCGATGCGCACCGCCGCGGGCGCCGCGATATAGGACGCACTTGCCGCGAGCACGCCCAGCACCGTCGCTCCGCCGACCGACAAGCCCGCGACACCGCCGATCCAAACGCCCAGCGCGCCATGCAGCAACGGCATGACGATCGCGAAGCCAGCCAGGAACGGCCCCACGCGGCGGAAATCGGCGAAGCGCCGGGCCGCGACCATGCCCATATCGAGCAGGAACAGGCACAACACGCCCTGGAACGGGGCCGCGAAGAACGGCTCCACCGCGCGATAGCCCGACGCCCCGGTCAAGAAACCGATCACGAGGCCGCCGGCGAGCAGCACGATGCTTTTCCCGGCCAGCACCTCGGGCAGTGCCGCACGCCAATCGGTTCCGCCGCCGGGTGCCGCGATTTTGGCGAGCATCAATGCCACGACGATGGCCGGCACTTCCATAACCGCGAGCACGGCGGGCATGAAGCCTTCCGCCGGACGGCCGATCCCTTGCGTATAGGCGATCGCGGCGATGAACGTGACGGCGGAGACCGAGCCGTAATGCGCGGCGATCGCCGCCGCGTCGGCCACGCCGAAGCGGCCCAGGCGGCGCAGGATATGGAAGGACCAGAACGGGATCGCCACGCCAAGACCGATCCCCGCGGCCATCGCGCCCGCGACCGCCGCGAAAGGCGCATCGGACAACGCCACCCCGCCTTTCAGCCCGAGGGCGAAAAGCAGGTAGATCGACATGACGGTATAGATCTGATCGGGAAATTTGAGGTCCGAACGGACCCATTGGGCGGCGGCGCCAAGGGCGAAGGACAGCACCATCGGCGACAGCAGATTGAGACGGACGATTTCCAGCGTCGACATGCGCCGAATATAGGGTTCGCGATGCCAAATGCCACCCCGGACCGCCGCCAACTTCGCTTGACGGGGCGGTTCCCCCCGGCCAAGTTCACCGGCCAACAAGCGTAGAACGGCGGGGGTTTCGGGTATGTCGATTCGGTTGTTTGCGGCGGCGGCGATTTTGGCCGTCATGCCGGGAACGGTGTCCGCAGCGGATCTGGATGGGGCCGCGCTCGCCTGGCCCTGGGCCATTCCGTTTTGCGGCTTGCTGCTGTCGATCGCCGTATTGCCGCTGGCCGCCCCGTCGCTGTGGCACCATCATTACGGCAAGATCGCGTTGGCTTGGGCGCTGGCTATCATCCTGCCCTTCGTCGCCTCGTTCGGCTTCGCCACCGCTTTCGCCGCGATCTGGCACACGATGGCGGCCGAATACATCCCCTTCCTGATTTTGCTCGGCTCCCTGTTCACCATCGCGGGCGGCGTCTATGTGAAGGGCAATCTGCACGGCAGCCCGAAAACCAACACGGCCTTGCTGGCAGTCGGCACGGGCATCGCCAGCGTCACCGGCACGACCGGGGCCGCGATGCTGCTGATCCGCCCCGTCTTGCGCGCCAACGACGAACGCCGCCACAACGCGCATGTCGTGATCTTCTTCATCTTCCTGGTCGCGAATATCGGCGGAAGCCTCACGCCGCTCGGCGATCCGCCGCTGTTCCTCGGCTTCCTGAAAGGCGTCGGCTTTTTTTGGCCGACGATCCATCTGTTCCTGCCGATGCTGACGGTGACCGTAATCCTGCTCGTCGCGTTCTATGCGCTCGACAGCTGGTTCTATCACCGCGACGAAAACTTCAAGGCCAAGTACGACCCCACGCCGGATGCGCCGCTGTCGATCGAGGGCAAGGTGAACATCCTGCTGCTCGGCGGCGTCGTGGCGGCGGTGCTGATGTCGGGCCTGTGGAAGCCCGGCATCGCCTGGAACATCGCCGGCACGGTCATCGAGCTGCAGGGCGTGGCGCGCGACGTGATCCTGCTCGCCCTCGCGTGGCTGTCGCTTAAAATCACGCCGCCAGGCTGCCGCGAAGCCAACGCGTTTTCCTGGGGCCCGATTCAGGAAGTGGCGAAATTGTTCTTCGGCATTTTCGTCACCATCGTGCCGGTCATCGCGATGCTGAAAGCCGGCAAGGACGGCGCTTTCGCGGGTGTCGTCGCCGCGGTGACGAACCAAGACGGCACGCCCAACGCGGCGATGTATTTCTGGCTGACCGGCATTCTGTCGAGCTTCCTCGACAACGCGCCGACCTATCTCGTGTTCTTCAACACGGCCGGCGGCGATCCCGCGACGCTGATGGGCCCGCTTGCCACCACGCTCGCGGCGATTTCGGCGGGTGCGGTGTTCATGGGCGCCAACACCTATATCGGCAACGCGCCGAATTTCATGGTCAAGGCAGTGGCGGAGGAGAACGGCGTGAAGATGCCGAGCTTCTTCGGCTATATGCTGTGGTCGATCGCGTTCCTGATCCCGTGTTTCATTCTGGTCGACCTCGTCTTCTTCCTATGACGCCTTCGGCGGCACTGCGCGCCAGCGCGTAGATCGCCTCCGGGTCGTCATTCGGCGAGGTGCGGCAGCGGCGCGTGACGCCGCATTTGTCGCACACATGCACGATCGAGCGTTTGCCGCCTTTGTCCTCCACCGCGACGGGGCGCATGGCGCCGCCGCAATCCTCCGCGCGGTCGCCGGGCGATACGTCGACATGCAGCGACCACAGGCATTTCGGGCAATGGTTCGTGTAGCCGTCACCGCGCGTTTTGGCGCCGCATTTGACGCAAACGAAATCTTCGACGCGGCGTGTGAACGAGCCGCTCATAGCCCGGCGAGCATCCGCGCAATGCCGTAAGCCGCCCCGCCCGCCACCATGTAATGGATCGGTGGGTTAAAGCGCACCGACGCGGCGAAGGCGATCGCCGCCACGGCGATGGCGATCAAATCCGGCCCGGTCTTCGGCAAGAACACTTCTTGGCCGAGGAAGACGGCGAGATTCAAAATCACGCCGACGATCGCGGCGGTGATCGCCGCCAGCGCCGCCGACACCGCCTTGTTGGCGTGAAGCCCTTCGACGTAAGGCGCGCCCGCCAGGATGAACAGGAAGCTCGGCAGGAAGGTGCAATAGGTCGCAAGGAACGCGCCGGCCATCGCCGCCGTCGCGGGATCGGCGCTGCCGCCGTTCCATCCGGCGTAGAAGCCGACATATTGCAGCACCAGGATCAGCGGTCCGGGCGTGGATTCCGCCAATGCCAGACCGTTGAGCATGTCGTCCGCCGACAGCCAGTCATAGAGATTGACCGCCGCGTCGGCGATGTAAGGCAACACGGCATAGGCGCCGCCGAACGTCACGAACGCCGCCTTGGTCATCAATTCGGCGAGATCGGCGAACGGATAGGCGCCGAAAAGCGCGACGATCGCATAGACCGGAATGGCCCACAGCACGACGAAGATCGCGACCAGCTTGGCGATGCGCCAAGCGCCGTTACGCGGCAATTCGCCCGTTTCGCCCGGCTTGACGGCGTGACCGGCGGGCGCGAAGAAATTCCCCCAGCGCGACGCGAACGCGCCAATCGCCGCCGCGATGGCGACGACCCACGGGAAATCCATATCGGCGAAATAAAGCGCGCCGAAGGCGAAGCCCGCCAGCGCCGTCGCCTGCCATGTCGTCAACGCCTTCTTGCCGATGCGCCACACCGCATGCGCGACGATGGCGACGACGACGGGCTTCAACCCGTCGAACACAGCGCCGACCCATTTCGTGTCGCCGTAATGCGCCGCGATCCACGACAACACCAGCATGGCCAACGCGCCGGGCAGCACGAACAGGCCGCCCGCGACGATGCCGCCCCAGGGCCCATGCAGGCGCCAGCCGATATAGGTGGCGAGCTGCTGGGCTTCCGGTCCCGGCAGCAACGTGGCGAAGGACAAGCCCCGCAGGAAAGGGCCCTGCCCGATCCATTTATGCCGGTCGACCAGATCGGTCTGCATCATCGCGATCTGACCGGCGGGCCCGCCGAACGACAGACAGCCGAGTTTCAGCCAATAGACGAAGGCTTCGCCGAAACTCGGGCGGTCCGGAAAAGCGAGCGCGTTCGCGTCGGGCATCGTCGTCATCCTTGCTTCGGCGGCCAGCCGTGCTTTTCTTCGCGGGCCGTCGAAGCCCAGGCATATAGCGCATCGTAGAGCACGAATCCCTGGCGCAGCATCGCATGATCGTCGGCGGGATTCATCGCCGACAAGCCCAGCGACATCGCCAGAAGCCCGGCGGCTTCGGGGGCCAGATCGGGCCGCCCGGTATCTGCGCCGCGTACGATGGGGGCGAGTGCGCGCAAGCCCGGATCGTCGAGCCCGTACCGCAATAAGAACGCGTCGAAACTGCAATTCTCGCCGTCATGCGAGAATTTGACGCCGGGCACGTCGAACGGCTCGGCGTCGAGACGCTTCGCCGCCGCGATCACCTCGCCGGAGGGCACGAAATGAAACTCGGCCTGCGGATCGACGAAACGTGCGATCAGCCACGGGCACGCGACGCGGTCGATCTTCGGCCGTTCGCGCGTGACCCAGCGCGTGGGCGCCATCGCGAGTTTCGGCGCCGTCGGCTTTCCGGCTTCGCGCCAAGCTTCGAACCCGCCGTCGAGAAAGCGCGCGTCATGCCCCGCCGCCCGCAGCGCGGCCGCCGCCCCTTGGCTGACCGCATGGCCGTGCACGCAAAACACGATGATCGGCGCGCCCGCCGGCAGGTCGCGCCTCCAGCGATGGACCAACGCCGGATCGCGATATTCCGCCCCCGGAATGGAAGCGTCGGCGGCACGGAACACCGGCCGGCGGCGCACGTCGTAAAGCGTTGCCCCCGGCAGATTGGAAAGTTCGGCGACGGAAATGGCGGTCATGGATATTCCTCCTCGAACGGATCGAGAAGGCAGTGCTTGGAGGTTTCCCTCTCAAGACCGGGGCGACTGCCGCGAGCCCCGAAGACGACCGGTGTTTTAGACGGCGCGCGCCGCGCCGTCTATTTGAATTTCACCTTCATGATCTCGTAGGCCTTGTGGCCGCGCGGTGTCGCGACCTCGACCGTGTCGCCGGCCTGCTTGTTGATCAACGCGCGCGCGAGCGGCGAGGTGATCGAAATGCGGCCTTTCTCGATATCGGCTTCGTCCGCGCCGACGATCTGATAGGTCGATTCCTCGTCCGTATCCTCGTCCGCCAGCGTGACCTTCGCGCCGAACTTGATCTGCTTGCCCGAGAGCGAGGAGATGTCGATCACTTCGGCGCGGCTGATTTTGTCCTCGAGTTCCAGAATGCGGCCCTCGATGAAAGACTGGCGCTCGCGCGCGGCGTGATACTCCGCGTTTTCCGAAAGGTCGCCGTGATCGCGCGCCTCGGCGATCGCACGAATGATCGCGGGCCGCTCGTTCGACTTCAAATTCTTCAACTCGGCTTCGAGGCGCTCGTAGCCCTCGGGCGTCATCGGAACTTTGTCCATTTATCGCGAACTCTCGTCCGTTTCCTATACCTCGCCCTCTTCGGCAAAATCGCACGCCCGCGGTCGGTTCCGGGGGAACCGGCCGCCCGGTCCGCAACGCGTTTCGGGAGGCGCCTTCAGAAGGCGCCTTTAAAGTACGCCTGGAGCGGAGCCACTTCAAGACTGCCGGCGCGCAACGCCCCGATCGCCTCCACCGCCGCCCGGCAGCCCGCCAGGGTGGTGTAATAGGCGATGCCCGACATCAGCGCCGTATGCCGCAAACTGAATGAATCTTCAACGGCTTGCGCGCCTTCGGTGGTGTTGAAAACCAGGTCGATTTGGCCCGATTTCATCGCATCCACGATATGGGGGCGGCCTTCCAAGACCTTGTTGACCTCGGCGATGCCCTCGACCCCGGCCCGGGCGAGATAGGCGGCCGTGCCGCGCGTCGCGACGATCTTGAACTCCATCTCCTGGAGCCGCTTGGCCATCGCCACGGCGGTCTTCTTGTCGCCGTCGCGCACCGACAGGAACACCGTGCCCTTGGTCGGCAAACGCTGACCGGCACCCAGCTGCGACTTGGCGAAGGCGTGGCCGAAATCGGCGTCGATGCCCATCACCTCGCCGGTCGATTTCATCTCCGGCCCCAGCAGCGTGTCGGTGCCGGGGAAACGCGCGAAGGGGAACACGGCTTCCTTGACCGCGACGTGGTCGAGCTTGCGGTTCTTCTTGAGCTTGAACGAGGCGAGCGTTTCGCCCGCCATCACGCGTGCGGCGATTTTGGCGATGGCGATACCGGTCGCCTTGGCCACGAACGGCACGGTGCGCGAGGCGCGCGGGTTCACTTCCAGCACATAGACCTCGCCGTCCTTCACGGCGAACTGGACGTTCATCAAGCCGACGACGCCCAGCGACGACGCGAGCGCCACCGTCTGGCGCTCGATTTCCGCAATGATCGTCTTGGGCAACGAGTACGGCGGCAACGAACACGCGCTGTCGCCCGAGTGAATCCCCGCTTCCTCGATATGCTCCATGATGCCGGCGACATGCACTTCCTTGCCGTCGGCCAGCGCGTCCACGTCAACCTCGATCGCGTCGGTCAAATAGCTGTCGATCAGCACCGGATTCTTGCCGGAGACGCGCACCGCCTCGTGGATGTAGGTGCGCAGCGCATCGGGCGTGTGGACGATCTTCATCGCGCGCCCGCCGAGCACGTAGGATGGGCGCAGCAGCACCGGATAGCCGATGCGCGTCGCCTCGGCTTCCGCTTCCTTCAGCGAGAACGCCGTGCCCGAGGGCGGCTGCTTGAGCTTCAGCTTATCCAAGAGTTTCGCAAACCGTTCGCGATCCTCGGCCAGATCGATCGCGTCGGGCGAGGTGCCCAGAATGGGAATCCCCGCCGCTTCGAGGGCCGAGGCGAGGCGCAGCGGCGTCTGGCCGCCGAACTGGCAGATCACGCCGACGACTTCGCCGTTGGTCTGCTCGCGGCGCACGATCTCGATCACCGTTTCGGGCGTCAGCGGCTCGAAATACAGGCGATCGGCCGTGTCGTAATCGGTCGAGACGGTTTCCGGGTTGCAATTGACCATGATGGTCTCGAACCCGGCCTCGCGCAGCGCGTAGACCGCGTGAACGCAGCAATAATCGAACTCGATGCCCTGGCCGATGCGGTTGGGCCCGCCGCCCAGGATCACGACTTTGCGCTTATTGGTCGCCTCGTCTTCGCTCTGCGCCACGCCGAAAGACGGCGTTTCGTAGCTCGAATAGAGATAGGGCGTGCCCGACGCGAATTCGGCCGCACAGGTGTCGATACGCTTGAACACCGGCAATTGACCGGCGGCGCGGCGCGCGGCGGCGACGTCGGCCTCGCTCTTGCGCGTCAGCGTGGCAAGGCGCGCATCGCCGAAGCCGAGCTTCTTGAGCTCCAGCCAGCCCGCCTCGTCCTTCGGCAAGCCTTTGCGCTTCACCTCCGCTTCGGCGGCGACGATGGCGGCGACTTGGCGCACGAACCACGGATCGTAGGAACAAGCACGGCAGATTTCCTCGACCGACAGGCCCAGGCGCAACGCCTGGGCGATCACCAACAGGCGATCGGGCGTGGGCTTCGACAGTGCCGCCAACGCCGCCATGCGTTCCTTGCCCGGCTCTTGGCCCGGCACGTCGATATCGTCGAGACCGGTCAGGCCCGTTTCCATCGAGCGCAGCGCCTTTTGTAGCGCTTCGGCGAAATTGCGGCCGATCGACATCGCCTCGCCCACCGACTTCATCGCGGTGGTGAGCAAGGCCGGCGTGCCGGGGAATTTTTCGAAGGTGAAGCGCGGCATTTTGACGACGACGTAATCGATCGTCGGCTCGAACGACGCGGGCGTCGTCTTGGTGATGTCGTTGGTGAGTTCGTCCAGCGTGTAGCCGACGGCGAGCTTGGCCGCGACCTTGGCGATCGGGAAGCCCGTCGCCTTGGACGCGAGCGCCGAAGAACGCGACACGCGCGGATTCATCTCGATCACGATCATGCGGCCCGTTTTCGGATCGACGGCAAACTGCACGTTCGACCCGCCGGTCTCCACACCGATCTCGCGCAGCACCGCCAGCGAAGCGTCGCGCATGATCTGGTATTCCTTGTCGGTCAGCGTCAGCGCGGGGGCCACGGTCACGCTGTCGCCGGTATGCACGCCCATCGGATCGACGTTTTCGATCGAGCAGACGATGATGCAATTGTCGTTGCGGTCGCGCACGACCTCCATCTCGTATTCCTTCCAGCCGAGGACGCTTTCCTCGACCAGCGTGGAACCGACGGGCGAGGCGCGTAAGGCACCCAGCACGATCTGCTCGTATTCGTCGGCGTTGTAGGCGATGCCCCCGCCGGTCCCGCCCATCGTGAAGGACGGGCGGATGATCGCGGGCAGGCCGACATGCTCGAGCGCTTTCTTCGACTCGTCCATCGACGTGACGAGCATCGAGCGCGGGCAATCGAGCCCGATCTTCGCCATCGCGTCGCGGAAACGCAGCCGGTCCTCGGCCTTGTCGATCGCGTCGCGCTTGGCGCCGATCATTTCGACGCCGTATTTCTCCAGCACGCCCATTTCGGCGAGCTTCATCGCGGTGTTGAGCGCGGTCTGCCCGCCCATCGTGGGCAGCAGCGCGTCGGGGCGCTCCTTGGCGATGATCTTCTCGACGATCTCGGGCGTGATCGGCTCGACATAGGTGGCGTCGGCCAAGCCCGGATCGGTCATGATCGTCGCGGGGTTGGAGTTCACCAGGATGACGCGATAGCCCTCATCCTTCAGCGCGCGGCAGGCTTGCGTGCCCGAATAATCGAACTCGCAAGCCTGGCCGATGACGATCGGCCCGGCGCCGATGATGAGGATCGAGGAAATGTCCGTCCGTTTCGGCATGGCTCAGCGCGCCTTCTCTTTGGCGATCAAATCGACGAAGCGTTTGAACAGGTAATGGGCGTCTTGCGGGCCGGGGCTTGCCTCGGGGTGGTACTGCACCGAGAAAGCCGGGCGATCGGTCGCGGCGATGCCTTCGTTCGTGCCGTCGAACAGCGACACATGCGTGACGCGCGCGTTCTTCGGCAGCGTTTCGGCCTGAACCGCGAACCCGTGATTCTGGCTGGTGATCTCCACCTTGCCGGTGTCGAGATCCTTGACCGGATGATTGGCGCCGCGATGGCCGCGCGGCAGCTTCGTGGTCTTGGCCCCCAGCGCCAGCGCCATCATCTGATGGCCCAAGCAAATGCCGAAGATCGGCAGCTTCTTGTCGAGCAGCGCCTTGATCGTCGGTACGGCGTAGACGCCGGTCGCGGCGGGATCGCCGGGGCCGTTGGACAGGAACACGCCGTCGGGCTTGTGGCGCAGCACGTCGTCGGCCGACGCGTCGGCGGGCACGACCGTCACGTCGCAACCCGCGGCGGCGAGGCAGCGCAGAATGTTCCGCTTGGCGCCGTAATCGATGGCGACGACCTTGAAACGCGGCCGATCTTGCGTGCCGTAGCCCTTGCCCAACACCCAGGTCGTTTCGGTCCAGTGATAGGACTGGCGCGTCGTCACGTCCTTGGCGAGGTCCATGCCTTCCAGGCCCGGCCACGCTTTGGCTTCGGCGCGCAACGCCTCGACGTCGAACTTGCCGTCGGGGGCGGTCACGATCGTGCCGTTGGGCGCCCCGCCGTCGCGGATATGGCGCGTCAACGCGCGCGTATCCACGCCGACGATGCCCGGCAAACCATGCGATTTCAGCCACGCGTCGAGCGACTTGTCGCTGCGGAAATTCGACGGCTCGGTCGGCTCCTCGCGCAGCACCAGCCCGCGCGCCGCCGGCGTGATCGTTTCGATATCCTCGATATTCGTGCCCACGTTCCCGACATGCGGGAAGGTGAAGACGATGATCTGCCCCGCGTAGGACGGGTCGGTCAGAATTTCCTGATAGCCGGTGATCGAGGTGTTGAAGCACACCTCGCCGCTTTTGCGGGCGGGTGCCCCGATCGCACGGCCCCAGAAGATCGTGCCGTCGGCGAGCACCAACGCGGCGGTCGCCCCGGCGGGAATCCCCGCCTTGTTTTTCGGGAGGGTGCGGGTGGCGCTGACCATGCGGGGCTCCTGGGTTGGCGATCGGCGGCGGGTCTAGGCGCCTGCCCAAGCTTTGGTCAAGCCCGGATACGCCGCCCGTAACGCGCTGAAATAACGTCATTTTCGATGCACCGCCAAACGGCAGCGCCGACTCGCCGAGCGATTCCGGCTCGCTTTAATGGACCGATTGGTTTAGTTTGTACCTATCGGTCCATAGACATTTACCGCCATGCCCCGAATTGTTGCCGAACGCCAGGACGTGCTGCCCAAGCTCGCGGAAATCTTCCGCAAGCGCGGCTATGACGGCGCCAGCCTGTCCGAAATCGGCAAGGCGACAGGCTTGGGCAAAGGCAGCCTTTATCACTTCTTCCCCGGCGGCAAACCGCAAATGGCGGAGGACGTGCTCGCCGAGATGGACGCCTGGTTCGAAGGCAATATCTTCGCGCCCTTGCGCTCGATCCCGGCGGGCGACGCGAAGGAAGCGCGCGTGCGTTTGACCGAGATGTGCAAAGCGCTCGACGCGTATTTCAAATCGGGGCGGCGCGTGTGCCTGTTCGGCGCCTTCGCGCTGGCCGATACGCGCGAAGCCTATGCGCCACGCATCCGCGGCTATTTCCAGCGCTGGATCGAAGCGATCGCGCGCGCCTTGGTCGTCGCGGGGCGTGCCCCCGCCGATGCGCGTACGGAGGCGTTCGACGCGGTCGCGTGCATCGAAGGCGCCATCGCTTTGTCGCGTGCGGCCGACAACCCGCCCGCTTTCGCCGGCGCCATCGCGCGGCTTCAGACGCGGCTGACGGCTTAGTACTCGATCTTCAGGACTTCGAGCGTTTCCACGCCCTTGGGCGTACGCACGTCAATTAGATCGCCCACGCGCGCCTTCAACAACGCGCGCGCGACGGGGGCGACCCAGGCAATGGCGCCCGGCTCGCTATCGGTCTCGTCCACGCCGACCAAACGCACGATGCGTTCCTCGCCCTCGCCGTCGGCATAGGTGACGCGCGCCCCGAAGAACACCTGTTCGCGGTTGGTCTGACGCGCGGGATCGACGATCTCGGCGATCTCCAAGCGCTTGGTCAGATAACGGATACGCCGGTCGATCTCGCGCAAGCGGCGCTTGCCGTAGATGTAGTCGCCATTCTCCGAGCGGTCGCCATTGCCCGCCGCCCAGGACACGGTCTCGACGACTTTGGGCCGCTCGACGCGCAACAGATGCTTGAGCTCGTCTTGCAGCTTCTGCCAGCCCGCGGGCGTCATCAGATTGCGCGAACCGCCCGGCAGCGGCGGCATTTCGGGGCCGTCGTCGTCGTCCGCGTCGTCGTTCTCTTTGGTGAACGCCTTGCTCACGCCAACGCCTCGGGCTTCGGACCGCCGGCCGCCCAGTCGAGCAATTCCACCGTATGGACGACCGGCACGGAGGCCGCCGCCCCGATCTGCGCGATGCAGCCGATATTGCCCGCCGCCACCAGATCGGGCTTCAACGCTTGCAGATTCGCGACTTTGCGCGCCTGAAGCTGCTGGGCAAGTTCGGGCTGCATCAGATTATAGGTGCCGGCCGAACCGCAGCACAGATGGCCTTCGGCGGGATCGCGAATCTCGAACCCGACATCGGCAAGCAGCTTGCGTGGAACCCCGCCCAGCTTCTGCCCATGCTGAAGCGAACAGGCCGAGTGATAGGCGACGACGAGTTTCTCCGGCGCCCTCGCACTCCCCATGCCCAACTCGGTCAGCAATTCGGAGATATCCTTCGTGCGGCGCGACACGTCTTCGGCGAACGCCTTCAGATGCGGGTCCTCGCGGAACATGAAGCCGTAATCCTTGACCGTCGTGCCGCAGCCCGAGGCGTTGACCACGATCGCGTCGGGCCCCGCCCCGCCCCACAGCTTCATCCAGGCGCGGATATTGGCCGCCGCCGCTTGGTGGCTTGCGTCGGTCTTGCCCATGTGATGGACGAGTGCTCCGCAGCAGCCCGACCCATCGGCGATCGCCACCTCGCAGCCCAAGCGCGTCAGCAAGCGGATCGTCGCGTCGTTGATCTGCGGGGCGAGCACGCGCTGCGCGCAGCCTTGCAGCAGCGCCACGCGTTTGCGCGTTTTTCCTTCGGCCGGGAACAGCTTCACGCCTTCCATCGGCGAGGGCGACGGAATGCGCGCGGGCGCCATATCGAGAAGTGCGCGCATCCGGCCAAAGAAACCCTTCGACGGCAGCAGCGCGCGCAACGGCTTCGCCAGCAACGCGCCGATCAACGCGACGCGCATCCGCCCCGGATAAGGCAGGATCGCGGCCAGCACGCTGCGAAGCGCGCGGTCGAGGAAGGGGCGCGTATAGGTCTTTTCGATATGCGCACGCGCATGATCGACGAGGTGCATGTAATTGACGCCCGACGGGCAGGTCGTCATGCACGACAAGCACGACAAGCAGCGATCGACATGCTTGACCGTGCGCGCATCGGCGGCACGGCCGGCTTCCAGCATGTCCTTGATCAGATAGATGCGCCCGCGCGGGCTATCGAGCTCGTCGCCCAGCGTCACATAGGTCGGGCAGGTCGCGGTGCAGAATCCGCAATGCACGCATTTGCGCAGGATCGTTTCCGACTCCCGCGTATCCGCATCGGCCAATTGCGCGAGGGTGAAATGGGTTTGCATGACTAGGCGCTCCGATACTTACGGCCGTAAGAAAACGTCACGCTCAAAAGAAAGTAGACCTCTCCCAAATATGAACCTTCTAGCATCGCCAAGACACGGCCAGACGGGTCTGCAGAACCAGCCTGATCAAAGAGGTCTTCGATCACATCAAATAGTTCTCTCATTTTTTGATCGTTACCGAACTTCTTCGCAACTGCTGCCCGCGCCCAATTGCCTCCACTCGCCTTAAAAATATCGGCCAAAGCATCCAAAAAGACACTTTCTTCGCCTAAATTCGCTCGCTCGATCAGATTTGAAACGTCAACGCCCCAGCTGCCACCGTCCACATTCACGGAACGCAGATGCCTGATTATTATCAATGTACGTCGATCGATCTCTTTCTTAACAATCTCAAGCTCTCGAAAAAAAATCTCACGGCGCGCATATAGTTCAGTGCTTTCAGTTGATACAGACTGTCGTGCAGTTTCGTCCGCCAATCGCTTTGTCTCCAGGCGCTGCATCTCTAGCTCTTGTCTTTGCAATGCCAGCTCTTCGCCTTGTTGCTGATATCCGAGTATCAGCCAAAGCAGCGCAATGGGGCCAAATGCTGCAGCAACGGCCTCCATCAGATCATGAAACTTGATCGTGGAATCCCAAGTCGCCAGCGCGATGGCAACCGAAACAAGCCCCCACGCACTAGTAAGCCACCAGCCAATCCTCTTGCGCTTTCGCGCCGAGGGTGATTCCGGCAGGTCAGGCGACGAAGCAGGCTTCTCGCCCATCACACGCCCTCGTACATCCGGCCGGGATTGAGAATTCCCGACGGATCGAATTGCGTTTTGAGGCCGCGCGTCAGCGCCATCACGGGCGCGCTGAGGGGCTCGAACACCGGCACCGCTTTGCGCGCGGCGTCGGAAGCGCGCATCAGCGTCGCGTGGCCTTGGCCCATCGCCCCGCGCAGCGCCTCGGCATAAGCGGCGACCTTCGCGTCCGCCATCGCAAGCCAGACGAGCCCGCCGCCCCAATCGAAATAATAGGCGCTGTCGGGCAACGCGGCGGCGAGATCGGGGGCCTTCGTCGCGGCGAGCGACACCCGCCACAACGCGGCATCGGCGGGCAGCAGGGCGCGCACGTCGCGCACTTCCTCCCAGAAGATCTTGGAGCGCATCGAGTGCAGCTCCTCCTGCCCCGCCTTGTCGGGCAAAGCGTTGCGCAACGCTTCGCAGCGCGCCGTGACGGAAACGGAAGTGCCTTCGACACGGATCGCCGTGACGGACGCGCCTGCGTTCTTCACATGATCGACGGCCGAATGCGCGGCCGTGGCGGCGGGCAGATAGGCGGCCCCCGAGACTTCCCACGGCGAGTTCAGCGCGTCGGCCAGCACGGCCACCGCTTCATCCGGCGTCAGGCCGAAAGCCAGCACCGTGCGCGATTTGGGGGGTGCTGGCATCACCTTGACCGTCACCGTGTCGAACACCGCGAGCGTGCCCATCGAGCCCGCCATCAGCTTGGGCAGATCGTAGCCGGTGACGTTCTTGACGACCTTGCCCCCGCCCTTGAACGCTTCGGCGCGGCCCGACACGGCCGAGAAGCCGAGGAAATGGTCGCGCGCCGAACCGATTTTCACGCGGCGCGGCCCCCCGAGATTGGCGGCGAGCGCGCCGCCGATCGTGCCGCCGCCGACTTCGCCGCCATACAAGGGCGCCAAATCCGGCGGCTCGAAGGCCAGCATCTGCGCGCGCTGTTCCAGCAGCAGCAGAATGTCGCGCATCGGCGTCGCCGCACCGCAACTCAGCACGAGTTCCTCGGGCTGATAGTCGATGCCGCCTTTCAGCGCCGAGGTATCGAGCACCAGCGACGACGCGACCGGCCGGCCCAAGCCGCTTTTGGTGCCGAGGCCGCGCACGTCCACCGCGCGTTCGTTGCTGACGCAGGCGGCGATCGCGTCCTTCAATTGGGCCGCGTTGGTTGGCTTGAAGACTTCCATCTCAGAACCGCGGCAGATCGGGGAAAGGAATGGCGCCGCGCTGCACATGCATCCGGCCCATCTCGGCGCAGCGATGCAACTGCGGAAAGACCTTGCCGGGATTGAGCAGGCCCTCGGGATCGAAGGCGCATTTGACGCGCAGCTGGTGCGCGAGATCGGTCTCGTCGAACATCGACGGCATCAAATCGCGCTTCTCGATCCCCACGCCATGCTCGCCGGTCAGCACGCCGCCGACTTCGACGCACAGGCGCAGAATATCGGCACCCAAAGCTTCGGCGGCGGCGAGTTCGCCGTCTTTGTTCGCGTCGAACAGGATCAGCGGATGCAGATTGCCGTCGCCCGCGTGGAAAACGTTGGCGACGCGAAGCCCATGCTTGTCGCCGAGCTGGCCGATGCGCGTGAGCACTTCGGCGAGCTTCTTGCGCGGCACGGTGCCGTCCATGCAGACGTAATCCGGGCTGATGCGCCCGACCGCCGGGAAAGCGGATTTACGGCCCGCCCAGAAACGCAGACGCTCCTCCTCGTTTTCCGAAATGCGGATGGAGGTCGCGTTGTTTTCCTTCGCGATGCGGCCGACCGTGGCGATCAACTCGTCGCATTCGGCTTGCGGTCCGTCGAGTTCGACAATCAGCAGGCTTTGGGCGTCGAGCGGATAGCCCGCCTTGGCGAACGCCTCAGCCGCATGGATCGCCGGCTTGTCCATCATCTCGATCCCGCCGGGGATGATGCCCTCGGCGATGATCTGGGCGACGCAATTGCCGCCGTCCTCGACCGTCGGGAAGCCGATCAAGGCGCCGCGCGCGGTTTGCGGCTTACGCAAGATGCGCACGGTCACTTCCGTGACGACGCCGAGCAGACCTTCCGAGCCGACGACCAGGCCGAGCAGATCGTAGCCGCCCGCATCCATATGCTTGCCGCCGAGGCGAACGACGGTGCCGTCCATCGTCACCATCTCGACGCCTAGCACGTTGTTGGTCGTGAGACCGTATTTGAGGCAATGCACGCCGCCGGAATTTTCCGCGACGTTGCCGCCGATGGTGCAGGCGATCTGCGAGGACGGGTCCGGCGCGTAATAGAAGCCGGCATGCGCGACGGCGTTGCTGATGCCGAGATTCGTCACACCCGGCTGCACGCGCGCGCAGCGATTGGTGTAGTCGATCTCCAGCACCTTGTTGAATTTCGACATGCCGAGCAGCACGCCGTCTTCCAGCGGCAGCGCCCCGCCCGACAAGCCCGTGCCCGCCCCGCGCGGCACGACCTTGATGCCTTCCGCGTGGCAGTATTTGAGGATCGCGGCGACCTGTTCGACGGTCGAAGGCAGCACAACGACCATCGGCAATTGCCGGTACATCGCCAAACCGTCGCATTCGAACGGGCGGCGGCCGATTTCCGAATCGATCACGCCGTCGCCGGGCACGATGGCGCGCAAGGCGGCGACGATCGATTCGCGGCGCGCGAGGATTCCCCGGTCGGGGGCGGGCATCACGAGCATGGGCGGCTCCCTGGGCTTCGTTTCCTTGTAAAGCGGCGGCCGCCAAAAAGAAAACCCCCGGTACCGGGTCCGGTACCGAGGGTTTTTCGTTCCTCAAGAAGCGGCGGAGAATTTCCCGCCGATTCGCGCGAAATCAGCCCTGGCGGGCCTTGAAGCGCGGGTTCTTCTTGTTGATGACGTAGACGCGGCCCTTACGACGGACGATCTTGCAGTCCTTGTCGCGCTTCTTGGCCGACTTCAGCGAGTTCACGACCTTCATGGCAAGCTTCCGTCCGAGAGTGAAATACGGGTTCGGCCGGGGTCGCCCCCGGCCGAATGAGGCGCGGAACATAGGGACATCCCCCGCCCCTGTCAACCGGGGTCTGGGGGCGCGGAATATCAGGGCGGACACATACACGAAAATGTCCAATTTTCGGTGCCCTGCCGTGATTTAGCACGATGGACAGGCCGCGCACCCGCCCGTACAGTGCGCGCTTTCAGGGACGCTTCAAACGCCGCCAATGTCACTCGAAAGCTGGATCGACTGGATCGCCGGGTACGGCGATTGGTTCTACCTTCTGACGTTCGTCTGGACGTTTTTCGAAGGCGAAACCTTCGTCATTTTCGCCGGCATCGCGGCGAGCCCCGCTTTCGGAATTCTGCGCGTCGACTATCTGATCGCCTGCGCGTGGATCGGCAGTTTTTGCGGCGACAACCTCTATTTCTTCCTCGGGCGGCGCTATGGCCACCGTTTGATCGCGCGCTTCCCGCGCCTCAAACCCGGCACCGACGTGGCGCTCGATCTTCTGCACAAATACAACACGGGCTTCATCCTCGCCTTCCGCTTCATCTACGTGGTGCGGAACTTCAGCTCCTTTGCGTGCGGCATGAGCAATCTGTTCTGGCCGCGCTTCATGGTGCTGAACTTCATCGCCGCGGGCGTGTGGTCCTGCACCTTCGCGGGTGCGGGCTACTTGCTGGGCGAGGTGTTCACCAAAGCCGCTTGGCCGATCAAGATCGTGGTGCTGTGCCTGTTCGCCACGCTGATCGCGCTGGCGATCCGCACGCACCGCGCCAACAAGCGCCGCGTGGCGGAAGTCGCCGCGCGCGAAGCGGCCGAAGCCAAAGCGGCGGAGAACTCGCCCGCCTAACCCGCCTGCGCCGCCGTGGCGAGGATGCGCGCGACACGCAGATCGCCCGACCGCAACGCGCTCAATCGGCGCTGCCACAGCTCCGCTTCGCCGATCAGCGCCGCGCCTTCCTTGGCGTCGAGCTGGCCGCGCTTGACCAGCGCGTCGATCTTCGCCCAGCCGGTCAGGACCGTGCGCATGAACGTGTCGGTGTGATCTTCGACGCCCAGAACCGCGAGCCCCGCTTCCTTGATACGCGCGGCGAGAACCGGCAGGGTCGCGAGCCGCGGGGCCGTCGCCTCGCCCAAGCGATAGGCGTCGAGTGCGGCGCCATGCGCGTCCTCGCGCGCCAGACAGAACTCGACGGTCAGCAGGCGCCCGCCCGGCTTCAACGCCGCCGCGACGCGCTTGATCAGCGTCGCCTTGTCGGAGATCAGCGACAGCGTATTGCGGATCAGCGCGGCGTCGTAATGCTTCGGCTTGAATATATCGCGGTCCATGTCGAGGAAATCGATCGGCGCGCGGTCGCTCAACGACGCCGCGATCGACAGGCCGTGACCTTCATGGGCGAGCTCGGGCGTCAGGTCGTAGCCGTCGACGATCGCGCCGTAGGCGCAGGCGATCGCGCGGGTGCCGCCGCCCAGACCGCAGCCGATATCCAGCCCGCGCCCGTCGCGCGCGAGTTTCAACGCTTGCGTGATCTCGACCGCGTAATCGATGCCGCCGGGAAACGAGAATCCGTCGCCCCACACCATCTGCGCGACTTTGATGCGCTCGGGCGGCCAAGACTCGCGCACCAGAACCTTGCCGGTGGGTTTGGCGCGCGGGCGCGGTTCGGCCAGCACGGGCGGCGGCGGTGCGGTCTCGGACGCGGCGGCCGGCCGGCCGCGCGCTTGGAACTCGTAGCCTTCCCACCAGGCGTGGAATTTGGCGCGCGCCTCGGCCTTGCCGTCCCACCAACGCGCCAAGGAACCGCGCTCGCCCGACATCAATCCGCCGGCCGCAAACCGTCGCGCGGTGTCGCGAAGCGCGGCGGCGCGCTGCCCACGCCAAGCCCGATCAACTCGCCCGCCGCGTCGAAGGTCAAAATGACCACTTCACCGCGCCCGTTGCGCGCGGTCGCGCGGTAGCAGCCGTCGACGATCTCCATCTTGTCGAGCCCGACGAAACCCATATCGAGCAGCGTCGACGTGATGCGGTCGACCTTGTCGCGCGCCAGACCGTCGGCCGTGCATTCGCCCGCCGCCGGCGCCGGGGCCGGCACGGGCGTTTGGGCGAAGGCCGAAGCGGCGAAGAACGACAGAACAAGGGCGATGACGCGGGTCACGATACGCAATTCTACATCACGTCAGCCACGCCGCCAGTGCGACGGCGCTGGTTCCCGCCCCGCAACCCAGAAAAACGTTGCGTCGCGCCAGGAAGAACACGCCGATCGCCAGCGCGAAGGCCGACAGGCGCACGGGCAGCGTCAATTCCAGCAAGCCGCCGGCCGGGAAAACCACGAGCCGCACGACCAGCGCCGCGAGCACCGCATAGGCGATGCAGGAAAACCATTCGAAGGCGCGCCCCTGCGGATCGAGCCGCCCGCCCACCGCCACGCCGAAAGCGCGCCAGAAATAGGTGGCGAGCGCCGTGACCACGGCCGCGATATAGATGCCGAGCGGGCTCATGCCTTGCCCCGCATCGACAGAAGATACGCGAGCGAACCGCCCGCCACGCCCGCGATCAGCAAGCTCCATTCCGGCACGAAGGGATGCAGCACCGCGCACAAACCCGCGCCGCACAGCATCGACAGCAGGCGCTGGCGGTTGCGCAAATCCTGCAACATCAGCAGGCCGAAATAGAGCGGATTGAGGAACACGAGCGCCAGCGAAACCGGATGCGGAAACGCGCCGGCGGCGAAATAGCCGATCGCACAACCGGCCAGCGACGCCGCCCATAGGGTCAGCGCGCACCCCATGAACCACGACAAGCGCTGCTCGCGCGGCTGATTGGGCGCGTGCAGCATGGTCAGCGCCCAGCACGTGATCGCCACCCAGTTGGCGGCGAGATAAAGCCGCCACGCCGGCCGGCCTTCGACGCGCACGACGGGCAGCATCACCGTGCACATCGGCGCCAAACGCATATTGGCGAGCGCCACGCCAAGGGCGATCGCCAGCAGCGGCGCGCCGGCGAGATAAAGTTCCACCATCACCAGCTGACCCGGCAGCGCCCAGGCCGTGAACGTCGTGAACATCGCAATGTCGAGCCCCAGCGCGTTGTCGCGCACGAAACCGCCGAACCCAACATAGGATGCGCCCAGCACCAGGGCCGGCATGCCGGCGCCGACTTTGGCGCCCGCGGCCAATCCTTCGCGCACCGGCGATGGCGATGTTGAGGAGATCTCCGTCACGCGGGCGATTGTGACGCGGCCGGGCGGTAGAATTCCAGCGCCGTCTGATACAGCGCCTTGCGGGCCAGCTCTGCGCCCAGCGCACTTTCGATCAAGCCGAGATCGGCAGGCTCGAACGGCCGGCGCGCGCGCGTCGCGGGCAGATCGCTGCCGAACATCAGCGCGTCGGGCGATGCGGCGGCGATCGCCTCCATCGCCTTGACCGGATCGAGCAATACGCGCCCGAACCCCGCTGCCTTCACCTTGGCGCCGCCGCGCGCGAGTTCGACCGCATGGATGAGACCGGGTTCGTTGAGCCCCAGATAGTCGATCGCGAGTTTGGGCAAGCGCGCGAGGATCGCGATTTCGTCGGCGGAGAGCTTCGACAGATCGGCGTAGATCTCGATATGCCAGCCGCACAGTTTGTGAAGGCGCTTCGCGAAGCTCTCGATCCGCGCGAGGCTTTCGGCCGGATTGCGGCGCAGATCGTAGCGCACCGCGCGCACGCCGCCTTCGTGCAGGCGCAGGATTTCGTGATCGAGCATCGATTGCGGGATCTGCGTCACGCCGACATAGAAGGGCCCGAGCTCGGCCAACGCGGCGACGAGATATTCCTGATCGAAGGCCTGGAAGCTGCCCGAGATGATCGTGCCGCCCGCAAAGCCCAGCCCTTCGACCGCTTGCCGGTAATCGGCGCTGGTATAGCTTTCGGGCGGCTTGTCATCTTGCGCGATCAACGGAAAGCGCGGGTCGACGATATGGAAATGGGCGTCGAATATCGGCGCCGTCATAGGCGCTCGACGGCGAAGCGGATTTCGCCCGCCAAGGTTTCGCCGGGGGCGAGCACGCGCACACCCGTATCTTCCGCCCCCTTCGCCATGCGGTTCATCCCGTCATTCGCGTGACTGACCGGCTCGACGCAGAAGAAAGACTTGCCCGGCGGCACGTAGATCACCGCATGGCCGAAAACGGGATCGGCCGCCATGTGGAGCGCAAGCCCCGCTTCCGGCCATTCGATCCGCGCGGTCCCGGCCCAGCCCGCGAAGCAATTGTCGATCGCGAGTGGCGCCACCAGCTTGCCTTCGGCGAAGTTCCACGCGGGCGGCACGGGTTCGAACGCCACCGGCATCATCCCGTCGTCGTTGCGCCAATACCCCGCCGCCTGGGTCGAAAGCCGCGCGCCCGTGGTGCGCGCGAAAAACGGATGAATGCCAATCCCGGCGGGGGCCGGCGCTTCGCCGGTATTGGTCAGCGACAACGCCAGCACGAAACCGTTTTCGTCCAGCCGGTAGCGCTGCTCCGCACGATAAGCAAAAGGCCATTCCGCGGCGCGGGCGCCACTCGCGTCATGATTGAGCGTGAGTGCCGCCGACGTCGATGTCGCCTCGGCCACGGCCCAGGCGCGCTGCCAGGCATTGCCGTGGATCGAATGCGGATGCGAACCGAAATTCGGCGCCAAGCGATACCGGCGGTTCGCAAAATACAATGTGCAATCGCGCATTCTGTTCGAGTACGGGATCAGCGGATAGCTGGCCGCGGCACCCGAATCGCGCGCCGCCAACGACGACTCGCCGATCGGGCGCAACATGTCGAAGCCGCCCCCCGCCTTTGTGCGAAAAGCGCCGATGATTCCGCCCATTTCGGGCGCGAGATCGAGCGACAGATCGCCCGCTTCGAGCCTTAGGATTCGGGGGAAAGTTCCGGCGCTTGACGATGTCACGGCGATGATCCGCACGTTCGGATTCGGCGAAGTTGCGCCTGAATATTACTCCAATTCGCGCCGAACCGGAGCGATTGCGCCATCCTCGCAGGTGGAATATTGTTCCGGCTTGTTTTCACCTTGCCGTTACGCGTGATCGATTTGAACGCCCCGCCCGCCAAAAAACCCGATCCGGCGAAGAAGAAGAAGAAGTCGCTATCCCCGATCCTCGATCAGATCGTGTATGGCGGTTCGTCGGTGGCGCTGAGTCTGATCAAGATGCAGACGATCGCGGGCGACAAGGCGATGTTCCGCTCGCCCAGCCTCAACAAGACCGTCATCTTCAAGTATCCGAATTTCGATCAGCAGCTCGCCGATCAGCCGCCGCCGCCGCCCTCGGCCAACGCGCCGTCCGTCGCGGATACGGCGGCGAAATCCGAGCGCCCGATCGAAACCGCGATCTACATTCCCCACGACGCGACCGAAATCGCGGCGGGCGGCTACGCGATCTATCTGCGTCAGCGCGATTTCGAAAATTTGATCAAGCACCATGTCGGGATCGACATCGGCCAGATTTCGCAGTCCTACGAGCGCGACGTCGAAATCCTGCGGCTGATCGATTCGATTCCCTCGCTCGATCCGTTCCTGCTGAAAAGCGCGCTCGCGAAGTTCCAGGACGAGGTCCATCCCGGCTATTTCTCGATTTCCGAGGCCGAGGAAACCGGCATCAAGACGCTGATCGCCGGCAAGGTGAACCCGATCGTCGCGAAAGCGCTGGGCCTCACCTCCGCCAACGACGTCAACGAGCGTTCCGCGCGCTTCCTGCAAGCGTTGTGGGACCCGACCATGCCGGAAGCGAAACTGTTCGTTTCCGCCTTCGGCATTTCCGGCGATCAGGCGCAGCAGATTTTCGAGGGCTGGAAGGGCGTGTCGTTCTACGAGCACACGTTCAACCGCAACAAGGCGGCGACCGCGAAAGTGCTGTCGTGGCTGAATTCGCCCGACGCCGTGCCGCTCGATATCCGCGAATACAAGCACTACAAAGAACAGCAGGATATGTTCCGGCAGCAGGTCATCAAAAAGCTGCGGAACATCATCTCCACCGTGTCGTCGATCTTCGGCGAATACACGATCTGCCACGGCAAGTTCATGAACGAGGGCGATCCCAAGCCCTTCCGCCAGTTCCTGGCCGGCGTCTATCGCCGTTACTGGGTGCTCGGCTATTGCTCGATGGCCGTGCTGCACGCCTCGAGCATTTTCGACCGCTTCATGCAGAGCGCCATCCAGAACCGGCTGCAATTCGACCAGCTCGATGAAATGCTGAAGCGCCTCGACGTGTCGCTCAACAGCCAGTCGGACGGCACCGTCTAACGCGCGCCTTCGGCACGCTGCACGATCGCGCCGTACCAGCCCAAACCCGGATAGGTCTCGTAGCCCGGCGTCGCCGCGAACGCGACCGTCGTGCCGTCCGCGAGCTCGTAGGCGCCGGCGCGCTCGCCCTTCGTTTCCAGGCGGAAATGCTCCGCGAGCGCGCCCTGGTCGTCCGACGCGGCAATGATGCGCCCGGTGGAATCGATGATCAGACAGCGCGTGCGTTCGCGCTCATGCGCCAGCAGCCGCACGGATTTGACGACGGCGGCCGATTGCGCGGCCCAATCGAAATGGATCGCCAGCGCGCCGATAACCGCGCCGTCGCTCGCACCGCCCCGGCGGATAGCGGTCGCGAAGGTGGCGACGGGCGCGTTCTCCAGCCTCGGCTCGCGCGCGATCTCCATGGCGACGTAATCGTCGCCGCTGCGCAATCCCATCGCGCGGCGATACCAATTCTCGTGCGACACGTCCGTGCCGGCGACATCGAACCGGCCGGCGCGGCCGTTGGCGACGACCCGGCCTGCCGCATCGGCCACCCATATGTCGAGATAGACGGTATAGGCGCCCAGGATGACGCCGAGCCGCCGCCCCGCATGCGCGGCCGTCTCGGGATCGGCGCTCTCCAGCGCGCCGACGACGGCGGCATCGGTCGCCCACCAGCGCACGTCGCAGGAGCGTTCGTAGAGATTCCGGTCGACGATATCGATCATCGCCAGCGACAGATCCGCCAGCCGCTGGCCGCGCATGCCCGCGACCATCTCGGCGCCGAGCGTGGAGAGTTCGCGCGTCGCGGCGGCCAGATCACTCGACAACTCGTCGGCGATGCGCGAAATCGAAATCGACACGGATTTGACTTCGTCGGCGACGACGCCGAAACCGCGCCCCGCCTCGCCCGCCCGCGTGGCTTCGATTTTCGCGTTGAGGGCCAGCATTTTTACGCCGCGCGTCACGGCGTTGATCTCGCCGATCTTCTCTTCGGCCAGCCGGCCGACATTCCGCGCCAAATGGACGACTCGTTCGGGGTCCGCCACGTCTTCGCTCCGCAAGTTTTGCGCACGCGCAACAGGCGCGTCGCGCGCGGGCTTGCAAGCGTCTTGCCAAAACGCGCAATCAGTCGCGCGGACGGGCGGCGACGATTTCGATCTCGACCTTGAACTCGGGCTTGGTGAATCCAGACACGATCACCAGCGTCGAGGCCGGCGGTTCCAAGCCTTCGAGCCACGCGTCGCGCGCGTCCATATAAGGGCGCATCTCCTCGCGCGACGTGACGAAGGCGTTGATGCGCACCACGTCCGCGCGGGTCATTCCCGCGGATTTCAAGATCGCGTCGATATGCCGGAATATGACCGCGCATTGCCCCGCGCAATCGGGCGGCAGCGCGCCGTCCTTGGCGAGGCCCAGCTGGCCCGAGGCGAACAGGAAGCGTCCCGGCATGTCCACTTCCACCGCATGGGAATAGCGCGCGAACGGGGCCGAAAGCTCCGGCGGATTATGGCGTTTCATAACTAAACCTCTCGCCTTCTGGCGCGAACGGGACGGGTCCACTATATATCCGGCGGCAAACATTTCGGAGAAGTTCGACATGGCCCAGGCTTGGCGCAATTGGCTGGATCTGACGACCGAGGAATTCCGCACCCTCGACCCCGCCAAGACGGTGGCGCTGCTGCCGGTCTCGGCAGTCGAGCAGCACGGTCCGCATCTGACCGTCGCGGTCGATCAGGTCCTGTGCGAAGGCATCGTCGCGCGCGCGGCGGGCATGGCGGGCGCCACGCCGGTCGTGGTGCTGCCGCAGCAGGACGTGGGCAAGTCGAACGAGCATCTCGCCTATCCCGGCACGCTGTCCTTCTCGGCCGAAACGCTGATCCGCATTTGGACCGAGCTTGGCGAATGCGTGCATCGCGCGGGGCTTCGCAAATTCGTGATGTACAACTCGCATGGCGGCCAGCCGCAGATCATGGACATCGTCGCGCGCGATCTGCGCGTGCGCTTGGGCATGGCGGCGGTCGCGACGTCGTGGTGGGCCTTCGGCATGCCCGAAGGCTTGTGGGACGCGAAGGAAGCGAAGTTCGGCATCCATGCCGGCGGCGTGGAAACGTCGATGATGATGCATTTGGCGCCCGAGAAAGTGCGCGAAAGCAAGATCGACAATTTCGTGCCCGGCCAATTCGCCCTCGCCAAGGAATTCGAGCTGCTGACCTTCACGGGGCAAAGCGCGCTCGCCTGGCAGGCGCAGGATATCCATATCTCCGGCGCCGTCGGCAACGCGCGCGACGCGGACGCGGAGCGCGGCCGGAAGGTCGTCGACCACGCGGCGGCGAAGCTCGTGAAGCTGCTCGACGAAGTCTCGCGTTATCCGCTCGACCGCATCAAGGAATTGCCCTGATGCCGCGCCAAGGCGATCGCTCGCTGATTCCGGCCGAGGCGGTGCGTCTCGCGGCGCTGGGCGAGCTGTCGCGCGGCAACGTCACGCTGGGCGCCTTGTCGATGTCGGTACGCGGATTCGTCTCGCGCCTGATGGGCCCGTCGCTCGACGTTCTGGGCGTATCGATCGAACAGCTGCGTTACGACGGCATGATCGAGACGGTCGGAAGGCGCGCGGGGCCCGGCCAAAGCCTGACCGCCGACAGCGAATTGACGCTGACCGAGAAGGGCCGCGAGGCGCTGCGCGATCTGCTGCGCGGGCCGGTGCGCGGGCCGATGACCGATCTTTCCAAGATGGTCGTGGCGCTCAAATTGCGCTTCCTCGAACTGCTGCCGCCCGAAGATCGCGCAGCACAGCTCGACCAGCTCGTCGAACTCGCGGAGAGCGAGATCGCGCGCCTGAAGGATCTCGTCGCACGCGGCAGCGACGGGCTGATGGGCGAATGGCTCGTTCAGGACATCGCCGAAGCCGAGCGCTGGCGCGATTGGTACGCCGCCAAACGCGCGGCGGTCGGCGGCTAAACCAAATTCTGCCCGCCATTGACCGGGATTTCGGCGCCGGTCACATAGGCGAAATCGGGCGAGCATAACGCGAAGATCGCGTCGGCCGTTTCGGCGGCCGTCCCCATGCGCTGCATCGGGATGCGGTTGATCAGCGGCTCGTATTCCGGCGAGATCATTTCCGTCACGATCTCGCCCGGCGCCACGGCGTTGACGCGAATGCCCAGCGGCGCAAGCTCGACCGCCATTTCGCGCGTGAGACCCGACAGCGCCGCCTTCGACGTGGAATAGGCCGAGCCCGCGAACGGGTGCGCGCGATGTGCCGCGATCGAGGTGATGTTGACAACGCAGCCCCGCGCGCGCGCCAGCGACGCCGCGAAGCCGCGCGTGAGATCCAGGGCGGCGAAGAAATTCAGCTCGAAGACTTTGTGCCAAGCCTCGAGCTCGCCGTGCAGCACGCCCAGCCGTTCTTTGTAGGGCGTTTTGGGGCTCACACCCGCGTTATTGACCAGCGCATGCAACGGCCCGTCGCCCAGAAGCTCGTTCACCTCGTCGACGAAGCGGCGGCGGTCGGCCGGCACCGACAAATCGCAGGCGACGTGATGGGCCCAATTGGGGTCGACGCGGCAATCGGCGGGGATCGCTTCGCGCGAACAGGTGAACAGCCGCCAGCCCGCGGAAGCGAAGCGCTTCACGGTCGCGTGGCCGATCCCGCGCGAGGCGCCGGTCAGGACGAGGGTTTTTTGCGCTTCCGCCATAGGCGGAGTTTAGCCCGCAATCTCAGCGGACGGAAACGACCTTGAAAGGCAGCGTTTCGCCGTCATGTTCCGTGATCGACACGTACTCGCCCGGCGCGAAACGATGCCGGTCGAATTTGAAGATCGGCTCGTCGTCGTCGTCGCCGGCCGCGTAGGAGAACGCCCAGCGCCCGCCGCGCCCGTGGATCAGCAGGCCGGTTTCGTCCGCTTCGCCGCGCGCGAAACGGCGCACGGTGCAGCGGTCCTTGTCCTTCTTCCAGCCGTCGGGATCGAGATGCCCATCGGCGGTCAACGGGGCCGCGAACTCGTAGCCGATGCCGGAATCGCCGTCCGGCTTCGTTTTGGTGCGCGCGAGTTCGAGACGGATATGTTTCAAAGCCATCATACTTCCTTCGCTCAATTCGCCTTACCGCATTCCGGGTTGTCGGGATGCGTCTTGCAGAAATGCTGCAACGCCAGTTTTAGGGTCGCCGCGCGCACATGATCGCCGCGCGACGTCGCCGCCGCGATATCGTCGCGGATCATCGCTTTCACGTGCCTTACGCCGGCGGCGTCCTGGCACAAAAAGGCGCCGAGCTCGACCGCGGCCATCTCGGAGATATGTTCGTGCTCCGCGATCGCGCGCACTTCGTCCGCCGTCAGATCGGCAAGCGCCAAGCAATCGACCCAGGTCAACATGGCGAGCCCCTCCCCCCTCGGGCTTGCCGGTGCCGTTCGCGGCGCGTTGTTAATGCGCCATCAGCACCGGCAACGTGGCGTTTTGCAGAACGTGGCGCGTGACGCCGCCGAACACGAGCTGGCGCAGGCGGCTATGCGTATAGGCGCCCATCACCAGCAGGCCGCAGCCCGCCTTGACCGATTCCGCAAGCACATGCGGACCGGCTTGGATCGTCGGCACGTCGGCGCGCGCGATCTCAATCTTCAGCCCGTGGCTCGCCATATAGGCTTCGAGCGGCGCTTGATCGTTCTCGGCCACCTTGATGCCCGCGACGATCGCGACGACCTTGCTCGCCCCTTTCAGGAACTGCATGCCCGCGCCCAGCGCGCGCGCCGCTTCGCGGCTGCCGTTCCAGGCGAAGGCGACGGGGCCGTCGAACGAAACCTCGCCCGACAGCGGCGCCACCATCACCGGTCGGCCGGTTTCCAGCAGCGCGGTTTCGAACGCGACGGTCGAGGCGATCTGGTCGTCGTCCGACGGGCGCGGCAGCACGATCAAATCGGCGAAGCGGCCGTAGCGCGCGATCGCGTCCTCCTCCGAACCTTCCGGTTCGATGATCTCGCAATCGACGCCGGCGGATTTGCGCCACGCGTCGTAGGTCGCGCGCGCGGTTTGCGCGCGGCGCTTCAAATCCTTCTCGGCGGCGCCGACGATCTGTTCGACCAGCGCGCCCGAAGCGCCCTCGCCCACGAAGGGAACCGCGTCGCGCGGATCGCCCGCGGCGTGCAGCGCCTCGACGCGCGCGCCGAATTTGCGCGCGACGGCGGCAGCCGTCGCCAATGCGCGTTCGTCGGCGGCGGAACCGGACAGCGGAACGAGTACGACCTTGAAGCCCATAGCGACCTCCATTTCACGAAGGAGATTACACCCTAGATATCGGTATGGGATTGACCTGTATCAACCACGCGGCAAGCGTCGGAAATTACTTGCGCCGGCGCGGCGGCGGCATCGAGATGCCGCCAGTCGATCTCCCCCAACTCGCGCGCCGCTTGCTCGGCCGCCACGGCGACACCTGCATCCGACGCGTCGTCCGTCCGTCCGGCGACGCGGGCGAGCCGCACTTGCGCCGGACAATCGAGCCACAGACCCCGGAATTCTACACCGGCCGCACGGGCGATGTCGCGCATCGTATGACGCTCGGCCGGATCGGCGAAAACGGCATCGACGACGACGGAATGCCCCGCGGCCAGGGCCGCGCGCGCGCGTTCGTACAACCCGTCATAGACGGCGCGGCTGGCTTCGCGCGTATAGCTTTCGGGCGGCAGCGCCGCTTCGGGTTCGACGCCGGCCAAGCGTTTGCGCTCGACATCCGTGCGCAAGATCACCGCTCCAGGCGCTACGCCGATACGCGGCGCGATCCCCGAAGCGACCGCCGACTTGCCCGATCCCGACAATCCGCCGACGGCGGCAAGCATCGGCTTCGGCCGTTCGGACAGGAAGGAACGCGCCAACGCGAAACATTGCGCGGCGGCTTCGCGTTCGATCCGCGCACGCGCTTCGTCCTTCTGATTGGCGGCGGAAAAGCCGCGCGTCTTGGCCGCGATCGCCGCGCGCAACGACAGATACAGCGGCAGCAAGGCGAGGCCCGGCTCGTCGGGCCGGCGCTGCAGGTAGCGCGCGAACAACGCGTTGGCGAGATCGCGCCGCCCGATACGGATCAGATCGAAAACCGGAAAGGCCAGATCGTAGAGCGTGTCGACGCACGACACACGATCGTCGAACTCGATCCCGTCGAAAGGCACGGGCATGCCGTCGATCGTGCAGATATTGCGCAGATGCATGTCGCCATGACAGCGGCGCACCGCGCCGCCCGTGCGCCGGGCCTCGATCAAGCGGCGATGAAGCGCGATCTCGGCGCGCGTCGCTTCGTCGAGCGCCGTGACTTCGCTTTTGTCGAACAACTTGGCGAGGTCTTCGGCGTCGCCATCCTCGACCCAACGCAAATCGTCCGCCCCGCCTCGCGTCACGACGATTTCCGCCGCGTGATGCACGCGCGCCAATACATCCGCGAGCATGCGCATGTCGCGGGCGCCGAGATCGCCGCGCGCGGCGCGCGTATCCCACAACCCGCCGCCGTCGAAGCGGCGCATGACCACGACCCAATCGAGCGCCGCGCCTGGTCCGCCGATCCCGGCTTCGGTCACTTTCTCGACGCCGAGATAGATTTCCGGCGCCCAAGCGCGATTCACGGCGATCTCGGCGCGGCACATTTTCTCGCGCGCGGCGAGCGTCGAGAAATCGAGGAACGGAAACTTGACCGCGCGTTTGAGCTTGTAGGCGCGCGTCGCGGTCAGGAACACGGCGGAGATATGCGTATCGATCCGCGACGGGGTTTCGCCGCCATGCGTCGCGGGGTCGGCGAGAAGCGCCAGCGCGCGCGTTTGGTCCATCGCGCCCGTCAATGCGCGTCGCGCCTTGTTTCGACGATGCCGGCCGGATCCATATGGACGATCACGTCCGATCCCGGAAAGGCGGCCATCACGGCTTCCTCCACCGCATCGGCCGCCGCATGCGCCTGGTTGAGCGTCAGGTTGCCGTCGATCTCCAGATGCATCTGCACCGAGATATTCGGACCAACCGCACGGGTGCGCAAATCGTGGACGTCCAAAATCAGCGGATTGGCGCGCGCGATGGCGACGATCTTCGCGCGCGTATCCTCGGGCAATTCGCGGTCCATCAGATGGTCGAGCGCGTCGCGCCCGATCTTCGCCGCACCCCACAGGATGTAGCCGCCGATCGCGAGCCCCGCCAGCGGATCGAGAACGTCGATGCGGAACGCCATCGACGCGAGCAGCGAGACGATGACGGCGCCGTTCAGCAGGAAATCGGACGCGTAATGCAGACGGTCCGCGCCCACAGCCAGCGATCCGGTGCGCGCCACGACATACATCTGATAGCGGACAAGCGCGAAGGTCAGCGCCATCGACAACGCCATGACCGCGATGCCGACCTCGCCCCTTTCAACCGGCACCGGCGTCCACAAGCGATGTATGGCTTCGGACAGCAGCAGCAACGCCGAGCCGCCGATGAACGCGGCCTGGGCGAGACCGGCCAGCGCCTCCGCCTTGCCGTGGCCGAAGCGATGTTCGGCGTCGGCCGGGGCGAGCGCGTGGCGCACCGCGATCAGATTGACGATCGATGCCGCCGCGTCGAGCAGCGAGTCGAGCAGGCTGGACAACACCGATACGGAATCGGTGATCGCCCAAGCCCCGGTCTTCGCGACGATCAGAAGGCCGGCGACCGCGACCGAGGCGTATGTCGCGCGGCGCATCAACGCGCCGCGTTCCTCGGGCGAAATGGTCGTGGCCAGCGCGGTCATGGGAATTGGCGCTCCGTGCGCCAAACGTCGCCCTCGCGCCGATGCACAAGCCGCTCGTGCAGACGGAACGGCCGGTCGTGCCAGAACTCGATCGTGACGGGCTTCACGCGAAAGCCCGACCAATGCGGCGGGCGTGGCACCGCACCCAGCCCGAATTTCAGCGTGTATTCGGCGACGCGCTTCTCCAGCGCGAAGCGGCCCTCCATCGGGCGCGACTGAAGCGAAGCCCAAGCGCCGATCTGGCTGCCGCGCGGGCGCGAGGCGAAATAGGCGTCGGCCTCCGCGTCCGTCACGACCTCCACGTCGCCTTCGATGCGCACTTGGCGGCGCAGCGACTTCCAATGGAATAGCAACGCGGCCTTGCGATGCGCCAGAAGCTGCGTGCCCTTCTTGCTTTCGAAATTCGTGTAAAACACGAAGCCGCGTGTATCGAAATCTTTCAGCAGCACCATTCTGAGGCTGGGCATGCCATCTTGGCCCACCGTCGCGACGGCCATCGCTTCGGAGTCGTTGATTTCCTTCGCGCGCGCTTCGTCGAGCCAAGCCGCGAAACGCGCGACGGGATCGACGGCGGGATCGAGTTCGGCCGGGGGCTGTGATTCGTTTTCCATGGCCCCTAAATAGACCGGGCATACGCTTCGACCAAGGCCGTGTTTGGAATAGAGTGCGAACGGGAATCGTTATCGCTTCAGGACGGAATTTCGCAACCCGTCCAACCGTCTAAGGAGGACGGAAAAATGCGTGGGATCAAGATTTTCGCCGTCGGCGCCATCGCCTTGTCGCTCGCCGCCTGTTCGGAAGGCGGGCAGAAGGAAAATTTCGGTACGATTCTGGGCGGCATCGGCGGCGCCGTTGCCGGTTCGCAATTCGGCGGCGGGCGCGGCCAGCTCGTCGGCGTAGCGGTCGGTACGCTCGCCGGCGCATTCCTGGGCCGCGAAATCGGCAAGTCGCTCGACCGCGCGGACCGCGCGCATATGCAGCGCGCCGAGACGACCGCGCAGACCGCCCCGGTCGGGCAGAAGATCAGCTGGAGCAACCCGGATTCGGGCAATTCCGGCACCGTGACCCCGACCCGCGAAGGCCGCGACTCGGCCGGCAACCAGTGCCGCGAATACCAGACGACGGTGACCGTCGGCGGCAAGGAAGAGCAAGCCTACGGCACCGCCTGCCGCCAGCAGGACGGCAGTTGGAAGGTCGTCAACTAACCGCGCGCCGCGCGTCTTCGGGAATGCCGAACCCGGCTCCGCGCCACGCGGAGCCGGGTTTTTTATTGCTCCGCACACAAACGCGCCATCCCGGCGTTGCCTGCCCCGGACTTTCGTGTAGGATGCCCGCCAATTCGCCAGTCGAAACGCGGACTTAGAAACGCATGTCGGAATCCAAAGCCCTGCTGCAGGGCAAACGCGGCCTCGTCATGGGCGTCGCCAACGATCGCTCCATCGCCTGGGGCATTTCCAAGGCCGTGGTCGAACACGGCGCCGAACTCGCGCTCACCTATCAGGGCGAGGCTCTGGAGAAGCGCGTGCGTCCCTTGGCCGCACAGCTCGGCTCGGATTTTCTGGTGTCGGCCGACGTCACCGACACGGCGTCGCTCGACAAGGCGTTCGACGAAATCGCCAAGCGCTGGGGCAAGCTGGACTTCGTCGTCCATGCCATCGCCTATTCCGACAAGGACCAGCTGAAGGGCAAATACGTCGACACGACGCGCGAAAACTTCCTGAACTCGATGGACATCTCGGTGTTCTCGTTTACGGACGTGGCGCGCCGCGCGCGGCCCTTGATGAAGGAAGGCGGCGCGATGCTGACGCTTTCCTATATCGGCGCCGAACGCATCATCCCGCATTACAACGTGATGGGCGTCGCCAAAGCGGCGCTCGAAGCGTCGGTGCGCGCGCTGGCCGCCGATCTGGGACCGGAGAATATCCGCGTCAACGCGATCTCGGCGGGCCCGATCCGCACGCTCGCGGCGTCGGGCATCGGCGATTTCCGCTACATTCAAAAGTGGAACGAGCTGAACGCGCCGTTGCGCCGGGGCACGACGATCGAAGACGTCGGCGGCTCGGCGCTCTACCTGTTGTCGGAACTCGGCTCGGGCGTTACCGGCGAAGTCCTGCACGTCGATAGCGGCTATCACGTCGTCGGCATGATGGCGACGGAATCGGCGGGCGAGCTTTCCGATCTGCTCGCCGGCTTCAAGAACAAGGGCGCATGAGCGCCAATTCCTTCGGCACGCTGTTCCGGGTCACGACCTGGGGCGAAAGCCATGGCCCGGCGCTGGGCGCCGTCGTCGACGGCGTGCCGCCGCGCTTGGCGCTGGACGAGGCCTTCATTCAAGGCTTCCTCGACAAGCGCAAGCCGGGCACGTCGCGATTTGTCACGCAACGCCGCGAGTCCGACACGGTCGAGATCCTGTCGGGCGTGTTCGAAGGGCAGACGACCGGCACGTCCTTGTCGCTGATGATCCGCAACGAGGATCAGCGCTCCAAGGATTATTCGGAAATCGCGGCGAAGTTCCGCCCCGGCCACGCCGACTACACCTATTGGGCCAAATACGGCATTCGCGATTATCGCGGCGGCGGGCGTTCGTCTGCGCGCGAAACGGCGGCGCGTGTGGCGGCCGGTGCGGTCGCGCGGCGCGTGCTGGGCGATGGCGTGACGATTCGGGGCGCGGTCGTGCAGATCGGCCCGCACAAGATCGACCGCGCGAAATGGGATTGGTCGGCCTGCGGCGAAAATCCCTTCTGGTGCCCCGATCGCGACATGGCCGCGAAGTGGGAAGAATTCCTCGATGCGACGCGCAAGGCGGGATCGTCCGCCGGTGCTGTGATCGAAGTGGTCGCCGACGGCGTGCCCGCCGGCTGGGGTGCGCCGATCTACGGCAAGCTCGACTCCGATCTCGCCGCAGCGATGATGGGCATCAACGCGGTGAAGGGCGTGGAAATCGGCGACGGTTTCGCCGCCGCCGAATTGTCGGGCGAAGCCAATGCCGACGAGATGCGCGCCGGCAATGCGGGCCCGACCTTCCTGTCCAATCACGCGGGCGGCATTCTGGGCGGCATTTCCACCGGTCAGCCGGTCGTCGTGCGTTTCGCGGTGAAGCCGACCTCGTCGATCCTGTCGCCGCGCCGCACGATCGATATCGACGGCAACGAGACGGAAATCGTCACCAAAGGCCGCCACGATCCGTGCGTGGGTATTCGCGCCGTGCCCGTCGGCGAAGCGATGATGGCCTGCGTGCTCGCCGATCATAAGCTGCGCCACCGCGCGCAATGCGGCTGATTCCGTGGCGCTCGATCTGAAGACTTTGATCGTACGCCGGTCGCGGCGCATGGCGGGTCTCAATCTCCTTTTCGCGTCCGGCGTGTTCGGCCTCGCCGTCGCCGTCACCTGGCAAGCCTGGAAACAAGGCGAAACGCTGGGCGCGGCGCTGCTGTTCCTGGGCATCGCCGCGTTTTGGGGTGTGCTGATGGGCCAGCAATTCCGCGACGACGCGCCCAAGATCACGGTCGGCAAGGACGGGCTGGAAATGCCCGGCGTCGCCGACGCGCCGATCGGGTGGGACAAGATCGAGGAATTGGCGCTCGGCACGGGAATCCGCGCGCTCGGCGGCGGGCGCCTCGACATCTATGTCGATCCCGAGACCTATTCGAAGCTCAAACTCGGCAGCCGCTGGATGGGCGATCTGATCGTGCGCCGCCCGGGCACGAAACCCGGCTTCACCATTCTCGGCGCCGGGCTCGACACCAAGCCGCGCGTGATCTTCGACGCCGTCCGGCGCCATTGGCCACTGCCGAGGGAATAAGGCGATGGATCGCATACAGGCGTTTTTCGGCATGTTCGCGATTCTGGGCATCGCCTGGGCGCTGGCCGAAAATCGCCGCCATGTGAGCCTGCGCGCGGCGTTGCTAGGTCTTGCCGTGTCGTTCGTCTGCGCGGCGTTGTTCCTAAAACTGCCTTACGTCGCCACGACGATCGGGCTGCTGAACGCACCCGTCCAAGCGATCGCGGACGCGACGCGCGCAGGGACCACTTTGGTCTTCGGCTATCTCGGCGGCGGCCCCTTGCCGTTCGACGAGAAATTCCCGGGCGCTTCGTTCGTCTTGGCGATCCAGGCCTTGCCGATCGTGCTGGTCGTTTCGGCGCTGACGACCGTGCTGTTCCATTGGGGCGTGATGCCCGCGATCGTGCGCGGAATTGCCTGGGCCTTACGCCGCACGATGGGCGTGGGCGGCGCCGTGGGACTTTCCACCGCCGCGAACGTGTTCGTCGGCATGGTCGAAGCGCCGCTGTTCATCCGCCCGTATCTGGCAAAGCTCACCCGTGCCGAACTCTTCATCGTGATGGTCGGCGGCATGGCGTCGATCGCGGGCACGGTGATGGTGCTCTACGCCACGCTGATCGGGCGCATCGTGCCCGACGCTTTCGCGCATATCCTGATCGCCTCGCTGCTGTCGGCCCCGGTCACGATCCTGGTCGCGCGGATCATGGTGCCGGAATCCACACCGGGCGCGACCGAGGGCGAATTGGGCCCGCTGGAGCCCGTCGCCAACGGCACGATGGACGCGATCGTCAAAGGCACGGCCGCCGGGCTCGAATTGCTGCTCAATATCTGCGCGATGCTGATCGTGCTGGTCGCCCTCGTCGCCCTGGTCAATGCGGGCCTTGGCCTGCTGCCGGACGCGTTCGGCGCGCCATTGAAGATAGAGCGCATGCTGGGCTGGATCTTCGCGCCGATCTGCTGGCTGATGGGCATTCCGTGGGCCGAAGCGCCGCAAGCGGGGGCTTTGCTCGGTCAGAAAACCGCGCTCAACGAATTCGTCGCCTATCTGTCGCTGGCGGGCGACGGCGGCGCTGGATTGTCCGAACGCACGCGGCTCATCATGCTCTACGCGCTGTGCGGCTTCGCCAATTTCGGATCGCTGGGCATCATGATCGGCGGCATGGCGACGATGTGCCCGGCGCGCCGTCCGGAAATCGTCGAACTCGGCTTCAAATCGCTGGTCGCGGGCACGCTCGCCACCTGCCTGATGGGCGCGATGGCCGCGGTGCTGTACTAAGCCTTCCGCGCCGCGATCAGGAATTCGCGGTTGCCTTCGGGGCCCTGGATCGGGCTTTCATCCTCGCCGAACACCGTCCAGCCGATGCGCGGCAGCCATTGCGCGATGCGCGCACGCACTTCGGCATGAAGTTCGGGCTCGCGCACCACGCCGCCTTTGCCCACGCGATCCTTGCCGACTTCGAATTGCGGCTTGATCAGCGCGACGACAACCGCACCCGGCTTGGCCAGAGCCAAAGCGGCGGGCAAAACGGTTTCGAGGCCGATGAAGCTCGCGTCGCACACGACTATGTCGGGCGCTTCGGGAATCTCGGCGGCGCTCAGATGCCGCGCATTGGTCTTTTCGAGCACGATCACGCGCGGATCGTTGCGCAGTTTCCACGCGAGCTGCCCGTGGCCGACATCGACGGCATAGACCTTCGCGGCCCCTTTGGTCAGCAACACGTCGGTGAATCCGCCGGTCGACGCCCCCACATCGATGGCGATCTTGCCCGCGACGTCGATGCCGAACGCGTCGATCGCATGCGCGAGTTTCAAGCCGCCGCGGCTGACCCACGGATGCGGCTGGCCGCGCACTTCCAACGCCAAATCTTCGGCGACCGGCGTGCCCGGCTTGTCGAGGCGTTTTTCGTTGGAGAAGACGAGGCCCGCCATGATCGCGGCCTGCGCCTTGGCCCGGCTTTCGGCCAAGCCCCGCTCCACCAGCAATTGGTCGAGGCGCTTCTTCAAGCGCGCTTTTCGGCGCGGCCCAGCGCCGCCAACGCGGAATTGACGATCGCGCGCGCGTCGAGACCGGCTTCGGCATATTGCCGCTCCGGCGTGTCGTGGTCGATCAAGCGATCGGGCAGCGTCAATGCGCGGATTCTGAGACCGGCGTCGAGCGCGCCCGCATTTGCCAAGGCTTGCAGAACGGCAGCGGCGAACCCGCCGGGGCTGCCTTCTTCGACCGTCAGCACGACTTCATGCGACCGCGCGAGACGCAGCACCAGATCGAGATCGAGCGGCTTCAAGAAACGCATATCGGCAAGCGTCGCCGACAAGCCTTGCTGGGCCAGCGCGTCGCACGCCTTTTGGCATTCGGCCAAGCGCCCGCCGAGATTGAGGATCGCGACCGCATTGCCGTCGCGCAACACGCGGCCCTTGCCGATCTCGATCTTCTCGCCGGGCTCCGGCATCGCCACGCCCAACCCTTCGCCGCGCGGGAAACGCACGGCGATCGGGCCTTGGTCGTAGGCGGCGCAAGTCGCGACCATGCGCGCGAGATCGGCTTCGTCGCCCGGCGCCATCACGACGAAATCGGGCAGGCAGCCGAGATAGGCGAGATCGTAGATCCCGGCATGCGTAGCGCCGTCCGCCCCCACCAGCCCGGCACGGTCGAGCGCGAAGCGCACCGGCAGGGATTGCAGCATCACGTCGTGCACGACTTGGTCGTAGCCGCGCTGCAGGAAGGTCGAGTAGATCGCGACGAACGGCTTCAACCCGTCCGCCGCCATGCCCGCCGCGAAGGTCACGGCGTGCTGTTCGGCGATACCCACGTCGAAGCAGCGCTTGGGATGCTTCTTGGCGAAAAGATCGAGGCCCGTGCCCGACGGCATCGCCGCCGTCACCGCGACGATCTTCGGGTCCTTGTCGGCGGCGTCGATCAGCGCGTCGGCGAAGACGCGCGTATAGGTCGGCGCCTTGGCGCCGGCGGGTTTGGCGGCCCCTTTGAGAACGCCGTCATTCGCGACTTGCAGATCGAATTTATTGACCGCGTGGTAACGATCCTCGGCTTCCTTGCCGAACGGATGGCCCTTGCCCTTTTGCGTGATCACATGGATCAGCACGGGCCGGTCGTCGCGGCTGTCGCGCACATTGCGCAGGATCGGCAGCAGATGGTCGAGATTATGGCCGTCGATCGGGCCGACGTAATAGAATCCCATCTCCTCGAACAACGTGCCGCCGCCCGCGACCATGCCGCGCGCGAATTCCTCCGCGCGCTCGGCCGCTTGGAACAAGGGCTTGGGCAGATGGCTCGCGACTTCGCGCGCCAAGCTGCGCAAGCCCACATAAGGCCGCGAGGAAATGAGCCGCGAGAGATAGGAACTCATGGCACCCACCGGGGGTGCAATCGACATGTTGTTGTCGTTGAGGATAACGATCAGACGCGCGCGCATCGCGCCCGCGTTGTTCATCGCCTCGTAGGCCATGCCGGCGGACATCGAGCCGTCGCCGATGACCGCGATGCAATGGCGCTTGTCGCCGTTGAAATCGCGCGCGACGGCCATGCCCAACGCCGCCGAAATCGACGTCGAGGAATGCGCCGCGCCGAACGGATCGAACTCGCTTTCGCTGCGTTTGGTGAAGCCCGACAACCCGCCGCCTTGGCGCAGCGTAGAAATACGGTCGCGGCGGCCGGTGAGGATCTTGTGCGGATAGGCTTGGTGGCCGACGTCCCAAATCAGCCGGTCGCGCGGCGTGTCGAAGACGTGATGCAAGGCGACGGTCAATTCGACCACACCAAGCCCCGCGCCCAAATGCCCGCCCGTGCCCGCGACGGCCGCGATCGTCTCGCGGCGCAATTCCTCGGCGACGTGTTTGAGCTCGACCGCGTCCATCTTGCGCAATTGCGCATGATCGCAAGCGCGGTCGAGATGCGGCGTCTCGCCGGAATTATGGCCGGGGCCGCTCATGCCTTGCGCGCCACGGTCCAGCGCGCCAAAGCGCGCAGATGGTCGGCCTTCGCGTCGAACAGGTCGAGATGCTTGGCCGCTTGCTCGGCCAGCAACGCCGCCTGGGCGCGCGCGCGCTCGGGCCCCAGGATCGACACGAAGGTCGCCTTGCCGCGCGCTTGGTCCTTGCCCGTCGCCTTGCCCGCATCCACCGAGGAACCCTCCACGTCGATCAAATCGTCCGCCATTTGGAACGCGAGACCAAGATCGTGGGCGAATGCGACAAGGGTATGGCGGATATGGGCCGGCGCCTTGCCCAGAATGGCGCCCGATTGCGCCGCGAAGGCGATCAACGCGCCGGTCTTCAAACGCTGAAGGCGCGTAATCTGGCCGATATCGAGGCTTTCGCCCTCGGCGGCGAGGTCGATCTGCTGGCCGCCGACCATGCCGTCGGCCCCCGACGCCAACGCCAGCGCCAGCACGAGATCGGAGCGCACCAGCGGATCGGCATGGGTCAGCGGATGGGCAAGCACTTCGAACGCCTTGGTGAGCAGCGCGTCGCCCGCCAGGATCGCGGTCGCCTCGTCGAACGCCTTATGCACGGTCGGCCGGCCGCGCCGCAGATCGTCGTCGTCCATCGCGGGCAGATCGTCGTGAACGAGGGAATAGCAATGGACGAATTCGATCGCGCAGGCCACCCGTAACGCACAAGCCTCGTCGACCGCGAACAGCTTGGCCGTCTCCAGCACCAGGAAGGGGCGCATGCGCTTGCCCCCGCCCAGGCACGCGTAGCGCATCGCTTCGTGCAGATCGGCTTCGAGGCCTTCGCCCTTGGGCAGAAACGCATCCAGCGCCGCCTCGACCTTGGCGGCGGCCTCGGTCAGCGCGACGGCCAGCGTATCGGTCATCGCGCCGCCTTTACCGGTCCGCGTCGAAGGGGGCGGTTTTCGCCTCGCCGCCGGAAATCTGGATCTTTTCGATCCGTGCGGCGGCTTCGGCGAGCTTCTTCTCGCAATGCTTTTTGAGTGCGGCACCGCGCTCATAGGCGGCGACGGATTCGTCGAGCTTGCCCTTGCCCTGTTCGAGCGCGCGCACGATCCCTTCGAGCTCCGCAAGCGCGTCCTCGAAGGAGAGTTTGGCGATATCGGCCGGAGTCCCTTGCGTCATGCCCGGTTTATAGGCGCCCCGGAACGCAAGGGCAACGGGGTCGGGCGGCCCGACCCTCCCCCGGCGCATGGGGATCGTTGCGGACCCGATGGGGTGCCGCCCGGCCAGAAACGTCCTGCGCAATGCCGCCGACTTAGAGACCCAATGTCGCAATGCGGATGACGATAACGCAGACTTATATCTTAGTGGCGGTTCTTCATTTTTATTTTGACTCCCGATTGTATTGCGCAGAGCGTAGTCAAAATCCGAATTCAAATCGGCGAAGTCCGCGGACGCCGTCAACGGCGCCGCGATCGAACGGGGCGATAGAACGAGGGGGCGAGAATGCGGACGATGAAACTCGTATGCGTTTTGGTGGCGATGCTTGCATTGCCCGCGTGCGAATCTGCAAAGAATGGAGCAGCACAAGGAAATAACGAAGGCCCGAAGCTCGAAGATTTCCGCGCTTACGTCCAAGACGTTTGCCCGAATGATCCGCTTAAGTACGCTGCAGCAGCAACACCCCTGCGCGATGACTTTCTATTTTTTGCCACGGCCTATGCTAGCGCACTGAAAGATCGGCAGCGCACGATGTTGACCGCGATAGCGCTTCGGCTCCAGCGTAATTCCGCCACACTCGATCAAATTGCCGGATTGAACGCACGAATAGCCCTTGCTGATGCCGCGATTGAAAAACCAGCCAAAGATACAAACATACTAATCCGGTATATGCGAACGATCCACTCGCGACAGATCGCCGGAAATATCGAGAATATTCAAGCGCTCGCGGAAACGCTCGAATCGGATTTCATCATACTTCGCGATAGAATCACGCGACGTGACGAGTGGGACGCGGCTGCTATGCACCAATCTGCCGATGCACGAACCCGGCAATTGGCCAGAAATGCCCGCGACGAAGAGGACAAGCAGATTGGTATCGATCTCGCAACAATACAAAGAAACATTGCAGCGCTCGACAACACACTAAGTGGCGGTCCGGCTGTCGCACTTGCCCCAATTGCTGTGGCAATCGCGGCGGCTGTTCTGCCCTCGCTAATCGATGCCTCACTCGATCTTATTTCGAGTGCACTACACGAGGCTGCAAAAGACAAGTCCGTCGTAAAGACTGCACTGACATCCACATATCTTCACACTGTCGCATCTCCGGACCCCAACAAAGCCCTACCGCCACCAGCTCTTTTAAACAGGCTCGGCATGGGCTGCATCATTCTGGCAAAGGGAAAGTTCGGCGGCGATGGGCAGCCGCCCGCGAAAGATGCGGCCAGCAACGACATCTATATTGAAGCAAAGGTCGAACGGTCCGGCGATCAATCCGCTTTCCGCCTCCTGCCCGTCTACGCACGCGTCAATCAGTACGACAACACAGGATTCTTCGGCAGCGGCACACCCGAAATTGCCGTCAGCGTGGCACTCCATGGAGCGCGCGCCGGCAAGGAAAGCGCGCCGGTCGCGCTGACCATGTTCGCACTGCCGGTGGTAAAGGCCGGCAGCGAACTGACGCATGACCAGCTCGAGACGAAAGCCAGCTATTGGACGGCGTATCCGGCACCCGACGCCGCCGCTAAGGCGGGACTAGAAAGGTTAGCCTCGGCGTATAAACGCATAGGAGAAGCTGAAGATGCCAAGACAACTTCAGCTTGCAAAACCCATCTGGAGACGGTCGCGAAGAGCATCCCAGATCTGAAGACATTGACGAGCGAAGCGATCGCTCAATGCCCAGAAATCCAAGAATTCGTCCTACGCGCGGTTTTGGAGACCCAGGTGAAAGTTCTGGAGACCCAGGAGAAAACAGATTTAGCCACCGAGAAGGTAGCGAAGCTCACGGCGGCAACGGCAATCGCCGATTTAAAGAAGCGCGCGATGACTGCCGACATTCTCGCGAATAAATTCGACGCAAGAAAAAAGGCCTACCTCGATGCGTTCAAAAAACCTATCGATCTGACCCCGGTTTCAATCGAAGTTCAGTTGATCGAAAGTCGGAAGGGTTCGCCCTTCCTCCAGGCGGTCGCCGATGCCCTAGACAAATCAAAGAAGGACATCAGCAAGGCGCTCGTCCAGGAGCTTTCGCCGGTCGAACGCGCCAAGCGGCGAGCTGAGGAAGAACAGCAGACCCGCACCAATCGCGCGGCGGTGGCAACGGCCGAAGACAATGTTCGCTTGAGACAGGCCGAACTTGACGATCTACCGGCAACCGCGACGCGCGCCGATCGTGTCCGCGCGGAGAACGCGCTGCGTCAGGCGAAGATCGCCGCCAACAACGCCTATCTCGCCGACGGTCGCGGCGTTCCCTATCCGGAGGCGCAGCCCTAACCCAGCCGATTAATCCCGTCGAAAGCGGCGGTTTTGTAGCATTCGGCGAGGGTGGGATAGTTGAACACCGTCCGCACGAAGTAATCGACCGTGCCGTCGAAGGCCATCACGGCCTGGCCGATATGGACGAGTTCGGACGCCCCCTCGCCGATGATATGCACGCCCAGCAATTGGCGCGTTTCGGCGTGGAAGACGAGCTTCAACAGGCCCGTCTTGTCGCCGATGATCTGGCCGCGCGCGATTTCCTGATAGCGCGCCTTGCCCACCTCGTAGGGCACGCCGGCTTCGGTCAGCTCCTCCTCGTTCTTGCCGCAGGTGCTGATCTCGGGGATCGTGTAGATGCCGTAGGGGAACAGCTCCGGCACCGAGGTCGCGTCCACGCCGAAGGCATGGCATGCGGCAAGGCGCCCCTGCTCCATCGAGGTCGAAGCGAGGGCCGGAAACCCGATCACGTCGCCGACGGCGTAGATACCTTTCACGTCGGTCTGATAATGCGCGTCGACCTTGATGCGCCCGCGCTCGTCGGCGGTGAGGCCCGCCGTGGCGAGATCGAGATTGCCCGTGGCGCCCGTGCGGCCGATCGAATAAAGCGCCTTCTCGGTGACGATCTGCTTGCCCGATTGCAGCTTCACCTTGACCCGCGCGCCATGTTCGGCGTCGTCGGTGTATTCGAGGCCTTCGACCTCTTCACCCAAGCGGAACGTCACGCGGTTCTGGCGCATCTGATAGACGAGCGCGTCGGTGATTTCGTGATCGACGAAGTCGAGCAAGCGGTCGCGCTTGTCCACGACCGTCACGCGCACGCCCAGCGTGGCGAAGATCGTCGCGTATTCGGCACCGATGACTCCCGCCCCGATCACGCACAGCGATTTGGGCAGGCGCTTCAGGCCCAGGATGTCGTCGGAAATGAAGATGTTCTGCGCGTCGAACGGGATGCGGCCCGAGCGCGTGGCAGTGGTGCCCGTGGCGATCACGATGCGGCGCGCACGCACTTCCCGCCGCCCGCGCCCATCCAAGCCGACCAACGCCACGGTATCGGGTCCGGCGAATTTCGCTTCGGCGGCGATCATCTCCACGCCGTTGCGCTGAAGCTGATGGCGCACGACGTCGAGTTCGGCCTGAATCACGAATTGCGCGCGGAACAGCAGATCGTCGATCGTGATGTTCTGCTTCACCTGATACGACGCGCCGTAGATGTTGCGCTCGCGATAGCCGGAAAGATGCATCACCGCTTCGCGCAGCGTCTTCGACGGGATCGTGCCGGTGTTGATGCACGCCCCGCCGACGACGGCCTTGTGCTCGATCACCGCGACCTTCTTGCCGAGCTTGGCGGCCTGGATCGCGGCGCGCTGGCCCGCGGGGCCCGAGCCCATGACGATCATGTCGTAATCGAATTCGGCGGCGGCGTTCATGGGATCATCCTTGGAGTAGCGTTTCGGCGAGCAGGAGCAGATCGCTTTCCATCTGGTCCTTCACGCAGCGATAGAGGTCGCGGATCGACACGATGGCGACGATCTTGCCGCCGTCGATCACGGGCAAATGGCGGAAGCCGCGCTCGGCCATGATGTCGAGCGCCTGTTGCACGGTCGCGTCGGGCGCGATCGTCACGGGATCGGGCGTCATCGCGTCGGCGATCGTGGTCGTTGCGGGATCGAGTTCCTTGGCGACGACGCGGGTCAGCGCGTCGCGTTCGGAGAAAATGCCGACGAGCTTGTCGTCCTCGACGATCAGCAGCGCGCCGATGCGCAAATAGGCCATCATGCGCGCGGCTTCGAGCACGCTTGCCGAAGGCTCCAGCGTCGCGAGGCTTTGCTCGCTGACGGCGTGGGGAATGACGGTACGTTCGGCTTGAATCATTTCCGACCCGTCAGAAGAAGAGTTTTTCGAGATCGACCGAGGAATCGCGGCCGAGCTGGTCGAAATTGACCTTGAGCCAATCGTCGGCCTTCCGGCGGCCAAGATCGCGCAAGGTCAGCAGGAAATCGAAATCGAGATTGTATTTCGACGACACGCCGAAGGCGGCCATTTCCTCCTCCGCCTGGACCATATGGAAGAAGATGCGCCGCAGGCCCGAACGCGCGGTCAAGCGATGGCGTTCCAAGAGCCGCGTGACGAAGGCGATGGTGCGCATTTCGCGCATCATCGTGGCGTTGAAGCTGATCGCGTTCATGCGGTCGGCGATGGCGCGCGCCGTTTCGGGCAATTGCTCGATGCGGATCGGGTTGATCTCGATCAGCAGAATGTCCGACGCGCGGCAATTATAGATCAGCGGGAACATCGCGGGATTGCCCATGAACCCGCCGTCCCAATAATGCTCGCCCTCGACCTCGACCGCCTGGAAGAGATGCGGCAAACACGCCGAGGCGAGCAGTACCTCGGCGGTCAGTTCGTGATTGCGGAAGACGCGGATCTTGCCCGTGCGCACGTTGGTGGTGGAAATGAACAGCTTCACGCCCTCGCCTTCGCGCACCTGGGCGAAGTCGATCATTTCCTCCAGCGCATCCTTCAGCGGGTTGTCGTTGCGCGGATTGAACTGATAGGGCGACAGCAGGCGCGTCATCAGATCGAAGCCCTGATAGAAGGGCGACAGATCCAAATTGGCGGGATTGCCGAACAGCCGGTCCATCGGCGTGGGCTGGAAGATCGAGAAACGCCCGCTTTCGGCGATGCGATGCCAGAACTTCTCCAGCAACGCGCGCGCGGCTTGGGGCCCGCCTTGCGCCATGCCCCAAACGACCAGCGCGCCGTTCATCGCCCCGGCCGACGTGCCCGAAATACCCTCGACGACGAGGCGTTCGTCGTCGAGCAAGCGATCGAGCACGCCCCATGTGAAGGCGCCATGCGCCCCGCCGCCCTGCAAGGCGAGCGTGATGTGTTTTTTACCGTCCGCCATTCCCCGAACCCGGTCTGTTACCGCCACTCTAGCAGCAATTATGACCGGGATCGGTTAAGATTTTGATATCGCTCGAAATTTACTCTAACGGGCCATCAACGCTTCGACATGGGCCGCACTGGACGCGGCCAGCGCATCCAGGTCGTAGCCGCCCTCCAGGCAGCTCACCACGCGGTCTTTGGCGTATTTGCGGGCGATCGCCATCAACGCGCGCGTGACCCAGGCGTAATCGTCCTCGTGCAGACGCAAGCCCGCCAGCGGATCGTTCTCGTGCGCGTCGAACCCGGCGGAAATGATCACGAGCTCCGGCTTGAACGCGTCGAGGGCCGGCAGAATCTTGGCCGTATAAGCCGCACGGAATTCGGCGCCGCCCGAGCCGCCGGCGAGCGGCACGTTGACGATATTGTGGGCCACGCCTTGCTCCTGTGCGGCGCCAGTACCGGGATAGAGCGGCCATTCATGGGTCGAGGCGTAAAGCAGGTCGGCGTCGCGCTCGAACATATGCTGCGTGCCATTGCCGTGATGAACGTCGAAATCGATCACCGCCACGCGGCGCAGCCCGTGCTTGACGCGCGCGTGCAACGCCGCCACCGCGACATTGTTGAACAGGCAAAATCCCATCGATTGATCGGCCTCGGCGTGATGCCCCGGCGGCCGCACGGCGCAAAACGCGTTGCGCGCCTTACCCTCGCAAACGGCATCGACGCCTGCGACCGCCGCCCCAGCCGCGCGCAACGCCGCATCGCCCGAGCCCGGCGAGACGATCGTGTCGCCATCGAGCTGGTGGCGGCCTTGCGGCGGGATCGAGCCGAGCACGGCATCGACATAGGCGCGCGGATGGACAAGACAAAGCTGATCGTCGCTCGCGCGCGGCGCCGAAACGCGTTCGAGGCCCGCGAAGGCAGGTTCGGACAAGGCCGCCAGCACCGCTTCCAGCCGGCGCGGATTCTCCGGATGATACGGGCCCGGATCGTGATCGAGGCAGGCCGGATGCGTGATCAGTTGCGTGGTCATAAAGCGGCGTCTCCCAGCGCCTATTGTGCCGCGCCGAATCGCCGCCGCCAATCGATGTCTATCCGAGCGCAAAAACCGTCCGCGCATCTCCGGTTGCAGGCGTACGGCCCTGCGACGCGCATTTGACCGCGTGCGTACCGCCCTGCGACATGGCGTCGCGCGGCCTTCGCCCACGGCGCGCGCTTCGCGTTCGGCGTGTAACGTCGATGCCGCCATGAAAGCCCATACGGACCCGTTCTTGCGACTTCGCGCGCTGCTCCCGGCGGCGTCGGTGCATGCGCGCGTCGCGGCGGCGATTTTCGTGCTTGGCTTCGTGTTCGTGCTGGGCGTGCTGCGCAGCTAGGGGCGCGGCGTACGCCGGAGCCGGTGACGCGGCCGTTGAATCGGCCGGATACCGCGCACCAAGCGCCGAAATCGCGGGAAATCCGCCCGTCCGGCGGGCATACATTCGCCCGGATTGGGGCAACCGAGTACGATATTGGGCGGTGACGCAGTGTAACAGCCGGAGGCTTTCCCGGCGCCAACCCCCGGTCTACATTGAACTTCGCGAGCTTGCGGCACGGTCCGTTTCGGCGTTTCCGGAAAAGACCGCGCATGGCCGGGTTTTTGCTGTCGAACGGTGACGGACGAAAATCGTCCGGTCATACGATCATGGTAAGCGCTTCGGTCATCGGGCGCGCCGCGATCCGGAACAGGGTGGAGTTGCTGGGGCATGCGTGTCGTTAGTCAGTTGGTCGTCGTCGCGGTCCTCGGCACCGCCGGTGTGGGCGGCTGGTACGCCTATATGTCGTATGCCAACGGCGCCGGCCCGGCCGCGCAACGGCAAGCGGCCCCCGCCCCGCTCGTCGAATTCGTGACACCCAAAGCAATGACGGTCGTCGAAAAGGCGGAGGCCGTCGGCACGGCCCGCGCCAACGAGTCGGTCACGCTGACCGCGCGCCAATCGGGCACCGTGTTCCGCATCCTGTTCCAGGAAGGCCAGATCGTCCGCAAGGGCGAAGCGCTGCTGGAATTGGAAAGCCGCGAACGCGCCGCCGACCTCGAATCCGTGCGCGCGGAAATCTCCCAGGCGCGCGCCGTCGCCGACGAAATTCGCCAGCAGCTCGACCGCACGCGCCAGCTGCGCGCCACGGGCAACGCGCCCGAAGCGCGCGTCGATCAGCTGGAAAGCCAGTTGCGCGCCGCCGAAGGGCGCATCCGCCAGAACGAAAGCCGCCTGCGCGCGGCCGACGCGCGGCTCGACGATTTCCGCATCACGGCGCCGTTCGACGGACGCGTGGGCTTGCGCCAAGTCAGCGTCGGCGCGCTGCTGCAACCCGGCACGGTCGTCACGACGCTCGACGACATCAGCAAGATCAAGCTCGATTTTTCGATCCCCGAACAATATCTCGCCGTGCTGCGCCAGGGCCTGGCGGTCGGCACCACCACGCCGGCCTATCCGGGCCGTGAATTCCAAGGCCAGGTCACGGCGATCGACACGCGCGTCGATCCGCTGACCCGCGCGGTGCGCCTCAATGCCACCTTCGACAACGCCGACGGCGCGCTGAAGCCGGGGATGTTCTTGAACGTCGCCCTGGCCGTCGCGACGCGCGAAAACGCGGTGGTCGTGCCGGAGGACGCGCTGGTCGCCGAAGGAACGCGCCAATTCGTTTACGTCGTCGCCGATGGCCGCGCGTTGCGCCGCGAAGTGCAACTGGGCCTGCGCATGCAAAGCGAAGTCGAGATCCGCGACGGCGTGAAGCCCGGCGACCAGCTCGTCGTGCGCGGCCATCAGCGCATCCGCCATAACATTCCCGTCCGGGCGCAGCCGTTCCGCGCCGAAACCGCCCCCACCTCCTGAGGCTGTTCCCCCGATGGTCCTCTCCGAAGTTTCGATCAAGCGTCCGGTCTTCGCGACCGTCATTTCGCTGCTCATTCTCGTGCTCGGTTTCGCGGCCTATTCCCGCCTGCCGGTGCGCGAATATCCCGCGATCGACCCGCCGATCGTGTCGGTGACCACGATCTACAAGGGCGCTTCCAACCAGGTCGTCGAAAGCCGGGTGACGGAACTGGTCGAATCGGCCGTCGCGGGCATCGAAGGCGTGAAAACGATCACGTCGAACAGCCGCGAAGAACGCTCGCAGGTTTCGATCGAATTCCGCCTCGGCCGCGATATCGACGCCGCGTCGGCCGATGTGCGCGACCGCGTGGCGCGCATCCGCTCGCGCCTGCCCGACGGCGTCGACGATCCGATCATCGCCAAGGTGGACGGCGACCAGCGCGCCATCGTGTGGTTCACGCTCGCGTCGGATCGCTATTCGCAACTCGAGCTCACCGATTACGCCCGGCGCAATATCGTCGACCGGCTGTCGATCGTGCCGGGCGTGGCGCAGGTGTCGATCTCCGGCGAACGGCGCTACTCGATGCGCGTGTGGATCGACCGTCAGGCGCTGGCCGCGCGCCAGCTGACGGTCGACGACGTCGAGAGCGCGATCCGCCGTCAGAACGTCGAATTGCCGTCGGGACGCATCGAATCCACCCAGCGCGAATTGACGGTGAAAACCGACTCGCGCCTGTCGAACCCGGATCAGTTCCGCAACATCGTCCTGACGACGCGCCAGGGCTATCAAATCCGCTTGGGCGAAGTCGCGCGCGTGGAAGTCGGCCCCGAGGACGAGCGTTCGGGCATCCGTGCCAACGGCAAGACCGCGATCGGCATCGGCGTCGTGCGCCAGTCGACCGGCAATACGCTGACCGTGGCGGACGGGGCCAAAAAGGAAATGGCGCTGATCGCGGAGAATTTCCCCGAAGGCGTCCAGCTGATGGTCGGCTACGACGAGTCGATCTTCATCGCGCAATCGATCTACGAGGTCTATCACGCGCTGATGATCGGCGTGGCGCTGGTCGTCGCGGTGATCTTCGTCTTCCTGCGCTCCTGGCGCGCGACGCTGATTCCGACGCTGGCGATTCCGGTGTCGATCATCGGATCGTTCATGGTGCTCGCGGCTTTGGGCTATTCGCTCAACGTGCTCACCCTGCTCGCCCTCGTGCTCGCCATCGGCATCGTCGTCGACGACGCGATCGTCGTGCTCGAAAACATCCATCGCCGCATCGAGGAAGGCGAGCCGGTCCTGCTCGCCTCGATGCGCGGCTCGAACCAGATCGCCTTCGCCGTCATCGCGACGACGGCGACGCTGATCGCGGTGTTCGTGCCGATCTCGTTCATGGAAGGCAATACCGGCCGCCTGTTCACCGAGTTCGGCATCGCGCTGGCCGCCGCCGTGCTGTTCTCGGGCGTCGTCGCGCTGTCGCTGACGCCGATGCTGTGCTCCAAGCTGCTCACCACGCATTCGGGCGAAGGCAAGCTGTACCTGATGACCGAGAAGGTCTTCACGGGCATGAACGCTGGCTATCGCTGGCTGCTGGTCCGCGCTTTGGGTGCGCCGATCGTCGTGCTGGCCGGCGGCATGGCGATCTCCGCCGCCGCCTACGGCTTCTGGAGCGTGCTGCCCAAGGAGTTCGCGCCGGTCGAGGATCGCGGCACGATCATCATCCCGATTACGGCACCCGAGGGCGCTTCGTACAACTACACGCGCGATTCGGTCGCCCAGGTCGAACGCGTGCTGCAGCCCTATATCGACTCCGGCGTGGCCGCCGGTGTCATGGGCAATATCGCGCCCGGCTTCCAGCGCCCGGCCCCGGTCAATTCGGGCCTGGTGTTCTTGCGCTTGAAGCCGTGGGGACAGCGCCACAAAGATTCGGAGAACGGCGCGCCCAAGCCGCCGGGCCGCGAGATCAAGCAGCAGGATATCGTGCGCGAGATCTTCCCGCGCATCACCGGTATTCCCGGGGTGCGCGCGGCACCGGTCAACCCGCCTTCGCTGGGCCAGCGCGGCTTCCAGCCGCCGATCCAGTTCGTCATCGGCGGCACGAGCTACGAGACGCTGCGCGATTGGCGCGACCGCGTGATCCAGCGCGCCAGCCGCGATTCGCGCTTCCTCAACATGGATTCCAACTTCCGCGACACGAAGCCCGAGCTGCGCGTGCGTATCGACCGCGCGCGCGCCGCCGATCTGGGCGTGCCGATCGACACGATCGGCCGCACGCTGGAGACGATGTTCGGCTCGCGCAACGTGTCGACCTATGTCGACCGGGGCGAGGAATACAACGTCATCCTCCAGGCGCGCACGCAGGACCGCGCGACGCCGGCCGATCTCGCCGGACTGTTCGTGCGCTCCGCGACGACGCAGACGCTGATCCCGCTGTCCTCGCTGGTGACGATGGCCGAGGCCGCCGGCCCGGCCGAGCTCAACCGCGTCGATCGGCTGCGCTCGATCACGATCACCTCGTCGCTCGCGCCGGGCTTCACGCTGGGCGAGGCGCTGAGCGAACTCGAGAAGATCGCCGCCGAAGAGCTGCCGCCCGAAGCGCGCATCTCGTATCAGGGCCAGAGCCGCGAGTTCAAGGAATCGGCCTCGTCGCTCTACTTCACCTTCGGCATGGCGCTGCTGATCGTGTTCCTGGTGCTCGCGGCGCAGTTCGAAAGCTGGATCCACCCGCTGATCATCATGCTGGCCGTGCCGCTGGCGCTGACCGGCGGGCTCGGGATCCTTTATCTCACCGGCATCTCGCTCAACATCTACAGCCAGATCGGCATGATTCTGCTGATCGGCCTGATGGCGAAGAACGGGATTCTGATCGTCGAGTTCGCCAACCAGCTGCGCGACGAAGGCCACGATATCCCGTCGGCGGCACTCGAAGCCTCGGTCGCGCGCCTGCGTCCGATTTTGATGACGTCGATCGCCACCGTGTTCGGCGCGATCCCGATCGCCGACGCGCGCGGTGCCGGTGCGGAATCGCGCGAAGCGATCGGCTGGGTCATCATCGGCGGCGTGGCATTCTCGACCGTGCTGACGATCTTCGTGATCCCTGCGCTTTACGTGCTGCTGGCGCGCTTCACCAAACCGATCGGCGCGATCGCCGCGAACCTCGCCCAGCAGGAACGCGCGCACGAAAGCCGCCAGCCGCAAGCGGCCGAGTGAAGCCCTACGACGTCGCGATCGCCGGGGCGGGAATCCTCGGCGCATCCGCCGCGTGGCGGCTGGCCGAAGCGGGTGTTTCGACGCTGTTGCTGGAGATGGAGGCGCGGCCCGGGTATCACACCACGGGCCGTTCCGCCGCCCTCTACGAAACCGCCTACGGTCCCGAGATCATCCGCCGGTTGACGGTGGCGTCGGGGCCGTTTTTGCGCGACCCGCCGCGCGGCTTCGCCGAACACCCTTTGCTCAGCCCGCGCGGCACGATGTTCGTGGCGGGGCCCGACGGCGACGCCGCGTTCGCGCAGGCGTCGGCCGAGGCGCTGCCCGGCACGGTCGCCGAGATTCCCGTCGCGCGGGCGTTGGAACTTTGTCCGGTGCTGCGCCCGGACTGGACGAAACGCGTGCTTTACAACGCCGACGCGGAGGACATGGACGTCGCCGCGATCCATCAAGGCTATTTGCGCGGGTTCAAGGCGGCGGGCGGCACGTTGATTTGCGACGCGGGCGTACGCGGCTTGACGCGCGAGAGCGGCGGCTGGCGGATCGACACGCGCGCCGGCGTTTTCAGCGCCGCGAATTTCGTCAACGCCGCCGGCGCGTGGGCCGACGAGGTCGCTGCGCTGGCCGGACTCGGCCCCATCCATATCGTGCCGAAGCGGCGCACCGCCTTCGTGTTCGAGACCGCCCACGACGCGGCAAGCTGGCCCTTCGTGTGCGAGATCGCCGAAAAATTCTATTTCAAGCCGGATGCGGGGCTGATCTTCGCCTCGCCCGCCGACGAGACGCCATCGCCGCCTTGCGACGCACAGCCCGAGGAGATCGACATCGCCGAATGCGCCGCACGGATCGAGGAAGCGACGACGCTGGAGATCCGCCGTATCCGCCGCAAATGGGCC
>PVXE01000023.1 GCA_014444615.1 Tagaea sp. CACIAM 22H2 | reverse complement strand
CTTCCTCAGCATATTCAGGTTTCCAATCCATACTGATTATCTCAATCAGCCTGGCTCAAGAAAACCCGGGCAGGTCAGCGGCTAATAGTTGTTCGATTCACATAGAGCGATAACGCTCATAGAGCAGGCGTTGACGTCCTTCCAATATTCTCAATCATCTGGGATAAGAATTTGGGGTCGGTAGACTAATTTGAATCACGCGAGTTTAAGGGCTCAGGGCACTATCGCTTTTTTCTAGGTTTCCTGACTTTCTTAGGTTTCGGTTCGCGGGCCATCTGAACGAAGTAACTAGCAGAATGCGCGCGCGTTCGGCTGTTCTGCTCATATCGGTTGCCCCATTCGATAAGTGAGTTTTTGTCATCGCTCTCAGGAAGGACTGTTTCATATACCAAAGTGAGGAACTGTGGATTTCGATGTGCCCAGTAATACTTTCCCGCCAGCACCGATTCTTTATAGGTGCGGAGCGTCCGAATCAGGGCTGGAACGAGCTTCGAAAGAATCGGCCGTGCCGCGTAACACGACAATCCGTCCCAGCCCTCTGCCTCCGACTTCTGCACCCAATAGTCGAAGCTTGTCCAATACCTCCTATCTTTCTCATTGGTCCATATTGTATTGCCTTGAGGCCAGAGCAGGATACGACAAGCTTCCAGCAAGTCCCGAAAATGCGAGCCGTCAATCTCTGTTCCGGCATCGTATTGATGGGCATCGCCAAGGAGCTCGAGGAAATCCTTCAAGCGGCGTAAGGCCAGTGTGTGGGCATAAACATGATCGGCCGCACTCGGCGCGAACGCGCACAATAGAGTCACGGCCTTCGCAGTCGTATCCCCGTTATCACCGGCAGCAATAAATTCAATCGACTTGCTTGAATTGCTGCCGTCAATCGCCCTAGTAGCTTGCCAAAAAAGATGGCGGCTGACGTAAATCTTTTCACTCGCAAGATCGACAGCGTATGCGATCACGTTCGTACGGTAGCTGAGCTCGCACCAATAATTTAATGTCGTTTGCTTGATCCCACCGACTGAAGGCGTTTTGTCTTCACGCAGTTTAAGGCTTTCAGCGGACTTGACCTGAATCTTGACCACGCGCGCAGTGACCTGATCATCTATGACTAGCTCCAGCTCAAAATCGATGCCGTAATCGTTCTCGGTCAGGTTTCGAAATATCCCGAGAGCGCGCAGCTTATAGAGGAGTATGGCGTAAGAATGCGCCTCCGATTTCTGTTGTTTTGTTCGTTTCGGAAAATCCATGCAATCTCTGCCGCTGATATTGGTTCTTTGTAGTTTGATGGTTCGTCTACGCAAAGCCCATTTATTTTCTAGATGTCGATGGCGCGGAGACTGATGGCGCAGTCTGTGCGGCGTGCGATGTGAGGCTGTCTTTTAGCCAGCTCACACCCAGTCCAAGCACAATCGCCAGAATGATTGCGCCGACGACACGACTATAGGTTTGCTCCTTCTCTATAGCGTGTACACGATCGCCAAGCGTCTTATCGACGTCCTTAATTTTCTTTGAAAGGCTGGCAAAGGATTGAAGCTCTCCCGACACGGCATTGATCAGTTCAGGATCTATGCCTTTTCGAAGAGCGCCTTCCTTCTTGAAAGTCGTTTCGCGATCGAGGTTGGCGTACCAAATCAGAAATATCGGTTGACCTCGCTTGAGGTGAATTGGCACAGGGCCGGCATTGAAGACCGCGAAAGTAAGCTGCCCCCGATAGCCGGGATCGACGTGGAATCCTGAGACGTTGACTAAGCCCCGGAACTTCGTTTTGGCGCGGATCGAAATAAAGGCCAATCCATCCGCCGGGACGGAGACCGTTTCTTCAGTTAGCAAAAGCGCGAATTGGCCAGGTGGCATCGTAAATCCTTCTCCATCAGCGAGCTTGCGGACAGTGACTGAAGATGGGTCTGTGACCTGATCGTTCGGGGAAACATAGATTTCCGGACCGATCGCAAGAGTATAAGCCGCGCAATCTACGCGTTCAGGCACGAATGGGTTGATCAAAGTCTGGAGGCGATCGCGTAGCGTTTCACCGCTCCAGAATGCGCCCGACGGTATGATCATCGCTTATTCTCTCCTTGCCTGTTATTATTGCAACAGAAACTCTGCAACTTGTGCGATGTCCCTGAAGAAAGATAGACCCTATTGAATATCATAGGCCACGGTGTCGATCTGGTGAATGTCGCTGAATTGCAGCGATGGATCGACGACCCGCGCGATCCGCTGCTCCCACGCAGCTTCGTACAGCCCGAACTCGATGAAATCGGTGACGGGATTAACAGGATAGAGCGCTTGGCCGGGCGCTTCGCCGCGAAGGAAGCGGTGCTTAAGGCGCTCGGTACAGGATTCGGGGCGGGCGTGGCATTTACCGATGTGACTATTCACCGCGCGCCTGGCGCTGCCCCCGAGGTCCACCTTACTGGTGGAGCTGCGAAGGCGGCCGCGGCGCTAGGTGTAACGGCGTGGCGGCTCAGTATCAGTCATGCCGGGGGCATGGCGATGGCGAGCGTTCTCGCTCTGGGTGCTGCCCCTCAATTCGATATTTCCTAACGAGATGGCGAGCCCAAGAACGTGATGCGCCGAGCATCCAGATCGACACTGATGCGGCCGCCACGCGCCGCGAGAACAGCACGCCAAACGTCAAAGCCCTGTAAAATCGCCCGCTCCCACTCCCCAGTGGCGCATTGCCGTACCTCCAGATGCGATGTCATGTCCTTGACCGTGCGGAGGAGCTGGAAGTCGAGGGCGGCGACGCCCTCGAGAAAGCGATGGCGGCGCGCATAATCGAATGTGAGGGCAGCGACGCCTTCTTCGATGACAGCCGCGCGTCCCCCATCTTCCACCTCGTCGAGAAGCGGACGGCTCCTCCGCTTGCGTCTTAGCAATGCACGCGTGATCGGCGACCATCCCAAGACGGCCGCATAAGCGAAGTGAAAAACATCGTGGAAGCGGTAGCCGTCAGGGTCGTAGGCATTATCGGTAAGTTCGGCGCCGAATGGCTTGCCATCGACCAAGATACGCACCTGCTGGCGCGCTTCGCCGGTGACGTCGATAAGTTCGACTTCGAACTGACGGGGGAGACGCTCGCCTTCGGGAAGCTCAGCGTCAAAGGCGAGCGGTTTGGTGCGCTCGCTCGCCCAGCGCTGCTTCACCTTGGATAGATTTGCAGCGGCGACATCGGACAGCGAGAGATCGAATTTGCTAGCGACGTTGGCAATGTACCAAAGGAGGTCGCCCAACTCTTCGGATACGCGCTCCTTAAAAAGGCGATGCGCCTCGCCGTCACGTAGGTGCTTCTTGTATTCGCTTAGGAGTTGGCCGGTTTCGCCCGCGAGACCCAGCATTGGAACGATCAGCGACGAGGCATCATCATCGCCATCGCGCGCGGGAACGCGGTCGGTCTGTAATGCCTCCTTTTGATAGCTGTTGAAATCCATTCGCGTCTCCTTTGCCATTACCCCGCCACGGCGCGCTGTGGCGCGGCAATACGGATCTTGTCGTTGAGTTTCCACTTGGGTGGATAAAAGAGCTTGATGGGCTCGGCGATTGGTTCAAATTTCTGCTTGATGCGGACGCGGCCTGTTTTCCCCGCGATCTGCGGATGCGCGACGCGCGCATATTTGTCGACCTCGCAAAATAGATTTTGACAGTCTATGAGTTGAAGGCGACGGCCCCAAAGCGATTGAAAATCGAGGCCAAGTCGCTCGAACTCTTGCTCCTGCCGATCAGCCATGAGTCGGATAAGCTCAGGCTCGTTGAGCCCTCCTGGATCGAGGAAGCATTTGCGGAGACCGTCACGCGCGCCGGGTCCCGGCACAACGAAGTCCATTTCGCTGAAGTCAGTCAGTTCGCTGTAGTTGATATCGGTTATGAACTGATAGGCGAGAAAATCGCCGATGGTCGGATAGGCTCTCAGTTTTTCGAAGCCCTCCTGCATGGTACGGATTTGTGCCAATCGTTCGGCTAGACGGTCCGCCATCATGCTTTCAAGCAAAAGCAGATGGTTCTGATGCTTGGCTGATCGGCCGAACGCGCGGCTGCCCGGCGGCATAATATAGGCGGCCGAATAGATGCGACGTCCCGCCTTCATTGCCCGCGTCAGTACGGCATCGTACGCGGAGAAGCGATAATCCTCGAAGGTGATGGGGCCGAAGCTGTGCTCTAGCATCTCCCAAGTCTCGATTTTGTTGAACAGTTTAAAGAGCAGGATGCGGAAGAACACTTCGCGCGGTGAATTCGGCAAATCGTCACGATAGATCACATGCCGGATAAGATACTGGCTGACCCGGTCGGATGCGCGGTAGGCGTTGGTGAACTTATAAATCGCCAACACTGGATTCTCGGTCCAAGGGCGATGCTCACCGCGAGCGCGACGGAAAAAGACGGCCTGCCGCTCCGCCGCAAATCGCCAATAGCTTTCGTAAACCTCGGACACTTTCGCCGGCGCTAAATGGCGTAGCATGATCGGCACGGGCGCCGCGGATGGCTCCTTCGGGCGGATTGCGACCGGCAGGTCCATCGGCAGAGGCGCGTCAACGGCGTCAGGGCGTGACTTTCGGGGACGACCACGCGGACGTTTCGGTAGTGCTTCTTTCGACGACTTAGAACTCAAAGCGCTGCTCCTGTGGTCGCAGCAGCGATGGCCGGCCGCGCCGGTGGTGCGATCAGGGCTTGGGCCGCGGCGATCAGCGGCGCAAAGTCCGCATCGCTTTTCGTGATCCGCTCGAGTTTTGCGATTCCGACCATGACGTTCAGCCGTACGAGCGGCATATCCATTTGCTGCGCCATGAATGCGCCGAGTTGGGCCAAGCCGAGGTAATTGCCGTAGGCTTTGTCGAATATTTGTTGGGTTGCGTAGAAGGCATTGGTGACCAGGCCGGCCGGCGTCGGCTCGAAGCTGACCTGTTGCAAGCAGGGAAATCCGAGCTGTGCGCTGGCAACGTGATCGCGAGCGGGATCGAACGTCGTGGCCTGAAGCATGGAACGACGCACGCCGCTCCTCGAATTGAATTGAGACAAAATCCACTCCAACTGATTGCCGTCACACGGGCCACGCCCGTACATGACTAGGCGCTCAAAGTACAGACCGCGCCCATTGGCCTTGCGATTCATGGCCTGCCAGCGCGGAAAAGTCGCGCGATACAACGAAAATAGGTGCGCCCTGTCGCCGCGTGACATTTCCCAAAGGCGCTGGGGGAAAATCGTGAATGCGACGTCGTCGACGATGAGTCGCCCCTTCTTTTTGAGCAGCCGGTCGAGGGCCTGCCGTGTCGCCCGGTCTTCGACGGCGATGCTGTTCTGTCCGAAGCCGTTGACGCTCAGGATCAAGGGCGCCACCTCCGTGCCGACGCCGTCGAGAACCTGAAGAAGCAACCGCGCCCAAGCACGCGACAGGTTGGTGTCGTCGATGACGAGAGGCGACGGTGCAACCATGATCTTGGATTTACTCATCCGGGTCCTCCTCCAGATGGCGATATTGAGCGAGACCGACATACGCCTCGGGCGCGATACGGACAAAGGTGGCCCAATCATCCACACTGGCCTGCATAATCCCAGGCTTCACCGCCCGGAAAAGGCGCCCGGCCGCGACGTCGCGCACGAATTCCAATCCGGTTCCTGCGGCCTTAGCGCCCGCAGGCAGAAGAACAAGCGTCTTGACCTCAGCGTCCACAGTAGGCACTGCGCGGTGGCGATCGGCAATAATCAACGGTTCGGGCGTCACGGCATCCAAGAGCTCCATACGGAGCGCCTTGGGGGTGACGCGCTGCAAAGCGGCGGCGCGGCCGCGTGACAGCATGTTCACGCCGAACGATAGATGCGTCAGCAGCGTCGTATAGCCAACGCCGAACTCGCAGGCGATGGTGAACATCTGCTCCGGAGTCGCGGTTTCTGGCGCCCAGTCTCGGACCAAAAAGGCGCGACGCAAACCGACGACGGGCATAAGCGTGAAGCCGGCGAAGGTGTCAGCCAGGAACTCCTTCGGATCTTCCCACGGCTGCGCCTTGGCGTCCTCCCGCAGCTCGTCGATTGACGAGCCATGGCCGAAGACGTGGTGGCCCAGCTCATGCGCGCAATTGTAGGCGCGCCGCGCCAACGGTCGGCGTGCCGAGATGTGGATGCGCGAGGGAACGCCGCGCTGATACATGCCTTCCATGTTGATGTTGTTGAAGCGCACCGGGACGCCCAGCGTTTCGCACAATGCATAGATGCAAATTGGGCCCGCTTGGTCGAGCTTGGCCTTAGCCCGCGTGGCGATAGCCGTCTGCATCGCTTGGATTGCCAGCGCGCGCCGATTGAAGCTGGGCTTTGTGGTGCGCATCACTTTCATCAACGGCTGCCTCCGTTCGGGGTGGAATCGCTGCGCATGGCAGCCAGCAGTTTGAGCAGGCGTTCCAGATCATCGGGCTTGAGCTTGGACAGTTCGCGCGCGGCAAGCTCAAGCCGCGGGTCCTGGGCATCCAGGGTTTCGGGAGTCTCGCCGAGGAGCCAAGCGACGCTAACGTCATAAATTTCGGCGAGCTGCGCGAGTTCGTCGGCCGACACCCTGCGATTGCCGGCCTCTATCTCGCTGACAGACGGGCGATGTAGGCCGAGAATCTTGGCGACGTGGCCTTGTGACAGGCCAGCAAGCTTGCGTGCTTCCTTTAGCCGCTCAGCAATCCGGGCGCGCTTGGCGGAATCAACTTCGGTCATGCTGCGGTCGCTTGCTTTTCGCTCTGCTTCTTGAGCAGTTCGCAGACGAAGGCAGCCGTCTCGTCGATCGAACGCGGGAGCTTAGTCGCCTCATCGACGAAGATGTTCACGTCATTCGGGATGGTCGCGCCGATCTCCGTCGCGAGAATAGTAGTCGCGACGGGCCAGACCTTGCTGTCGAACTTCGGGATGCTGTCGACCGGCTTGATCGCGCCCGACAAGGCCGGGCATTCTAGGCCACTATCGGTCTGAATCTGGGTAAGGACGGTAATCAGTTTCTCTTTCAGGGTTGCAAGATCCATATCGGCCTCCTTGATCTGACGCATGGTAAGATAATCTTACCAACCTTGGCCGTCAAGGGGCGTTCGTTCGATCTTTTTGGACCCCCCACTTGAAATCCTCCGAGCGGCGACTTATTATGACCTCATGTAGTCACATTGGGGGTGTGCCGTGCAGTCCATTCAGATTCGCGACGCCAAGGCGAAATTTTCGGCTTTGATCGACGCAGCGGAACACGGGAAGCCTACAACTATCACTCGACATGGGCGTCCAGCGGCCGTGGTCGTCCCTGTCGAGGACGCCCGGCGCCTCTATCCGAAGAGTCGTCCCTCGTTCGCAGACCTGCTGCTATCGTTTCCTGGCGGCGTCGAATTTGAACGCGACCACACACCCTTGCGTGAGGTTGATCTGTGAGTGCGGGCTACTTGCTCGACACCTCGGTGGTGTCGCTACTAGCACCCGGCAGATCCTCAACTGATGAGGCGCTCGTCGGTTGGGTCCGAGACCATAACGACGCGCTTTTCGTTTCGGCCGTCACGATGTCGGAGATTGAACAAGGTATCTGCAAATTACGCCGAGCTGGAGGCACAGACCGTGCTGATGCTCTTACAAGGTGGCTGGACGCATTAATTGACAGCGGTGGGGATCGCATCCTGTCGTTTGACGCCCGTATAGGTCGGATCGCGGGCACGTTGTCGGATCGTGCAATTGCCGCCGGACGACATCCCGGCTTCGCAGATATTGCGATTGCGGCAACAGCCCTTGCGCATGATTTGCTGTTGCTCACAGGCAACGGAAAGCACTTTGCACCGCTCGGCATCGCATTCAATGATCCCGCCGAGGGATTGCCCACCTGATCAAGGAGGGCTCACTCTGTCTCGCATCGAGAACAAGTCGGTAGTATTCAAGTGTCGCCAATTGAGATGCCATCTCAAACTAGGCCCTACGACTGCGAGAGTCGAGTACACAACGTCAGTTCATTCTAAAGTTGATAGTCAGAAATATTAGATTCTATATTGTATTCATGCCCGGCAAAGAACGAACGCCGCGGCATCTCGGAAACCGCCTACAACCGAGAAAGCGATTGCCGGCGCGTCGGCCGACGCGCTCGACCATGATGTCGCCGCACCTGGGGCAGCTAACCCCGATATCGGTTTCATAGGCTGAGAGTCTTTCCCTTGTGCGTCGCGCGTGGGCGCGATCCGTGAAGAACCCTGGCGCTAGGCGTTTTTCCAGTACTGCCGCCGTAAAGAAGTTTGCCTCATCGTTTGTAAAAACGGGCACTTGCTTTGCCCGAATAAAAGCGACCAGCTCACGAACGCCGTACACGACTTCCGCAGGCATCACGGTTTTGAACGTGCACGCGCCGACAAACACGATAGCGCCATGTAGCTCATGAGGCTGAAGACCGAGGAGTTCGCGCACTGCGTTGATATGTATGTCGTTCTGAATAAGTGGGTTCTGGAAACGTTGCTTGAAGTAAAAAATCACCTGCGTCCACTGCGCGTGATTTGCGTTGCCGAATATCCAGCCACTGATATTTTTTGTCTCGATAACGAATACGCCATAAGGCGAGATCACCAGGTGATCAATCTGGGTCGTATAGCTACCGGTCTGCAGGGTCACGTTCTTGATTAGACGATAGACCTTGCGATCCAAGAACAGTGAAAGCCCAACATTGACTTTGAACTCGCCCCATTTCCCTCGAAACCATGCTGACCGCAGAACCAGCGACCAAGCTGGAAATACGAGTAAGAGCAGCAGCCAGTACCAATGTTGCGCCATGGGCCACAACCTGATCGAGTTTTTGCGTCAAGTTGGGCCAAAGATTACAGCACGAGGACAGGGGGTTCGAGAGGCTGAATCTGGTCGAAGAACCTCCTTGAGGCTTCCCATCGTTGAGTTAGAGCCAATTGAGGGGAATGGCCCTGAGATGACGCGAGATGTCGCTTATCGCGTGACTCTGGCCGCACCCGGCTAAGGGTTAGCCTTCGCTAAAACGGCCCTTGTTACAGGGGGGGCTAGCAACGATAGGGGAGGGGGCCGGGGGGATTCGAACTGCACTTTTGATAATGCAGGTTACCCGTGTTGTGGCTTCACTTGCCTCGTGTACTCGGTGGCGGGCTTTACGATGAGATTTACGGCCGCTTCGGTGTTGCTGATTCCCGATGGGCCGGCATTTACTTGAGGTACAAAGATCCAAGTCTCTCCTATATGCAAAGCATCGACCGAAATAACGTGCGCTGATTGAAAACAGAATACCACCCGTTCACCGAACGAGCGTCCGAAGCTTCGCCAACGCGACTTCCCGATCCTCGTGGAAGTCGATCGTGCCGGCGAATTGCCCCTTGCGATCGATCATGAACACCGAAGCGGTATGGTCCATCGTGTAGTTTCCGCCCTCGAGCGGAACCCGGCGATAGTGGACGCGCCACGCCTCGGCGATTCGATGCGTCTCGTTCTCATCGCCCACCAAACCGACGATTCGGTCGTCGAACGCCGCGAGGTACTCCCGCAGGAACGGCGCCGTGTCGCGCTCGGGATCCACCGTCACGAAGTAGGCGGTCATTTCCCGCCCCGCATCGCCCAACCTATCGAGCCAGTCGGCGATTTCCGTCAGCGTCGTCGGACACACGTCCGGACAATTCGTGAATCCGAAAAACAGCAGTGACGGCCGCCCGATCAAATCGCGCTCGGTCAGCCGGCCACCGCGCATGTCGCCGATCGAGAAAGGCCCGCCGAACATCGCGCGGGCGTCGCGCGGGATAGCGGTCTCGGGCGCGCCCGGTGCGGCGTGTTCTCGAAACGCGAAGGTGACGGCGAGACTCACGACCACCAACGCCCAAGCGACCAAGCGTATCGCGCGCAAAGGGCTCATCTCCGGGGACTTTCCGGATGGGCGTGCGGGGCGCCGCCATCTTGGGAAGGCGGTTGACGCGTCCGCAAACCTTCGACCGCGACGTCGACATCGATGTCGCCTCTCCGCTCGAAGGTCAGTCGCATCGCAAAGCGTTGCCTTTCGACCAGGGGTTCCCTGAGATCGATCAGCATGACATGGCGTCCGCCGGGCGCCAGATCGGCGGCGTCGCCAGGCCGGATCGTCAGACCATCGACCAATTGACGCATGCGAAGCACCGTGCCGTCGCGAATGATGTCGTGAAGTTCCGATCTTCCGGCGACGGATGTGTGCGCGGCTATGAGCTTCTCGTCGGTCGAGCCGGCATTGACGATCCTGAGATAGACCGCGCCGGTTCGGGCATTGCCGAGCGTGGCGCGCGCCCAGGCATGTTCGATGCGCAGGTCGCCCGCGGATTGGGCGTGATCAGCGGCGAGGCGATGCGGAATGACGCAAACACCGACCGACGCCGCGGCACCGAGCAAGAGAAATCGCCGTACCGAGCCCTTGCGGACATACGTCACGGCGCGCCGTCGCGTTGGGCGGCATCGCGCCGCGGAGCGAAGAACGCGCGGAACCCGACGATGACGCTGCCGCCGACGATCGCGATGTCGGCCGTGTTGAAGGTCGGCCAGTGCCAGCCGGCATAGTGCAGATCGAGGAAGTCGATCACGGCGCCGATGCGGATGCGGTCGAACAGGTTGGCCAGGCCGCCACCGAGGACCAGCGCGAACGCGAACGCTTCGAACCCGTCGTTCGTCTTGTAGGCGAAGCCGGCGACAAGGGCGAGAATCGCCGCTTTGATCGCGATCAACAGCCACACGGCGTCGAAGAACGTCTCGTCGAACATCCCGAAGCTGACGCCGAAATTGAAGCCGAGCGTCAGGTTGAAAAACGGGGCGACGGCGATGGACCTTGTATCGGCGAAGACGAAATCGATCATCAAGCGTTTCGCGATTTGATCGACGGCGAAAGCGGCGACGGCCGTGCCGGCGACAATGCGAATGCGGTTCCAGGCGATCATGGGGGCGGGGAAGCCGGTTGTTTCGCGGCGGATGCCGCGTTCCGCGCGGCCAGGCTCACGACGATCGCCGAACCCGCGAGCATGAGGACGAGGATCAAGACGCCGATCGAGCCGGCCTGGTCGCCGATCGCGGCCACGGCCGCACCACCCGCGAGATATCCGAGGCCTACCGTGACGGCGACCCAAACCGCCGCCGAACTCAGATTGAGCGGCGCGAACCGCCGCCAGCGCCAGCCGAGCAGGCCGAAGGGGATCGAGCCGAGCGTGCGCAGGCCCTTGGCGTAGCGATAGAGGAAGATGTAGTAGGCGCCGTAGCGATCGATCGCCGTCTCCGCCACTTGGATGGACCGCGCCAAACGGGGCATGGCGCGGATTCGGTCGGCATAGCGATGGGCGATCCAGAATCGCGCTTCGTCGCCGAGCCATGCGCCGAGGAACGCCGACATCGCGACCAGGGCCACGTCGAGATCGCCCAGCGACGCGAAGTAGCCCGCCACGACCGGCAGATAGCCGCTCTTGAGCGCCGTATAGGCGAACAAGAGCGCGTAGATCCAAGGCCCGTAGTCGCGGACCAACTCGCCAAGCTCGCCCATCGTCGTTCTATCTGGTCGCCGGGGGCGACGATTGCCGGAGCATGGGATCGAGGATTCGCTCGAACGCGTCCATATGAAGTTCGCCGGGATACGCTCGGTCGCCGACGACGAAAGTCGGCGTGGAACGGACATTGCGCCGCTGGCCCTCCAGCGCGTCGTTGAGGACGCTGTCCTCGACAGTCTTGTCGGCGAGGCAGGCGCGCGAATCTTCCTCGGAAAGTCCGGCGAGGCGCCCCAAGCGCGCCGCGCCCGCGACGGGGTCCTGGCCCCTCAGCAACTCGGGCTGGCGCTGGTAGATGAGCTGCATACAGGCCGAGTACCGGTCTTCGCCGACGCAGCGCGCGAGCTTGGCCCATTGCAACGCGACCCGATCTAGCGGGAAGTCGCGCCAGACGACCCGGATGCGGCCCGTATCGACGTAGCGCGCCTTCAACTCCGGCCACGTCTCGCGCTTGAACTTGGCGCAAGCCGGGCAGGTCATCGAATGGAACGCGATCACGGTCACCGGCGCGTCCGCACGGCCATCGGATCGTTCGCCGAGCGCCGGCGTCGCTTCGGCGGTCGATGTGGATGCCACGCCGAGGAGGATCGTTAACGCGGCGAGCGGCGCCTTCAGCGAACGCATCGCGTCAGATATCGTCATGTCGGGGCTCCCGAACGTGTTCGAGCATGTCCGTGACCACGCAAGTAATGTGATCGTCGGCCGCCGAGTAGTAGACCTGCTTGCCCTGGCGCTCCGCGCGGACGATGCGGGCGGCCTTCAAGAGCCGCAGGTGATGGCTGACGAGGGACGGGCTCAGATCCAGCCGATCGGCGATCTCGTTGACCGGCAACGGCATGGTGGTGCATTCGAGCACGATGCGCAGCCGCGTCGTGTCGCCGAGGAGCCGGAACAGATCGGCCAACTCGGCCGCGTGGTCCTGGGCCATGCGAATTCCGGTCTTGAGTCGGGGCATCGGCGTCCGTCCTTGAAAGGCGTCGGGGAATGACGACGCTTCTAACGCATCGCGATTCCGCGCGAAAGCCGGTTCAAGAAAAGCACAAATGAACAGATATACAAATATAGCGTCGGACGCCGGCTTGTCAAGGATGGCATGAGGCGTCGGGCGCCTTGACAAACGAATGAACGGCTGTTCATGTATATGCGTAACTTGCCCCCGCTTTCGAGGACCCTGCGCGATGAACGCGATCACCAAGCACGTCTGGCATGTGACCGGAATGGATTGCGCTTCCTGCGTGGCGAAGGTCACGAAGGCTGTCGAACGCATGCCGGGCGTGTCGGATGTCGAAGTCAACTTGATGGCCGAGCGCCTGTCGCTGACGCTCGCCGCCATCGACGGCGCGTCGCCCGACGCCGTCGTGCGTCAGGTCGAGGGCCTCGGCTACACCGTCCGAAAATTCGATCCGTCGATGGCGGTCGGCCGCCCATCCCAAGCGCCGCACGCGCACGCCGAGGGCGAAGCGGGTCACCATCACGATTCGACGCACGCCTCGGAATCGACGCTCGACATCGATCCCCATTGGTACGAATCGTCGAAGGCGCGGATCGTGTTCCTGCTGGGCGCGCTGGTGGCGGGCGCCTATGTCGCCTCGCATGCCGTGCCCGAGGGGTCGTACTGGCTCTATTTGGCCGCGACGCTCGTCGCACTCGTGCCGTTCGGCCGACGTGCCATCGCGCTGGCGCGTGCGGGAAGTCCGTTCTCGATCGAAACGCTGATGTGCGTGGCCGCACTCGGCGCCGTGATCATCGGGGCCGCCGCCGAGTCGGCGTTGGTCGTGTTGTTGTTCGCGATCGGCGAACTCCTGGAAGGGGTGGCCGCCGGACGTGCGCGCGCCGGAATTCGATCCCTCGTCGCCATGATGCCCCGGACGGCGATGCGCCGGCGGACCGACGGGTCGCTGGAGGAGGTGCCGGCCGACGCGCTCCGACGCAACGATACCGTTTTGGTGCGACCCGGCGAGCGCTTGCCCTGCGATGGCAAGATCGTCGAGGGGCAGTCGGCGCTGGACGAAAGCCCGGTGACCGGCGAATCCCAGCCGGTGTCGCGCGGACCGGGCGACAGCGTGGTCGCCGGAAGCGTCAACGCGAACTCAGCGCTGGTCGTGCGGGTGACCGAGACGGGCGCAGACAGCACGCTCGCGCGGATCGCGCGGATGGTCCAGGATGCCGCCGCGTCGCGCGGCGCCACGCAACGATTTATCGAGCGCTTCAGCGCAATCTGGACGCCGGCGGCGATGGTGCTGGCGATTCTCGTCATGACCGTTCCGCCTTCGCTGTTCGGCGGCGACTGGTCCGTGTGGGTTTATCGCGGATTGGCGGTCTTGCTCGTCGCTTGCCCCTGCGCGCTCGTCATCTCCGTGCCGGCGGCGATGGCGTCGGGCTTGTCGGCCGGGGCGCGGAGCGGATTGCTGGTCAAGGGCGGGGCGGCGCTCGAAGCGATCGGAACCGCGACCGTCGTGGCCTTCGACAAGACCGGGACGCTGACGCGCGGCAAGCCGAAGGTCACCGACGTGTTGTCGGTGGCCGGCGCCTCCCGCGAGGATGTTCTCGCTCTTGCCGCCGCCGTCGAGGCCAATTCTTCGCATCCCTTGGCGAAGGCTTTGGTCGAGGAGGCGCGTCGCCTCGGGCTCGCCATTCCGCCGTCGAGCGACGCCGTGGCGATTCCGGGAAAAGGCGTGGTCGCGAAGATCGAAGGCCAGGCGGTCGGCGTCGGAAGCCCGACTTGGGCCGAGGAAGACGGCCGCACGATCGGTCCCGAGTTCGCGGCCGCGCGCGGCGAACTCGAAAATTCCGGCAAGACGGTGGCGTTCGTCTATCGCGCCGACCTTCCATTCGGCGTCGTCGCCCTCCGCGACGAACCGCGCGAAGACGCGGCCGAGGGCGTCGCCCGACTTCGCGATCTGGGGGTCTCCGCCGTTATGCTGACGGGCGACAATCCTCGGACCGGGGCGGCGATCGCTTCGGGCTTAGGAATGAAGGTTTTGGCGGGCCTTAGTCCCGCCCGGAAACTCGAAGAGATCCAGGCGATGCGGCGAAATGGCGTCGTGGCGATGGTCGGCGACGGCATCAACGACGCGCCCGCCCTCGCGGCGGCCAATGTCGGGATCGCGATGGGCGGCGGAACCGCCGTCGCGCTCGAATCAGCGGACGCCGCCATCATGCGCGATCGGGTCACCGGCGTGCCGGAACTCGTCGAACTCTCGCGCGCCACGCTCACAAACGTGAAGCAGAACGTCGCCATCGCGATCGGGCTCAAATTGGTCTTCCTGGTGACGACGGTCGCCGGAATCACGGGGCTTTGGCCCGCTATCCTCGCCGATACCGGGGCCACGGTACTGGTCACGCTCAACGCGCTGCGGCTGCTGCAGTGGAAGGCGCAGTGATGTCCGCGTGGCGGGTCACTCACTGGTCATTTTCCGGCGCTCGGCGAACTTACGTGATCGACCCGTCTCATCGCATTGTTCCGAACTCAACCTGACACCCAGTCTCGTCGCGGACCAAACCGGAGGCAGTCGTCACGATCACCCGCGCTCCGGCGGCGGCTTGCCGATCCCCATCTCGTTGCGCACGCGATAGAGTTCGCGCGCCATCGCCGAAACGAGCGCGGAGCTGGACGCCGAAGGCGGGCGCAGGATCAAGGCGCGGAAGTAGATCGCCGGCTCGAACCGCCGCACGGCGATGCCGTCGACCATTCCGTCCGACACCGCCGCGGCGTTGGCGATCCCGACGCCAGCACCCAACGAAGCCAAGATAGCGATCGACAGCGAGTACGGAGTCTCGATCGCGACGTTCGGGACGATGCCCTCGCGCGCGAACGCGGCGTCGAGCGCGCGCCGGACGGTATCGTCTGGCGACAACGTCACCAGAGGTTCGCCCGCGAGATCGGAAGGGTGGATGGTCTTGCGGCGCGCCAGCGGGTGTTTCTCCGCCATCACGCAGACGGCGGGCGGCGTGGCGAAAACCGAGTGCTCGACCCCGGTCGTATCGACTTCGTCGGCCGCCAGCCCGATATCGGCTTGGCCCGTCGCCACGAGATCGCGCACCGCGTTCGACGTGCGGACCTGAAGGTTCACGCGGACCTTCGGGAATCGCCGCGCGAACGCGGCGACCGCCCGCGGCACCAGCCCGTGGCCCAGCGCCGACAAGCTTGCCACGCAGATCGATCCGCCGCCGACTTCTCGAATCCTTGCCGCCGATCGTTTCAGCCGTTCGAGGCCCACGAAACTCTCGCGGATCTCGGCGTGGAGCAATTGTCCTTCGCGGGTCGGAACCAAGCGGCCTCGTATCCGGTCGAACAGCCGAAAACCCAGGTCGCGCTCCATTTTCGCCAGCGCGCGGCTGATCGAGGGCTGCGAGGACCCGAGTATCTGCGCGGCGCTGCCCACGCCGCCCGACAGCATGATCGCGTGGAAGACGTCGACATCCCGAAGGTCCATCGGTAGCTCATATCAAGAATGAATGGAGTGCCGCAACCAGATCATAGCCGGGCATGAAGCCGTTCCGTATTCTTCGGCGTATGACCGATCGCGGAGAGGATACGAAGCACGTGGCGCCGGGTCGGGATCCCGACCCCGCCGCGTTCCGGTCGCTCACGACGCCGATCCGCCGGGCGTCGACGGTCGTTTTCGACGATCTCGACTCCTTCGAAGCGCGCGCGAGCCGTCTTTACGACGGATACAGCTACGGCCTTTACGGAACGCCGACCAGCCGCGCCTTGGAGGAGCGGATCGCCGCGCTCGAAGGCGGTTCGCGGGCGATCGTGTTGCCGTCGGGGTTGGCCGCGATCGCGTTGGCGACCTTGAGCGTTGTCCGCTGCGGCGATCGCGTGCTCTTTCCGGATTCGATGTACGGACCGGCCAAAGAGTTCTTCGGCGGGCTTCTCGAACGCCTCGGGGTCGAAGCGATCCCCTATCCGCCCGAGATCGGAGAAGCGATCGCCGAGCGTCTCGACGACCGGGTCCGTATGCTTTGGATGGAGTCGCCGGGCTCCCAGACCTTCGAAGTTCAAGACGTGCCCGCGATCGCGCGGGCCGCCAAAGCGCGCGGCATCGTCTCCGCCGCCGACAACACCTGGGCGTCGCATCTGGGGTTCCGTCCGCTCGACCACGGCGTCGACATCGCCATGCAGGCGCTCTCCAAGCATGCCGGCGGCCATGGCGATCTGGTGATGGGATCGTTGGCCGTCTCCGACGAGACGCTGTTTCGGCGCCTCAAGGATTCGGCGCGCGTCTTGGGATACGGCGTCTCGGCCGACGACTGCGCCCTATGCGAGCGCGGCCTGATGACGATGCCGCTGCGGCTGCGCCATTCCTGGGCCACCGCGCGCAGCCTCATCGCGTATCTGTCGTCCCGGCCCGATGTTTTGCGGATTCTGCATCCCTCCGTGCCCGACCATCCGGGCCATGCGATCTGGCGAAGGGACCACCGGGGCGCGGCGGGCGTGTTCGGGCTTCTGTTGCCGCCCGCCGACCGCGAGGCGCAGCGTGCCGGGCTGGCGGAGATGCGCACGATCAAGATCGGCGCGAGTTGGGGCGGCGTCCATAGCCTGATCGCGCCCGGCGATCCGCGCCGAAACCGCGCACCGATACCTTGGTTGCCGGAGGGAATCTATTGGCGGCTGTCGATCGGGCTCGAAGACGAGGCGGATCTTCGCCGCGATCTCGCGGCGGCGCTCGACGCGATTCGAACCCGACGGCGAACGACGTCGAAGATCGCCGGATGAACGAAGGCGTCTCTCGAAAAAAGGAGGAAAAGATGAAGTGGGGTCTCGGACTGATAGCGGCGACGACGGTCGGTATGCTTGCGGCATTCGTGCCGATGCAGGAAGCCTCGGCACAGTCGATTCTGGAGAAAGTCAGGCAGCGCGGCTTCGTGAATTGCGGCGCGAGCCAAGGCGTGCCCGGTCTGTCGCGGCCGAACGAGCGTGGCGAATGGCTCGGCTTCGACTCCGACGTCTGCCGCGCCGTCGCGGTCGCGGTTTTCGGCGATCGGACCAAGGCGCGCTTCGTACCGCTGAACGCCGCGCAGCGCCTGCCGGCCATCCAGACCGGCGAGATCGACGTGCTGTCGCGGACCACGACATGGACGTTCTCGCGCGACATGGCCGTGAGGTTCGTGGCCACGACGATCTACGACAACGACGCGTTGCTCGTCCGCCGATCGGCGAACATCCGCACGGCGAACGATCTCAACGGGCTCACGGTCTGCCTGCAGGGCGGCGGCAGTTTGACCGAGCAGGCGATCGACGAAATGGAGGAGGAGCACACGGGCGTCAAAATGCGCCGCGTTTACTTCGACTCGACGATCCAGGCGCGCGACGCCTATTTCGCCGGCCGCTGCGACACCTACGTGACCGACGGCCTTGCCGCTTGGGGGCAGCGGGCGTCGACCGCCCGTAACCCCGAAGAGCACCAGGTCTTCTATGTCGGGCACAGCACCGAGCCGAACGGCTTGGCGATTCCCCGCGGCGACGACAAATGGTTCGACATCGTTCGCTACACGGTGAACGTCCTTATCTGGGCGGAGGACGAGGGCATCACGCAAGCCAATGTCGACGAGATGCTGCGGACGACCAAGAAGTCGGAAGTCAAGCGCGTACTGGGCGGCGAGCCGGGATGGGGCCGAATCATCGGCCTCGACGACAAATGGGCGTACAACATCATCAAGCAACTCGGAAACTACGGCGAGATTTGGGAGCGCAATCTCGGTCAAGGCAGCCCGCTGAAGGCCGAGCGCAAGTTCAATCGTCTTTACAAGAACGGGGGATTGATGTTCCCCGTTCCCTTCAACTGACGTCACCGCCCGCCGGCGCCTTCCGGGCGTCGGCGGGCATCGTTCGGACCGGATGTTCGCATGCTGGGTACGGCCAAGGGTCGCGCGATCGCCATTCAGGTCCTCGTCGTCGCGATCGCCGCCGCCGCGCTGTACGTCGTCGGAACCGCGACCGCCGCGAATCTAAAGGCGAAGGGAATCCCGCTCGGCTGGGATTTCCTATTCCGGCCGGCGGGATTCCAGATCGCCGAGACGATCCTTCCTTATTCGCCGCGCGATCCGAATTGGTGGGCGGCGATCGTCGGGATCGCCAACTCGCTGTTCGTGTCGGTGCTTGTGGTCGTCTTCGCGTCGTTCTTGGGACTCGCGATCGGAATCGCCCGCCTCAGCCCGAATCCGCTCGTGCGCGGCACGGCGCGTTGTTGGGTCGAGATCGCGCGCAACACGCCGGTCATCGTCCTGCTGATTTTCACCTACTCGATTTGGTGGAAGCTGCTGCCCCAGTCGACGGAAGCCTGGCATTTGGCACCGGGCACGCATCTTTCGCTTCGTGGGTTGGTGCTGCCGGCGATCCGCTGGGAAGGGGCCGCTTGGCTTTGGTGGATGGCGCTCGCGTGGATCGTGGTCGTTGCCGCCGCCTCGCGCATCGCGGCGTGGCGCCAGGCCGCGACGGGCGTCCGGCCGCCGTTCGTGCTCGCGAGCGTCGCCGGCGGACTTCTGATGCTCGGAGCGGCCGCGCTCTCGGCATCCGACGGGATCGTGGTCGAGTTCGCCGAGTACCGGCGCGGCAATTTCTTCGGAGGTTGGCAGATAACCCCCGAGCTGACGACGATCCTCGTCGGTTTGACGTTCTACACGGCGGGGTTCATCGGCGAGATCGTGCGCGGCGGCATCCTCGCGATCCCGCGCGGTCAATGGGACGCCGCGCGGGCGCTCAGCCTCCGTCGCGGGCAGATCTACCGCCTGGTGGTCGTACCGCAAGCGTTGCGCGCGATCGTGCCGCCGCTGAACAGCCAGTACATCAACGTCGTCAAGAATTCGACGCTCGCGATCGCGGTCGGCTACCAGGATTTCATGACGGTGATGGGCACGGTCATCAACCGGACGAGCCACGCGATCGAGGGTATCGTGATGATCCTCGGCGTATTCCTCGTCTTGAACCTTGCTCTGTCGAGCCTGATGAACTGGTACAACCGCCGCATCGCGATCGTGGAGCGCTGAGGATGGCGCCGATCGGATCCACGCGATTTGGCGAGGCGACGTGGCGGGCGTTCTTCGGCACCCCGCTCAACGCGGCGCTGACCATCGCCTTTCTCGGCTTTGCCGCCATGATCGTGCCGCCATTCTTGCGGTGGGCGATTTGGGACGCCGTCGTTTTCCCGGCCGTCCCGGCGAGTTGCGAGGCCCGCGCGGGCGCGTGCTGGAGCTTCGTCGTCGCGAAGTCGGGACAGATTCTCTTCGGCATCTATCCTTACGACGAGCGTTGGCGCCCTGCGATCGTCTGCGCGATCATTCTGACGCTGCTGGGGATGTCCGTCCGTCCGGCGAGCTGGACGAAATGGCTCGCCGTCGTGTGGGGAACGAGTATGGCGGCGGTTCTCGTGCTGATGGGCGGGGGCGTGTTCGGACTCGCGTCCGTGCCGACGAGCGCCTGGGGCGGGCTCCCGGTCACGCTGATCCTCACCGTGTTCGCGCTGGGAATCGCGTTTCCGGCGTCGATCTTCCTGGCGCTTGGCCGACGGTCGGACATGCCGGTCGTACGCATCGGTTGCGTGCTGTTGATCGAAACGGTGCGGGGGCTGCCGCTGCTCAGCCTTCTTTTCGTGGCCTCGATCATGTTGCCGCTGTTTCTCCCCGACTCCTTGCTGCCCGACAAATTCGTCCGGGCGCTCGTCGCGTTGACGATTTTCGCGGCGGCCTACCTGGCCGAAGTGGTGCGCGGTGGCTTGCAGGCGGTCCCCAAGGGGCAGTTCGAGGGTGCGACGGCGCTCGGGCTGGGATACTGGTCGACGCATTTTCTCGTCGTCTTGCCGCAGGCGATCCGCGTGTCGATCCCCGCGCTGGCGAACACGATCATCGTGATGGTCAAGAACACGAGCTTGGTCCTCGTCGTCGGAATCTTCGACTTGATCAGCTCGGGCAAGGCGGCGTTGGCCGATCCCGCGTGGCCGTCGCCTTCCGCCGAGACCTACTTGTTCATCGGCGCGCTCTATTTCGCCTTGGCCTTCGCATTCGCGCGGTTCGCCGATTTTCTGGAGCGGCGCGGCGCCAACGCCCGCTGAGTCAAATCCCCAAGTGTCGCGGGTGAAATGACGTCACGAAACAAATCGTTACGTGGACGACATGATCGCGTTACGATCGCCCTGCTTCAACACCGCACGTTTCGCCCCCCCAAAGCACGCGGTTCCTCGAGATGCACGCTTCGATCGATACGAGAGCCCAACGACCTTGGCGACAGGGACCACATGACGCGATGACGGCGCCGTTCGCGAGCGCCATGATCGGCGCGCTGGCGATCCTGATTGCGCTCGCGTCGCCGGCGGCGGCGCACTCCGAGTTGAGGCGGACGAACCCCGCTTCGAACGCGGTGCTCGATGCCTCGCCGGCGGAGATCGTCGTCGAGTTCAACGAACGCGTCCAGGTCACGACGCTACGGCTCGTCGATTCCGCCGGCCGGCAGACTCGACTGCCGACCACCACGCTCCGCGCCGCGGCATCGATCGAACGGGTCGCACTCACGGCGCCGCTCGCCCCGGGCCGTTGGCAGATCGAATGGGCCGCCATCTCCGCGGATGGGCATCCGATCTCCGGGCGCGCTTTCTTCGAGGTGAGGACTCGTCAATGATAATCGAATACCTGCAGCCCGATCCGAACCTTTGGGACGGCATCACGGTGGTCGTCCGTGCGGCCTATTACGCGTCCTCTCTCGGCGCGGCGGGATTGGTCTTCTTTCTCGTTTTGCTCGGTCACACGCTCGGGGAAGAAGAGCGGCGGCGGGTCGTGCGATGGCTCGTCGTGTTCGTGGTCGCGGGCGTCGCGACAAGCCTCGTGGCTTGGCCGGTGCGAGTCGCTGTCCTCTCCCGCGACGGGTTCGAAGGCATGATGCGCTGGGACCTCTATGCGCCGATCGGCCGGTCGCGGATCGGAGATGCCTTTTTCCTCAGGATCGGGGGGCTGCTCGTCTGTCTGTTGGCGGCATACCGTAAGCCTTGGGCGCTGCCGGTCGCGGCCATCGGCGCCTTCGTCGTCTGCGCGAGTTATGCGGCAATGGGGCACTCGACGCTCTATCGCCCGCGTCAGGAACTCTCGGTTTTCACGACGGTTCATCTTGTCGCCGTGGCGTTCTGGATCGGATCGTTGATCCCGTTGAGGGTCGTTTGCGAACGCTCGGACAGCGCTTCGATCGCATCGATCATGGACGCGTTCTCGAAGGTCGCGATCGGCGCGGTCGCATTGCTCGCGGCGATCGGCGCGGTGGCGGCGATCTATTTGATCGGGCGGTGGGACCTGCTCGCGGCAAGCTGGTACGGCTGGGCCTTCATTTCCAAGGTGACGGTGTTCTTGGTCCTGCTTTCGATTGCGGCGTGGAACAAGCTGCGCCTCACGCCGGCGATCCGCGAGGGGGCGCCGGGTGCGTCCGCGCGCCTGCGCTTCGCGATCGGTGTCGAGATTTGGGTCGCGCTCCTCGTGTTCTACGCGGCTGCCGAGATGGTCTCGGTTCATCCGCTCGACTACGGGCACCGAATCCCGAGCTAGGGCGGCCTTTCGCTGGCAAGACCAGCCTTTTCGTCTGCGCGTCGCCGTCGGTTCGAATCTCCGCGTGTCGCACGTGGAATGGCCGCCTCGAAACAAATCGTTACGCTGATGACATGACCGCGTTACGACCACATAGCATCAACGCTGCGGAGTATCCCCCAACTCACGCGGTGCCACGAAAATGAACGCTTCGGACTCGATTGGTCGTTTGACTCTCTTGCGGCCTGCTTTCGCCATTGGACTCTTGTCCTCTCTCGCTCTGACATTGGCCGATCGAGCTTCGGCGCACTCCCCCGGACCTTCGATGCCTCGCTCGGCGTCCGCGGCGGAGGGGCCTGCGGCTTCGGGATGGAACTTCGCGATCGGCGGTGCCGCGATGCTCGCGCCGAAGTTCGAAGGCTCGCGGAAGTACGGCGTGAAGCCGCTACCCGTCGTCGAAGTGGGGTATTCGGATTGGTTCCGGGCGTCGTTCGCGTCCGGCGCCCGCGTGGATGCGCTCGCTCTTGGCGATTTCGGCGACACGGCTTTCGGCCGGCTGTCGGCGGGACCGCTCGTTCGATACGGACATGGACGCTCGTCGAGCGACGACGATGCGCTGCGCGGCTTCCGTACCGTGAAGGGCGCGATCGAAGCCGGCGGATTCCTGGGTCTCCAGCGCGGCCCTTGGAGCGCCGACCTTGCTATCGCCCAAGCGGTCAATTCGGGCTCCCATGAAGGCCTACTCGCCGATCTCTCGCTCGGCTATCGATTCGGAATCGCGACGGATCTCACGGGACGTCTCGGCACCAAGGTCGGTTGGGCGTCCGAGCGTTACATGCAGACGATGTTCGGCATCGACTCGGCCACGGCACGCGCCTCCCAGCTTCCCGGCTTTACCGCGTCGTCCGGATTCAAGGATGCCGGTGTCTCCTTCGGCGTACAGTATTCGCTGGGGCGCGGGCTATGGCTCGACGCGATGACCGGGTACACTCGCTTGCTGGGCGACGCGGCGAGTTCGCCGCTCGTCAAGCAACGCGGCTCCCCGAACCAGGCCATGACGGCCGCCGGGCTTTCCTTCCGCTTCTGAAGCAAGGCGCTCGTTTCAGCCAAGGCGACCGAATGTCCCTCCCTGTCTTGCCGTCGCATCCGGCGCCCTTGGCCGACACCCCCGCAAAGACCGAAGGCGCGCGACGGCCGCGTCACGACGTCCGCGCCGCGGCGCTGCGCTTGGCCGCCGCCGTCGTGCTCGTGACGAATTTGATGGCGGGCGCGATGGGGGGCGCGGCGCCGGCGCATATGGGCGCGATGGCGCCGCATATGGGGGCCGCCCTTCTGTACGCCGCTGTCGCGGGCGGCGGTCTCGTCGTCGCGGTTCGAGGCGTTTCGTCGGCGTGGCTCGCGACCGCGATGGTCGTCGTGGACGCCGTTCTGGTCGTGACGCTGTTTCACCAGCATTTGTTCGTGCCGGCGGAGGTTTTCGATCACAGTCTGACGGCGTCGACGCTGGCGGTCGGATTCTTGCTGCTGGCCCAGGTGTCGTTGGCCTTGCGCCCCGGTCCCGTGCTGCTGTTTTCGGGGCTGGTTTTGGCGGGATGGCTCGCCTTGCTGGGCGCGATGTCCTTCTTCTCGATGCGGACGCTGGGGACATCGTCGCATGATTGGCGAATCCTCTACCTCGAATTCGCGCTCGCCGCCGCTTTCGGCTTCGCGGCGCTCGTCAGCTATTTGTTGACCCGCGATCACAACGCGTTGCTCGCGGAAGCCATCGAGAACGAGCGGCGAAGGGGAAATCTCGCGCGGTTCTTTTCGCCCGACATGGTCTCGCGTCTGCAAGCCGATCCGAAGACGCTGGCGATGGCGCGCCGGCAAGCGGCCGTCATGTTCGTCGACCTGCGGGGGTTCACCGGTTTGAGCGAAATGCAGGAGCCGGAAACCCTCGCCAAATTGCTGGGCGAGTACCGAGCCATCGTGACGGGAAAAGTATTCGCGCATGGCGGCACCGTCGACAAATTCATCGGCGATGGCGTGATGGCCGTTTTCGGTCACATCCGAGCGAACGGTCACGACTGCGAAAGGGCCGTCCGATGCGGCCTTGAGATCGTCGACGCCTTACGCGCTTGGCGCGCGGATCGCGCCAGACGTGGAGAGCCGAGTCCGGCGGCCGGCGTTGGGCTGCATTTTGGCGAGGTCTATGGCGGCGTGCTCCACAGCGGGTGCCACGACGAGTTCACGGTTTTCGGCGACGCCGTGAACGTCGCCGAACGGCTCGAGAAGCTGTGCAAGCCGCTTGGGGCGGCTTTCGTCGCTTCCGAGGCCGTGCTGGCCGCAGCCGGTCCGTTGTCCAAGACGGATTGGCGGTGGCGGGAGGCGACCGAGCTCGCCGGACGCGGCGCGACCTTGAAGGTCGCGTTCGTCCCGCTCGCAAGCGAGTCCCCGGCGGTGTAGCCAAGTTTCCTGCGGCGGCAAGGTCTGCGGAACTTCATTCGCAGGACCTGCGACAGATCGTCACCGATACACTTCGTTACGCAAGGGAAATGTCCCCGAAACGCGATCCGCCCAGTTTTCTCCGCGCGGGCCCAAGCCCAAATGAGGGGAGAACACGATGACTCGCAAACTGCTCGCCGCCGCCCTGATCGGAATCGCCGTTGCGGGCGCCGCTTACGCGCAAGCGCCGAATCAACACCAACATGACACGCCGCCAGCGCAGTCGGCACCCGGCCGGCCGGCGCACAACATGGAGTCGATGACCGAGATGATGCGCCGCATGATGCCGATGATGGAAGCCATGCGCACCGCCACTCCGGAACAACATGCGCGGATGATGGAAGACATGCGCGGCATGATGCGGCAGATGATGCCGATGATGCAGGAGATGATGCAGCCGCCGGCGCAAAGGTAAGTGCCGATGGCCGGTCCCGTCGCCGCGCCGGCAACCTCCGATCCACCGGCATGGGATGCGTTCGGCGCGTCGTCCGGATGGCTGTCGTTCCTGCGGCGGTATCTGGTCGCTTCCGCCCTTCTGCATTACGCGTGGGAATGGGTTCAACTCCCGCTCTACACCGTTTGGTTCGACGAATCCTTTGCGCGCTTGGCGTTCGTCGTCGCGCATTGCACGGCCGGAGACGTCGCCATCGCGACCGTCGCGATGGGGCTGTCCTTGGCGTTGTTGGCCGACAAGAGATGGCCCGCGGCCGGGCTCGGGCGGGTCGCCCTTGGCGTCGTGGCGATCGGCGTCGCGTACACGGTCTACAGCGAGTGGCTCAATACCGTGGTCCGCGAGGAATGGGCATACACCGACGCGATGCCGACGATCCCGCCCTTGGTAACGGGCCTCGCGCCGCTGCTTCAATGGTTCGTCGTGCCAATTCTCGCAGTCCTTTACGCGCGCGGAAGACGCCTCGCTTGATCGGAGGAGGATATCGAGATGCAACATGAACACAATGCCCAACATGAGCACGCCGGGATTTTCCCTTCGGGGCGCGCGGCGTGGGTGCTCGTCGGATTTCTCGCCGTCGCCGCCTATTTCCTATGGACCGAACATCGGGCGCATGTCGTGTCGGCCTTGCCGTGGTTGCTCTTGCTCGCTTGTCCGTTGATGCATGTCTTCATGCATGGCGGGCACGGCGGACATGGGGGCCACGCAGGTCATGGGGATGATGCGTCGAAGCGCGGCCCGGATTCCGGGGGACCGCAACGATGATGCCCCATGCCGAAGCCTACGGAATGTGGAGTCTGGTCGTCATCAACGCGGCGGTCTTCATCCTGTTCGCGTTCAGCTTCTTCAAGCCGAGGACGGCGCGCGATTGGCGCAGTTTCGGCTCCTTCAGCGCCTTCGTCATCGCGCTCTTCACGGAAATGTACGGCTTTCCGCTGACGATCTACGTCCTGTCGGGTTGGCTGCAGAGCCGATTTCCGGAAATCGACCGGCTTTCGCACGACGCCGGGCACTTGCCCGAAATGCTCTTCGGCTGGCGCGCCAATCCGCATTTCGGCCCCTTCCATCTGTTGAGTTTCGTCTTTATCGGCGGCGGATTCGTCGTGATCGCGGGCGCTTGGCAGTATCTGCACGCGGCGCAGCGTGCGGGCGAGGTCGCGATGGCCGGCCCCTACGCCTATGTCCGGCATCCGCAATTTGCGGGATTCATCTTGGTCATGCTGGGCTTTCTTGTTCAGTGGCCGACATTGTTGACCCTGTTGATGTTCCCCGTCCTCGTCGCGATGTATTTGAGGCTGGCGAAGCAAGAAGAGACGGACGCCCGCGCCCAGTTCGGCGCGGCCTACGACGCGTATGCGAAGCGCGTTCCCGCCTTCATCCCCTGGTTTGGGCGAACGAACCCAACTCCGACTACCTGACGGCCGGGAGCACGTACGCGCTATGAACGACCATCAACACGGAGTCATTCGGGAGCTCGTCGACAAAGGCGATCCGAATTCGCAGGGGCATCGCCACACGGGGCCATCGACCGCGCGGAAGGAGCCGCTGCACGATGCCGCCGTCGCGCGCGGCGCCACGCGATGGGTATGTCCGATGCATCCCCAAATCGTGCGGCCCGCGCCCGGCGCCTGCCCGATTTGCGGCATGGCGCTGGAGCCCGAGACTCCGACCGGCGAGCAAACGGGGAATCCCGAGCTGGCGGACATGGCCCGCCGGTTCTGGGTCGGGGTCGCGTTGTCGGTCCCCATAATTGCACTCGAAGCGGGAGGGCATTTGACGGGATTGCACACGATCTTGTCGCCCGCGAAGTCGATATGGATCCAGCTTGTGCTGGCGACGCCCGTCGTTTTGTGGGCGGGCTGGCCGTTCTTCGAACGCGCCTACGCGTCGTTGGTGACCCGCAGCCTCAATATGTTCACGCTGATTGCGATGGGCACGGGTATCGCGTGGGTCTACAGCGTGGTCGCCGCCGTGGCACCCGGGATTTTCCCCGAGGCGTTCCGCGGGCCGGGCGGCACCGTTGCGGTCTATTTCGAGGCCGCCGCCGTCATCACCACGCTGGTTCTGCTCGGTCAGGTCCTGGAATTGCGGGCGCGGGAGACCACCGGCGGCGCCATCCGCGCGCTTCTCGACCTGTCGCCGAAGACGGCGCGGCGGTTGCGTCCGGCCGGCGAAGAGGAGGAGATTCCGCTCGATCGCGTCGATGTCGGCGACACGTTGCGCATCCGGCCCGGGGAGACCGTTCCCGTCGACGGCCGCGTTCTGGAAGGAACCGGATCGGTCGACGAGTCGATGGTGACGGGCGAATCGATGCCCGTCGCGAAGGAACCCGGCGCGAAGCTCATCGGCGGCACCCTCAACCAGACCGGCGCGTTGATCATGGCGGCGGAGCGGGTGGGCCGCGACACGATGCTCGCGCGGATCGTTCAATTGGTCGCGGCCGCGCAGCGCAGCCGCGCGCCGATCCAACGGATGGCAGACTCGGTCTCGGCTTGGTTCGTTCCGCTCGTCGTCGCGATCGCCGCCGCATCGTTCGTGGCGTGGTGGGCGATCGGGCCGGAACCCGCGATGGCCTATGGGCTGATCGCCGCCGTTTCGGTCCTGATCATCGCGTGCCCTTGCGCGCTCGGCCTTGCCACGCCGATGTCGATCATGGTTGGCGTCGGGTGCGGCGCGCAGTTGGGAGTCCTGATCCGGGATGCCGAGGCGTTGGAGCGGATGGAAAGCGTCGATACGCTGGTGGTCGACAAGACCGGGACGTTGACGCGCGGCAAGCCGGAAGTCGTGGCCGTCCTCCCGGGGCGCGACTTCCAGGAAACCGAGGCGCTTCGTTTGGTCGCGAGCCTGGATCGGTCGAGCGAGCATCCCTTGGCGCAGGCCGTCGTCCGCGCGGCGGTCGGCCGTGGGTTGCGGCTCGTCGAAGCGACCGACTTCGCGTCGACGACCGGCAAAGGCGTGACCGGGAACGTGGAAGGCCACGCGGTCGCGATCGGATCGACCCGCTTCCTGCGGGAACTCGGGGTCGATACGTCCGGCCTCGACGAGGCGGCCGACAATCTCCGCGCGGAAGGTGCCACCGCCATCCTGGCCGCGATCGACGGAAAGCTCGCGCTCGCCATCGGCATCGCGGATCCGATCAAGGATACGACGCCTGGCGCCCTCGCGGCGCTGCGCGCGGCGGGCGTGCGGGTCGTGATGTTGACCGGTGACAATCGGATCACGGCGGCGGCGGTGGCACGAAAACTCGGCATCGAATCGTTCGAGGCGGATGTGCTGCCGGAGCAGAAGGGCGAAGTCGTGAAGCGGTTGCGCGCGGAAGGGCGCGTGGTCGCGATGGCCGGCGACGGAGTCAACGACGCGCCCGCTTTGGCCGCCGCGGATGTCGGCATCGCCATGGGAACCGGAACGGACGTGGCGATGGAAAGCGCGGGCGTCACGCTCGTCAAAGGCGATTTGACGGGCATCGCGCGAGCGCGTGTTCTCAGCCGCGCGACCATGCGCAATATCCGGCAAAACCTGTTCTTCGCCTTCGTCTACAACGCCGCCGGCATTCCGGTCGCTGCGGGCGTTCTCTTCCCCTTCATGGGCCTGCTGCTGTCGCCCATCATCGCGGCGGCGGCCATGGCTCTGAGTTCGGTCAGCGTCATCTTGAACGCCGCCCGTCTGCGGACGGCGCGGATCGAGGGTTAGGGGCGCCTTGACCTTCCGCTCCCGACAATCCGTATCGTCTTGGTGAAAATGACTTATCCGACAAAGAGGAAATCTCGATGGCGACCGTCTTGAATGTCGACAACATGCATTGTGGGGGATGCGTCAAAAGCGTTACCCGCGCGATCAAGAACGTCGCGCCCGCGGTCGAAGTCGTGGCCGACGTCGCGCGACGGACGGTCGAGATACGCGGGATCGCGGACATAAAGGCGATTTTGCACGCGCTCGACGACGCGGGATTTCCGGGTCGGCCCGCTTGACCCGCGTACGGCAAGTACGCCGGCGACAATTCATGTGTCCGTTATGACGAGTGCAGGCATATCCCGAGATCTCTCCGGCGGACCCGTTCTCGCGCTCACCATGGGAGAGCCCTCCGGGATCGGGCCGGAAATCGCCATCGATGCTTGGTTTCGGCTGCGGGACGGGCCCGTCTCGTTCGCGTGGTTTGGCGATCCTTCACTGCTTGTCGCGACTTCGGCGCGCATTGGCCGTCCGGTCGCGATTCGGGAGATCGGGAACTTCGCCGAGGCGCGCGCCGTGTTTCGCGATGCGCTGCCGGTCGTGCCCCTCGGGATTTCGGTCGCTGCGACGCCGGGCCAACCGAGCCCAGCGAACGCGCAGGCGGTGCTGCGTTCCATCGATCTTGCGGTCGCCGCGTGCGCGCGCGGCGAGACCGCTGCCGTGGTCACCAACCCGATTCAGAAGGCGACCCTCTACGCGGCGGGTTTCCGCCATCCCGGGCACACGGAGTATTTGGGGGAGATCGCGGGCGGAGACGCAGCACCGGTGATGATGCTGGTATGTCCCGATCTCCGGGTCGTTCCGGTCACCATCCATTTGTCGCTTCGCGATGCGATCGCGCGATTGACGACGGAGGCCATCGTCGCAACGGCGCGGACGGTGGACAAGGCGATTCGGCGCGAATTCGCGATCGGCGCGCCGAGATTGGCGGTGGCGGGCCTCAATCCGCATGCCGGTGAACAAAATTCGATGGGCATGGAGGATTCGGGGATCGTCGCGCCGGCCGTGGCGATCCTCCGGAAGGAAGGTATCGACGCGGTCGGCCCGCTTCCGCCCGACACCATGTTCACGCCGAGGGCGCGCCCGACCTACGACGTGGCGATCTGCATGTATCACGATCAGGCTTTGATCCCCTTGAAGACGCTCGATGTCGAAGGGGGGGTGAACGTCACGCTCGGCTTGTCGGTGGTCCGTACGTCCCCCGATCACGGAACCGCCTTGGATATCGCCGGACGGGGGATCGCCGACCCGTCCAGCCTCGTCGCCGCGATCCGGCTGGCGGCGGAAATCGCCGAAAATCGTACCAAGGGAGACCGTCGATGCTGAGGTTAGGCGTAAATGTCGATCACGTCGCGACGATCCGCAACGCACGCGGAGGCACCCATCCGGATCCGGTGGCGGCGGCCAAGATCGCCCTCGCTGCGGGTGCCGACGGCATAACGGCGCATCTGCGCGAGGATCGCCGCCATATTCGCGACGACGACATGCGCCGGCTGCGTCGCGAGGTCACGGCACCGCTCAATTTCGAGATGGCGGCGACGTCGGAGATGCTGGAGCTCGCATTGGAGATCCTGCCGCATGCCTGCTGTCTCGTGCCGGAACGGCGGACGGAAGTGACGACCGAGGGTGGTCTGGACGCCGCCGCTGGTGGATCGACGCTCGCCGACTACGTCGCGCGGCTCCGGAAAGTCGGGATCCGAGTCTCCCTTTTCATCGATCCCGATCCCCGGCAGTTGGATGCCGCCAAGCGCGTCGGCGCGCCGGTGGTGGAACTGCATACCGGAAGCTACGCGCACGCGGCCGGGTCGGGCGTGGCGCTGGAACTCGGGCGGCTCAAGACTGCCGCACGGCATGCCGCCGCTCTGGGGCTCGAATGCCATGCGGGGCACGGGCTCGATTTCGACAATGTCGGCCCCGTCGCCGCGATCCCCGAGCTGGTGGAACTCAATATCGGTCATTTCTTGGTGGGCGAAGCGGTCTTCGGCGGGCTCGGAGGCTCGGTCCGGACGATGCGCCGCTTGATGGATTCAGCGCGGGCGACGTGACGGGGATTTCCGTATAAGGATCGTATCCGGAAGGCCCGTCCCGAAATGAGCGCTGCGATACACATTCTCGTCGTCGACGACGACACCGAAATCCGCGACCTGCTCAAGCGATTCCTCTCGCGCAACGGATTTCGCGTCACCTCCGTCGCCGACGGCGTGGGGATGCGTTCGGCGCTCGCGCAAGGCGGGGTCGACTTGATCGTGCTCGACGTGATGATGCCGGGGGACGACGGTTTGGCGCTTTGCCGCCAATTGCGGGCCAAGTCGGCCACGCCGATCATCATGCTGACCGCGATGGGCGACGAGACGGACCGGATCGTCGGACTCGAAATGGGGGCCGACGACTACCTCGCCAAACCGTTCAATCCCCGCGAGCTGCTGGCGCGCATCAAGGCCGTCTTGCGCCGCAGCGGGCAGGGCGCGCGCGCCGGAGGCGGGAACGTGATGGGCTTCGACGGCTGGAAGCTCGACCTGACCAAGCGCGAATTGACGTCGCCGAAGGGGGAACTCGTCGATCTGACCGGTGGCGAGTTCGATCTGCTCGTCGCCTTCGCCGAGCATCCGCAGCGGACCCTCTCGCGCGACCAGCTCTTGGATCTGACACGCGGCCGGATGGGCTCGCCCTTCGACCGCAGCATCGACATCCAAGTCAGCCGATTGCGCCAAAAGATGGGCGAGGACGCCAAGGAATCGAAGCTGATCAAGACCGTCCGGAGCGTCGGGTACATCTTCTCGACGAAAGTGACGGTGTCGTGATCCGGAGATGGCCGCGCCCGCTGTCGAGCCTCTACGCCCGCGCGATCGCGGTGCTCGTTCTGGCGGTTCTGGTATCCCACGCGCTGAGCATGGCGCTCTACCACTTCGAGTTCGTCGAGCGCCTGACCGAGACCCAGGAAGAGCGCCTGGCCGAGAAGCTCGAGGCGATGAAGCATCTATTGGAATCGGCGCCCGAGGACGCGCGCGAAGCAATCGCGCATACGATCGGCGGCGCCACCATCGAGGCGCATTGGAATCGACAGAACGCCATCGCGAGCACGCCCGACGGAGATGAGTTCGCGCGATCCGTCGCCGCGCGGCTGGCCGAGAGGCTGACCGGAGTCGGCGCCGACGACATCCGGGTCGCCACCGGTACGTCGTCCGACTCGGCGACCCAGCCGCGGCTGCTTCTCGTCTCCATGCGGTTGTCGGACGGCACATGGGTCAATGCGAGTTCCGGCGTCTATCACGCGCCGGGCGGCGGGCTGAAAAGCGCGCTCGTTTCGACGATCCTGATGGCCTTGGCGGTCGTCCCCGTGGGGATTTGGTTGTTGAGGATCGCGATCCGGCCCTTGCGCGTGTTCTCCGAGGCCGCCGAGCGCCTCGGACGGGACGTGCATGTGCCGCCGATTCCGGAGTCAGGCCCGGCGGAAGTGGCGCAAACCGCCCGGACGTTCAACGACATGCAAAAGAAGATCGGCAAACTTCTGACGGATCGAACCTCGATGCTCGCGGCGGTCTCGCACGATCTTCGGACGCCGCTGACGCGGTTGAGGCTTCGCGCGGAGTTGGTCGACGATCTCGAGCAGCAGGGGAAGATCGTCGCCGACATTGTCGAAATGGAGGAGATGGTCAATTCCACTTTGGCGTTTTTCCGCGACGACGCGGTCGCGGAGGCGGTGCGGCCCCTCGATCTTGCTTCGCTCGTGCGCACGGTGGTGAACGAGTGGACGGATATGGGGCATGAAGTCGCTTTGCTCGATTGTCCGCCATGCGCGATCGAAGGCCGGCCGGTGGGGCTGAAACGCGCCTTGGTCAATTTGATCGAGAACGCGACGAAGTACGGCGACCGCGCCCGCGTGTCGCTTGGGCGGGGACCTAGCGAGGCGATTCTCACGGTCGACGACGACGGTTCCGGTGTGCCGCAAGAGAAGCTGGAGGAAGTCTTCGAGCCGTTCGTCCGTCTCGAGACGTCGCGAAGCCGTGCGACCGGCGGCGTCGGTCTCGGGCTCGCTTTGGTGCGCAGCGTCGTGCGCGCCCATGGCGGTTCGGTGAAGCTGGAGAATCTCGCCGGCCGGGGATTGCGCGCGACACTGCGTTTGCCCTTGAGTCCCGGAGGAGCGGCATGAGAGCTCCGATATGGGTTGCGGCGATCGCCGCGCTCGTTGTCGCGGCCGGCCTAGGCGCGTATTTCGCGTTCGATCGAGGGCCTTCCGGTCCGCGCTCGGACCCCGCCTTCCTGGCAAAAGGCGAGAGGGTGTACGCCGAATTCTGTGCGGCATGCCATGGCGCCAATCTGGAAGGGCAGCCCGATTGGCGAATTCGAAAGCCCGACGGCCGCCTCCCGGCGCCGCCGCATGATGCGACCGGGCATACCTGGCATCACCCGATGGCCGACCTGTTCGCGCTGACGAAGTACGGCCTCGCCCGGTTCGCTGGCCCGAACTACCAATCGGACATGCCGGCTTTCGAAGGGCGGTTGTCCGACGACGAGATATGGGCGGTATTGGCCTACATTCACAGTCGTTGGCCCGACGACATCAAGTCGCGCTATGCGCAGATCGACCGGCGTCGCCCGCAATAGCGGGCCAGATACAATTCGTTACGCAAGACCCTCGGCGCGGAAACACGGCGGATACATGCGGCGCCTAGTTAAATGGCGTCCATCACGCCGAGAGGGTTCAGGTGAGTAACGCAAGAGTCGAAAATCGTCGGAGCGGTCCCCACCGGGTTGTCTTAGGTGCCGTGGCTGTCATCGCCCTGGTGGTGGCGGGCGCGTCCTTTGTCGCGGCGCAGACGGCGCCGCGTCCCGAGCGAAGCGCGCCCAGCGCCGTGGCGCCGCTTCTGGCACCCAGTCAGCAACCCCAAGCCAGCCAGGGATCGACCTTCGTCGCGCCGCCAGCGATCGGCGACGAGCCCGAAATCGAGTGGCGCGCGGCGAACGACGAGGCGGCTCGGCTCGGCGGTCATGTCGGCCAAGCCCGAGAACGGGCATCCGCCCCGCGGCGTTGAACCCCGAAATAGAAATACCGGAGATCTGTTGGATGCGAATTCGTGCGTTGAATCGACTTGTGGTCGCGGCCGCCACCGCCGCGTTCGTCTCGGGCTGCGCCGTCGCGACGGACCCGGCCGGCTCCGGCCCCGCGCCGTCGATGTCGGATCGCGGGCAAGTCGCGGCCGTGGCGCGCGCGGGGTACCCGGATGTCCCGGCGATCCGGTCGCGGCTGTCGGCGCTGATTGCGAGCCCTGTCGACGCGGATGCGGCGGTCAAGATCGCGCTCCTCGCCAATCCCGATCTGCATCGCGTGTATTTCGATCTGCGAATTCCGGCCGAGTCGGTCGTCGCGGCGCTCGACGCGACCGGTCCGGAGGACGGGATCGAGATCCGGTTCGTCGAGCGCGTCCTGGGCGGACTGCGTCGTTCTTCCGCCGAAGTCGAAAGCTTGAATTTCGAGCGCGCCAAGCTCGCGGCGGCGGGCGAGATCGCCAGGCTCGCGCTCGATGTCCGAAAAGCCCATGCGGCGGCCGTCGGCGCCACGCAAGTCGCGCGTTTGGTCGACGAAGCCAGAATGGCGTCGGAAGCGGCAGCGGAGCTGGGGCGCCGCATGGCGCGTGTCGGCAATTGGCCGCGCCTCAACGAGTTCCGGGAGAGTGCTGCGCTCGGTGAAGCCAGCGTTCAGGCGGCGCGTGCGCGGCAAGCTTCGCTCGTGGCGCGGAACCGCTTGACCCGTCTCCTCGGCGTTTGGGGCGAGGAGGCGCGCTATAGGCTGCCGGATGCATTGCCCGGGTTGCCCGAAGCGCTGCCGGCGATCGCCGATCCCGAGGCGTCGGCGCTCGCCCAACGCTACGACCTGCGCGCCTTGCTCATCGAAATCGCCGCCGAAGTCCGCGAATTCGAACTTGATGGTTACGACAACGGCAGCGTTTCCGTCGGCGAGTTCCGTGATGTGACGATCGGCCGTCCGCTCGGCTCCGGTGGGGTGGAGCGAAAAATGCGGGTCCCGGTTTTCGATCTGTCGGCCCAGGGCAGCTTCGGAAAACAGGCGCGGTTCATGACGTTGGTCAATCAAACGTCTCGACTTTCGATCAGTGTCCGAGCGGATGCGCGCGAAGCCTATGTCGCCTATCGCACGGCCCACGACATCGCCCGTCACTATTCGGCGCACATGCTGCCTCTGCAAACGCGAATCATGGACGAGAGCGTCCTTCGCTACAACGGCATGCTGCAAAGCGTCTTCGACCTGCTGGCGGACGCGCGGCAACGGACCGCCGTGCAAGTCGCCGCGGTGGAAGCGCTGCGCGATTTCTGGATCGCCAGCGCCGATCTGCGGGGCGCGCTTGTCGGCGGTGGCTATGCGGGTGGCATGCCCGCCGCCGCGGTGCCGGGGGGCGGCGCGGCCGCGCCCGGCCATTGAATCGGGTTTTGACGTTGGGTGTTCACTCGGGAGTGTCGGATGTTTTCACGGCGTAACTTTCTTGCGGCTTCGGCGGTTGGCGTGGCCGGAATGGGCCTCGTGTCGAAGGCCAGTCTCGCGTCGATCCCGGAGGCGGCGACGCAGTCGTCGTCCGCCACCGTGTTTCCGTCGGCGCCGGCTTCCGGGCGTCCTTACAATCCCGTCGTCACTTTGAACGGCTGGACCCTGCCGTGGCGCATGCGCGACGGATGGAAGGAGTTCCATCTGATCGCCGAGCCTGTTATCCGCGAGATGGCGCCGGGAATGGTCGCCAATCTCTGGGGCTACAATGGTCAGAGCCCGGGCCCCACGATCGAGTGCGTCGAAGGCGACAAGGTCCGGATTTTCGTGACCAACAAGCTTCCCGAGCACACGACGATCCATTGGCACGGAATCCTGCTTCCCTGCGGCATGGATGGCGTGGGCGGGCTGACCCAACCCCACATCCCGGTCGGAAAGACCTTCGTCTACGAGTTCGTGATGAAGAAGAGCGGGACTTTCATGTACCACCCGCACGCCGACGAGATGGTCCAGATGTCGATGGGAATGATGGGGTTCTTCGTCGTCCATCCCCGGAATCCGGCGCTCCACGCCGTCGACAGGGACTTCGTCTTCATCCTGAACGCCTACGACATCGAGCCCGGCGCGAAGACGCCGAAGAATTCGACGATGCTCGACTTCAACATCTGGAGCTGGAACAGCCGCGTGTTTCCGGGGATCGATCCGCTCGTGGTGCGGAAGGGGGATCGGGTCCGCATCCGCGTCGGCAATCTTACCATGACCAACCACCCGATCCATCTGCACGGATACGATTTCGTCGTGACCGGGACCGATGGCGGCTGGGTTCCGCCGAGCGCGCGTTGGCCGGAGGTCAGCGCGGATATCGGCGTCGGCCAAATGCGCGCCATCGAGTTCGTGGCGGACGAGCCCGGCGACTGGGCGATTCACTGCCACAAATCGCATCACACGATGAACCCGATGGGCCACAACGTACCGACCATGATCGGCGTCGACCATCGCGATGTCGTCCACAAAATCACGCGCGTCGTGCCCGACTACATGGTCATGGGCGAGCGCGGGATGGCCGACATGCAGGAAATGGAGATGCCGATCCCGGACAATACGCTGCCGATGATGACCGGCCGCGGCCCGTTCGGGCCGCTCGAGATGGGCGGCATGTTCTCCGTGGTCAAGGTGCGCGAAGGCCTGGCGCGCGGCGACTACAAGGACCCGGGTTGGTACCAGCACCCGCCCGGCACGGTCGCTTACGAGTGGAAAGGCTGACTCTCTTACCCCCCAAGAAGGAGATTGGTATGAAGAACGAGTTTCTCGCGTCCCTTTTGGTCTTGGCCCTGGCCGGCGCCTCGATCGCTATCGCTTCCCCCGGCCATAGCGGCGGGCACGGCAAGTCCGCGCTCGGAGAGCCCGGCGATCCCAAGCGCGTCACCAGGACGGTCGAAGTCCGGATGAACGACCAGATGCGCTTCCTTCCGGATCGGGTCTCCGTCCGTCCCGGCGAAACGATCCGCTTCGTGGTCAAGAACATCGGCGAATTGCCGCACGAGATGATGCTCGGCACCGAACAGGAGTTGGTCGAGCACGCCAAGGTCATGCAGGAAAATCCCGGCATGGAGCACGACGTCGAGCCCAACGCCGTCACCGTTCAGCCTAGCAAGACCGGCGAGATCGTCTGGCGGTTCACCAGCGCTGGAACCTTCAAGTTCGGTTGCCTGAAGCCCGGCCACTACGAGGCCGGCATGGTGGGCACGGTGAGCGTCGGTCGATGAGGGCGCGGATGCTTCCGATCACTTGGCGCGGCCGGTTGGCCGCATTGTGTGTCGCCGTCACGGCGCTGGCGGGAGCCAGCGCCGCCAACGCCCAGAAGACCGACTGGATCGAGGGCGAGGTCCGCCGAGTCAACGACGCGGAAGGGAAGGTTACGCTTCGCCACGGGCCCTTGCCGGAATTGGACATGCCCGGCATGACCATGGTGTTCACGGCCCGCGACCGGGCCATGATGCGGGATCTGAAAGTGGGTGACAAGGTGCGGTTTATCGCTGAGCGCAGCGACGGGATCTTCTACGTTATCGAGATCGCCAAGTGACGGTGTAGGCGCAGTATGGGGGCGGGTTCCATCGAGCGGCCGGGGCGTTGCCGCTTCCTCGCGGGGGCGGCGAGCGTCTCGCTGTTTCCGGGCTTTGTGTCGCGCGCCAACGCGCAAGCACGGGCATTGCCGATTCCGCGCTTGGTCGATTCCACCGCCGGTCCAATCCGGCTGGAAGTGGCGGGTGCCACGCATGCATTCGGCACATTCAGGCCGTCGCCGACGATGGGCTATTCGTCGACCTATCTCGGGCCCACGCTGCTCTTCCGCAACGGGTGTGCCGCCGATGTCGAGATTCGGAACCTGCTCGACGAGCCGACCTCGACGCATTTTCACGGATTTCTGATTCCGGCCGCCGCCGACGGGTCACCCCATCATCCCATCGCACCCGGAACGATGTGGCGGACGTCGTTCCGTGTGGCGCAACCGGCGGCGACCGCGTGGTATCACGCGCATCCGCACGGCGCCACGGGAAGACAAGTGTATTCCGGCTTGGCGGGTCTCGCCATCGTCGAGGACCTCGACGCGCGGCGACACGGTTTGCCTGCGACGTATGGCATCGACGATTTGCCGCTGATCCTGCAGGATCGCGCCTTCGATGCCGAAGGCCGGCTCGTCTATCTCAATCGTGGCCCGGCAATGATGATGGGTATGCGCGGCGCGACTTTCGTGGTGAACGGCGTCGTCGATCCCGTGGCGCGGGTCCCGGCCGGTCTCGTGCGATTGCGGATCCTGAATGCCGCGAACGCCAGGAATTTCGATCTCGCGTTCGACGATGGCCGTCCGTTCGCCGCGATCGCCACGGACGGCGGCTATCTGCGCGAGCCCGCGCAGCTTCGGAGCCTCGTCGTCGCACCCGGCGAACGCGTCGAGGTCGTGGTCGATTTCTCATCCGGCCTAGGCGTTCGGCTCGAAACGGGTTCCGACACGACCGCGGCGCTGGCCGGGCGGCTGCCGATCTCCGGACGCATCATGGGGCGGGGTAGCGGTCCGCTGCTGCGCTTCGAGGTCGATCGGGCGTTGCCCGCCCAAGGCCGCCTGCCGGATCGGCTGCGCGAACTCGCGACGGTTCATGTCCGGCCCGAACTCGTGCGCCGGACCCTGTCCCTCGACATGGGCACTTCGATGATGCGCGGATCCTCCGAACACGGCGGGGCGCATGCGAGCCCGTTCGGCATCAACGGAAAGCCGTTCGATCCGAACCGGATCGATTTCGAGCCGCGGCTGGGCGGCGACGAGATCTGGGACATCGCGCCGCAGATGATGTCGCATCCATTTCATGTCCATGGCGCGATGTTCAGGATTCTTGAGATCGATGGTGAGCCGCCGCCGGCGCATTTGGCGGGCGAGAAAGACACGGTACTCGCGACGGGGCCGACCAAATTGCTCGTGTCGTTCCGTCAGCCCGCGACGACCGAGCATCCCTTCATGTTCCACTGCCACGTCTTGGAACACGAGGATGCCGGGATGATGGGCCAGTATCGGACGATATAGGGGACAAACTTGTCGCGATTGAGCGCATCGGAGCTCGGCTCCTATATCGGAACCGGATTCGTGATCGCACGGGGATTTTGCCCGGCATCGACGGTGACGGAATTGCGCGAAGCGGCACTGCTCGAATTGGCGGCGGGCCGCGCGCCCGTCGAACTCGAAGCGGATCTGGGCTATCCGGGCGCGCCGAACTCGAAGACGGCGCCCGGCGGCAAAACGATCCGTCGCCTCTTGAGCGCGGTCGACCGGCAACCCGTCTTCCGGGATTGGCTTGCGGGCACGCAGGTCTCGGCGGCCGTGCGGGACATCCTGGGCGAGGAAGCGCAAATGTCCCGCGCCCATCACAACTGCGTCATGACGAAGCATCCGCGTCATGGCAGCCGGACGAATTGGCATCGGGACATTCGATACTGGTCGTTCGGCTTTCCTGGTTTGGTCTCGATGTGGCTGGCGCTCGGGTCGGAGACGCGCGCGAACGGCGCGCTGTCCTTCATCCCGAGTTCGCACGCGCTCGATCTTCCCGACACCCTGTTCGACGACCGGAAGTTCCTTCGGCTGGACGTGCCGGCGGGGCGGGAGCTGGCGAAGACCGCCGTTCCGGTCGCGCTTGAGCCCGGGGACACGGTCTTCTTCCATTGCCGGACGCTCCATGCGGCGGGCCCCAATCTCACCGATGCGGTGAAGTTCTCGTTGGTGGCGACCTATCGCGGCGTTTCCAATCCGCCTTTACCGGGCTCTCGCTCCGCCGCGATGCCGGAGATTCCGCTGCCGGTCGCAGGCGTCGAGTGAAATGGTTGATCGTCCTCGAGAGAGGGCAAGAAAGCAGCAATGAAACAAGAGTTTTCGTACATCACAGCTGTCCGTGCGTCAGAATATTTACAACTTTAAGGGGCAATCAAGTAGCGACGGTGTTGGGGTTCATCATTACGGCCTCGGGAACTCTTGGGCGGATGAAGACTTAGTGTTCCGCTTGGGTACTTCTGGACTCACGCCTGACTGCCGCAGCCAACTGGCGTATTCCGCTCGGAGTGAGGGGGGGGTGCGCTCACTCCCTGGGTTTTCCCTGCAAAAATCCCTGTTCTTGGCGACCCGTGCCAAAGACAAGTGCTCGTCCGACTGCATCCTCCGCCAGCTTTCCGCCGCCGCCCGCAGGGCGGGTGGCGGAAAGCTGCCGGTGCGGGGTGTAGTGAACGAAGTCTTGTTCGATCGAACGCCGAAGGCGTTCGAGGCGGAGCGTCAGCGAAGTCCGAGCGTAGCGAGGAAAAATCCGCGAGCCTGCGCGCGGATTTTCAATCTCATCCCCTCCGCCACCGCTTTGGCGCCCCCCCTGAAAGGGGGACGGCTTTTCAAACTCCTCCGCTATTCGTAATAGCCGCGCCCGTCGCGCGCGAGGCGTTCGGCCACGTCGGGCCAAGGTAGCGGTGCTTCCGCCCGCGCCACGCGCACGCGCGCGAAACGCGCATCGGCGAGGGCGGGCAATCCCTCCACGGCGGCGCGGGCATGAATGCGCCCAGCAACGAACGCGGCCAAGCTGGCGTCGTCGCGCCAGACCGTCATGGTCCGCACGCGGCCTTCCCAGATTTCGAACCGCACCGCGTAGCCGACCAGACCCGGTTGGTCGCGCAGCGAGTGCAAAACCGACGAGCTGCGCGACCAGAACACGCCCTGCGTGTCGAAATCGGAGGAAAGCTTGGCCTCGGTCAGCGCCACGACGACCGGCGCGTCGGCCGGCAAATCGGCCGCTTGGCCGTCGCGAAAGCCGGTCGAAAAGGCACAGCCCGACGACAGCAGCGCGCAGAGCGCGGCCGCGAACACACGAAAGCGCGACATGGCGGGGGTCTCCGCTTGGGGGATCGTGCGTTGTATACGGAGGATCCTCGCAAGCGGATCATGGAGCATTGAAGACTGCGTCATCCGTCGGGCTATGTTTGTAATCGCGTGGCATTACATTCTTGCGCCACGCAAACTGCTAATCAGGCTCAGGAATATTCAGAAAGAGATTTTTTAGATATACAATCCTGCAGAAAGTTAATGGAGATAGAATATGGAACCCTGGCAGATCAGTGTTCTTCTTGGCATTAGCTTCTTACTATTCATCGCTCGTGTTTGGCTCAAAAGCGCCATCGAGAAGTCAGCAAGCCATATTTTTGATGTTCGAATTGAGAAAGTTCGAGCGGACTTCCGAGAGCGAGAAGAGTTGCTTCGGAGCGCAATTAGATCGCGAGAGTCGGATATCGCGTCCCTAAGAAGCGCGGTGCTCGACGGTCGATCTACTCGGATTTCTTGGCTTGAAAAGCGACGACTGGAGGCACTCGAACGTATTTGGGGTGCTGTTGTAGGGCTTGGTGCGTTCAAGGCTATCACGGGTATGATGGCCGTTATTAAGTTTGAAGAAGCCTCAAAAGAGGCAACCAAAAACGCTAGCCTTCGCCAAATGATCTCTGTTTTTACCGGTCTGGTGCCACAGAAAATCCCCGATGAAATCTCCGTTGAAAAAGAACGCCCTTATGTATCCCCTATTTTGTGGGCCTATTTCGCTGCTTACCGCGCCATATTTATGGGGGCATACGTCAAGGCAAAGGCCCTTGAGGTTGGCCTTTCAGAGCCTTCAAAATTTCTGAACCTTGATCACGTAACGACGTTGATCAACGCTGTTCTTCCGCACCACGCTCAGCTCCTCGAAAAGTTCGGAGATAGCGCTCAGTATTATCTAATCGACGAAATCGAGACGCTTCTATTAAAGCGATTGAAGGAAGAATTCGAAGGCGTGGAGGTTGATCAGGTGATGCTTCTACAAGCGCAAGAAATCATGCAAGCTGTCAAGAATGTAACTGCGAGCCAGCCCGGAGAGTGAAGATTTACAGGGCGCGCATCTGGTCTGTATCGAAAGCTCCATTAGGCAGCTAGTGCAGACGGCGCCGCCCTGACTATTAGGATCGTCGGGCTCATAGCCACCATGCTGCGTTCGCGGGCGGCGGGGCGCCGCCGCCCGTGCCGCCTCTCACTTCGCAAACAACTGCCCCATATCCTTGAACGCCTTGAACTCCAGCGCGTTGCCGCACGGGTCGAGCAGGAACATCGTCGCCTGTTCGCCGACCTGGCCCTTGAAGCGCACATAGGGCTCGATCACGAATTTTACGCCGAAGCCCTTCAGGCGCGCGGCCAGCTTCTCCCACTGGCCCCATTCCAGCACGATGCCGAAATGCGGCACCGGCACGTCGTGGCCGTCGACCGGGTTCGTGTGCGCGCGTTCCTGCGCCGCCGTCTTCGGGTGCTCGTGGATCACGAGCTGATGGCCGTAGAAATCGAAATCGACCCATTGGTCGCTCGACCGGCCTTCCGACAGGCCGAAGGTCTCGCCGTAGAAACGGCGCGCCTGGGGCAAATCGTGGACGGGAATCGCGAGATGGAAGGGGGACAAAGCCATTTGATGCGCCGCTCCGGGGGATGGAAAGGCGGCGATCCTAAGCACGGCGACAGACAATAAAAATCAATATATATTTGCCGAACACATAATGGAATTCGATGAATGATCCGCGAATTGAAAACCCTGGTCGCGGTGGCGCGCGAAGGCACCTTCGCCGCCGCCGGCGCCAGATTGGGCCTGACGCAAGCGGCCGTCAGCGCGCAGATGCGCCGCCTTGCCGATGAATTCGGCTTCGCGCTGTTCGATCGCGCGGGGCGGGCGGCCAAGCTCAACGCGCGCGGCGCGCAAATCCTGCTGCGCGCGCAGGAGCTGATCCGGCTTTACGAAAATCTCGGCGCCGCGTCGCCGGGCGAAGCGGCCCCAGTCCCCGTCACGATCGGCGCCATCGCCACCACGCAGCGCGGCCTGCTGCCCGATGCGTTGGCGAAATTCCATCGCGCGCATCCGGCCGTGCGGGTGCGCGTGGTGCCCGGCGTGTCGATGGATCTGCTCGATCAGGTCGATCGCGGCGATCTGGATTTCGCGGTGATGATCCGCCCGCCCTTCGCGCTGCAAAGCGATCTGCGCTGGGCGGAAATGCTGCGCGAGCCCTTCCGCCTGATCGTGCCGCGCCATGTGAAGGGCAACGATTGGACGGCGATCCTGGCGACGCAGAACTTCGTCCGCTACGACCGCAACTCCTTCGGCGGGCGGCAGGCGGATCGTTTCCTGCGCGCCGCCCATATCGTGCCGAAGGAATGCGTCGAACTCGACGAGATCGAATCGCTCGTCGAGCTGGTGGCGAAGGGCGTTGGCGTGGCGCTGGTGCCGCAAACCGCGTTGCATCGCCATTGGCCCAAGGGCGTACGCGCCATCGATCTGGGCCCGCGCACCTTCCATCGCGAAACCGGCATCGTCCATCGCGCCGGCGCCCCGTCGCGCGAACCGGTCGCCAAGCTGATGGAAATTCTGCTGCGGGGCTGATGGCATAGGGATTGCCAGCCCTTCGTGTCGCGCGTTGAACCCCCGGAGCCGCAATATGACCGATCTTCTCGTCACCGCCCGCCTGCTCGTCACGATGGATGCGGCGCATCGCACCATCGAGGACGGCGCGCTCGCCATCGATAAGGGCGCCATCGTCGCCTTGGGCCCGCGCGCGGAGATCGAGGCGCGCTATCCGAACCCGGCGCGGCGCATCGGCGGCGAGAAATTCGTGCTGATGCCGGGTTTCGTCGATGGGCATTCGCATGCCGGCCACGGCTTGGTGCGCACGCTGGGCGGCGACGATTTCCCGGTCTGGCGCCAGGCCTGCCGCGACATCTATATGCTCGGCGCCACGCCCGAATTCTGGGCGGCCGAGGCGCGGCTTTCCGCGATCGAGCGATTGAAGGCGGGGGTTACCACCGCGATCGCGTATCTGGGCGGCGGGGACGAGAACAACCGCTCCGATGGCGTCGATGTGCCGACGGCGTATACGGCGGCCTATGGCGAAGCGGGCGGGCGGTTGATTCTGGGCATCGGGCCCACGCGCCCGCCTTATCCCAAAACCTATGCGCGCTATTTGAACGGCGCGCGCGAGGAATTCCAAGTCGATTTCGAAACGCAGCACGAAACCTGCCGGCGCTTGCTGCGCGACTTGCCGTCGTCGCGCATCGGCGTGGCGCTGACCACGCCGACGGTCAATCCCGAGATCCATCGCGGCCCGCACTTCGCCGAGCTGTGCGACGTGGCGCGGCGCATGAAGCGTTTGGCGAAGGATCACGATGCCGTGCTGATGATGGACGGCCAGCGCGGCGGCACGGTCGAATTCGCGGTGCGCGAGCTTGGCATCGTCGATACGCGCACGCTGCTGTCGCATGCGCTGGACATCACGCCCGCCGAAGTGCGGCTTGTGGCCGAGACGGGGGCGACCGTCGCCAATAATCCGCTGTCGGGCAGTGCGGTGTGGGGGCGCTGCCCGGTGCCGGAAATTCTGGAAGCGGGCGGGCGCGTCATCATGTGTTCGGATGGGTTGGCGCCCGATTGCGGGGCCGACATGTTCCGCGTGATGCGCATGGGCGGGCAGTATCATCGCGCGATGGCGCGCGATCCGCATTTGCTGCCGCCCGGCCGCCTTCTGCATATGACGACCAGCGACCCCGCTGCCTTCTTCGGCCTTGCCGATCGTGGCACGCTGGAAATCGGCAAGCGCGCCGATTTCATTCTGGTCGATATGGACAAGCCGCATCTCGCCCCCGCGACGATGCCGCTGTTCCAATTGCACTATGGGGCGACGGGGCAGGATGTCGATACGGTCGTCGTCGACGGCGAAGTCGTGATGGAAGGCCGTAAGCTTTCGCGCGTCGATGAAGCGGCGATTGTCGCGGCGGCGAAACGCGAAGCGCAAGCGATGCTCGACCGCACCGGGCTTCGCGCGCTGACCGCGACGCCGGAAAGTTTTTGGGAAGATCGCTACGACCGCGCGGCCTATTTGGGCCCGCATCAAGCGCCGATCGCGGCGGCGGTCAAAGCGTGATTCTTTATTTCGCCTATGGGTCGAATATGGACCCCGTGCGGTTGTTCGAAACCCGCATGGCGGAGAAGGGCGTTCGCTGGGGCAGCCGCGTCGCAGCACGGCTCGACGGCTGGCGTCTGACCTTCGACAAGCCTTGGGCGAAATACGACGGCGCGGGTGTCGCGAATATCCGTCCCGACAGTAAGGGTATCGTGCATGGCACGCTGAACGAGCTGGGCGAAGGCGGGCTCGACGTGCTCGATATCCATGAAGGTGTTGCGGGCGGGCATTACGCGCGCCGCAACGTCGCCGTGATTTCGGCGCAAGGTCCCGTCGACGCAATCACTTACGTGGCGCTCGCCCCGCCTGTCGCCGGATTGAAACCGCATTCCAGCTATCTTGCGCATCTGCTCGCCGGGCGCGACCTTTTGCCACCGTCCTATTTCGCGGCGCTCGCGGCTATACCCGTCGCGGATACGCAACGTTAAGATGGCTTTATGCAAAATCTCGAGGCCCTGATCAGCGACGAATCGATCAAGTCGCTGGTCGAGAATTTTTACGGCAAGGCGCGCCAGGACGAATTGCTCGGCCCCGTGTTCGACGCGGCGGTCGAGGATTGGCCGGCGCATTTCGACAAGCTGGGCGAATTCTGGCGCGGCGTGATGTTCGGCAACAGCCGCTACAAGGGCGGCATGATGTTCGCGCATTTCCAATTGCGCGACAAACTCACGCCCGCGCATCTCGAACGCTGGCTGAAACTGTGGTGGGAAGCGACCGAAGCGACGATGGCGCCGCAAGCGGCGGCCGCGTTCCGCTTCAAGGCCGCGCGCATCGCGGAAAGCATGAGCCTCGCCTTGTTCCGCGATCCCGTCACCGGTTTGCGTCCCCACACCCCCGTCTCCACCCCCACAGGAGAATCCCAATGACCGTCGCCATTCCCCTCGTCGATCCCGCGCGCCACCATCCCGTGCGCGGCTTTTCCGATCGCTTTGCGCTGGCCGTGACCAAGCTTCTGCGCTTTTGCGCCGACACGTTCTTCGCCAAGCGCTACGGCCATCGCGCCATCGTGCTGGAAACGGTCGCCGCCGTGCCCGGCATGGTCGGCGCGACGCTCACCCATCTGCGCTGCCTGCGCCGGATGGAGGATGACAAAGGCTGGATCCGCATCCTGATGGAGGAGGCGGAGAACGAGCGCATGCATCTGATGACCTTCATCGAGATCGCCAAGCCGACCTTCTTCGAGCGCATGGTCGTGCTGTTCGTGCAATGGGTGTTCTATCTCGGCTTCTTCGGCCTTTACCTCGTCCACGCCCGGACCGCGCATCGCCTGGTCGGCTATTTCGAGGAAGAAGCCGTGACCTCCTACACCCATTACCTTCAGGAGATCGACGAAGGCCGCGCGGCCAACGTGCCCGCCCCGGCGATCGCCAAGCGCTATTGGAAAATGCCGGAGGACGCGACGTTGCGCGACGTGGTGCTGATCGTGCGCGCCGACGAAGCGCATCACCGCGACGTCAATCACGGCTTCGCGGCGGAGCTTGCCGGGCAAAGCGTCGACCCGCGCGATCACGCGCCCTATCCCGAGCGCGCGTAACCCGGCCGCCGTTCAGCCGAAGCCGCCGATCCGGGGTACACGCAACACGTCGTGCCCCGGACTCAGCGTTTGTGCCGTCGCGCGGGCGTGGATCGCGTCGATATAGGGCCGCAAGGTTGCGGCCCCTTCGGCCATTTTCGGCAAGGCTTCGACACGGAAACGCTCGGCCTCCGCCGCGATCTCGGCGCGGATCGCGGTTTCGTCGATCTTGGTCATGCGCCGGTCGCGCATGACGAAGTCGCCGTCGATCAGCACGTCGCGCACCGCTTCGGAATTGACCGAGAAGCACAGCTGGCGGATCGGATCGTGCAGCGGCTGGAAGCCGAGATGATCCGCGTCGAGCAGCGCGATATCCGCGCGCATGCCGGGGGCGAGACGCCCGATATCGCCGATGCGGCAGGATTTGGCGCCGCTCTCGGTCGACATCTCGAACGACTCCTTGGCGCCCAGCCAGGTCGACGTATCGAAGCTTTCGATCTTGTGCAGCATGGCGGCCAGGCGCAGCGCCTCGACCTGATCGGCGGTGTCGCTGGTCGCCATGCCGTCGGTCGCGACGGCGACGTTCACGCCCGCCAAGCGCAGCGCGCGCATCGGGCACACGCCGCTGCCGAGCTTCAAATTGCTCAGCGGATTATGCGTGACCGAGCAGCCGGCCGCACCCATGCGCGCGATATCGTCCGCGGTCAGCCAGATCGCGTGATTCATCGTCAGACGTTCGGTCAGCAAACCCAGATCGGCCAGATGCCTGACCAGCGTTTTGCCGAACAACACTTGGCCGGTGATCGCCTGCGTCTTGGTTTCCAGCACATGCATGTGCATCGCGAGATCGCGTTCGGCCGCGATGCGGTTCAACGCTTGCAGCAATTCGGGACTGCAACGCTGCGGCGCGCAAGGCCCCAAGGCGATGCCCAAACGTCCGCCGTTCTGGCCATGCCATCTCGCGTAATGCCGCTCGAACAGCGCCAGCAGCGCATCGTCGCTCGGCAGCTTCGTGGCGGCGATACGCGCGCGCAATTCCGCCGGCACGATCTCCGTGTAGAACGGGATGCCGTACTCCATTGGCGCGTTCCACATGCTGACCGTCACGCGCGCGCGAAGGCCGATATCGCGATAGGCGCTGATCGTTCCGTCGAGCCCCTCGGGCGTGGCCGAGGGATGGATCAGATCGTCCTGCAGCGTGGTGACGCCGGAGCGGATCGATTCCAGCGCGCAGAGCATGCCGCGTAAGTAATGCGCGCGTTCGGACAATTCGGGAAAGCCAAAGGGCGGATACGACATGGTCAGCCACGGTTCCAGCGGCAGATTGTCGTAAGCGCCTTGTTCGAAGGCTTCGTTGGAATGCATATGCGCGTTGACGAAGCCGGGGATCGCGATGCGGCGCGACGCATCGATGATTTCCGTATCTTCGGCGGCGGCGAGGGCTTTGCCGATCGCGGCGATTTTGCCGTCGCGTACCAAGATGTCGCCGCCGCGCAACGGCGCGGTGCGCGCGTCCGCGACGATCACGGCGTTGCGGATCAGGATCGGGCGGGGCATGCGGGCGGTACCTTTCGCGTAGCCAAATACGTCCGTCCTTGAGGCAAATTACATGCCGGGTTGAGTTTTGCGCCCTTGAACCAAGAACGCCGTGCGGGCTAGAACCGCCGCATCATGAATCCGATCTTCGCCGGCTTGCCGACCACGATTTTCGAGGAGATGTCCGCCCTGGCGCGCGCGCATGAGGCGGTCAATCTCGGCCAGGGATTCCCCGACGATCCCGGCCCCGAGGACGTGCGCCGCAAAGCCGCCGAAGCGGTGATCGACGGCTGGAACCAGTATCCGCCGATGCCGGGCCTGTCCGAATTGCGCCAGGCCGTGGCCGCGCATTACAAGGTGCATCAAGGCATCGAGATCGACCCGCTGGCCGAGGTGATGATCACTTCGGGCGCCACCGAGGCGATCGCGGGCGCGCTGATGGCGTTGATCACGCCAGGCGACGAGGTCGTGTTGTTCGAGCCTTATTACGACGCCTATCTGCCGCTCGTCTTGCGCGCGGGCGGGGTGCCGAAATTCGTCAAACTCGCCCCGCCGGATTGGCGCTTCACCGCCGCCGATCTCGCCGCCGCGATCGGGCCGAAAACGCGCGTCGTGCTGTTCAACAATCCGCTGAACCCGTCGGCAGCGGTCTACGGCACGGCGGAATTGGAACTGATCGCCAAGGCGATCGAGGGCACGAACGCGATCGTCGTGGCCGACGAGGTGTGGGAACATGTCGTGTTCGACGGCCGTAAGCATACGTCCGTGCTCGCGATCCCGGGCTTGCGCCATCGCAGCGTCAAGATCGGCTCGGCGGGCAAGATTTTCTCGCTGACCGGCTGGAAGGTCGGGTTCAGCGTCGCGTCGCCCGATATTCTGAAAGTGCTGATGAAGGCGCACCAGTTCCTGACCTTCACCACGCCGCCCAATCTGCAATCGGCCGTCGCTTACGGGCTTGGAAAAGACGCCGCGCATTTCGATGCGATGCGCGCCGATCTCCAGGCGCGCCGCGACCATCTGGCGAAAGGCTTGGGCGGCGCGGGGTTCAAGACGCTCGATTGCGAAGGCACCTATTTCATCAATGTCGATTTGGCCCCGCTGGGCCTGACCGACGATCAGGAATTCTGCCGCCGCTTGGTGAAGGAAGCGCGCGTCGCCGCGATTCCGGTGTCGGCCTTCTATGCAGATGGCGGCATGCGTTCGGCGATCCGCTTTTGCTTCGCCAAGAAATACGAAACGCTCGACGCCGCCGTCGAACGCCTCGCGGCCTGGGCGCCGAAACTCGCGTTGTAATCGCTTGCAAGCGCCCGCCGGTTGCGGGACAAAGCTTCCTCGAACCAAATAAACGAATGAGGAAACCTCCATGGCCGTGAAAGTCGCGATCGTCACCGGCGCTTCCAGCGGAATCGGCAAAGCCAGCGCCATCGCGCTCGCCAAGGCGGGCTACAAGGTGGGGTTGCTCGCGCGCCGCGCCGACAAGCTCGAAGCGGCGGTCGCCGAGATCAAGGCGGCGGGCGGCGAGGCGATCGCCGTGGCTGCCGATGTCGGCAACCCGGCCCAGGTCGAAGCCGCGTTTGGTGCGGTGAAGGCCAAGTGGGGTCGTCTCGATTTCCTGTTCAACAATGCCGGCATGGGTGCGCCCGCCATTCCGATGGAAGACCTGACCTTCGAGCAATGGAAGGCCGTGGTGGATGCGAATTTGACCGGCTCGTTCCTGTGCGCCCAATCGGCGATCCGCATCATGAAGGCGCAGGACCCGCGCGGCGGGCGCATCGTCAATAACGGTTCGATCTCAGCCTACGCGCCGCGCCCGCATTCCGCCCCTTATACGGCCACGAAGCACGCGATCTCGGGCCTGACGCGCTCGATCGCGCTCGACGGGCGGCGCTACGATATCGCCTGCGGCCAGATCGATATCGGCAACGCGGCGACCGAGATGACCGCGCGCATGGCCGAAGGACCGGGCGTGCCGCAAGCCAACGGCACGATGATGCACGAGCCGCGCATGGATGTGAGCAACGTCGCCAATTCGATCGTGCATATGGCTTCGCTGCCGCTCGACGCGAATATCCTGTTCATGAACGTCATGGCCACGAAGATGCCCTTCGTGGGCCGCGGTTAACGGCGATGAAACGGGCGGCGCTGCGGATCGTCGTTCCGCTCGCCGCCCTTTTTCTGGCGGCTTGCGCCGGCGCGCCGTCCTGCCCGCCGGGCCTTTCGGCGGGAACGGCGATCGATCTTTATTTCGGGCGCGGCGTGGCGGGCGGGCGCGAAGTGACCGACGCGCAATGGCGCGAATTCGTCGATCAGGTTCTGATCCGCGAGTTTCCGGCCGGCTCGACCACCTTCGACGCCAGCGGCACGTGGTTCTCGACGCGCCAGAACCGCACGATTTCGGAACGCAGCGCCATGGTCAGCGTAATCGTGCCCGATGCGCGCGCGGCCGCGCCGATGGTCGAACGCCTTATCGCCGAATACAAGACGCGCTTCGCGCAAGACTCGGTCTTGCGTGCCGAACGCGCGGTCTGTTTCGCGTTCTAGCCGCGCTGCGCAACGCAGCTTTGCGCGGCGTCGGCGGCGTTGCGCGCTTGCGCAAACAATTCCGTCGGCTTACCGAACCCGGCGACGAACAACTCGTTCACCCGCGACGTGTCGCGCGGAATTTGGATATGCTCGATCTTGCCGGCGACGCGATTATTCGCGTCGACGCGCGCTTCCAAGCCCCACCAGCCGTTGATCGTCTCGCCCGGCACGCCGTAGCGCCGGTCGGTGATCCGCACGATCTTGCCGCCGTCGGCTTGCGGTTCGATTGTCGGCCAGAGCATGCCGTCGGCGAACCAGGCGAGGATCTTGCCCTCGCGCGTCGCCAGCACGGGCGCGATCGCTTGATCGTCGATCCGCTTGAAACAAGCCCAAGCGATGGCGCCCTTTTGCAAGGGCGAGGCGAAGCCCACGCGCACCCCTTCGGGATCGTCGACCACGATGCGCCGCAGCCAGGGCTGGAAAATCGTGGTGTAGACGTGCAGATCGGCGGCAACGACCCCTTCGGCGCGCAACTGGTTGCGCGCCATCGTCTCGACCGCCTTGTTCTGCGCAAGGCCGTAGAACAAATAGACGGTGCTGATCGCGAGTCCGGCGAGGATCAGTACGCGTGCCGCAACCGCGCGGGGGGCGATCAACGCGGCGATCATGCCGATCAGCAACGGCACGGTGTAGCCGGGATCGATGATGCCGAGCCCCGGCACCGCGAATCGCGCGTCGCTGAACGGCGCAAGCAGCTGCGTGCCGTAGATCGTGAACCAGTCGAGCAGCGGATGCGTGCCGATGCCCAGCGTGAACAAGCCTATCCACGCCCAGATCGCGTCTTCCTCGCCCGCCGGGGTGAAGGGTTTGTTCTGGCGGCACCAGCGCCACGCGGCCCAGCCCAAAGCGGGCCCGGCGAGGGCCGCGAACAGGAAGGAATGGGTAACGCCGCGATGGCGCACCCACGATTCGAAGTGATCGGCGGCCGGCAGAAAACTGTCGAGATCGGGGATCGTGCCGGCGACGGCGCCGGCGGCGATCGCCACACGGCCCAGGCGCTTGCCCGCGACGGCGTAACCGACCGAGGCGCCGAGAACGAGTTGGGAAAGGGAATCCAAAGGGGGGGCTTTCGCTGTCGTGTCAGGTTCCGTTAGATAGGATTCCGTACCTCCGGATCAAGCGGAACCCGACATGACTTTGCCGCCGACCGCGACCTTGATCGTCATCGACATGCAACAGGCGGTCGATTTGCCTTATTGGGGGCCGCGCTGCAATCCGGGCGCCGAAATGGTGGTGGCGCGGCTGCTAGCGGCCTGGCGCGCACGCGGCCTGCCGGTGATCCATGTCCGCCACGACTCCGTTGAACCCCAATCCGGCTACCGCCCCGATCGGCCGAGTCACGCCTTCAAGCCCGAGGCGATGCCGCTGCCGGGCGAAGCCGTGATCGCCAAATCGACGAATTCGGCCTTCATCGGCACCGATCTGGAGCGCCGTTTGCGCGACGCGAAAGCCGCGCCCGTCGTCTTCGCCGGTGTGGCGACCAGCAATTCGGTCGAGGCGACGGTCCGCATGGCGGGCAATCTGGGCTTCCACGCCTGGATCGTCGCCGACGGGTGCTTCACCTTCGACAAGACGCTGCTCGACGGGCGCGTGATCCCGGCCGCCGACGTCCACGCGCTGTCGCTCGCCAATTTGTCGGGCGAGTACGCGCGCGTGGTGAATTCGGCGGAACTGCTTCAGGCCGTCAGCGCGGGATAGTCGGTGTAGCCCTTCTCGGCCCCGCCGTAGAACGTCGCGCGATCGTAGCGGTTGAGATCGGCCCCCGCCGCCAAGCGCCGCGGCAGATCGGGATTGGCGATGAACAAGCGGCCGAAAGCGATGGCGTCAGCCGTATCATCGCCCAGCGCCTTCAGCGCAGTGTCGCGCGTATAGCCGCCGGCGGAGATCAGCGTGCCCTTGAACTTGGCGCGCAGCAGCTTGGCGGTTTCGGGCGCGCCTTCGACCACGCCGTCGCCGCCGCCCGCCAGCGAGGCGCGCGGCTCGATCACATGGATATAGGCGATGCCGCGCGCCGAAAGTTGCTCGGCGACATGGCCGAACAACGCCGGTGGATCGTCGTCGCGCATGTCGTTGAACGTGCCGTAGGGCGACAGTCGCACGCCGACGCGGCCCTTGCCCCACACGCCGATCGCGGCATCGACAACCTCCAACAGCAGGCGCGCGCGGTTCTCGATCGATCCGCCATATTGGTCGGTGCGCGTGTTGCTGCCCGATTGCAGGAATTGGTCGAGCAGATAGCCGTTGGCGCCGTGAACCTCGACGCCGTCGAACCCGGCCGCCTTGGCGTTGATCGCCCCTTTGCGGAAATCCTCGATCAGCGCCGGAATCTCGGCCGTTTCCAGCGCGCGCGGCGTTTCGAAGGCGACCGGCTTCCAATCGGGGCCGAACGTGCCGCCTTCCGGCTTGATCGCCGACGGGGCGACCGGCTGGGCGCCGCCGGGCAGCAGCGAGCGATGCGAAATGCGCCCGACATGCCAAAGCTGCAGCACCATCTTGGCGCCTTTGGCGTGGACGGCGTCGGTCACCTGGCGCCAGCCGGCGACTTGCTCGGGCGAATGGATGCCGGGGGTCGCGGGATAGCCCACGCCGTAGGGTGTGACTTGCGTGGCTTCGGAAACGATCAGGCCCGCCCCGGCGCGCTGCGCGTAATACGTCGCCATCAAGGGCGTGGGCACGTTGTCCTTGACCGTGCGCATGCGCGTCAGCGGCGCCATCACGACGCGGTTGGCGAGGGTGATATCGCCCGCCTGCACAGGTTTCAGGAAATGCGAATCTTGCGTCGTCATGGGGACATCCGTTCGAAAGAAGAGGGTGGCATTGAGATGGTGCCGCGCGCGCGCGCGTCAACCCGGCTTGCCGTGCCGGTGGCGCCGGGGCGGGTAGAGTTGCCAAGCCGGTCGCGGGCGGGCAATCTCTGGCCTGCGGGTTGCATCGCCTACCCCCGGTTTTGGGAGAAGTAGGGCATGTCCCTGCCGGGTTTGGGAGATTTCGCGTGAACGCAGCATCCCCTGGCGCGCCGCCGGTTGCCTTTGACGAAATGCGCGCGCCCGATGGCAATGTGCGCGCCGCCTATGCGCGCCTTGCCCAGTGGCTCGACAACACGCCGCCCGAATTGCTCGCGCGCAAGCGCCACGAGGCGGACGTTCTGTTCCGCCGCCTGGGCATCACTTTCGCGGTTTACGGCGAGGGCGGCGATACGGAACGCCTGATCCCGTTCGACGTGATCCCGCGCGTGCTGACGGCGCCCGAATGGGACGCGCTGTCCGAAGGTCTCGTCCAGCGCGTGAAGGCGCTGAACGCTTTCCTTTACGACGTTTATCACGGGCGCGAGATCGTGCGCGCCGGCAAGATCCCGGCCGAGTTGATCGACGGCAACGAGCAATACCGGCCGGAGATGATCGGCGTCGAAGTGCCGGGGCGCATCTATACGCATATCGCGGGCATCGACGTCGTGCGCGTCTCGGCCGACCAGTTCTACGTGCTCGAGGATAACGTGCGCACGCCGTCGGGCGTGTCGTACATGCTGGAAAACCGCGAGGCGATGATGCGCCTCTTCCCCGAGCTGTTCGCGCGCAACCGCGTGCAGCCCGTCGGGCATTATCCGGACGAATTGCTCAAGTCGCTGCGCTCCTTGCCGCCGCAGAGTGCGGCCGACAAGGACGAGCCGACCGTCGTGGTGATGACGCCCGGCGCCTATAACTCGGCCTATTTCGAGCACGTCTTCCTCGCCGAGCAGATGGGCGTCGAGCTCGTCGAAGGCCAGGACATGTTCGTCGAGGACGACAAAGTCTATATGCGCACGGTCGCGGGTCCGCGCCGCGTGGACGTGATCTATCGCCGCTTGGACGACGCGTTCCTCGATCCCGCCGCCTTCCGTCCGGACTCGGCCTTGGGCGTGAAGGGACTGTTCGAAGCCTATCGCAAAGGCAACGTGACGCTCGCCAATGCGGTGGGTACGGGTGTGGCCGACGACAAATCGGTCTATCCCTTCGTGCCCGATATGGTGCGTTTCTATCTGGGCGAGGAGCCCAAGCTCGCCAACGTGCCGACTTATTCGCTGCGCAAGCCCGACGACCTCAAATACACGCTCGAGCATTTGCCCGAGCTGGTGGTGAAGGAAGTCCACGGCTCGGGCGGTTACGGGATGCTGGTCGGGCCCAAATCCACGACGGCGGAAATCGAAGCCTTCCGCCAGCGCATCATCGCCAAGCCCGAGCATTACATCGCCCAGCCCACGCTGGCGCTGTCGACCTGCCCGACCTTCGTCGAAGAAGGGGTGGCGCCGCGCCATCTCGATCTGCGGCCCTATCTGCTGGTCGGCAAGGACGTGAAGCTCGTGCCCGGCGGATTGACGCGCGTCGCCTTGCGCAAAGGCTCGCTGGTCGTCAATTCCAGCCAGGGCGGCGGCACCAAAGACACTTGGGTTTTGGAGCGCTGATATGGCGATGTTGTCCCGCGCCGCCGACCAGCTTTACTGGATGGCCCGTTATATGGAGCGCGCCGAGAATATGGCGCGCATCCTGGACGTGTCGTATCGCATGTCGCTGTCCTCGACCGACGGCGATTCCGAACATTTGCAATGGGGCCCGGCGCTGGTCGTCGCGGGCTGCGAAGGTCCGTTCAAGCAAACCGGCCGCCCGACCGATGCGCGCAACGTGGTCGAGTATCTCGCCCTCGATCCCGCCAATCCGTCGTCGATCCGCAATTCGCTGGGGGCGGCGCGCGAAAACGCGCGCGCGATGCGCACCCAGATCACGACCGAAATGTGGGAATCGCTGAACGCGACGTGGCTCGAGATCCGCAATCTCGACTACGAGAAGCTCGAAGCGATGGGCACGCGCGCCTTCTTCGATTGGGTGAAGGAACGCAGCCATCTGTTCCGCGGCGTGACCTACGGCACGATGCCGCGCGACGCGGCCTATCGTTTCGCGCGTATCGGCACGTTCCTCGAGCGCGGGGATTCGACCGCGCGCCTCTTGGACGTGAAGTACCACGTGCTGCTGCCCACGGCGCGCGACGTGGGCGGCGCGGTCGATTACTACCAATGGGGCGCGTTGCTGCGCTCCGTCTCGGCGTTCCAAGCCTATCGGCGCGTTTATCGCGACGTGATCAAGCCGCGCCGCGTGGCCGAATTGCTGATCTTGCGCGCCGATATGCCGCGCTCGATCGCGGCGTCGCTGGGCGAGTTGACCGGGCTTCTGGACGAAGTGCGCGAGCAATTCGGACGCAACTACCGCTCGGCGGGCTTGGCCCACACGATCCACGACCGGATCCGCTTCGCCAAAATCGACGAGGTTTTCGAGTTCGGCCTGCACGAATTCCTGACCGATATCGTCGATTCCAACATGGCCATCGGAAAGGCGATTGCCGAGGACTTCGGTTTGCCGTATTGAGCGCGCGAACCGGAGTGCGATGACATGACCTACGGCGTCGGCCTGCTTCTCGAAGACGGACTCGTCCTGTGCGCGGATTCGCGCACCAATGCGGGCGTCGATCACGTCGCCACTTTCCGCAAGATGCATGTCTGGGAAGCGCCGGGCGAACGCTGCATGGTGCTGCTGACGGCGGGCAACCTCGCCATCGCGCAGTCCATCGTCACGCTGCTGACCGAAGGCATGGGCCCGGACAAGACCGAGACGATTTTGAACGTGCCCTCGATGTTCGAAGCGGCACGCCTTGCCGGCCGCGCGGTGCGCGAGGTTTACGATCTCGACGCCGAGCGATTGAAGGAGCAGGGTGCGGAATTCAATATTTCGATGATCCTGGGCGGGCAGATCAAAGGGCGGCGCTTGCGCCTGTTCCACATCTACTCCGCCGGCAATTTCATCGAAGCGACGGTCGAAACGCCCTATTTCCAGATCGGCGAAACCAAATACGGCAAGCCGATCCTCGACCGCGTCGTGTCGGGCCGCACCTCGCTGAACGAAGCGGCGAAATGCGCGCTGATCTCGATGGATTCGACGTTGCGCTCCAACGTGTCCGTCGGCCTGCCGATCGACGTCGCAATCTTGCGCCGCGACGAATGCAAACTCGCGGTCAAGAAGCGTCTCGACGAAACCGATCTCTATTTCTCCGATATCCGCCGGCGCTGGTCGGAAGGCCTGCGCTCGGTCTTCCAAACCGTGCCGGATCCCGACTGGAAAGTTTGAGTTTAAGTGCCGATTTTCGATCCGCTTTTTCTGGCGTTGGCGATCCCGGCCTTTCTTCTGGTCGGCATTTCGAAAGGCGGCTTCGGCGGCGGGCTCGGCTCGATGGGCGTGCCGTTGATGGCGCTGATCATTCCGGTTCCGCAGGCGGCGGCGATCATGCTGCCGCTGCTGATCGTCATGGACGCGTTCGGCGTCTGGCGCTATCGCAGCGTTTGGTCGCGCGAGCATATGCCGATCCTGCTGACCGGCGGCACGATCGGCGTGTTCATCGGCTATCTCGCCTTCCGGCACCTCGACGAGCTTTGGGTGCGCCTGCTGATCGGCCTGATTGCGGTCGTGTTCTCCGGCAAGGGCGTGCTCGACACCTTGCGCGGCCGCCATGGTGCGACCGCGACCGTACCGAACTGGCCCAAGGGGCTGTTCTGGTCGCTGGTCTCGGGCGCCACCAGCTTCATCGCCAATGCGGGCGGGCCGCCGATCCAGGTCTATTTGCAGCCCTACAAGATGGACAAAACCCTGTTTGTCGGCACGCTGCTGGTCCTGTTCGCGATCATCAACTGGCTGAAATTCTTCCCCTACATCTATCTCGGCCTGTTCACCTTCGAGAATATCGGCACGAGCCTCGCCCTGCTGCCGCTCGCCCCGCTCGGCATGTGGGCGGGGTTTTGGCTGCACAGCCGCGTCGACCAGAAGCGCTTTTACTTCTGGTGCAATCTGTTCCTGTTCGCGACCGGCCTGAAGCTGGTCTACGACGCGACGAAGGGCCTGTTCTTCGTCTGAGCTGCGGCGAAATGGCCCATCAAGCCCCTTGCCCAAAATTACTTTAAGTCTAAAGTATCTCCCCAAGGCATCGGCAGTGCAGGGGAACGGGCCATGAAGATCGTCAGCATCGGCGGCGGGCCGGCGGGGTTGTATCTCGCCATTCTGATGAAGAAGGCGGATCCGTCGCACGACATCACGATCGTCGAACGCAACAAGCCGGGCGACACGTTCGGCTTCGGCGTCGTTTTCTCCGACGAAACGCTGGGCAATTTCGCCGACGCCGACCGCGAAAGCTACGACGCGATCACCGCCGCCTTCGCGCATTGGACGGATATCGACGTCCATTACCAAGGCCAGGTCGTCACGTCGAAGGGCCACGGCTTCTCGGGCATGGCGCGGGTCAAGCTGCTCGACATCCTCGCCAAGCGCGCCGCCGAACTGGGCGTGAAGATCGTCCACGAGCGCGACGTGAAGGACGTGACCGAGTTCCCGGACGCCGATCTGATCCTGGCGGCGGACGGCGTCAACTCCGCCATCCGCGCCAAGTACGAAGCGAAGTTCAAGCCGTCGCTCGATTGGCGGCGCAACAAATTCGTGTGGCTCGGCACCACGCGTCCGCATCCCGCTTTCACTTTCCATTTCAAGGAACATGAAAGCGGCCTCTATCGCGTCCATGCCTATCAGTACGACAAGTCGCACTCGACTTTCATCGTCGAGACGAGCGAGACCGCGTGGAAGAAGGCCGGTCTCGACAAGGCGACGGAGGAACAGACGATCGATTTTTGCGAGAAGCTGTTCGCCGACGAATTGGCGGGCCACAAGCTGATCGCCAATCGCTCGATCTGGCGCACTTTCCCGACGATCCGCAACGCGCATTGGCATTTCGACAACGTGGTGCTGATGGGCGACGCCTGCCACACGGCGCATTTCTCCATCGGATCGGGCACCAAGCTCGCGATGGAAGACGCGATCGAGTTGGCGGCCGCGCTCAAATCCACCAAGTCGGTCAAGGAAGCGCTCGCCGCCTACGAAGCCAAGCGCAAGCCGCAGACCGAATCGATCCAGCGCGCCGCGCAAACCTCGCTCGAATGGTTCGAGGAGACGGAGCGCTATATCGGCAAGCTCGACGCGCTGGAATTCGCCTTCGCGATGCTGACGCGCTCGATGCGCATCACGCATACGAATCTCAAGCTCCGCGATCCCGCTTTGGTCGCCAAGGTCGACCGGGATTTCGCGGCGAAAGCCGGTGTCGCGGGCGCGCCGCCGCCGATGTTCACGCCATACAAAATTGGCCAGATGACCGTGCCCAATCGCATCGTCGTTTCGCCGATGTGTCAATATTCGGCCGAGGACGGTTTGCCGAACGACTGGCATCTCGTGCATCTCGGCAGCCGCGCGCTCGGCGGGGCGGGGTTGATTCTGACCGAAATGACCGATGTGAGTGCGGAAGGCCGCATCACGCCGGGCTGTGCGGGTCTCTACAAGGACGAACACGCGGTCGCGTGGAAGCGCGTGACCGACTTCGTCCATGCTAATTCGCCCGCCAAGATCGGCGTGCAGTTGGCCCATGCCGGCCGCAAGGGCTCGACCAAGCGCGCCTGGGAAGGGATCGATCAGCCCTTGCCCGACGGCAATTGGGAATTGGTTGCACCTTCGCCGCTGCCCTACAAGAAGGGCAGCCAAACGCCGCGCGCGATGACTCGCACCGACATGGACAAAGTGAAGGCCGATTTCGTTGCCGCGACGAAACGCGCCGATGCGGCCGGTTTCGACATCGTCGAAGTGCATATGGCGCACGGCTATCTGCTGGCGAGCTTCGTGTCGCCGCTGACCAATCAGCGCAGCGACGAATATGGCGGCACGCTGGAAAAGCGCCTGCGGTTCCCGCTGGAAGTGCTCGACGCCGTGCGCGCGACGTGGCCGAAGGAAAAGCCCATCGCCGTGCGCATCTCGGCGACCGACTGGAAGGACGGCGGCACGACGCCCGACGAAGCCGTCGCCATCGCCAAAATGCTGAAGGCACATGGCGCGGATATCGTCGACGTTTCGGCGGGCCAAACGGTCGACGACGACCATCCGGTCTATGGCCGCCTGTTCCAAACGCCCTTCGCCGATCGTATCCGCCAGGAAGCGGATGTGCCGGTGATGACGGTGGGGGCGATCTCGACTTGGGCCGACGCCAACACGATCCTCGCCGCGCGCCGCGCCGATCTTTGCGTGCTGGCGCGCGCCCATTTGTACGATCCGTACTGGACGCGCCATGCCGCGCAGGAACAGGGCTACGATTTGCCCTGGCCGCCGCAATACGCCTCGGCGCGCAGCTTTACGCCGCGTCCCAGCCGGTAGTTTCTTTCGGGAATCCCGCGGCGGCGAGGCGCGCCATCACCGCGTCGCGCGTCGCGTCGTCGTAGCTCGCCCACAGGCGGATTTCGCGCGATGTGCGCCCGCAGCCCGTGCAGCGCAGATCGGCGTCGAGCCGGCAGATTTTAACGCAGGGCGATTTCATCGCGCGCCTCGGGCACGTAGCACTCGTCGCCGTCGCAGCACGGCGCGATGTTGATCTTGCAATGCTCGCATTGCATATGCCCGTGCACCCAAATCGGGCGCGTCGTGCGGTGGCACCAGGTGCAGACGGGCAAAGCGGCGCGGTTCATGGGGCGGCAGAGTGGCCGTGATTCGCGCGATCAGTAAACCCCCGCGACGCGCGCGCGCTGGCGGACGAGGGCGAGCACCATTTTGCACGCCGGCATCTCGTGCCCCGTCAGCGCGCCCATTTCGACCACGGCGCCCAGCAGCGCGTCGATTTCCATCGGCTTCTTGGCTTCGAGGTCTTGCAGCATCGAGGTTTTATGCGCGCCGACTTCGGCCGCGCCGTCGATGCGCTTTTCGACGTCGATGCCGAACTTGATACCCAATGCCTCGCCGACCGCTTGCGCTTCCAGCATCATCGCGCGCGCGACGCCGCGCGTGCCCGGATCACCGGTGATGACGTCGAGCGTGGCACCGGTCAGCGCCGATAGCGGGTTGAAGCACAGATTGCCCCACAGCTTCACCCACATATCGTCGCGGATGCGCGGGCGCACCGGCGCCTTCAAGCCGCCCTTGATCATCAGTTCGGAGAGCGCGGCGATGCGCTCGCTTTTCGATCCGTCGGGCTCGCCCAAAGTGAAGCGGTTCGAATAAGTGTGCTCGATCACGCCGGGGGCGAGGATATTTGCCGCCGGATAAACGACGCAGCCGATGGCGCGTTCGGGCCCGAGCTTCGTCCACAACGCCCC
>PVXE01000022.1 GCA_014444615.1 Tagaea sp. CACIAM 22H2 | reverse complement strand
GCCGGTCGTGTCGCCAAGGCCGACGGTGTTCGCCGTGGCGAACAGGCGGAACGCCTTGTGCGGGCGGATGACGCGGTTCTGGTCGAGCAGCGTGAGCTTGCCGTCGACTTCCAGCACGCGCTGGATGACGAACATCACGTCGGCGCGGCCGGCATCGTATTCGTCGAACACCAAAGCGACCGGGTGCTGCAACGCCCAGGGCAGCAGACCTTCGCGGAATTCCGTCACCTGCTTGCCGTCGCGCACGACGATCGCGTCGCGGCCGACCAGATCGATGCGGCTGACATGGCTGTCGAGATTGATGCGGATGCAGGGCCAGTTGAGGCGCGCCGCAACCTGCTCGATATGCGTCGACTTGCCCGTGCCGTGATAGCCCTGGACCATCACGCGCCGGTTGAACGCGAAGCCCGCGAGGATGGCGAGCGTCGTGTCGCGGTCGAAGCGATAGTTGTTGTCGACATCCGGAACGTGGTCGGTCGGCGCCTTGCTGAAGGCCGGAACTTCGAGGTCCGAATCGATGCCGAAGGTCTGGCGGACCTTCACTTTGATATCGGGCATTTTCGACGCGAGTTCGGCGGTAGCGGCTTCAGGGGCGGACGCAAGGGCCATGATCGAGAAAACTCCGGCACGTAATCGAACGAACGGGCCCGCGCGAACCGTCTAGGCGAAGAGCGAATTCCGGCACGCGCCGTTCCCTTTTCAGAGATCGGCCGCCGGTTTCGCCCCCTGTGCCTTCAGGATGGTATAGGCCTGATTGATGGATTTTAGACGCTCTTCGGCGGCTTTGTCGCCCCCGTTCGCGTCCGGATGATGGCGTTTTACGAGTTCTTTGTATCGAGACTTTATCTCGGCGGGACTGGCACTTACGTCCAGGTCGAGCAGCGCGTAAGCCTCCTCGACCGGGGCCGGCGGCCGTTTTCGCGGTTCTTGGGTGCCAGCCCGCTTGGCCCGGCCCGCCCCAAAGCCCGGAATATCGCCCGAATCGAACCAGCGGCGCAGGGCTTCTTCCATCGCCTCGCGGTCCATGCGCTGGGCACGCTTGGCCCCGGCCATGCCGAGCCCCAAGGGCCAGGTCGGGCGCCGGCCGATCGTGTCGGCGCGTTTTTCCTTCTCCAGCGTGGCCGCATCGGCCCCTTTGTAGAAATCCCAGGCCGCGTTGTATTCGCGGACATGTTCGAGGCAGAACCAGTAATACGCGCCCAGCTGGTTGCGGTCCTTCGGTGCGCGATATTCCCCGCGATTGGCGCAGCCCGGCCGATCGCACGGGCGGGGCGGGGCGCTCGGGTCGATTTGGGGCCTGTCATAAGGGCGTGCGCGGGTTCTGGCCATGAACGTCCAGTATGGCGCTTGGGGCCCCTACCCTACAAGCAATGCGCCGTAACCTTTGTTCCGTCCGAATTTTCCGACGGAAAGTTTACGGAACCAGGTCAGAAGTGTATGATTAAGCGTCGGTTTTCCCCGGAGCCAACATGGCCAGCGAGTATCGCCTCATCTTCTTCGACCAGAACGAGCTGTGCCGTGCGCTGATCGAATATAACCGGCAGCGTCGAACCCCGTTTCCGCCTGGGAATTTGAAGAAGGTCGTGATCGATCGGCATTCGCTGAATGTCACGATCCAGATCGACAAGGATGCCGGCCAGTCCGCGACGGTGGCGTTCGACCCGTCGTCGGTCGCCGCGGCGCTGATCGTCTATTGCCGCGAGCGCAAGATCCCGCTGCCCGCCAAATCGGCCAAGGAAATGCGTCTGGTGGCCGATCGGCTGTGCTTCCTGATCCGCATCAAGGGCACGCCGTCGGAAGCGGCGATCGCGGTCGAATACACCGGCAAGATCGTCGCGAACGAAGCCGCGGCTTAAAGCTCAGAATTTCGGCGCTTCGGAGTTATCCGGAATCTCGCCCAGCGCGGTAAGGTTCAGCGAACACCCGCAAAACGGGCAGTCGCTGCCCTTGGCGATTTCGACCGCCTGTTGTTCGGCGACACCGCGCCCTTCCAGCTCCGCGACCAAGGCCGCGAATTGCTGCTGATGCGCGCTGCGCGTTTCGCAGGCCGACAGCAGCAAGCGCTGGCGCGGCACGTCCATATCCTCGATCCGCAAGGCGGCGGCGGGCACCACCACGGCCGGAACGGCGGCGAGGCCCAAAACGCTGCGCAACAAATGACGGCGGGTGTTTGGCATCGAAATTCTCCGTGGCGATCAGTTTAGCGCCGCGTTTGACGCTTGCCAAACGTCCCGGTACCGCCGAATTGTTTCCGGTCATCCGATTGAAACACGACGGATAATCCGCCTTGCGATTGGTCTTTGCCGCGTTGCTGGTGCTGCTGGCCGTCCCCGCCTGGGCGTTGGGCCCGGTGATGGGGCCGATTCCGGGCACGCCGGGCGTGCCGCCCAGCGGGGCGCTGAATTTCACCGTGCGCAAAGCGGGGGCCGATATCGGCGAATACGCGGTGCGCTTCGCCGAGCGCGACGGCGCGCTGATCGTCGATATCGAAGCGAATATCCGCGTGCGCTTCGCCTTGGTGACCGTCTATCGCTACACCCAGCGCACGCGCGAGATTTGGCGCGACGGCGCGCTTCAATCGCTCGACAGCGACGTCGACGACAACGGCACGACCTACAAAATCAGCGCCACGCTGCGCGACGGGCGCCTCGTCGTCGCCGGGCACGCAGAGATGCTCGACCTCGCACCCGGCACGTTGCCGCTCAGCTATTGGAATTACCGGCTGATGCGCGAAAGCCGCGCCTTCGATCTGCAATGGGGATCGCTCGCCGATATCGAAGTCGTCGCACGCGGGGCCGAGGCGCGCGCGGTCGGCGGCGCGGTGGTTCCGGCACGCCGCTACAATATGAAGGGTTTTGAGATAAAGCGCGGCAAACGGCAGGAAAAACCGTGGCTCGACGTCGATACATGGTATGCGCCGGATGGCCGCTTGGTCGGCATGTCCTTCCATTATCGCGGCTTCGATTTCGATTACGTGTTGCAGTGAACCGCACCGTGCCGCCTTGCGTATCGAAAAGATGACCCAAGGCCCCATCTGGATCACCGGCGCGTCGTCCGGTATTGGCCGCGCCCTCGCCTTGCGCTTCGCGCGCGACGGGCGGCAAGTGATCGCGTCCGCCCGCTCGACCGATGCGCTGGCCGATCTCGCGCGCGAAAACGGCAATATCGACGCCTGGCCGCTCGACGTGACCGATGCGGCCGCGTGCGAGAAAGCGGTCGCGGCGATCGAGGCGGCGCACGGCCCCCTCGCCTTGGCCGTGCTCAACGCGGGCACGCACAAATCGACGCCGGCCACCGATTTCCGCGCCGCCGATATCCGCGCCTTGGTCGACATCAATCTGATGGGCACGGTCAACGCGCTGGCCCCGCTGCTGGCCAAGCGCACGAAGCACATCGCCGTGGTCGCTTCCGTCGCCGGCTATTCGGGTCTGCCCACCGCCGCCGGCTACGGCGCCACCAAGGCGGCACTGATCAATATGTGCGAAGCGCTGAAGCCCGAATGCGACGCGCTGGGCATCAAGCTGCAATTGGTCGATCCGGGTTTCGTCAAAACACCGTTGACCGACAAGAACGACTTTCCGATGCCGTTCATCATGAATGTCGAGGATGCCGTCGAGGCGCTGGTGCGGGGCTTGGCGAGCGACCGGTTCGAGATCGTGTTCCCAAGACGCTTCGCGCTGATCCTCAAATTCTTGCGTCTGCTGCCCTATCGGCTTTACTTCCCGTTGGTCCGCAAAGCCACCGGGAAATGACGCGTATGGAAATCGGCGCCGCGATCGACCGCTATGTGCGGTTCTACGAAACGATGACGCCCGACGCGCTGCGCGGCATCGAAAGCGTCGTCACCCCCGATGTGCGCTTCAAGGACCCGTTCAACGACGTGCGCGGGTCGGCGGCGATGGCGGCGTGCTTGGCGCTGGCCTATCGCCACGGCGTGCCGCGTTTCGAGGTGCTGGATCGCGCGACGGGCGAGCGCGCGGGATATCTGCTGTGGCGCTACACCTCGACGCCGCACGGGGCGACGCAACCCGCCTGGGTGATCGACGGGATGAGCGAATTGCGCTTCGCCGCAGACGGCCGCGTGGCCGAACATATCGACCATTGGGATTCGGGCGAGCAATTCTATCGCCGCCTGCCGGTGCTCGGCTGGCTGATCGGGCTGGTGCGAAAGCGCCTTAGCCTGCCGAACGCTTGAACACGATCGTCACCGAACCGATCTGAATGCCCCAGCGATAGACGTAAGCGCGGTTGATCAACACGCCGTCGGGCTGCAGGAACATCCAATCGTCGAAGCGCACGCGCCAGCGCCCGTCGCCGACCTTCATGTTCAGGTAATAGCCGAAATTGAAGGCATTGCCCGCTTCGCGGCCCAACGCCGCGCCGTCGGCGTCTTCCGTGCGGCCTTCCCAGCTGTCGGGGCCGGTGCGCTTCAAGCGCCAGACGCGCCTGTCGGTCTCGCCGTCGGCGTAAACGAAACGCTCGTCGAGTTCGAACTCCTCGCCCTTCCAAGCGCCCGCGATATCGACCGTGAATTCGCGCCGCAACGTGCCGAAGCGATCCTCGAAGATCCCCCAGGCGCGCGTTTGCCCCGCGAAATATTCCTCGATCTTCAACGCGGGCTGTTTGCCCGCGAAATCGTCGATCTTCATGCCCCCGCATCCCGTCAACGATAGGGCCAGCAACAGCCCCGCGATCAGTCGCTTCATATCCCCGGCCTCCGTAAATCGATCGCGGCGCGCAATCTCGCGTGCGCCGCCGCGTCGAGGGGAAAGTTCCAAACCACCGCCACCGCCGCCGCTTTGAAGGCGATCGGCACGAAGCCATATAGAGCGGCCAGGACGAAAAGCCCGTCCTCCGTGCCGGAATTTCGCCGGTATCCGGCGGCCTCCAGCACCGGGAACGCCAAGGCCGGACCGATCGCCAGGGCCGCCTTGGTCGCGACCGACCACAGGGCGAAATACAGCCCCGTGCGCGCCGCCCCGCCCTTCGCGGTGTCGACATCGACCGCGTCGGCCTGCATCGATACGGGCAGCGCCAGATCGGCGCCGTAGCACAGGCCCGTGGCCACGCAGATCGCCGCAAACCATGCCCCATCGCCCAATCCCAGCAGCGGGACCGGCAGGAAGAACAAGCAGTTCAAGATCATCGCCCCGCACCAGGCGCGATGCTTGCCCCAGCGCTTGGCCTGCGCCGTCCAAAATGGGACCGACGCCAAGCCGCAGACGAAATAAAGCACCAGGAACAGCCCCGCCTGACCGCCCGCCCCCAGAACATCCTGCGCGAACAGCAGGAACAGGGTCGGCGGCAATGCGTTCGCCACCCCGTTGATCGAATAGGCGATCAGCAAGCGGCGGAACGGCGCGTTGGCACGCAGCAACGCCCAGCCTTCGCGAAAACCGCTTCGTGTCGCGGGCGGTACGGCTTGCGGCTCCGGCACCAAGACAAGCAACGCCACACCCGCCAGCGGCAGCAAGACGAGATTGCCCCAGAACAACGCTTGAAGGGCGGCTTCCTCCGGCGGGCGGCCGTCGCCCGACGTCAAGATCGACGGCAAGGCCGAGGCGAGCACGACGCCGATCACGGTCAGGCTTTCGCGCCACGCCGCCACGCGGTTGCGGCCGTGGTAATCGGCGCACAGCTCCGCGCCCCAGGCCAAGTGCGGGATCTGCAACATCGACCAGCCGAGATAGACGGCGAGCAGCCCGCCCAGCAGATAACCAGCACCCGCGTCTTCGGGCGGAAAGAACAGCGCATAGCTTGCGGCCAGCACGACGGGCAATGCCGCCGCAAGCCAGGGCTTACGCCGGCCCCAGCGCGTGCGCGTGCGGTCGGACAGAAAGCCGATCGCAGGGTCGACGCCGATATCCCAAAGCCGCGCGATCAGCAGCACGGTGCCGATCGTCGCGAGCGATAGGCCCGTGGCCCCCGCGTAATAGGCGGGGAGATAGACGAGCAGCGGCAAGCCCAGCGTCGCCGCCGGCAAGGCGGGTGCGGCATACGCGATCAATAATTTCCGGCTCGGCCCCCCGCCCGACTTTCCCTCAAGGTCGGACAAGGGCGATCTGCGTCACGTCGGTCGCGCGCGAGCGGAACCCCGCCTCGCAATAGGCAAGATAGAATTCCCACATGCGCTTGAAGCGCCGGTCGAAACCGAGCTTCTCGATCTCGTGCCAGCGCGCCTGGAAGCGCCGGTTCCATTCGGCCAGCGTGCGCGCGTAGTCGAGCCCGAAGAATTCCTGCCGGTCGAGCTTCAATCCCGCGCGTTCGTATTCGCGCGCGAGGGCTTCGTTCGACGGCAACATGCCGCCGGGGAAGATGTAACGCTGGATGAAATCCACGCCCGAGCGGTAGCTGTCGAAGAACCGGTCGGCGATGGTGATGATCTGCAATGCCGCACGCCCGCCGGGCGCCAGCGCCTCGCGCAGTTTGCCGAAATAGGCGGGCCAGTATTTCTCGCCCACCGCCTCGAACATCTCGATCGAGGCGATGCGGTCGTAACGCCCGTCGACGTCGCGATAGTCGACGAAGCGCGCTTCCACGCGCTCGCCCAGACCTTCGCGCTGCACCTTGGCTTGGGTATGCGCGAGCTGTTCCTTCGACACGGTGATCGCCGTCACCTTCGCCTGGAATTCGCCCGCCAGATACGTGGCGAAACCACCCCAGCCGCAGCCGATTTCCAGCACGCGCTGGCCGGGCTTGATGTCGAGCTTTTCCGCCATGCGGCGGAACTTGGCGCGCTGGGCGGCTTCGAGATCCGCGTCGTCGCGTTCGAACACGGCCGAGGAATACGCCATCGTCGGATCGAGCCACTGGGTATAGAAGGCGTTCCCCAGATCGTAGTGATAGGCGATGTTCTTCTTCGATCCGCTGCGGGTATTGGCGCGCAGCGCATGCCACATGCGGCGCGCCCAATTCAGCGCAGGTGCGAGCGCGCTGGCCTTGCCGTAATGGAGCGCGTCGAACGCGGCTTCGTTGCACGCGGCGAGTTCCAACAGCGCCGCCAGATCGGGCGAATCCCAATCGCCGTCCATATAGGCTTCGGCGAAACCGACATTGCCGCCGAACAGCAGACGCCGCGCGGCGCGCGGATGGTTGAAGATCAGGGTGGCCGTGGGTCCGGGCTGCTTGCCCTCGAACACGCGCCGGCCGCCGCCGGGCAGCACCACTTCCAATCGGCCCGCCGCGATCTGGGCGGCCGCCATCATCACCGCTTTCAGCGCGAAGCCCGGCGCTTCGAGTGCGATGTTGGAGGATTCATCCGCGCGCATGCCCGATGCTCCCTTGCGTGCCGTCCGGCGTCTCGACCGCCGTCGCAGGCGGCGCGGGCCGGGAATGGTATTTGGCGCCTTTCAGCCACAGCTTCAGCGCCTCCCAATGAATCCCGACGATGACCTTGAGCGTCAAGAGGGGGTAGACGACGAAGTTTTTCGCCAGCATCGCGTCGGTGAACGGCGCGCGCGCGGCGGTGTGCGTCGCAACCAAAAGCTCGCCTTCGGGAACGCTTTGGCGAATCAAGATCGCCAGCCGTTCCTCGGGTTCGTCGACCCGGAAGCGATAGGTCGCGCGCATGCCGATAAAGGGCGAGACGTGGAAATTTTTCGCCGCGCGCTGCAGTACCGGAGCGCCTGCTTCGCGCGCGGGATCGACGGGAATCAGGTAGCCGTGCTGCTCGCCGAACGTGTTCTTCACCTCGTAGAGGAGCGCGCCCAGCGTGCTGTCTTCGCGGCGGCAAAAATAGATCGTCAGCGGATTGAACGCGTAGCCCAGAATGCGCGGGAAGCAATGGGCGTGGATCTTTGCCCCCGCCCCCGCCAGACCCGCGTCGGCCAAGCGCGCGCGCACCCAATCGCGCGCGGGCGTGCCGTCGCGCGCGCCGTGATCGCGGTCGTGGAACGAGAACAGACCGGCGCGATTATACGAAAACAGACGCAGGCGCTTGCCCAGATCGGGCAATTCGTCGAGATCGACGAGCATCGAAAACACGCGATAGGCGAAGCGATGACGGAACGGCCGCAAGCGCGCATGCATCACTTGGCCGTTGTAAAGGCAGGTTTGCGGCATCGCCCCGCCTTTATTCGGCCGCCGCGCGCAACGGCGCGGGCTCTTCGCTCGCGCGCGGCGCCCAAGGCCGGCGCACGCCGAGCATTTCGGCCGCGTCCAGGCCGCTGCGCAACCCGTCTTCGTGGAAGCCGTAGCCCGACCAAGCGCCCGCGAAAAGCAGGCCGCGCTTGTCTTGGATCTCGTGCAAACGCGCCTGCGCCTTCAGCGTCGCCACGTCGAATGCCGGGTGCATGTATTCGAAGCCGGCCAGAACGGTTTCGGGACGGGGCGCCCGGATCGGATTGAGCGACACGAACAACGGCACGCCGCGATCGAGATTCTGGAGCTTGTTCATCCAATAGGTGACCGAGACATGTGCCTCGCCGCCGCTCTCGGCCAGGTAGTTCCAGCTCGCCCAGGCGAGCTTGCGCTTGGGCATCAAGCTTTCATCCTGATGCAGGATCGCGAGATTGGGCTGGAAGGTGAAGCTGCCGAGGATGTCGCGCTCGGCCGCCGTCGGATTTTCGATCAGCGCCAAGGCTTCGTCGGCATGGCAGGCGAGCAGCACGCGGTCGTGCCGGCGCAACCCGCCCGTCGCGTCGCGCACCGTGACGGCGCCGTCCGCTTCGACGCGCAAGCGCGCGGCACCGGGGGCGCGGCTCATCGACGGCCCGATATCGGCCAGCAGCTTCGCCACGTATTCGCGCGAACCGCCGGTGACCGTGCGCCATTGCGGACGGTCGAAAATCTGCAACAGCCCGTGATTGCGGAAAAAGGCGCAGAAGCTGCGCGCCGGAAACTCAAGCATCTGCGCGGGCGGGCACGACCAGATCGCCGCCGCCATCGGGATCAAGTGATTGTCGACGAAGCCGCGGCAATAGCCGCGCTCGGCCAGGAATTCGCCCAAAGTGGGCCCATGCGTGCCCGCGCACGCGATCGCCTGCCCGTCGCGGAAGAAGCGCAGCGTGTCGCGCAGCATCCGCCAATGCGCGGGGCGCAGAAAATTCGACGGCTGCGCGAACAGGCCGGTCCATGTCCCGCCCGAATATTCCAAGCGTCCGCGATCGACCGAGACCGCGAAGGACATGTTGGAGACTTCGTTCTTCACGCCCAGCGCGTCGAACAACGCGATCAGATTGGGATAGGTGGCTTCGTTGTAGACGATGAAGCCCGTATCGACCGGCACTTCGCGCGTGCGGCCGTGCTTGTCCTTCGCCTTGGCGACGTAGGTATTGGCATGGCCGCCGAAGCGGCTCTCCTTTTCGTAGAGCGTCACGCGATGGCGCTTGGACAAAAGCCACGCGGCACCCAGCCCCGCGATGCCCGAACCGATGACGGCAACGTCGAGCGGGCGCATCAGGCGGCCGCCTTCAAGGATTGGAACGCGGCCAAGGCGCGTGCGCGCGCTTCGCCGTGATCGACGATCGGCTTGGGATAGGTCTTGCCGAGCGCCACCCCGGCTTGCGCCAGCACATGCGCGGGCGCTTCCCAGGGCGAGAACAGATACTCGGTCGGCAGTTTGGCGAGTTCGGGCACGAAACGGCGCACGTATTTTCCTTCCGGGTCGAATTTCGCCCCTTGGAGGATGGGATTGAAGATACGGAAATAAGGCGCGGCGTCGGCACCGCAGCCCGCGACCCATTGCCAGCTTGCGGCATTGCTGGCGAGATCGGCGTCGACCAGCGTGTCCCAGAACCAATCTTCGCCGGCACGCCAGGGCTGCAGCAAATGCTTCACCAGGAACGACGCCGCGATCATCCGCACGCGGTTATGCATCCAGCCGGTTTGCCACAGCTCGCGCATGCCCGCATCGACGATAGGATAGCCAGTTTGGCCCTTCTGCCACGCGCGCAGATGGGCTTTGTTTTCATGCCACGGGAAATCCGCGAATTCCGGGCGCAACGCGGACTCCGGCAAATCGGGCTGCGAGAACAGCAGATGATACGAAAACTCGCGCCAGCCGAGTTCGGATTGAAACTTCGGCGAGCCTGCGCCCGCATGGAAACATTGACGCGGCGAGATCTCGCCGAAATGCAGATGCGGCGACAAGCGCGACGTCGCTTCCATATCAGGGCGGTCGCGCAGCGTCCCGTAGCCCGCGAGCGCGTCGCCGACGAAGCGCATCAAGCGCGCTTGCGCGCCCGCCTCGCCCGGCGTCCATACGGCGAAGCCGCCCGCCCAATCGGGCTTGGTCGGCAGCAGCTTCCACGATTGGAGCGTGTCGCTTTTGGGCGAAACATCCGGTGCCGGAATTTTCTTCGGCGCGGGCGTGGGCAATGGCGGCGCTTCGGCCGCGAGACAGGCTTTCCAGAACGGCGTGAACACGCGAAACGGCGTGCCGGATTTCGACAAGACCGTCAGCGGTTCGAAAAGAAGGCTCGCGTTGAAGCTGCGCGCGGCAAGGCCCTTGGCGTCGAGCTCCGCCTTCAGCGCCTTGTCGCGCGCGACGGCGAAGGGTTCGTAGCAGCGGTTCCAATAGACGCCGCCCGCCTTCGTCTCGGCGATCAGCTTGGCGAGAACTGCCTTCGCCTCGCCCCGGCGCAGGATGAGCTTGGCCCCGCGCTTGTCGAGATCGCGCGCGAGCGATTCCAGCGAATGATGCAGCCACCAGCGGCTCGCGCCGCTGCACTTCCATTGGCCGGGCGTTTCGTCGTCCAAAATATAGACGGGCACGACCGGGGCGCCGGTCTCGATCGCCGCGCGCAGGGCCGGATTGTCGGCGAGGCGCAGATCCTGACGGAACCAGACCAGAAGGGGCGCGAGGGACATCGAAAAGGCCGGAACCGTTTGAGAGCGAACAGCATTTCTACGCCCGCCCGCGCCGACCGGATCACTCCTGCCCCGGTTTCGGGGCGCGACGGACGACCGGTTCCAGCCGCCCGGCCGGGAACAGATGCAGATTATCCCGGCCCGTCATCAAAACGCGCCAGCGCGTCCGCCCGAAAAGCCCGGAAATCGCGCGATCCAGCGTATCCAGTCCGCCCGTATAGGCGCCGAAGGCCGGCATGACCATCCGGCGCCCATCGGTCGTGAAACATGGCGCTACGACCCGGCCGATTTTGGTCACGACGCAGGCCTTGGGGTGGAAATGGCCGACGATCTCGCCCGGCGCCAAAACCGGCCCGCCGGGTTCGTGGCGCAGGATCAGCTTGCCCTCGGCGATTTCCGGCACCACGCGCCCGCCCAAATCGGGCGGAATTTGCGGATCGTGATTGCCCAGCACCCAAACCCAATCGAGGCCCTTTATCATCCGGGCGAGATGGTCGCGATCGTTGGGCGCGATGCGCTTGCCCGCGTCCTTGTCGTGAAAGGAATCGCCCAAGCACACGACCCGCGCGGGCGTGTAGCGGCGGATCAGGCGCTGCAACGCGTCCAGCGTCGCGCGCGTGTCGTAGGGCGGCAGCGGCACGCCTTTGGCGGCGAAGGCCGAACCTTTTTCCAGATGCAGGTCGGCGACGATCAACGTCTTGGTCGCGGGCCAGAACAAGGCGCCGGCGGGATCGGCGAACAGCGCCGTTTCTTCGATCGTAATTCGCGCGTGCATCAGAAAAGTTCGGCCTGGCTGTCGTCGTGTTCGTCGTCTTGGGTCGCGTCGGCGATCAGGGCTTCGGCTTGTGCCGCGTCGGCCAGCGCGTCTTCGATCGCCTCACCGTAGATGGCTTCGCGGCCGACTTCCAGCAGCACGGGCACGGCCAAGGGCGAGACGCGCTCCAGCCGGCGATGGCGTATTTTGCCGCGGGCCGCCCGCAGCATGGCGGCAAGGCGCGACAAATCGATCAAGCCCGTGGCCGCGTCGGCACGCGTCGCGCGCAGCAAAATATGATCGGGCTCGTGCTTGCGCAAAACGTCGTAAATGAGGTCGGAGGAGAACGTGACTTGCCGCCCGGTCTTTTCCTCGCCCGGATGGCGGCGTTCGATCAAGCCCGCGATCACCGCGACATTGCGAAACGCCCGGCGCAGCATGGAGGAATCGGCGAGCCATTCCTCCAGATCGTCGCCGAGCATGTCCTCCGCGAACAATTCCGACGGGCGATCGACCGGGCGCGTCGACCACACCGCGATCGAGTAATCCGACGCGACGAAGCCGAGCGGGCGCAAGCCCTCGCGCTCCATCCGCTTGGTCAGCAACATGCCCAAGGTCTGGTGCGCGTTGCGGCCCGCGAAGCAATAGGCGATCAGGAACCATTTTCCGTGACGCGGGAAGGTTTCGACCAGCAAACCCTCGCGCCCCGGCATTTCGGATTTGCGCCGTTGCAGCGTCAGCCACTCCTTCACGTCGCGCGGCAAATCGTGCCACGCGGCCGGATCGGCGAGAATGCCGCGCACGCGCGCGGCCAGTTCCGCCGTAAACGGCATGCGCGCGCCCGCGTAAATCGGAATACGCGGCTGATCGTCCTTGGCGCGGCTCACCTCCACCGTCGTTTCGCGCATGCCTTCGTAGCGCAGCACTTGGCCTGCGAAACCGAACGTGTCGCCGGGTTCGAGGCCGAGGACGAAATTCTCCTCGACCTTGCCCAGGCGCTTGCCGCGCCGGAACGCGACATTGAGCATCGGCGTTTCGACGATCGTGCCGACATTCAAACGATACTGGCGCTGCGCCAAGGGTGTGGCGACAATCCATTTGCCGCTCTCGTCGCGTTTCAAACGCTTATAGCGTTCATAGGCCGCCAGCGCGTAGCCGCCATCGGCCACGAAACCGAGCGTGCGATCGAAGGTCGCGCGGTCGAGATCGGCATAGGGCGCGGCCCGCCGCACTTGTTCGTATATCGCGGTTTCATCGAAGGCTTCCGAACAGGCCGATCCCAGCAAATGCTGGGCGAGCACATCGAGGGCGCCGGGCGGAAGCGGGGCGGCGTCGATCTCGTGCGCATCCAACGCCGCCAAGGCGGCGCGGCATTCGAGCATTTCGAAGCGATTGCCGGGCACGAGAATGGCGCGCGATGGATCGTCGAGCCGATGATTGGCGCGGCCGATGCGCTGGAGCAAACGCGCCGCCCCTTTGGGCGCGCCGATCTGCACGACCAGATCGACGTCGCCCCAATCGATGCCGAGATCGAGCGACGAGGTCGCGACCACGGCGCGCAAGCGCCCCGCCGCCATCGCGGCTTCGATCTTGCGGCGCTGTTCGGGCGCGAGGGAGCCGTGATGCAGGCCGATGGCGAGATTGTCGTCGTTGAGCTTCCAAAGCTCGCGAAAGCAAATCTCGGCCTGCGCGCGGGTATTGACGAACACGATCGCCGCGCGCGCGGCTTTCAGCGCCAGATAGACTTCCGGCAGCGCGTGCACGGCCGTATGCCCGGCCCAAGGAATGCGCGCCTCAGGCACCAGGATCGTAACTTGCGGCTTGGCGCCAGCCGCCCCCATGACGATCGCGGGTTCGGCTTCCAAGCCCGATGCGAGGAAACGCGCCAAGACGGGCGGTTCGGCGACCGTGGCGGACAACCCCACGCGCCGCGCTTGAGGCGCTAAATCGGCGAGCCTGGCGAGACCCAGCGACAAAAGATCGCCGCGCTTGGTGCCGGCGAGCGCATGGATTTCGTCGACGATGACGACGCGCAATTTGGCGAAGAAGTCGCGCGCATCGGGATAGGACAGCAGCAGCGCCAGCGATTCCGGCGTCGTCATCAGAATATGCGGCGGCGCTTTGCGCTGGCGCGCGCGCTTGGACGCGGGCGTGTCGCCCGTGCGGCTTTCCGCACGGATCGGCAGGTCCATCTCCGCGATCGGCTTCTCGACGTTGCGATGCACGTCGATCGCCAGCGCCTTCAGCGGCGAAACGTAAAGCGTGTGCAGGCCCGCTTTCGGATCGGCGGCGAGATCGACGAGGCTGGGCAGGAACCCCGCCAGCGTCTTGCCCGCCCCCGTCGGGGCGACCAGCAGCGCGGATTTTCCCGCCCGCCCCAATTCGAGAAGTTCGGCCTGGTGCGCACGCAAGCGCCAGCCGCGCCGGCCGAGCCAGGACGCGAAAGGCTCGGGAAGCGCCGTCACGACGCCGATGCCCTTACGCGAAAAGCCAGAGATAGAGACCTTGCATCACGTACCAGGCGCAGACCGTGGCGATGATACGGTTGGCCCAGACGCGATAACCGTCGTTGGACATCCGCGCGAGGATCCAGCCGCCCACGGTCGTGCCCAGCATAGCAACGCCGATCGCCACCGCGTAAGCGGGCCAATCGCCGAATTCGACGGGATCGATCAGAACGCCGAAATAGACGATCTTCGCAAGATGGCCAAAGACCTGGCACACGCCCTTGGTCGAAACGATCTGGCGGCGGTCGAGCTTGCCCTTCAGGAAGAAGGAGTCGAGCAGCGGCCCGGTCACACCGGTCAGCATCATGAACGAGACGCAAACGATGCCGTAGAGAACGCCGTGCAGATCGCGCGTGGGATCGCCCTGCAGCCATTTCGGCGCCAGCATCAGCACATAAGGCGACAAGCCCAACGCGATCAGCGCCAGCGGGCGGCTCGGCACGAACAGCAGTACGACCCAGAACGACATCGCGACGACGCCGCCGGCGCAGTAGAAAGCCGCCGTGCGCCAAATTATGTGCCGGCGCCACAACACGGCGCGCCATCCATTGGCAGAGACTTGCGCCGCGCCGTGCAACGCCATCGCCGCAGGCACGGGCAAGAAGGCGAGAAGCGCCCCCATCAGCACGAGCCCGCCGGCCATGCCGAACATGCCCGAAAGAATCGACGTGCCGAAAACGGTGACCGCGAGCGCCGAGAGCCCCAGTATGCCCATCAGCGGAACTCGACCTCGTCGTCGGCGTCCACCGGCGGGCCGCCGAACTCTTTGATGAGGAACGCGGGCCGCCCGGCGACCATGCGCAGCGTCTTCTCGGCCGAGCGCGACAGCGGAATGCGCGCGTCCTTGCAATGGACGATCATCGCGGCCGCCACTTCCGGCGCCTGGAACTCGACGCGCAGGATGGCGCCGCTGTCCTTTTGCACATGCAGCGTGACGCTCAAATCGTCCGCGTCGCATTGGATGCGCGCGATCTGCCCCGGCGGCAGCGGGTCCTTGCGCAAACGCCGGTAGTTCGACAACGCGCGCACCAGCTCGCTTTCGCGGAAGAAGACGAGCCGGTATTCGTCCATGCCCGGCGGCAGCGCGGAGGCTTTTTTCGCCATCCGGTCTACGCCGCCACGGAATTGCCGAGGATTTCGAGATTGAGCATCTCGGGTTCGGCCGCGCCCGCGATATGCACCGACATCGCCATGCGGCCTTCCAGCAAATGCAGGTCCTTCGACGCCTTCAACGGCAGGCGCACGCCGCGATCGCGGCAGCGCATGATCAGCGCCGCGACGACGGAGGCTTTGTCGTAGAGATAGCGTTTGGGCCGGTCCTTGCCGAAGGTCAGCTCGCAATCGAGCGCCTCGCGGTTCACGCGGAATTTGACCGGCGGCACGGTCGGCGTGGCCTGACCGCGCTTACGGTCGTAGGTGACCAGCGCCTCGCGCACGTCGCGCCACGAAAACAGCACGAACCGGTACTCGCTCGCCATTGCCCCTCGCCCCGAATCCACACCGGCCAAACGCGGATTCGAGCGTTACCCCATAACCCGGCCGCCCGCAAGACGGGCGGCCGGACCTAGGATTGCTATTCCGCGTTGGGGGCCGACGGGGCCACGGGCGCGGCCTTGCGGAAACGCCGCGAAAGCCCGCGCATGACGACGTAGAAAACCGGCGTCAGGAACAACCCGAAGATCGTCACCCCGATCATGCCCGAGAACACCGCGGTGCCCAGCGATTGGCGCATTTCGGCACCCGGACCCGTCGACAGCACCAGCGGCACCACGCCCAGGATGAAGGCCAAAGCCGTCATCAGAATGGGCCGCAGACGCAGACGGCAGGCTTCGACGACCGCCGCATGCGGGTCCTTACCTTCGCCTTCCAGCTGGCGCGCGAACTCGACGATCAGAATCGCGTTTTTGGCCGCGAGGCCGACGAGCACGATCAAGCCGACCTGGACCAGGATGTTGTTGTCCAACCCCCGGATCATCACGCCGATCAGCGCCGACAGCACGGACATCGGCACGATCAGCACGATGGCAAGCGGCAAGCCCCAGCTTTCGTACTGGGCGGCCAGCGCCAGGAACACGAACACGACGGCCAGCGCGAAAATATACATCGCGGTGTTGCCGACGATCTTTTCCTGGTACGCGAGCTCGGTCCATTCGAAGCCAATGCCGGCCGGCAGATGCTGCGCCGCCGCTTGTTCGATCGCGGCGATCGCCTGACCGGACGAGATACCGGCCGCCGTCGCCTGAATCGGGATCGAGACATAGGCGTTGTAGCGCTGCACGAGATCGGGACCGGCAGAGTCCTTGATCTCCACCAGCGTGCCCAGCGGCACGAGATCGCCGGTCGCCGAGCGTACCTTCAAGCGCGCGATATCCTCGCGGTCGACGCGTTGCGAACGGTCCGCCTGGGCGCGCACCTGATAGACGCGGCCGAAGGCGTTGAAGTCGTTCACATAGGCGGTGCCGAGATTATATTGCAGCGTCTCGAAAATGTTGCCAATCGGCACGTTCAGCATCTGCGCCTTGGTGCGGTCGATCTCGAGATAGATCTGCGGCGTGCCGGCGGAGAACGTGGTGAAGATGCCCGCGAGGCCGGGCACGCGGTAAAGCTGCCCGATGAACTCGCGCGCGACGTCCAAAACGCGCCGGGAATCGTTGCCCGAGCGATCCTGAAGCTGAAGCTTCAGGCCGCCCAGCGAGCCGATGCCCGGCACGGCCGGCGGCGGGACGGCGATGATGAACGCCTCTTCGATCTGCTGAAGGCGTCCGAACAACTGCCCGACGATTGCCGTCGCCGGCTGGCCTTTGGCCACGCGGTCGGGGAACGGCTCGAGACCGGCGAAGACGACGGCGCCGTTCGACGCGTTGGTGAAGGTGGCACCCGAGAATCCGGCGAACGCGACGGCGTCCTTGACGCCCGGCGTCGCCTTGATGATCTCGCTCGCCCGGCGCACGACCGCATCGGTGCGTTCGAGCGATGCGCCGTCGGGCAACTGGATCGCGACGATCGCATAGCCGCGGTCGAGCAGCGGAATGAAGCCGCGCGGCACCAGCCCGCCGACATAGACGGTCAATGCGGCGAGACCCGCATAGACGCCCAGCATCACGATCTTGCGGCGCGCGACCCAGCCGGCGGAACGGGCATAGCCGTTGCCCATCTTGTCGAAGCTGCGGTTGAACACGCGCGCGAACCCCGCCCCCAAGCGGCCGATCGGCCCCTTGGGCACGTGATGGGGATCGTGTTTGCGCAGCAGCATCGCGGCCAGCGCCGGCGACAACGTCAACGAATTGAACGCCGACAAAACGGTGGCCACCGCGATGGTCACGGCGAACTGGCGGTAGAAGGCGCCTTGAAGCCCGGGCACGAACGCCGTCGGGATGAACACCGCGGCCAGCACGACCGCGATGGCGATGACGGCGGTGCCGACCTCGTCCATCGTTTCGTGCGCGGCGTCGCGCGGGCTCATACCGTTGGCGATGTTGCGCTCGACGTTCTCGACCACGACGATGGCGTCGTCGACGACGATGCCGATCGCCAGCACCATGCCGAACAGCGTGAGCACGTTCAGATGGAAGCCGAACATCAGCATCACGGCGAAAGTGCCGATCAGCGACACCGGAATCGCCAGAATCGGGATGATCGCGGCGCGCCAGGATTGCAAGAACAGCAGCACGACCAGCGCCACCAGCACGATCGCTTCGAACAGGGTCTTGTAGACCTCGTTGATCGATTCCTGGATGAACTCGGTCGGGTTATAGACGACTTGGAAATCGAGCCCGACGGGGAAGTCGCGCTTCAACTCGGCCATCCGCTTCAAAATGGCGTCGGATGTCGCCAGCGCGTTCGAGCCGGGACGCTGGAACACCGCCAGTGCAACGGCCGTCTTGCCGTTGAGGTAGGAGTTGGTGACGTATTCCTTCGCGCCCATTTCGACACGCGCAACATCGCGCAAGCGCACGATGCGCCCGTCGCCGCCCGCGCGAACGATCACTTCGCCGAATTGGCGCGGATCTTCGAAGCGGCCCTGGGTGACGATCGGGATCTGGAACGAAGCACCCTGCGACGGCGCGGTACCCAGCGCGCCGCCCGAGACCTGGACGTTCTGCTCGCGCAACGCGCGCACCACGTCGCTCGCCGACAGGCTGTAGCTCGCCAGACGATCGGAATCCAGCCACACGCGGATCGCGTATTCGCGCGCGCCGAAAACGAGCAGATCGCCCACGCCGTCGATGCGCAGCAGCTGGTCGCGAACGCGCAGGATCGCGTAGTTTGAGATATATAGGTCGTCGTAGCTGTTGTCGGGCGAAAGCATGTGCACGACCATCATCAGGTCGGGCGAGCTTTTCTGCGTGACGACGCCAAGCTGGCGCACCGCGTCGGGCAGGCGCGGCGTAGCGATCTGTACGCGGTTCTGGACCAGCACCTGCGCGTTATCGAGATCGGTGCCGGGTTTGAACGTCACCGTCAGCGACATCGAACCGTCGCCGGTCGCGTAGGAGGACATATAGAGCATGTCCTCGACGCCGTTGATCTCCTGCTCCAGCGGTGTCGCCACCGTCGCGGCGACGGTTTCGGCGTCGGCCCCCGGATAGGAGGCGCGCACGACGATCGTCGGCGGCGCGATTTCGGGATATTCGGCGACCGGCAGCGCCTTGAACGCGACCGCGCCCAAAATCACCATGACGATCGAGACGACCGCCGCGAAGATCGGGCGGTCGACGAAGAAATGGGCGAAACGCATGGCTTACTTCGCCCCCTTGACCGGCGGCAGCTCGACCGGCTGCGGCGTGACCTTGCCGCCCGGACGCACGCGCTGCAGCCCGTTGACGACGATGGATTCCGAACCGTCGAGGCCTTCGCGCACGACGCGATAGCCGTCCTGGCGGGGGCCGGGACGGATCAGGCGGGGTGCCACCGACCCGTCGGCCGCCACGACCCACACCAAGCGGCGATCAAGATCCGAGACGATCGCTTCGTCGGGGATCAGCACCGCGCGATAGGGGTTGGAGCCGGGCACGCGAACGCGCCCGAACATGCCGGGGGCCAGGAAGACGTCGGCGTTGGGCACGCTCGCGCGCACGCGCATCGTGCCGGTGGCCGAGTCGAGGCGCGAGTCGACGAAATCGATCGTGCCCTTGCGGGTCAGATCCTTCTCGTCGGCGACGCCGATCAGCACTTCGATTTTGTTGGGCACGTCGCGCGGATTGGGCACGTTGCCCGTGCGGATCGTGCGCGTGTAGGCAAGGTAGGCGCGCTCGTCGATGTCGAAATTGAATTTGATCGGATCGAGCGAGACGATCGTGGCGAGCAGCGTCTGATCGGCGGCGACGAGATTGCCTTCCGAGACGAGCTTGCGGCCGATACGGCCGGCCATGGGTGCCCTCACTTCGGTGAAGGCGAGATTGAGGCGCGCGCTTTCGAGCTCGGCGCGCAAGCCGGCGATGTCGGCCTGGGCTTGGAGATATTGCTGGCGCGTCTGCTCGAGCTGGCGCTCGGGCGCATTGCCCGACCGCGCGAGGCGCTCGTAGCGCTCCATATCCGTGCGGTAGAAATCCAGGCGCGTTTGCGCCGCGTTCACCGAGGCTTGGGCGCGCGCATAGGTCGCCTGATAGGTGCGCTTGTCGATCACGAACAGCAAATCGCCCTGCTTGACGATCTGGCCGTCGCGGAAGGCGACGGATTCAAGATAGCCCGACACGCGCGCGCGAAGATCGACCGATTCCGACGCGTCGAAACGGCCGATGAATTCGTCCTGCTCGACGATGTCCTTGACGACGGGCTTGGCGACCGAAACAGGGGGCGGGCCGCCGGGGCCCATCTGCGCCGCAACCGGCGAAACGAAGCCGACGATGGCGACCGTCGCGGCCGCCAAACCATTCTTCAAACGCATGGAACCCCACCTTGAAACCCGCGCGGAACCGCGAACGGAAAATGCCGCCGCACGTCGCTGGTTCATGTCTGCATTATCGTGGTCGAAGAAATACAATGCTGCGGCGCGAACACAAGACCTACTAGGATACCGCTATGCCTTGATGGCCGCCGCGACCGCCGCCACCGGCGCCGTCCAATCGCCCGCTAAGTGCTGGCGATACAATCGTAAATTCGGATACCAAGGTGTATCGCCGCGCGTCAGCATCCAGCGCCAGTCCGGCGCCGCTGACAATAAAATAAAACATGTTTTGCCCATCGCACCGGCCAAATGCGCAATCGATGTGCAGGGCGTAACGACACAGTCTAATGTAGCAATCAACGCGGCCGTATCGTCCATGTCGCGAAGCGCATCGCCGCAATCGCGGAAATGGGCGGGCTTCGTCCAGCCATCCATATCGGCGCGCCGCGGACCGACCTGCAAACCGACCCATTCGATGTCCGGCACATCGAAAAGCGGCAGCAGCGGCTTCAATCCCGGCGAGCGCCAGCGATCGCCCGGAAAATCCGGATTGCCGCCCCAGACGATGCCGACACGTTTCTTCGTTGCCGGTCCCAGCTTCGCGCGCCACGCGTCGGCCTTCGCCGGATCGGCGAAGACATAAGGTATATCGGCGGGCACCGTTTCGGGCGTCGTCGCGAATATGCCCGGCAGATCGAGCAGCGGCGCTTCCGCGTCGAATTCGGGCGCCGACGCGCCTTGCGCGACGATCGCGTCGATGCCCTTGGTGCGCGCGAGCAGCGCCGTCAAAGCGGGTTGGACTTCCAGTGCCACCCGCCAGCCGCGATCTTTCGCGAGGGCCGCATAGCGCACGAATTGCAGCGTATCGCCCAGCCCCTGCTCGGCGCGCAGCAGCAGCGTGCGGCCGCTGCCCGCGTCGCCCGTCCAGCGCGGCTTGTCGAACGACTTCGCGAACTTGGCCTGCGCTTGCGTCTTCCACCGCCAGGCGAATTCAGCCCAGCCGCGTTTCCAATCGCCCGCCAGCAACGAAGCGAATCCCAAATTGAAATGCGCGTCCGCCCAGTCCGGGGCGATTTTCAACGCGCGTTCGTAACCCGCGATCGCGGCCTTCGCGTCGCCCGCCATGCGGTCGGCGTTGGCGAGGTTGAAATGCGCCAGCGGATCTTGCGGCGCCATCTCGGCCGCGCGGCGCAGCAGCGAACGCGCTTCGACCAGGCGCCATTCGTCGATCAGCAACGACGCGAGATTGGCGCGCGGCGGCACCGATTGCGGCTCGGCCGCGATCACTTCCCGATAGAGGGCCTCGGCATCCGCGTGGCGGCCCAATTTGCGCGCGACATTGGCAAGGTTGAACGCGATGCCGGCGTGGCCGGGCGCGAATTCGCGCGCCACGCGCATTGCCGTTTCGGCTTCGACCAGCATATCCGCGCGTTCGAAGGCGAGACCCATATTCGCGTGGACCAGCGGATTCTTGGGATCGAGCGTCGCGGCCTTGCCGAACGCGACGAGGGCGGCGGTTTGATCGCCGGCTTGGCTCGCCGCCACGCCGAAATCGAGCAGCAGATCGGCGTTTTTCGGATTTGCGTCCGACAGCGCGCGCAAAACCGGGACGGCCAAATCGGGCCGGCCGCGTGCCATATCGGCGCGGGCTTTTTCGCGGAGCGTGGTCGAATCGGCGGCGGTCACGCGGCCGACGATACCAGCCCCGCCGGATAAAAAGAATCGCCCGGCATCCGTCCACCGAATGCCGGGCGATCTTGGCGCGACGCGGTTACTTCGCGGCCGGGGCGGCCGTACCGGTCGTGACCTTGTTCGCGTCGCGGCGCTCCTGCGCCTTCGTCGTTTTTTCCGCCTTCGCGGCTTCGGCCTTCGCGGGCACCTGGGTGGTCTGCGCGGGCTTGGCCGGCGTCGCGGGCGCGGCCGGGGTCGCGGTCTGCGCGAAGGCGAGAGCCGGGACCATCATCGAAACGGCGAGCGCCACGGCCAAAGTCTTCTTCATCGGTTTCACTCCTGCGACCGGCGGCATGATCGCCGCCGTCGTCAGGACAAAGCGCGACAGGCGCGCGCTATTCCGCGTTCGATTTGGGAAAGATTGTGGCGGCGAACGGAATAAAGCGTAGCCTTGGCGGATGATCCGTTTCGTCGCAAGCGGCGCGCTGTTGGCCTTCGTCGGCCCCGCTTTCGCCCAGGAACCGCCGTCGATGCTGACCAACGATCCAAAGCGTCCGGTCGCGGCAATCGCACGCGATTTGAACGTGACGCCCGAACAATTCGTCGCGTGCTTCGAGAATGTGCGCCCCACACCGGGCGGGGCACGGCCGGAATCGCAAGCGCGCGTTCAGGCGAACAAGCAAGTTCTGCTGCCGTGTTTGCGGCGGGCCAATCCCGCGATCACCAACGACAGGCTCGACGCCGTGATGGATCGCTATCGCCCCGGCGGCCGCGAAGCGCAGGTTCCGCGCCGCTAGGCGAAAAAGTCGTAGGTCTTCCCTTGGCCGAATTCGACAAGCGGCGGCGCGTTGACGCGCGGCGCGTCGAAGAACGAACGCGGCGTCCAAGGATGCTTGTTCTTCAGCATGGCGAGGATGCCCGCTTGGTAATCCAAGCTCATAAAGGCCGTCGAATTGGAATCGCCGCCCACGCTGGGGGCCACGGACATGGCCATGATTCTCAAGCTCCTGTGTCACGGACGTTCTCGCCCGACGAAAAAATAATAGCATAGCGACGCCCGCCGCTCCAAGAGCGGACAACCCGCTAAAATTTCAGCAAAAAATGCGGGCCCCGCCCCTCGGCGAACCGCGGGTTCGCACGAGCCTTGGCGGGGCCCTTCGTTTTTGGGGGAGCGACCACTTGCCGTTCGGCGTCGGGCCGGTCCCGCCCACCCGGGGCTTCAAGCCCCGGGCGTTGATGCTCGGCCGCTCGCGTTTCCGTCACCGCCCTGCCCTGGCGGGTCCGCCACCGGGCCAAAGCCGTGGGCGGAGCGCGACGTTTTCGATCCGGATGCGTGTCGCGTCAAAACGCGAGGCTTTTCCGAACCGATCCGTCGCGCCGGACATCGATCGCCGGCGTGAGGTTGCCGAACGGCATCGCCCGACATTCGAACCGCCACCGCGTGCCGGAGATCCGGCACATGATCGGTTTTCGAACGGGGGAGGACGGTGCGCCCAGCCTCCGTCGCCAACATGTTTCCGGGCGCCCAAGCCTGTCGGGCCAAGGCGCGGGAACGATGCGGCGTATATGGACGGCCGATCTTGATCCGAACATTCGAATTCCGATCGGGCGATTTCCAGTCACGACTTCGCCGACGGGCGTGCGCGAGGCAGCCAACGACATCGCGTCAGCGCAAAACGCGCGCGGACCCGTGAAGTGCGGAACCAGAAATCAACCGCCGGAAAATCAAACGCCGGAAACGATACCGGCCGTCACGTGAACTTCGGTGGAGTCATGTTGTTTTCGAACACCTCCCCACGATGGGCATGCGTGCCGTGAACACGCCGCCGATACCTGCCGATCTCCCGACTTGGCGTGTATTTCCGCCCGACATTCGAACGCGACAGGCGGCGTTCGAACATGCGTGGAATATAGCCGAAATGGGGGTTTCTGTGGAGTCCGTAGATTCGCGGATGTGGATAAACGCGCCGTCAGATTTCGCGCGACATGAAGGTCGACGCCGGGTCCGGTTTGTAGCCTTCGAACGGGGCGCATTCGATGAAGCCGCGCGTCGCGTACATCGCGCGCGCCGGCGCGAAGTAATCCCAGGAGCCGGTTTCGAGCGACACGCGCTTGAACCCCATCGCGCGCGCTTCGCGCAGAATGTGATCCAGCATCGCGCCGCCGACACCTTGCCGGCGCGCAGGCGTCGCGACATGCATCGACTTCACTTCCGCGTGGCCGTCGTCGATGCGCTTCAATGCGCCGGTGCCGAGCAAATTGTCGTCGCGCCACGCGGTCCAAAAGCGGATGCCCGGCCGCTGCAATCCGGATACGTCGAGCGCGTGGGCGCAGCCTTCCACCGTGTTGGCGCGGCCCATCGCGATATGGTGTTCAAGCAAAGCGACGACGCGGGCATCGTCGAGCCCGCCTTCCACGATACGCATCTTCATTCCCCCGTATTGGCCCCCGTATCGGCGATAACGGCATAGCGCGCGCGTTTGCGCGACGGATTGCGGAACACGACCTTGGCGCCGAACGCCATCGTCAAGCGATCGCCCGCCGCCAATCGATGCGTGGCCCCGCCGGTTTCGATTTCCAGAACGCCTTCCAACAGCCAGACATGCTGGCCGCGCCCCGTGTAGCGGCGATTGTCGAGTGCCACGCGGGCACCGGCCGGAAATTCGATCTCCACGATCGACGCGCGCGGCCCCAGATCGGCGGGGGCGATTTCGCGCCGGCGATAGCCGGTCGCCGGATCGCGCCACAGCGGATGTTCGCCCGCGCGGCGCAAGGGCGACGGCGACGCGGGCGCGTCGGCGACGAGCTCGGACAAGGTGACGCCCAAGCCGCCGCACAGACGCACGAGCAATTGCGCCGTGGCGCTGGACTGCGCGCGCTCGATCCGCGACAGCATCGCGCGGCTCACCCCCGACGTCGCGGCGAGATCGTCGAGCGTGAGCCCCTTGGCGGCGCGCAAGCCCCGCACGCGCGCGGCGATGCGTTCGTCGATATCGGTATGCGTACCTCTCATATCTTAAACTTACGTTCTAATATCCGAGAGTCAAGCGCGGTCGATCCGCGCGGCGAAGCAGCCTTGGCGCGCGTAATGTGCGTGCAGATAGGCGGCGGCCGGATCGGCGAACAAACGCGCGATCAGATGTTCAAGCGCCGCGCCCTCGGTCACGTCGGCGGCGATCATCATGCCCGCCGCATCGAATGCACGCACCGACAGCAAGCGCCGGCGCATGACGTCCGGCACGTCGTCCGTCCGGTCATAGGCCACGGTCGCCCCTTCGCGCACGAAGATCGCGTGCGTCGCGCGGAACGGTGTATCGGCGGGTTGATGCGTATAATTGAGCAGCAGCGCATGGCCGCCGACGGGTATGTCGCGCAATTCGATCCGGTCCGGAAACCCCGGATCGGTGTCGACTTTCTTGCGCAACACCCCGCGCGAAGCGAGTTCGGCGTCGGAAAGTCCGTAGAGCGGAATGAACGCGTCGGGCTTCAGCCCGTTGATGCGGAAGGGCACGGTAACCTCCAGGTTGGCGATGCCGAACCCTGACCGGCCTTTCGCACTGCACCCACCCGATGCTTGCGCCGATACACCGAAAAATCGCCCGCACGGTGCCGTGGCACCATGTTTCGTATGGAATTCATGCGGGCGACCCGATAGAAACCGTCAACAAACCTCCGGGGAGGTCGCGTCTTGACGCAAGAAACGAAGCGTTTCATTCGTGCGCCGCAGGATATGGCGGCGGGGCTTTTCCTTATCGGCCTGGGTGCGTTCGCGTTATGGCAAAACGCCGGCCTCGAACGCGGCACGTTGCGTGTGTTCGGCCCCGGCATGATGCCGACGATTCTGGCATGGGCATGCGTCGTCGCGGGATTTGCCGTCGGCATCGGCGCGATGCTGTGGAACGGCCCCAAGCTCGAACGCTGGACCTTCCGCGGCCCGCTTTTCATCCTGGGTTCGGCCGTCGCCTTCGGTTTGACCGTGCGCCCGCTCGGCATGGCGGTCGCGGCACCGCTCGCGGTCTTGCTTTCGTCGATGGCGAGTTCGGAAACCAAACTCGGCGAGGCCGCGATTTTCGCGATCGTGATCACCGTGTTCTGCCTGGGGCTGTTCCGCTTCATGCTCAATCTTCCGATCCCCGTCGCCCCCTGGGCGATCGGTTATTGAGGGCGCCGTCATGTTCGATCTGATCGGCAATCTCGCGCACGGTTTCTCGATCGCGCTGTCGCTCCAGAATATCGCCCTGTGCTTCGCGGGCGTGATGATCGGCACGCTGATTGGCGTGCTGCCCGGCGTGGGCCCCATCGCGACGATCGCGATGCTGCTGCCGCTGACCTTCAAGCTCGATCCGACCGGCGCGCTCATCATGCTCGCAGGCATCTATTACGGCGCGCAATATGGCGGGTCGACGACCGCGATCCTGGTGAATATTCCCGGCGAAGCGACATCGGTCGTGACCACGCTGGACGGCCACCAGATGGCCAAGCAAGGCCGCGCGGGCATCGCGCTGGGCGTCGCCGCACTCGGCTCGTTCTTCGCCGGCACGGTCGCCACACTCGTCATCGCCGCGCTGGGCGTGCCGCTGACGAAGGTCGCCTTGCTGTTCGGCCCGGCCGAATATTTCGCGCTGATGGTCGCGGGCCTCGCCTTCGCGGTGGTGCTGGCGCGCGGTTCGCTGCTCAAGGCCACGGGCATGATCCTCGCGGGCCTGCTGCTCGCCACGATCGGCACCGACCTCGAGACCGGCGAGGAACGCATGACGCTCGGCTTCTCGACGCTCAGCGACGGGCTCGATTTCGCCGTGCTGGCGATGGGCTTGTTCGGCTTCGCCGAGATCCTGCGCAACATCGAGAACCCGGAAGCGCGCGACGTGACGCGCGGCAAGATCGGCCGTCTGCTGCCGAATATGGACGACATCAAGCGCTGCATCGCGCCGGTGTTGCGCGGCACGGCGATCGGCGGGGCGCTGGGCATTCTGCCGGGCAACGGCGCGGTGCTGGGCCCGTTCGCGTCTTACACGGTCGAGAAAAAGCTCGCCAAGGACCCGTCGCGCTTCGGCCGCGGCGCTATCGAAGGCGTGGCCGGCCCCGAAAGCGCCAACAACGCGGGCGCGCAAACCTCGTTCATTCCGCTGCTCACACTCGGCATTCCGCCCAACGCAGTGATGGCGCTGATGGTGGGGGCGATGACCATCCACGGCATCATTCCGGGCCCGCTGGTCATGTCGAAAAGCCCCGACCTGTTCTGGGGCATGATCGCGTCGATGTGGGTCGGCAACTTTCTGCTGCTGGTCATCAACCTGCCGCTGATCGGACTGTGGGTGCGCCTGCTGAAAGTGCCCTATCGCCTGATGTTCCCGGCGATCATGGTGTTCTGCTGCATCGGCATCTACTCGATCAACAACTCGCCGCAGGACGTGCTGTTCACCGCCTTTTTCGGCTTCGCGGGCTATGTCCTCTACAAATTCGGCTTCGAGCCGGCACCCTTGCTGCTGGGCTACGTGCTCGGCCGGTTGATGGAGGAGAAGCTGCGCCAAGCGATGATCCTGGCGCGCGGCGACTTCATGACTTTCGTCTACAACCCGATCGCGGCGGGCATGCTGGCCGTCGCGGTGATCGTGGTCGTCATCGCGGTACTGCCGTCGGTGAGCAAAAGCCGCGACCAAGTCTTCACCGAGTGACGTCAAGGCCGGGCGCGTCCCCCCGGACAATTCCGCGCCCGTTTCGACAATCGAAGGAGGAAAAGCAGATGAAGAAAGCTCTCGCATTCGCCGCCGCCCTGGCCTTGATGGCCGGTGCTGCGTCGGCCCAGCAATATCCGACCAAGCCGATCACCGTGATCGTGCCCTTCGCCGCCGGCGGCCCGACCGACGTGATCGCGCGCATTGTCGGCGAAAGCATGTCGAAGACGCTGGGCCAGCAGCTGGTGATCGAAAACATCGCCGGTGCGGGCGGTACGACCGGCATCACGCGCGGCAAGGAAGCCGTCAACGACGGCTACACGATCATGATGGGCCATATGGGCACGCATGGCGCCGCCCCGGCCCTTTATCCCAACATCCGTTACAACCCGGTCACGGACTTCGAGCCGATCGGCATGGCCGCCGGCACGCCGATCGTGATCGTCGCGCGCAAAGACTTCCCGGCGTCGAACCTGAAGGAGTTTGCCGACCGTCTGAAGGCGGGCCAGGACAAGCTCAACGAAGCCAATGCGGGCGTGGGCTCGGTCTCGCACACGACCTGCACGCTGCTGCATGTGCAGCTCGGCACGAAGCCGACGCGCGTTCCCTACACGGGCACGGGCCCGGTGCTGAACGACCTCGTCGGCGGCAAGGTCGATTACGCGTGCGACCAGATCGTCAACCTGGTCACGCAGATCCAGGCGGGCGCCATTCGCGCCTACGCGATCGCCACGCCGACGCGATCGCCCGCGCTGCCCGACGTGCCGACGACCAAGGAAGCCGGCATGCCGGAATACGAGGTCAGCGCCTGGAACGCGCTGTTCGCGCCCAAGGGCACGCCCGCCCCGATCGTCGCCAGGCTGAACGACGCGCTGTCGAAGGCGCTGGACGACGCCAACTCGCGCAAGCGCCTGCTCGATCTGGGCGGCGTGCTGCCCGAAGGCAACGAGCGCACCTCCGCGTGGCTCGGCACGTTCGTCGCGGCGGAAGTCGACCGTTGGGGCAAGACGATCCGCGCCGCGCGCTGATCGCTTCGCTTTCGCGCTTCAAGACGAAGGCCGGTGCGGGCGACCGCACCGGCCTTTTTCATTGGGAAAATATTTATTGATAACTTTTATATTTATAATATTTTTACAACTATATTCATTGGAACGCGGAGGCAAGAATGCTTGCGAATGAAGAAACTACGAAGCTCATACATCGCAATCTCGCCATCATCGCTACCTTCGCATTTAGCCGCCCCTCTATCGTCGAGACTCTAGACCAGCACTTTAAGGGCGAGTGGGCGTATCTAAGAAAGAGTGTTTATTCGATGGCTGAGCGACGCGCCGATCGCGCATTGGTCGAAATGGCAACACAAATAAGAATTCTCGATGACGCCGAGCATATCAGTGACTACCTAAGACACACCAATCAAGAGGCGGACAATGCTCCAAGACTCGGACGACTCATAAAAGCAGACCAGACTGAAGAACCCCTTTGGCTTAGGGACTTCACAAACAAGGTAATCCACGCGAATCGCATTGAATGGCAATTTGATAGTCATCTCAATCCATTGATCATCACATATGGGAACGATCAAGGGAGATGGCTACGCGCAGAGATTTCGGTGATTGCTCTTATGAGCTTTACGGGAACTCTGATGCATTAAATAATTCACGGACGAAGGCCGGTGCGGCACCCCGCACCGGCCTTTTTCATTGCGGGAAATGCTCGGTATGCGTTTCGCCCGTGCGGCCGAAATAGAGCGCGCGCTTGCCGAGGAACGAGACGAGATAGCCCGCACAGCCCCGTGCCGTAACGTTCGCGCAGAACGCGGCGTAGGAATAGTCCGGCGGATTGGCCTGCGCCCATTTGATCTGCTCGGCCACGCCCGCCGCGTCGAACGCGGCCGCGACGGGCGCGCCGCCATGCGGCAGCTTCACCGTCGCGCAATCGCCATCGGGAAGATAATAGGTCGCGGTCCCGGCGCGATAATCGATCGCGTAGCCGTCGAAGCCCGCCCCGATCAAAGCGCCGACGATTTGCGGAAACGCCATCGACTTGTCGTAGGCGGCGGCGAGGCATTTTTCGGCGAGGGCTTTCTTCTGCGCGTCCACGACGCTTCTCCTTCAATCCGCCGCCACGCCCTTCAGCGCGTGGCGATCGGTCAGTTTCTTCAAAATGCGGCCGAGCGTTTCGCGTTCGGCGGCGGCGAGCACATCGAAAAACGCCACGTCGTTCGCGTCGGCGAGTTTCGCGAGTTTGGGGACGATTGCGCGGCCCTTCGCCGTCAGCGCCAGGAACTGCGCGCGGCCGTCGCCGGGATCGGCGTCGCGTGCGACGAGGTCCTTGGCGATCAAACGCTGGGCGAGTTTGGTGATGGCGCCCTTGGTCATGCCCATGCGCGCGGCGAGGGCGGAGGGCGCCGCGGGTGCGGCATCGTAGAGCACGCGCAAGAACGCCCATTCGGCGACCGTTACCCCCCGCGCCGCCACTTTGCGCGCGAATTCATGCGACACGGCGTTGGAAACGACGCGCAAATGGAAGCCGTAATGGTCTTCCAGAGCGGATATCGCGGTCTGTTTGGGCATGGCGACTCCAGTGATTGACTAGGAAACTATATTTTGATGGTTTCCTAGTCAATCAATTCCGGTTACCCCCGTCACACGGTCGGAACCGTGCCGCCGTCGATCACGGGTTCACGCGGCTAGCCGACGCGTTCGCGTCATACGACCCCCGATTGCCGACAATGCGTCGTCCCGCTACGATCCATCGCATGACGAACCCTCGCAAAGAATTCCCCTTCGCCGCGCAGATCGCAATCGTGCTGGCCGCAACGGTCGCGGCACTGATCGTCCTGCATTTCGGGTTGGCGACGATCGACGCCTATCGAGTCGCGCCCGTCGAACCCCAGGCAGGTGACATTCCCAAAGGTGACGCCTGGCAAGCCTTGGCGAACTTGATCGGAACCGGGAGCGCAGGGTTGCTGGCGGTTTTTGTCGGCTTGTGGATCCACCTTCGCGAACGACAGGAACGCGAACGCCGCGCCGCCGAAGATGACCGCCGCCGCCAAGCCGAAATCGACGCCACGGCCGCCGCTTTCGATTACTGGCTAAAAGGCGTGCTGTCCGGCTTCGTAATCACGCTGGACATGATTTGGAATTGCGCCAGAAACAAACTCGACCCGTTACGCGTCGCCTTTGCCGCGCAGCACGACGGCGAAAGATATCGGCTGGTGACTATGTCGCCCGAACTGCGGCAGCGCTTGGCGGAACACCACGCCCACAGCTTGACGCCGCTCGACGATTTTCTTCGCGGCATACAGAAGCTTGGCGATTTTCTGCCAAAAGGCACCGTTACTGTTACCGTCGCACCGAACATCAATCGGCTCGCTCTCGATCCAACGCCCGATTGGGCACACGGCGCAGTGCTTTCGGTCACGAATACGCTCACCGCACTTCGACAGATCGCGCTCAGCACCCCGGAAGTCGCGCCGACGATTCTCGCCTACGATCAATTGATTTCGGGAAAAGCCGATATCATCAAGAATTGGAGCATCGACGCTGGCGCGACAATCATGGATTTTTCCGACGTACTTCTCGGCAAGCCCGCCAATGCTAGCGCCAACACCTAGCCCGATCGCGCCGCAAACGAATCTGTGGTTCATCGCACCACCCCGGTGCGGTCAACGTCGTTCTCTTAGCTGAACCAATGCTGCACGCGGGCGATACCGCCAAAGCCCGGCAACTTCGCAAAACAAAGTCCCGACCGACGACTTTGCGCCGCGTGAATTGATGGCTAAGTGTTTGGGATAAATGGCGCGGCCGAAGGGATTCGAACCCCTAACCTTCTGATCCGTAGTCAGATGCTCTATCCAGTTGAGCTACGGCCGCGCTGTCGTTTCGCCGGGGTATCCCCTGGGAAACGGGCCGGGACACTAGGTGATTCGCCCCCCTACCGCAAGCGCTAAACGACTGTCCGGCGACCGCCGTCAAAATCCCGCCCGAAATGCGGTCAAGCCTGTGGAAAACCGTTATAAATTCAAACTTGTGCGCGTCTTGACGCTTGGTTACGATCCCCCGCCGGTGACTTGGGATGTCCGGTCCTGAGAATCCGCGCAACGGCGTTTGCGTACGAAGCGGCCCTCATCTGATGGCATCGCGTTCGCAAGGCGCCGTGGAGGCTTAACTGGTTCCGTGGCGCTTCCAACGCGTGGCGGATCGCATCTAACTAACGATTATATCGGCCATGACCGTTATGCGCCTGCCCCTCGCCACCTCCACGCGTCGCCGCAGTGCCCGCCTTCTTGCCGTGGGCACGCTCGCCTTGGGGCTCAGCGGCTGCAACTACATGACCGAGGCGCTGTGGCCCTCGATGGGCGGGTCCGAACCCGCCCGGTCGAGCGACGGCCCGATCGTGCGCCAGGAAATTCCGCCCTCGGCCGCCGAGCAGCGCGCGATGACCTCGACCAGTGCCGCCGCGATCGCGGCGACGCCGGATACGGGCCGCCTGCCGGCGGGCCAATCCACCGCCGTCGGCCAGCGCGCGCAGCAATTGCGCGGCGAAGTCCAGAATCTCCAGGGTGCCGTGCAGCAGCGCGCCGCCGCGATCCAGCAGATGCGCGGCGACGCGATTTCCACGTCGCAGCGTTATTTCTCGACCGTCGCGGGCATCAATGCGCGCCTTCAGGTCGGCACGACGCCGGGCAACCCCATCCTGCAAAGCCAGTGGAACACCGCCGCCGCCGAGCTCGACCGCATGTCGGCCGAAATCGGCCGCATGTCGCAGATGTCGAGCCAGGTTTCGGCCGACGCGGCGATGGCTGCCTTCCTGCTCGACTCGACTCGCGCCGCCTATTCGCTGTCGGGCGCCGTCGAAGACGATCATCGCCAGCTGGCGACGGTCGAGGACGAGGTGAACCGCACCGTCGTGTCGATCGACCGCCTGCTGAACGAGCTCAACGAGGATATCGGCCGCCAATCGACCTATATCGGCCGCGAGCGTTCGAACCTGACGGCGCTGTCGCTCGCCATCCGCAACGGCGAATTGTTCGGCACCGGCCTCAACAACCGCGCCTTCACCAACGTGTCGCCGCCCGACGGCAGCCCGGCCATCCTGGGTGTGGCGCCCGGCGCCGCGCCGCAGGCCGGCAACCCCGCGCAAGCCGCCGCCGGCCGCCGCCCGCTGATGGTGATCCGCTTCGATCGCGCCAACCCGGCTTACGAGCAGGCGCTCTACACCGCCGTCAGCCGCGCGCTGGAGCGCAGCCCGACGGCGAATTTCGATCTCGTCGCGGTCGCGCCCTCGCGCGGCGGTCAAAGCCAAGCGGCGCTGGCCGCCACCACCGCGCGCCGCCAGGCCGAAACGGTGATGCGCAGCCTCGCCGATATGGGCCTGCCCGCCCAGCGCGTGACGCTGTCCTCGACCACGTCGAACCAGGCGCAAGCCAACGAAGTGCATCTCTTCGTCCGCTAAGCGAACGCGAGACGCGAAAGATCAAAGGCGGGTGCCGCGGCACCCGCCTTTTTCATTTCCGGCTTATTTGGGCGGATAGGGCGCGCGGGGCAACGCCTTCGCTTTGACGATCTTGCCCGCGATATCGACCTCGTAACTCCACGACAGCATCGTCGCGCGATCGAAATTCTCCTTTGCGCGGACATAGCCCATGGCGACGCACCGGCCTAGCACCGTGCTCCACCCGGCCGAGGAAATCTCGCCCGCCGGGCGGCCATTGGCCAGAATGCCTTCCCCGCCCCAGCACCAATCGCCCGAATCCTCGAGGGCGAACATGCACAACCGCTTGGCCACGCCGGCCTCGCGCTTGGCGAGCAAGGCTTCGCGGCCCAGGAACCCGCCCGGCTTGTCGAAGGCAACGGCGTGCAACAAGCCCGCCTCGACCGGCGTTTCGTCCGGCCCCAATTCGGGTCCGAAAGCGCGCCGCCCCGCTTCGATGCGCATGGCGTCGAGCGCGTAATAGCCGATATCGACGATCGCTTGCGTGGCGGATTTGAGTTCGTCATAGACGCCCGCGGCGTATTCGGTGGGGACGAGCATTTCAACGCCGGGTGCCCCGACATAGCTCATCGGGGTCGCCAACACGCGCGCAAGGCCGACGTCGATCGTGCGGACTTCGCCATTGCCGAGCTTGGGCAAACGCGGGCTGATCTTCGCCAACGCGGCTTCCGCCCCCGGCCCGATCAGCGACAGCGTCGTCCATGTCACCGTCGCGTCGGTCAACGTCACGAATTGATCGCCGATCTGGCGGCCGAGCCAATCGAGATCGCGCGTGAGCTGCGCCGAGCCGGTGATATAGAGGAACTTGTCCTCCGCCAGCCGCGCGATCGTCACGTCGCTTTCGAAGCCGCCGCGCTCGTTCAGCAACGCCGTATAGACCGAGCGGCCGGGTGTGACGTCGATGTCGTTGGCGCAGATGCGTTGCAGATAGGCGGCCGCATCGCGGCCTTGAACCAGGATCTTGGCGAAGCTCGCCTGATCGATGATGCCCACGCCATTGCGCGCCGCTTCTTGTTCCTTGCGCGTATAGGGCAGCCAATTGGGCGTCCACGCGTAAGGAATCTTCGCGTCCAGCGGCGCAAAGTAATTCGCGCGCTCCCACCCCATTTTGGAACCGAAGCGCGCCCCGTTGGCGGCGAGGCGATCGTAAAGCGGCGAGCGGCGCAGCGGCCGGGCACTTTCCAATTCCATGCGCGGCCAGCGCATCACGTAATGCAGGCCCAGGCTCTCGACCGTGCGCTCGCGCAAGAAGCGGCCATTCGCCTGGAAATCGGCGAAGCGGCGGATATCGACATCCGCCAAATCCATCGGCGCCTCGCCGCCCGCGATCCATTCGGCGGTCAACCGCCCCGCGCCACCCGCATTGGCGATGCCCGCCGAGTTGAACCCGGCGCAGACGTAAAGCCCGCGCAAGCCCGGCGCTTCGCCCAGGATGAAATTGCCGTCGGGCGTGAAGCTTTCGGGCCCGTTCAGTAATTGGCGGACTTCGGCCGTTTCCAGGCACGGCGTGCGGTGGAGCGCGTTCTCCATCAGGATTTGGAACTGGTCCCAATCCTCGGGCAGAAGCTGGAAGGCGAAATCCTCGGGCACGCCGTCCATGCCCCAGGGCTTGGCGACGGGCTCGAACCCGCCCATCACCAAACCGCCGACTTCTTCTTTGTAATAGATATAGCCGTCGGGATCGCGCATCACCGGCAGATTGGGCGTCACGCCCGCGATCTTCTTGGTGACGATGTAAAAGTGTTCGGCCGAATGCAGCGGCACCGCCACACCCAGCTGCTCGCCGACTTGGCGCGTCCATTGCCCACAAGCAAGCACGACGACGTCGGCCGCGATCCGGCCCTGATCGGTCTGCACGGCGACGATGGCGCCGTTCGCGCGCTCGAAACCCGTGACCGCGACACCTTCGAACAGCTTGGCGCCCATTTGGCGGGCACCCTTTGCCAACGCCATGCACAGATCGGCGGGATTCGCCTTGCCATCGCCCGGCAGCCAGATCGCGCCCTGCAAATCGTCGGTGCGCATCAGCGGCCACAGCTTGCCCGCTTCATCCGGGCTGATTTCCTGAATATCGACGCCGAAACCCTTGGCGAGCGCCACTTGGCGCTTGAACGCGACGACGCGTTCGGGCGTGCGGGCCACATTGACCGATCCGCAGTTCTTCCAGCCGGTCGCTTGGCCGGTTTCCGCTTCCAGCTTCGAATAGAGATCGATGCCGTATTTGCTCATCGCCGTCAGCGCGCGGTTGGGGCGCATGGCGCCGACCAACCCCGCGGCGTGCCAGGTCGTCCCGGCGGTGAGACGGGCGCGCTCGACCAGGACGATGTCCTTCCAGCCGAGCTTCGCCAGATGATACGCAACCGAACAACCGGCAATGCCGCCGCCCACGATAACCGCGCGCGCCGAAGCCGGAACCGCCTCTGCCATGGAGCCCCCGTCCCGTTTTGTTGAAGCCAGATTAGCAAGGTCGCCGGACGGCGTATCGGCGATTTTGGGATGGACGGCCCGGCTTTTGCCCCGTATTGGGCTTACTCAACCTCGCAACGAGAACGCCCGCATGGATCTGAAAACCCATATCCGCGACGTGCCCGACTTCCCCAAGCCCGGCATCCTGTTCCGCGACATTTCCCCGCTTCTGGCCGACGCGGGCGCCTGGAAGGCGACGATCGATCGCCTGGCCGACGTCGTGGCGCCCCATAAGCCGCAATTGCTGGCCGGGATCGAAAGCCGGGGCTTTCTGGTGACCGCCCCGCTCGCGCTGCGCCTGGGGATCGGCTTCCTGATGGTCCGCAAGCGCGGCAAGCTGCCGGGCCCCACCGTGCCCCATACCTACGCCCTGGAATACGGCGAGGACACGATCGAGGTACAGGAAAACGCCGTGCCGAAGGGAACGCGCGTCGTCGTATTGGACGACGTGCTGGCGACCGGCGGCACGCTTGCGGCGGCGATCTCGTTGCTGCAAAAAACAGGGGCCGACGTGCGCGGCGCCGCGTGCCTCATCGAGCTCACATTCCTCGAAGGGCGCAAGCGCCTGCCCGTGGCATTCGAATCCTTGGTCCGTTACTGACCGAACGGGGGAGCGGTCGAGCGATGGACAAAATCCTCGACGCGCTGCCCGCCGCCTTGATGATCCTCGACGACGATCTCAAGATCGTCGCCGTCAACACCGCCTATCACCGGCTGCTGGGCCTGCCCGACGGGTTCAGCAAGCCGGGCGACTCCGTCGCCGATGCGATCAGGCATCTCGCCGCGTTATCGGAACCCGATCCGGTCGCGCGCGAAGCGGCGATCAAATCGCGCATGGCGATGATGGAAGCGCGCAACGGATTCACCTATCGCCGCCGTTTCCATCACGGGCGCACGATCGAAGTCGCGGCGCGCCCGCTGCCCGAGGGCGGGCAAATCGTCATGTATCTCGACGTGACGGAAGCCGAGGCGCAAGGGACCGCGCTTGCCCGCGATTGGAATCGGCGCGAGGACGAGGAGCGCCTGCTGCGCGCGATCGACGGCTTGTCGACCGGCGTGGGAATCTACGACGCCGACGACCGGTTGATCCTGCACAACGCCGCCTATCGCCGTTTGATCGATCTGCCCGCGCATATCGGCGTCGGCGCCACGTTCCGCGACGTGCTTGAGGCGCAGATCGAAAACGGCCTCGCGTACATGGGCGGCTTGCCGCGCCATGTGTGGCTCGAAGCGCGCCTGGCCGAGCACCGCATGCCCGGCGACAAGATATTCGAAACGCGACTGGGCGGCGGGCGCGTGCTGCAGATCCGCGACCAGCGTTTGCCCGACGGCGGCTTCGCCATCACGCTGAACGACGTGACGCAGGCCCGCGATCGCCAGACCGAAATCGACCGTCAGGCGCATATCCTGGCGAGCACATTCGAATCGATCGACGAAGGCATCGTCGTCTACGATCACAATCGCGTGCTGATCGCTTGGAACGATCGCGCGCGCCAATTGCTGGATGCGCCGCCCGACGGCATGCGCGTCGGCATGACCTTCGACGAATCGATCCGCTTCCAGATACGGCGCGGCGATTTCGGCCCGATTGCCGACGAGGACGCCGAGATCGCGCGCCGCATCGCGCGCGCGACGCAGCCGGAGCCCTATTCGGACGAAGGCTGGCGGCCGAATGGGCGCTATATCGTCACGCGGCGCACCGCCTTGCCCGGCGGCGGATGGGTCACCTTGTTCAACGATCTGACCGAGCGCAAACACGCCGAAGATGCCTTGCGCGAGGCGAAGGAAATCGCCGAAATCGCCAGCCGGACGAAGTCGGAATTCCTCGCCAATATGAGCCACGAGTTGCGCACGCCGCTCAACGCCGTGATCGGATTTTCGGAGATCATCCATAACCAGCTTTTCGGCCCGATCGGCGAACAGCGTTACGTCGACTATGCCAGGGACATCCATTCCTCCGGCACGCATCTGCTGCAGGTCATCAACGACATCCTGGATATCTCGAAGGCGGAAGCGGGCAAAGTCGAACTGCGCGAGATGCCGATCGACCTCAACGGCACGCTCGCATCCTGCGCGCGATTGATGGCGCCGCGCGCGCAAGCGGCGCAGGTGCGCGTCACCATCGACGTGGGCGCGGACGTGCCGCTGCTGACGGCGGACGAACAGCGTGTGCGTCAGATCGTGCTGAACCTGTTGTCCAACGCGGTGAAGTTCACGCCGCCGGGCGGGCGCGTGCGCATCGTCGCGGCAATGGAGGCGGATGGCGGCGTGGCGGTCAGCGTCATCGATACCGGCATCGGCATGCGGCCGCAGGATATTCCGCGCGCGCTGGAGCCGTTCGGGCAGATCGACAGCGCGATGGCGCGCCGCTTCGAAGGAACCGGCCTCGGCCTGCCACTCAGCCGCAAACTCGTCGAACTGCATGGCGGCACGTTGTCGATCGAAAGCGCGCCCAATCGCGGCACCACCGCGACGGTGCGCTTCCCCGCGTCCCGCTGCGGTTAGGTTACGCCGGCTTCCAAGCCAGCAGCGCCTTCAGCGTGCGGCCGACGCGCTCGATCATCGCGGCCCCGCGCGCGGGCACCCAGCGATAGGGCGGATCTTCTTCCATATAGGCGATCAGCGCCTTTTCGAGCTGGAGCGCATGGATGCCGTCCGCCGGGCGGCCGTAACGGCGGGTGATATAGCCGCCTTTGAAACGCCCGTTGAGGACGAGGCTCATCCCCGGCCCATCCAGCGCCGCGCGCGCGGCTTCGGTCAAACCCGCATCGGCCGAAGCGCCCGACGCGGTGCCGAGATTGAGGTCGGGCAAGCGCCCTTCGAAGAAACGCGGTACTTGCGACGGGATGGAATGCCCGTCCCACAAAATCGCATAGCCGAATTTGGCTTTAAGCCGCGCAAGCTCGCTTTCCAGCGCGGCGTGATAGGGCTTCCAGTCGCGCGCGACGCGCTCTTGAACTTCGGCCGCGTCCGGTTCCTGGCCCGGTTTGTAGACCGGCGCCTTTCCGAACGTGCTGAGCGGGCACAGCTCGGTATTGTCTGCCCCCGGATAAAGCGGCGTGCCCGTCGGATCGCGGTTGAGGTCGATCACGTAGCGCGACTGGCGCGCGACGATCAGCCCCGCCCCCAGCGACGGCGCGGCCGCGTAGAGTTTTTCGACGTGCCAATCGGTGTCGGGCAGCGTCAACGCGTGATCGGTCATGCGCTTGGCCAGCGCTTCGGGAATATGCGTGCCGGCATGGGGCACGCTGACCAGCACGGGCGAGTTGCCCGGTGTGAAATCGAAAATCTCGCTCATTCTTCGCCATTCCTGAACACGCGTTGCGGGCCGGGCCCGCCGATCCAATAGACCAAATCCGCCGGACGTTCGATATCCCAGACGCAGAAATCGGCGGCTTTGCCCGCTTCCAGCGTGCCGCACTCGTTTTGCAAGCCGAGTGCCCGCGCCCCTTCGCGCGTATAGCCGGCGATCGCTTCCTCCGGCGTCATGCGGAACACGGTGCAGCCCATATTCAGCACCACGCGCGGATCGAAAGCGGGCGCCGTGCCCGGATTGCAGTCGCTGGCGAGCGCCATCTTCACCCCGCCTTTGCGGATCGCGTCGATCGGCGGCAGCTTGGTGTCGCGCAGGAAATAATAGGCGGCCGGCAGCAGCACGGCGACCGTGCCCGCCATCGCCATGGTCGCGATCCCGGCGTCGTCGAGATGTTCGAGATGATCGGCCGACAACCCGGCATAGGACGCGACCAATGCGGCACCATGCTGGTTGGTCAGCTGTTCGGCATGCAGCTTCACCGGCAGACCATGCGCCTTGGCCGCGTCGAACACGGCGCGCGTTTCGTCGTTGGTGAAGCCGATCGATTCCGCGAAGGCGTCGACCGCATCGGCCAAACCCGAGCGCGCGATTTCGGGAATCATGCCCACGACCAGCTTCGCGTACTCGGCCTGGCGGCCGGCATATTCGGGCGGAACGGCGTGCAAGCCCAAAAAGGTGGTGCGCACCCGCACGCCCAAGCGCTCACCGAGTGCTCGTGCCACGGCGAGCTGCTTCATCTCGTTTTCGAGATCGAGGCCGTAGCCCGATTTGATTTCGACCGTCGTCACACCGCGATCGGCCATGTAGTCGAGCCTTCGCGCCGCACTTTCGAACAATTCGTCGAAACTCGCGGCGCGCGTTTTGGCGACGGTCGAGCGGATACCGCCGCCCGCGCGCGCGATCTCCTCGTAAGACACGCCATTGAGGCGCTTTTCGAACTCGTCCGCGCGGTCGCCGCCGAACACCAGATGCGTGTGGCAATCGACGAAGCCCGGCAGAACCCAGCCTCCGCCCAAATCGACGCGCGTTTCGGTGTCGGGGGCGTCGTCGCGTTTGCCGATCCAGACAATGCGGCCCTTGTCGACCAGCATCGCGCCGTCGCGGATCGCGCCATAGTCGGGCCCGGCCAGCGTCGCAAAATCCGCGTTTTCGTAAAGTGTCGCCATGCCGCGTTTATGCTCCTATAAACGGCGTCAAGAATAGCCCCAGGAACGATGGCCATGCCGACATTTTTCGCCCCCCGCGCCCGCTTGCCGCAAGGCTGGGCCGACGATGTGGTTTTCGACGTCGATGCCGCCGGATATTTGACGAATGTTCAGGCGGGCATGAAGCGCGGCGATGCCGAATTGCTGAACGGCGCCGTCGTCGGCGGTATGGGCGATCTGCATTCGCACGCCTTCCAGCGCGCGATGGCGGGTTTGGGCGAAACCGCGCGGCCAGGCGAGGACGATTTCTGGTCGTGGCGCGAGGTGATGTATGCCTTTCTCGCTAAGCTCGGTCCCCGCGAACTCGAAGCGGTCGCGACCCAGCTTTACGTCGAACTCGTGAAGCACGGCTTCACCTCGATCGCCGAATTCCATTACGTCCACGCCGATCCGAAGGGCCAGCCTTACGAAACCGTGACCGAAATGTCCGACCGCCTGATCGCGTCGGCCTCGGCGGCCGGTATCGGAATCACGATCCTGCCCGTCGTCTACCGGACCAGCGGTTTCGGTGCCAAGCCGCCGACGGAAGGCCAACGGCGTTTCACCATTCCCGAAGACGTGTTCAACGATCTTTACGAACGCCTCGCGCGCCGTCATCGCAACGATCCCAATGTGCGCGTGGGCATCGCGCCGCATTCGCTGCGCGCCGTGCCGCCCGCCGATCTGGCGCGCGCGATCGAACTGGCGCGCAAATTCGACAAGACCGCGCCGATCCATATCCATATCTCGGAGCAACCCAAGGAAGTCGCTGATTGCAAGGCGTGGTCGGGCACGACGCCGATCGATTGGCTCTACGCCAACGCCGCCGTCGACGAAAGCTGGTGCCTGGTTCACGCGACGCATGCCACGCCCGGCGAAGTGGCGCTGATCGCCAAGAGCGGCGCCGTCGCCGGGATCTGCCCGACGACCGAAGCCAATCTCGGCGACGGGATTTTCCCGCTGCCCGAGTTCTTCGCCCAAGGCGGGCGCATCGGCGTGGGCACGGATTCGAACGTCTGCACCAGCCCGGTCGAAGAACTGCGCTGGCTGGAATACGGGCTGCGCTTGACGCGCGGCCAGCGCAACGTCGTCTCGCGCGCGGCGGGCGGCTCGACCGGCGGCTTCCTGCTCGACCAAGCCGTGATCGGCGGCGCGCAAGCCGGCGGGCGCAAGACCGGGCGCTTGGAAAAAGGCTGGCGCGCGGATTTCGTCGTGCTCGACCGCGACCATGCGGCGCTGACGGGCCGCGACGGCGAGCATCTGATCGATTCCTGGCTGTTCGCCGGAAACGCCAATCCGGTGCGCGACGTGGTGATCGGCGGCGACTGGATCGTGCGCGAAGGCCATCACCGCCACGAGGATCAGGCCAAGGCCGATTACGTCAAAGCCATGGGAAAACTGCGTTCGTGACGAAGTCGCGCCGCGGCGATTTGCGCCGGGCAGATGCGCTTAGAACAGCTTGCCCGGCAGCCAGGTCGCGAGTGCCGGGAACGCCATCACGAGAGCGAGCCCGATCACCTGAAGGATCACGAACGGCGTGACGCCGCGATAGATGTCGGACGTCTTGACCGACGGCGGCACGACGCCTTGGAGATAGAACAGCGTTGGGCCCAACGGCGGCGTGAGGAAACTGGTCTGCAGGTTCATGGCGAACAGCACGCCCAGCCAGATCGGATCGATGTCCATCTGCAGCAGGATTGGTCCCACGATCGGCACCATGATGATGACGATCTCGACGAAATCGAGCGGAAAGCCAAGGACGAACACGACGGCCTGCACGACCAGCAACGCGCCCCATTTGCCGCCGGGCAGCGAGGTGAGGAAGTCGCGGATCATATCGTCGCCGCCCAACCCGCGGAAAACGAGCGAATAGACCGTGGCGCCGATCAGCGTGGCGAAGATCATCGCGGTGACGTTGGCGGTGGTGCGCACCGTTCCGTGCAGCACCTGGGTGCGGAATGTGCGCCACAGCGCGACACCGATGCCCCAGGCGAGCACGAACGCGCAACCGGTCGCCGCCCAGATGGCGTAGACGTCGCCCGGCGGCGGATTGGCCCGGCCCAAGCGCATGTCGAACACGGCCCCGAGGAGGACCATTCCGGCCGCAGCGAGCGCGGCGGCGTAGATCGGCCAGGGCTTGTCCTCGCGGGCCCGCAGCCCCGCGAGCAGCGTGGCCCCGACGGCCCCCACCGACGCGGCCTCGGTCGGCGTCGCGATGCCGCCCAGGATCGAACCCAACACGGCGACGATCAGCACGATGGGCGGGACGAGCGCACGCGCGATTTGCGCGGCCGTCAGGCTATCCGCTTCGTTCTTGGGGATGGCGGGGCCCGCCTCGGGTCGCCACCAGCACAGGACGAGCTGGTAGAGAATGTAGATGCCCGCAAGCATCAAACCCGGGACCATCGAACCCGCGAACAACTCGCCCACGCTGACGGTCTCGATCGAGAACTTGCCTTGCGCGAGCTGCGCTTGCTGGTAGGCGGCGGCCAGCACCTCGCCCAGAATCACCATCACGGTCGATGGCGGGATGATCTGGCCGAGCGTACCCGCCGCGCAGACCGAGCCGCAAGCGAAGGCGGGGTCGTAGCCGCGCCGGAGCATCGCGGGCAACGCGATCAAGCCCATCGTCACGACCGTGGCGCCGACGATGCCGGTCGACGCGGCGAGCAGCGCGCCGACGATCGAGACCGATACGGCGAGCCCGCCGCGCACGGTGCCGAACAGCCGGCCCATCGCCTCGAGCAATTCGACGGCGATCTTCGAACGCTCGAGCATGATCCCCATGTAGACGAACAGCGGAATGGCGATCAGCACCTCGCTGGTCATCGTGCCGAAGGCGCGCTGGGCGAGCGCGCCGAACAAGAAAGGATCGAAAACGCCGGTCAGGATGCCGAGCACGCCGAACAGCACGGCGGTGCCCGTCAGCACGAACACGACCGGCACGCCGGCCATGATCGCGACGCACAACACGACCAGCATGGCGAGATCGAGGATCGTCGCGGGCGCCGAGTTCATGCTTGCTCGACCTCGGTCTTGCCGGGCAGATGGGTCGGCGCGCGCCCGCCGAGCACGAGGATCGCGCGCGCAGCCATCGCGAGGCCTTGCAACGCCAACAGCACGGCCATCGCCGGGATCAGGGATTTGAAGGCGGGCGTGAACGGCAATCCGCCCATCGCCATCGGCCCTTCGCCCAAGCGCCAGGACGAGGCAACGTAAGGCCAGCTCGCCCAAATCATCAAACCGCAAAACGGCAGTAACGCGAACACGACGCCCGTCAGATCGACGGCCGCGCGCGTGCGCGCGGACCAGCGGGCGAAGTAGATGTCCACGCGCACATGGCCGTCGATCAGCAGCACATAGGCGATCGACAGCATGAACAGCGTCGCGTGGACGTAGACGACGCTTTCCTGCATCCAGACGAAGCTGGAGCCGTAGACGTAGCGCAAGATCACGACGACGAACTGCACGAGCACAAGCAGCGCCGCGAGCCAGCGCGCGAAAGCGCCGACGGCACCATTCAGGCCGTCCACCGCGCGCGCGAATTTTTCCAGAAGGCCCATAACACCGGACTGCCGGCCGCCTCGCGCGATGGCGAGGCGGCCGGCGTTCGGATCAGCCCCAGCGGATCGGCAGGGCGCGGGCGTTGAAGTTGCCCGCGTAGCTTTGCATCATGTAGGCCTGCGAGCGCACGCGGAACTCGGCGTAGCTATCCGCGATACGCTTGACCATCGGATCCTGGTGGGCGCGGAACTCGGCCAGCATTTCGCCTGCCGTGTTGCCGAAGGCGATCAGCAGGTCGCGCGGCGCCTCGCGCGGCACGACGCCGTGGCGCGCGACGAGCTCGGCGAGCGCGATCGGATGGCGCACATCGTATTCGGTCGTCACTTCCTCGGCGACCGATTGGCAGGCGAAACGCACCGCCGCCTTCAGATCGTCGGGCAGCGCGTTCCAGCGCGCCATGTTGATGCCGATTTCCTCGGCCGACGAAGGCTCCTGGACGCCGGGGTAATAGTAGTTTTTGGCGACCTGATGGAACCCGAGCGGCCCGTCGGAGAACGGCCCGATGAATTCGGCCGCGTCGATGGCGCCCGATTGTAGCGCGCCGAAGATTTCCCCGCCCGGCAGCGAGACGACCGACGCGCCCGCGCGGCGGAACATCTCGGCGCCCAGGCCCGTCGTGCGGAAGCGAAGCCCGCGGAAATCGTCGATCGAGCGGATCTCGCGGCGGAACCAGCCCATCCATTGCGGGCCCGAATTGCCGCAGATGAACGGCTTCACGCCGAAGCGGCCGTAAATCTCGTCGTACAGCGCTTGGCCGCCGCCATGCATCATCCAGCCCTGCTGTTCGAACGCCGTCATGCCGAACGGGAACGAACCGAAGAAGCCGATGCCTGGCGATTTCGACGTCCAGAACGCGGGCACGCCGTGATAGAGGTCGGCCGTGCCGGCCGCGACCGCGTCGAAGGCGCCCGGCGGGGGCACGACTTCGCCGGCCGCGAACAGGCGCACATTGATGCGCCCCGCGGTGACGGCGCCGATGCGATCAGCGACCTTTTGGGCGGCGACGCCGGGGCCGGGCAGGTTGCGCGGCCACAGCGTGACCATGCGCCATTCGATGCGCCCTTGGGACAAAGCGGGGGCCGCGAGGCCGGCGGTGGCCGCACCGGCCACGCCGGTCAGAAGGTGACGACGCTTCATCGAGGGGAACTCCCTGTTTTTCGTTACGCTGGGGGCGAGTATCGACGCGGCTAGCGGTCGCTTCAAGCCCGAAGTATCGTGCCTTCCCCATGACCGACGCCCGAAAACACGCCCCCGCCGCGCAACGCAATCGCGCGCCCATTCTCGACGTTCTGCGCAGCCGATTGCCCGAATCGGGCACGGTGCTGGAGATCGCCAGCGGCACGGGCGAGCATGTCGTGCATTTCGCGCGCGCGCTGCCGCGCCTGACGTTTCGTCCCAGCGATCCGGACCCGGAAAACCGCGCCTCGATCGCCGCGTGGATCGCCGCCGAAAACCTGACAAACGTCAAAGCGCCGATCGATCTGGACGCGTGCGCGCCAAAATGGCCCGTCGCCACGGCCGACGCGATTTTGTGCGCCAACATGATCCACATCGCGCCGTGGCGCGCCGCCGAAGGGCTGATCGCCGGGGCCGCGCGCACCTTGTTCCCCGGCGGAATCTTGCATCTTTACGGGCCGTTCATGCGCGACGGCCGGCACACGGCGCCGTCCAACGCCGATTTCGACGCCTCGCTCAAAGTGCGCAATCCCGAATGGGGCGTGCGCGACCTCGATGCGGTCGCGGCCCTCGCCGGCCGCGCGGGCTTCGGCGCGCCGGACATCGTCGCCCAACCCGCCAACAACCTATCGGTCTTCTTTCGCCTCGGCTGACGGGTCGCTCGGCGCGAGATCGACCGAAACGTCGAGTTCGTGCGCGCCGCCGCCCAGAATCACGCCACGGATCGGCGAGATGTCCGAATAGTCGCGGCCCCAGCCGACCACGACATGCTCGTCCTTCACGACCAGGTCGTTGGTCGGATCGACGTCGATCCAGCCCGTCCCCGGCACCCATACCGAAACCCAGGCATGGCTGGCATCGGCGCCCACGCGCCGCTTTTGGCCCGGCGGCGGATAGGTGCGCACATAGCCCGACACGTAGCGCGCGGCGAGGCCCATCGCGCGCAGGCACGCGATCATCACATGCGCGAAATCCTGACACACGCCCCGGCGCAGGCGCATCACCTGTTCGACCGGCGTGGCGACACCCGTGGCGCGCGGATCGAACACGAAGTCGCGCTTGATGCGCGAATTCAAATCGAGCACGCACGCGAAGATCGGTCGGGCTTTCGGGAAGGATGGTGCCGCGTATTGGCGGATCGTGTCGTCGATCAGCGCCATCGGCGATTCGCGCGTGAACTCCGACGCCGCCCATTCGACCGGCAAGCCGCCGCCGTCGAGCGCGTCGCGCACGCTTTCCCACGAAGGCGTCTTCACCGCGTCGGGCGGCGGGGGATAGGCGACGTCGACGACCGAGCGCGCGTCGACGACCAATTCGTCGTGCGGCTCCTCCAGCGAGATATGGCTTACCTTGTTGCCGAACCAATCGACGCGATCGGCGATGCGCAACGGTGCCGGCGTGGCGATCACGGCGCTGCGCAACACGCGCTGATAGGGCAATTCGCGCGGCGTGAGCCGCAGCGTGTGATACGACACGTCCACCGCCGAAGCGTAGCGATAGGTCGTCCGGTGCACGACGTCGTAGATCACGCCTGCCCCTCCGGCCCCGTCATGGATTCGTAGCCGATCGCGCGCAGCGTCGTGACATGGCTGAAATAGGCGCGCGTGATCGCCTCCGACAGATCCGACAGCCGCGTCGCCGTGGCGCCCAGCAACTCGTCGAGCAAGGCGACCGCCTCCCGATCGACGATCGACGACAAACGCTCGACATCGAAGAGCTCGATCGCGGAGATGGCGCCGCGCGCGATTTTCTGTTCGGGCAGCGACAAGGGCCGGCTGGCGCGCTGGGGCAGCGCATCGAGATGTTCGGCGACGGCGCGCAATTGGAACGCGACCGAGCGCGGGTTCGTCTCGTCGCACAGCACGAGATCGACGACCGGGGCGGGCTGGATCGCCGCCATGTAGCGCGTGCGATAGGTGATCGAGCTGTCGGCGAGTTCGAGCAACAGGCGCAGCCACGGCTCGCCGCCTTGACTGCCCGCCGCCGCGAACACGTCGCGGATCATCGCCGTGCTGTAGACCGCGCGCTCGATGCGCCTTCCGAGATCGAGGAAGCGCCAGCCCGAGCCGCGCGTCATGTTCTCGGCCGCCATGCCGTGGAACGCCGCGCACACACCGATGACGTGGTCCACACCTTCGAACAGCCAATCGACGTCGCCCGTGCGGCTTTCCAGCCGCAGCCTTGCGTCCTTCAGCAGATCGTTGACGACTTTCCACATATCGCCCGACAGGCGGTCGCGCACGGTGGGCGCGATGCGCTGGATCGCCTGGAACAGATGCGAAATGCCCTGGTCGGGGCCGCAGGCGTTGGCGATCGCTTCCATCATCGCGCGCCCGTCGGGCATGCCGCTGAAGCGAAGCTCGATCAACCCGCGCGAAGCGAGCATGCGTGCGAGCGCTTGGAATTCCGCCACTTCGCGCGCGGAAACGCCACCGGCGGGGGCGCGCATCAAACACGCGCGCATCAGCCGCGCCGTATCGTCCAATCGTTCGGCGTAGCGGCCAAGCCAGAACAGATTGTCGGCCACGCGGCTTTGCAACTCGCCCGAGGAGCGGCGCAAAGGTTCGCGCCCGCCACTCGCGCGCGGGCCCATGACGAAATTCTGCGGCTCGCGCACCACGACCCAGGTGTCTTTCGACGCCCCGCCGCGCTGCATGGAAATGTCGACGCCGTTGTCGTCGGCGGCGACGCGCGTCATGCCGCCGGGCATCGGTACATAGCCGTCCTCGTGGCGCACGAGGAACGCGCGCAGCATCGTCGGGCGCGGCTGCAACCCGTTCGGCGACCAGACCGGCATCGCGGATTTCTGCAACCGCGCCTGCGCCACATAGCGCCACGGCCGTTCGGCGATGCGCGCGACCAGCGCTTGGCGTTTGCGCGCGTCCAGCGCCGAAGCGTCGGTCGCGGGCTCGGTTTCGCCGCCGAAAGCGGGGCGGATCACGTAATCCTCGATCCGCTTGGCGACGTTCGCGAACACGTCGGGCTGGCCCAGCCACCACGTCTCGATCGAGGCGATGTCGAGTTCCTCGCCCAGCAGCTTGCGTGCAAGGCCCGGCAGGAACGGCAGCAAAGCCGGCGTTTCCACCGCCCCCGCACCCAGCGCGTTCGCCACGGTGACGTTGCCCGCGCGCACCGCGTCGAGCAGGCCGGCCACGCCGATCGCCGATTCCTGGCGAAGCTCGACGGGGTCGCAGTAATCCGCATCCATGCGGCGCAGGATCACGTCGACCTGCTGCAACCCGCCGAGCGTTTTGAGATAGCACTTGCCTTCGCGCACGGTGAGGTCCGCACCCTCGGCCAGCGTCAAGCCGAGCTGGCGCGCGAGATAGACGTGCTCGAAATAGGTTTCGCTGTAGGGGCCGGGCGTCAACAGCACGATGCGCGGGTTCTCGCGATGACGCGGGGCGAGATTGGCGAGTGCGGTCTGCCACATCTCGAAAAAGGGCGCCAAACGGCGCACATGCGCGGACTGGAACAGCTCCGGCACCGTGCGCATCAGCACGTTGCGGTTTTCGAGCGCGTACCCCGCCCCCGACGGCGCGTTGACGCGGTCGGCGCAGACGCGCCATTTGCCGTCGATCCCGCGCGCCAAATCGGCGGCGTAGAAATGGATGAAGGGCGCGCCGTTCGCCGGCACGATGCCGTGGCATTGGCGCAGGAAGCCGGGATTCGCATGTACGAGTGCGGGCGGCAGCAAGCGTTCGGCGATCAGCGTTTGCGGCCCATAGAGATCGGCGAGGATTTTTTCGAGCAGCGACGCGCGCTTGGCGAGCGCGCCTTCGATCTCGTCCCATTCGTCGGCCGGGATCGGCAGCGGGATCAGATCGAACTGCCAGGGGCGCGCGGCGCCATGCGCGTCGGCGAAAACGTTATAGGTGACGCCGTTTTCGTCGTATTGCCGGCGCGCGCGTTCCATACGCTCGGCGAGCGCGCCGGGCGGCAAGGTGCGCAACGCGCCCATGACGGGTTGCCAGTGAAAGCGGATCTGCCCGCCACCGGTGACCATCTCGTCGTACGGCGATACCGCAATCGCCGCCGGATCTTTGATTTCCGACGAATCGTCCATTCCGCCCCCGGCCGAAGGGCGGAGTGTCGGCGTCATGACCGTCTAAGGTCAAGCGTCAGCGGGAATTCCGGGTTCGGTTTCGGCTCGCGGGGGGTCATCGGACCCGGCGTATGGCCGAAAGCGAAGAACCGGGCCCGGCGGCGCGCCTCGGCCTCGTTGGCGTTGACCGGAAAGCGGTCATAGTTCCGACCGCCCGGATGCGCGACGTGATAGGTGCAGCCGCCGATCGACCGGTTCGACCAGGCGTCGACCAGATCGAACACCAAGGGCGCATGCACGCCGACCGTCGGGTGCAGGGCCGAAGCCGGGTTCCACGCGCGGAAGCGCACGCCCGCGACGTATTCGCCCTCGATCCCCGTCGGATGCAGCGGCACGGCGATGCCGTTGCAGGTCAGCACGTGGCGGCTTTCGACCAGATTGCTGACCTTGACCTGCAAACGCTCCAGCGACGAGTCGACGTAACGCACCGTGCCGCCCCCGCCCGCTTCCTCGCCCAGCACATGCCAAGGCTCCAGCGCATGGCGCAGCTCGATGCCTACGTTGCGATACGCCGCCTCGCCCAGCTTCGGGAAGCGGAATTCCCAATGCGGGTCGAACCACGAATCCTCGAACCCGTAGCCTTCGTCGCGCAACAGCTGCACGACGTCCGACAGATCGTCGCGCACGAAATGCGGCAGCAGGAATTTGTCGTGGATCGCGTTGCCCCAGCGGACCAGCTTGGCCGTGTAGGGCTCCTCCCAGAAATGCGCGACCAGCGAGCGCAGCAGCAATTGCTGCACGAGACTCATCCGGCCATGCGGCGGCATTTCGAAGCCGCGCAGTTCCACGAGACCGCGCCGCCCGCCCGAATGATCGGGCGAGTAGAGCTTGTCGATGCAGAATTCCGTGCGATGCGTGTTGCCGGTGACGTCGACCAGGATGTTCCGCAGCACGCGGTCGACGATCCAGGGCGGAATGCCGGCCGTATCCTTCGCGGGCAATTGCGCCAGCGCCAGTTCCAGCTCGTGCGTCTGATCCTGGCGCGCTTCGTCGACGCGCGGATGCTGCGACGTCGGCCCGATGAACAGACCCGAGAAGAGATACGAAAGCGACGGATGATTGTGCCAGAAGCGCAGCATCGACCCGAGCAGATCGGGCCGGCGCAGCCAGGGCGAGTCCGGCGCCGTGCGTCCGCCGAGCACGAAATGATTGCCGCCGCCGGTCCCCACATGGCGGCCGTCGAGCATGAATTTCTCGGTCGCGAGGCGGCTTTGGCGCGCTTCTTCGTAAAGCGTCGTCGTACGCTCCACGAGTTCGGGCCACGATTCGGCGGGGTGCACGTTCACCTCGATCACGCCGGGATCGGGCGTGACCGAGAAGCTGTTGAGCCGCGGGTCGGAGGGCGGCGCGTAACCTTCGATCAGGATCGGCTGGCCCAGATCGGCGGCCGTATCTTCGATCGCCGCGATAAGATCGAGATAATCCTCCGCCGTCGGCACGGGCGGCATGAACACATGCAGCAGACCGTCGCGCGGCTCGACGCACAACGCCGTGCGCACAACCCACGACGCCGAAGCCTGCGGCTTCAGCTTCTGGCGATCATTGCGGCGCAATTCCTCGATCCGCTTGCGATCGGGGATCGCCTCGCCATGCGGACCCGCCATCATGCCGGCTTGATGCGCGAAGCCTTCGCGGAAGGGCGCGCCGGTCACTTGCGTCGCGCGCTCGCGCGGATCGCGCTTGGGCAAAGGCGGGCGTTCGTCGAACGGATCGGTTTCCCAGTGATAGGGATAGTCGACGGGCGCGACCCACGGCAGCGAATCCAGCGGCAAGCGATAGCCCATCGGCGAATCGCCGGGGATCAGGAACATGTGTTGCGGGCGCACGAACCAGAAGCCCGAACTCCATTTCGACTTGCCGCCGCCGCTGCGCTGAACGGGCAGCACGACGCCGACCGGCTCGTCGAGGCCCTTTTCGAAGATACGCGCAAGGCGCGCGCGCTCCTCCGGATCCTTGAGATTCGACTTCAGCGGATCGACGTTCACCGGCAGACGCTGCTCGCGCCACAGGTAGTACCAGGAATCCTCGAACGCGCGATGCACGAACTCCTCGGGCACGCCCAAACGTTTGCACAAGCGCCGCGCGAAGCGATCGGCATGCTCGAAATTCACGTTCGACTTCATGCCGTCGTCGGCGAACAACGCGGGATCGCGCCAGATCGGCTCGCCGTCGCGCCGCCACCAGCAGCCCAACGCCCAGCGCGGCAGGCTTTCGCCGGGATACCATTTGCCCTGACCGAAATGCAGCAACGCGCCCGGCGACCATAGCTTCTGTAAACGCTTCAACAGCGTGCCGGCCAAGCGCCGCTTGGTCGGCCCCAAGGCGGCGGTGTTCCACTCCTCGCCGTCCATATCGTCGATCGACACGAAGGTCGGCTCGCCGCCCATCGTCAGGCGCACATCGCCTTTCGCCAGATGGCCGTCGACGACATGGCCAAGCGCCTCGATCTTCGCCCATTCGTCGTCCGTATAGGGCTTCGTCACGCGCGCGCTTTCGGCGATGCGCGTGACGTACATTTCATGGCCGAACTTCACTTCGGCCTTTTCATGCATGCCTTCGACGGGTGCCGCCGATTGCGGGGCGGGCGTGGCCGCCAGCGGAATATGGCCTTCGCCGGTCATCAGGCCGGATGTGGGATCGAACCCGATCCAGCCGGCGCCCGGCAGATAAACTTCCGTCCATGCGTGCAGGTCGGTGAAATCGTGCGTCGTGCCGGACGGGCCGTCGAGCGCCTTTTGATCGGCGACGAGCTGGATGAGATAGCCCGAGACGAAGCGCGCCGCGAAACCCAGATGGCGCAGAATCTGGACGAGCAGCCAGCCGGAATCCCGGCACGAGCCTTTGGCGCTGCCCAGCGTCTGCTCGCAGGTCTGGACGCCCGGCTCCATCCGGATGATGTAGCCGATATCCTGCTGCAGTCGCCGGTTGAGACCGACGAGGAAATCGACCGTTCGTTGTTCGGATCGATCGACCTTGGCGAGCCACGCTTTCAGCAGCGGGCCGGCCGGCTCGGGCTTACGGAACGGCGCCAAATCTTCCAACAGGCCGTCCTCGTAGGCGAAGGGCCATTTCTCCGCATAGGGTTCGAGGAAGAAATCGAACGGATTGACCACCGCCATGTCGGCGACGAGATCGACGGACACGGTGAAACGGTCCGTCTTTTCGGGAAACACCAGCCGCGCCAGCCAATTGCCGTGCGGGTCCTGCTGCCAGTTGATGAAATGGGTCGACGGCTCGATCTTAAGCGAATAGGAAAGCACCGGCGTGCGGGTATGGGCCGCGGGCCGCAAACGCACAACCTGGGGCCCCAGGGTTATCGGGCGATCGTAGAAGTAGGACGTGCGATGGTGGAGCGCCACGTGAAGAGTCATGGAACCGGCCCTGGGATGCACGCGCCTCGGATGCGCGAGAACGAAAAACGGAGCGTTGTCGGCACGTTGGCCCGGAATCCGGGGCCGCGCAAGGCTCTGCAAGCGCCGTTCCAGCACGGCGACTCAATCTACCGGGGGACGATGACGATATGACGTTGCGCCCCCCGATGTGGCTGCTGATCATGATCAGCGCCGTCGGTCCGTTCTCGCTGAACGCCTTCATCCCGTCGCTGCCGCGCTTGGCCGAGACGTTCGCCACCGATTACGGGACCGCCCAACTCGCCTTGACGCTGTTCCTGGTCGGGATCGGGGTCGGCCAGTTGATCTACGGGCCCCTATCCGATCGCTACGGCCGCCGGCCGGTGCTGCTGGCGGGGCTGGGCCTGGGCTTTGCGGGCAGCATCGTTTGTCTGCTCGCCCCAACGATCGAGGTGCTTTTATTCGGGCGCGTCGCGCAAGCGCTGGGCAGTTGCGCGGGCTTGGTGCTCGCGCGCGCCATGGTGCGCGATCTCTACAGCCGCGACCAATCGGCCAGCACGCTCGGCTACGTGACGATGGGCATGGCGATGATGCCGATGGTCGCACCCGGCATCGGCGGCTTGCTCGACCAAAGCTACGGCTGGCGCGCGAGTTTCTGGGCGATGATCGCGTTCGGCGGTTTCGCATTCTTCGCCGCCCGCGCGCGCGCCTACGAGACCAACCACTCGCCGCTGTCGCATATCGATTTCACGACGCTGACGCGCGGCTGGATCGCGTTGATGCGTTCGCACGCTTTCCTCGGCTACACGCTGGCGATCAGCTTCAACTCGATCCAATTCTTCGGCTTTCTCGCGGCGGCGCCCTATCTGATGGTCGGCGTGCTCGACCGCCCGCCCGCCGAATACGGACTGTGGTTCGCGTTCTGCGCGATCGCCTACGCTTGCGGCAACTTCATTGCCGGCCGCTGGTCTGCGAAGGTCGGCCTCGACCGCCTCGCCGCATATGGCTTGTACGCGGCGCTTTTGCCGTGCGTGCTGCTCGTGACGCTGCACGTCACGCAAGGCCTGACGCCGCTAGGCATTTTCGGGCCGTTCTTCCTGCTCGGTTTTTCCAACGGCGCCACGCAGCCCAATCTGATCGCGGGCGCGGTTTCGGTGAATCCGGTCTTGGCCGGATCGGCCTCCGGCCTGCTCGGCTTCACCCAAATGGCGATGGGCGCCGTCGCCACCGTCGTGATGGGCCATTCGCAGGACGGTTCGCTGCTGCCGATGGCGGTGCTGTTCTTCTTCTGCTCGATCGGCGCGATCGCTTCGCATCGTTTGGCGATGCGCCGGCACACGGGCTGACGCGCGATGGGCTGGCTCGCGGCGATCGGGTCTGCGGCGGCACTCTACGCGGCGGCGGTCGCTTACATGTATTTCGGCCAGCGCGGCTTCCTTTATCACCCCTCGGCGAAACCCGCCGACGAAGCCGCGCTGCGCGCGGCGGGCTACGCGCCCTTTCCCGTATCGACCGCCGACGGCTTGAGGCTGACCGCATGGCGGCGCAACGGCGACGCGAGAAAGCCGACGATCGTGCTGTTCCACGGCAATGCCGGCGACGCCAGCGACCGCATCGAGATCGCCGGTCAAGCCGCACGCCACGGCTACGGCATCGTGCTTGCGACCTATCGCGGCTTCGGCGGCAATCCGGGCACGCCGACGGAGGACGGTCTCTACGCCGATGCGCGCGCCACGTTGGACGCTGCGGGTGCCGGCCCGTTCGTGTTGTGGGGCGAAAGCCTGGGGACCGGCGTAGCGACGAAGATGGCGAACGAGCGCCGCGTCCTCGGCGTAATCTTGCAATCGCCCTACATCTCCGTCGCCGATCGCGCGGCGGAGATGTTCGTTGGGCTGCCGGCGCGCCGTTTGGTGACCGACCGGTTCGATTCCGCGTCGCGAATAGCGGCGATCGGCGCGCCCTTGCTGGTGGTTCACGGGGCATTGGACACGCTGATACCCATCGCCCACGGCAAAGCCTTGTTCGACGCCGCCAACCCGCCGAAGACCTTCGTGGAACTGGCCGATCGCGGCCATGGCGACATGGCGGGGCCGGAATTCGAAGCCGGATTGGCCGAATTCCTGGGATCGCTTGCGCTTTCGCGCCCGGCGCCATAAACATCGGACATGGCCGACGCCCAACCCGCGAAACCCGCCGCCGCAGCGCCCGTCGCGAAAATCGACGAGCGGCGCAAGCTCGAACTCCAGAACACGCTGAACCGCATCAGCGTGATCGCCGGGATCTTCGACACGCGCATGGGGTCAGTGAACTGCAAACCGTTCCACGCGATCCGCGAGTTGATGGACATTTACATCGCCGGCGCGATCCGCGCGCTGTCGACGGGGCGCGACTATCTCGACAACGGGATCGAGTTGAAGGACGACGAGCGCGCGAGCGTCGAAACGCTGATCCTGAAGATCTACGGCGACGTCGCCAAAAAGGACGCGCCGGCCGAAAAGGCCTGAGTTTGCGCCGCTAACGCTGGCGCACGCGCCACACGCGGCAATTCGTCATGCTCTGGTGTTCAAACACGTAGAGCGTACCCGGCTGCGACACTTTCCGGAAATCGGCGAGATCGTTCGAACCGGCTTGCGCGGCGCCGTAGGTCTGGCCCGCCAGCACCACCGTCGCGCGATGCTGCTCGAGCTGGCCGAAATCGCGTTTGCGGCATTCGGCCGAGGCGCGCGCGTCATAGGTGCCGAGTTCCGACAGCGGCTTGGGGCTGCGCAGCAGCACCGGGCGCGGGCGCGCCTGTTCGGGAATGCGCGCGGCTTCGATATTGGGGCGCACGCCGGTATCGAAAGGCGGCACCAGATGCCCGTCGCGCGTGCGGGTCAAATCCGTGGCTTGCACCGGCATCGCGGCGCACACGAGCATGGCGAGGATCGAAAGGCGGCGCATCGCCCAACTCTATGCGATCGGGCGCCGATCTCCTAAAGTTGGGCCATGGACGGCATCGATATCCGCCCCGGCATGCGTTTCGCGAGCCAACAGACCTATGAATGGGAAGTGGCCGAATTGGTCACCGATGGGGTTTCCGTGCCCCATGCGCGGCTGCGCGCCCTCTACGATCCGGACGTCACGCGGCTGGTCGCCTGCGCCGTTCTGGCCAATCCCGCCCGCTTCAAGCCTTTGAATTCCTGACATTTCCAGTCGCCTTGCGGACGGGGGATTGACTCCAGCTATTTATTACGTATTTTAATAAATATTGAATAGACTTGCGGAGAATCCCGTGTCCTTCGCGGCGAACAGCGCATTCGACCAGGGGGCCGAACTCGGCGAGCGCCGCTATCTGGTGGCGACGCTGCTGATCGACGCTTGGCTGCCGCGCGCGATGGAACGCGACCTCGCCGCTGCCGAACGCAAGGCGATGTATTGGAGCGAAATCTACGGGCCGCGCCGCACCCGCATCTCCGAAATCTTCGTGCCGGGTGCTGCCAGCGGCCCGCGCGTGGCGTCGACGCCGCCGCCCCCGCCGCAACCGCAAGCCAGTCCAAGCGCAGCGATCGCGCCCGAAAAACCGCGTCCGCGCGAAACGCCGCGCGGCGGTTTGCTCGCGTGGCTCGACCGGCCGATCGATCCCGCCTACGCCAAGGCGATGTGCGATCTGTTCTTGCTCTATATCGCGAGCAAGCTGATCGAACGGATGCTGGGGACGTTTCCGGTCTGAGGCGCGGACGACGCCGCACCTCAGACCGGCGTCGTCTAGGCTTGCATCAGCAAGCCGAGCAGCCGCTTCTGGATCTCGTCGGAATTCGACGACGTGTCGTCCGAGTTCGAGAACCACGACGCGAAATCCGGCTGCGTCAGGCCCTGCGCCTGGCTGTAGGCCTGCGACATGCGCTCGTGCATGTGATTCGTGAAATTCTCGCGCATCGTCTTGTCGAACGTCTCGAACTCCGCCGACGACAGCTTGCCGTCGCCGTCCGCGTCGGCCGAAGTGAAGGCTTCTTCGGCTATCTGCGCACCCTTGCCCGACTTGGGCCCATGCGCTTCGCCGAACGCCTTCAACTCGTCCGCGCTGACCGAACCGTCGCCGTCGGTGTCCATCTCCGACATCATGTCGGCGGCGGATTTACCTGCGCCCGGCGGGGGCGGCGGCGGACCGAAAGCGCCCTGGGCGCCGCCGGATTCCTGCGCGCCCAGCAAGGCCGACTGCATCTGCGCCGACAGGCTGTCGGCGAAGGATTTGAGCTCGGTTTTGGATACCGAACCGTCGCCGTCGGAATCGATCGACGAGAACAAGTCCTCGAGGCTCGCACCCGCATTCGACTCTTCGGTCGACTGGGCCGATGACCGCGTTTGGAAATACGACGAAACGCTCGAGTAGCTGCTATATCCGGAAATCGACGTCATTGAACAATCCTTCCCGTTGGAAAAACGGCGCAACGAACGCGCCGCAAGGGATGGAAATTCAATGCCCGTGCCCGGCAACGAAATGTACGCGCCGCAATTCCGCGAACGATTCCGGGAGAAGGCGTTACGTTGCGTTACGTCGCGTGCGGCAAGCGCGGCGCTTGCGGCAAATCCTGCCGGGTTGATTTTGCCGCATCAGATCAGCAGATCGATGCCCTGGATCTGCGTGATGTCGCCGTCGAGACTGCCGGTGCCCGCTTGCATCAACTGCACGGCCACGTTCGTCGATCCGTCGCCGTTCGCGGCCGCATCGGCGGCGGCAAGGAAACGCTGGATGTAGCGGTCGACGTATTTCTCGTCTTTGGCTTTCGACACGTCGAATTGCCGGCCGAAAACCTGGGCTTGCGTTTCCACGCTTTGCACCGCCGTCTCCAGCGGAATGTTGCCGACTTTGGTGACGACGGCGCGCAACGTGTTGTCGCCCAGCACCGAGTAGATGTCGGAGATCGAGCCGATATTGTTCTTGAAATACTGCGCCTGACGCAACGCGGTGTTCTTGTTGCCGAGATCGATTTCGTAGCTCGCCTTCTCGTAGCGCGCTTCGGTGCCGTTGATGAAGGACTCGCTTTGGATGCTCGACAGCCCGCCGGCCTCGAAATTCAGCGCTTGCGCCAATTGCTGGAAGCGCGTGTCCGACATGCGATTGGCAAGCGAATTGGTGTCCGTCAGATCGGATTCGGCGACCTTGCGCAGCTTGCCGATATTGCCGATCTCAGATTCCAGTCCATAGGCGGTCAGGATGTAATTCAGCAGCTTGTAGTTCTTCGGCTCGAACAACTCGTCCGTGCTTTTCAGTTTCGCGACCGACGATTCGAAATTCGCGTGGGCAGCGTCGATCGTCTTCTGGTTCTGCTTCACATAGCGCGCGATACGGTCGTCCTCCGACGTCTTGGACATCTGGTACCAGGACGTGAGCGCATTGGAAGACGAATACGACGATGAAATCGAATAACTCATGGCGAATGCCTTTCTGGCGAATATCTTCCGTGGGATGATATGCCCCGCCGCGTATCGCCGCCGGGGTCCAAACGTGACGAAACGTAAACGCGAAAACCCATTTGAATCCGACGGTTACGCTTCGTTACCCCGTGCGGCTTGGCACGCGGCGCGTTTGGTCCCCACATTCCGGCGATGATGACCCCGTCCGAACGCCATGTGCTGCTGATCGACGACGATCCCGAGATCCGCCGTCTGACCGAACAACTCCTGACCGAAGCCGGCTTCAAGGTGACCGCGCTGGCCGGTGCCGCCGGCGCCGTGCGCCACGCCGCGTCCGGCCGTTTCGACCTCGTCATGCTCGACGTGATGATGCCGGGCGAGGACGGCTTCTCCGTTTGCCGCAAGATCCGCGCGGTGTCGCAGATCCCCATCGTGATGCTGACGGCGCGCGCGGAAGAAATGGACCGCGTCGTGGGCCTGGAGATCGGCGCCGACGACTACATCGTCAAGCCCTTCTCGCCGCGCGAATTGGTCGCGCGCGTGCGCGCCCGGTTGCGGCGCGCGGGCGACGGCGAATTGGCGCAAGCCAAGCCCAAGCACGACCGCTTGGCGTTCGACGGCTGGATCGTCGATCTCGTCCGCCGCGAGTTGCGGGCACCCGATGCCTCGCTCGTGTCGCTGACGGCGGCGGAGTTCGATCTGCTGGTGGCGCTGGCGACGCGCGCGCGCCGCGTCGTTTCGCGCGACGAATTGTCCGAGATCCTGCACGGCCGTACGCCCCACCCGCTTGACCGGTCGATCGACGTCGCGGTCAGCCGCTTGCGCCGCAAGATCGAAGCGACGCCCGATGAGCCGCGTTTCGTGCGCACGGTGCGCAACGGCGGTTACGTTTTCGCCGCCGAGGTCGAGAACCGCACGGCATCGCAAGCGGGCTCCGCCGCTTGATCCGCCGCTTGATCCCGCGCGGCATCGTCGCGCAGACGGTGCTGTTCGCGGTCGGACTGCTGGTCGCCGTGCAGGTCGGCTCGATCGCCGTGTTCGAGAGCCTGCGCCCGACGAATTTCACGCTGTTCGAGCCGGGCTGGCTGGAGGAGCATCTTCCCGATCTTGCCGTCGGCGCGCTGGCGCAGCCGGCCGGCGAACGTTTGGACTGGTTGCGCGCACGGCCGGAAGCGCAGTGGCTGAACGCCGCGCGCGATAACGCCGCACCGGCCGATCCCCAATCCGCGAGTTGCGCCGCGTTGCGCGATCTGGAGACGCGGCTGGCGCGCGAGACCGGCACGCGCGCCATCCTCGATATCGGCCGGCCGCGCGGTCCCGGCCGACCGGGACCGGGCCCGCTGCGCGTGCTGCGCGCCGGCGCGCTCGAACCCGACACGGCGCCGCCGGACGATTGCCGCCCCACGCCCTATTTCAGCCTGGTGTTGCGCGAACCCGAGGGCACGTGGCTGCGCATCGAGCCGCCGCGCCAGCTGATGTTGGGTCCGGGCCTGTCGTTTCTGATCGGCTGGCTCTCCATGCTGCTGATCGCGTCGATCGCCGTCGCATGGCTCGGCTTCCGGCGTCTGGTGCTCCCGCTGACGGCACTCGCCGCCGCCGCCGAACGTTTCGGGCGCGGGCCCGACACGCCCGGCTTGCCGCGCCCCCCCGCCTTACCCCGTAGCGGCCCGCGCGAGATCGTGGCCATCTCCGCGCGTTTCGATGCGATGCGCGAGCGTATCTCGCGCTTCATCGCCGAACGCGCGGCGATGCTGGCCGCCATCGGCCACGATCTGCGCACGCCGCTGACGCGCATGCGCCTGCGCGTGGAACGCGTCGCCGATCCCGAACTGCGCGCCCAGTTGTCGCGCGATATCGACGAGCTCGAGACCCTCGCCAGCGAGACCCGCGACTTTTCGGCCATCGCCCAGGCCCACGGTTCCGACGACAAGGTCGATCTCGCCAGCCTCGCCCAGACCATCGCCGACGCCCACGCCGATCGCGGCGACGAAGTCGTCTATCACGGGCCGCGCCACGCATCCGTGCGCGGCCGGCCCGATGCGCTGCGCCGCGCGATCGAAAACCTCGTCGCCAACGCGCTGCGCTACGCCGGCCACGCGACGCTGCGGCTGGCCGACGGCGATGGCGAACTGCGACTGTCGATCGACGATTCCGGCCCCGGCGTGCCGGAATCGGAACTCGAACGGGTGTTCGAGCCCTTCGTACGCCTGGAGGAAAGCCGCAATCGCGACACCGGCGGCACGGGGCTGGGCCTCGCCATCGCGCGCGATCTGGTGCGCGGGCATGGCGGGGAAATCCGGCTGGAGAACCGCCGCGAAGGCGGGTTGCGCGCCACGATCGTGCTGCCGAAATCGGCCTGAGGGCGCTTTTGCCAAAGCGGCGATAAGGGGTTAGGTTCTGCGTCTTTGTTGCGAGCAAGTCGCATTGGCGCCGATGACCGATACCGCCCTTTCCGCCCCGAACGCGCCCGCGCGCCTCTCGCCCGTCAAACGGCTGAGCTGGCCGGGCGCGATCGCGTTGTTCGTCGCGGCGACGATCGCCTTGCCCATCGTCGTGGTGGCGCTGTCGGTGTTCCAGCCCGATCGCGGGGCCTGGGCGCATCTGTGGTCGACGACGCTGCCGCGCATCCTCGCCAATACCGGCATGATGATGCTCTACGTGTCGATCCTCACGGGCGTCGCGGGCGTCGCCGCCGCATGGTTCGTGACGATGTGCCGCTTTCCCGGCAGCCGTATTCTGGAACTGGGCCTGCTGCTGCCCTTCGCGATGCCCGCCTATATCATCGGCTACGTCTACAACGATTTCCTGCAATTCGCGGGTCCGCTGCAATCGACCTTGCGTGCCGCGTTCGGCTGGTCGCGCGGCGATTACTGGTTCCCCGAATTCCAGAGTCCCGGCGGCGTGTCGTTCATGCTGGCGATCGTCCTCTATCCTTACGTCTATCTGCTGGCGCGCGCGGCATTCCTCGAGCAATCGGTCTGCGTGCTGGAGGCGAGCCGCATGCTCGGCCGCAACGCCTGGGGCGCTTTCTTTCGCGTGGCGCTGCCGCTGGCGCGCCCCGCGATCGCGGCGGGGGTGGCGCTGGCGTTGATGGAAGCGCTCGCCGATTTCGGCACGGTCCAGTATTTCGGCGTCGAGACCTTTACGACCGCGATCTACCGGACTTGGATCGGCATGGACAACCGCATCGCGTCGCTGCAATTGGCGACGGCGCTGCTCGGCGTCGTGCTGACATTGCTGGTGATCGAACGCGCTTCGCGCGGCGCCGCGCGCTATCACCACACGACGCGCCGCTATCGCCCGCTGGCGCCGCTGCGCTTGACCGGCTGGCGCGCCGTGGCGGCTTTCGCCGTCTGCGCGACGCCGATGTTTCTCGGCTTCGTGCTGCCCTTCGCGATCCTCGCGCGCATGGCGATTCGCGCCGGCGATCCGTTCTGGGGTCCGCGCTATATCGA
>PVXE01000021.1 GCA_014444615.1 Tagaea sp. CACIAM 22H2 | reverse complement strand
TTGATCTGCCGAGCCACCCGGATCGCGAGGCACTCTCGGGTGTACTCGTCAATCACCGTCAGCAGACGGATTTATCGACCATCGTGGGTCTGGGCCGAGACGAAGTCGTAGCTCCAGACGTGCTTTGGATGTTCCGGCCGTAGCCCAACGCACGAGCCGACATTCAGCCTCAGTCGTCCCCTTGGGCGCTGCTTCTTGGGTACTTTGAGGCCCTCACGGCGCCAGATGCGCTGAACCCGACCCTTGCCTACCTGCCAGCCACCGAGCTGCAGCAGCGCGGTGATCCTGCGACAGCCGTAGCGCCCATACTCGAACGCCAGGGTGACAACGGCTTTCGTCACCACATCCTCGTCACCACATCCTCGTCACCACATCCTCGTCAGCACGGACCGTGGGAACGTAACGCCGTGTCCCTCGCGGTTGACTGACGATCCGGCAGGCATGGCGTTCCGACACCCGATACTTCCGTCGGATTGCCTCGACCGCCTGCCGGCGTCGATCGGGCGCTATAAGTTTCCCTCTGCGACGTCCTTCAGAATCTACTTTTCCAGCGACAGGTTGGCGACCAGTCGCTTCAGCCGGGTATTCTCTCGTTCGAGTTCTTTTCACCGCTTGATCTGCTCGATCTCAAGACCTCCGTACCTGTTGCGCCAGCGGTAGTAACTCTGCTCGGTAACATCAGCTTCTTGCTCTCCTAGCCGATGGTCTGGTCTTGTACCACCACTACGGCGATCTGACGTAACTTCGTGGCGATCTGTTTTGCGCTATCTCGCTTCCTCGAAATATTCGCGCTTACTTTCCATACTGACCAACTCAATCAGCTCGGCTCAAGAAAATCCGGTCAGGTCACCGGCACCGGGAACAGTTTGTCAAATTCCACCTCTCGAGTCGGTCGCCGCGGTCATCATAGAAAGTAGAAATGCAAGGTAACGGAGCGCGACTCGACGTAGATTTCCACGTCGCTCCCGGTGAACCTGGCGACTCATGTTGACCCTCGATTATCTCGATACTGTTATGCAGATCGCACCTGTCGCAGGAATTGTTCGACGGCGCCGCGCAGATCGCTTGCTTGTTTGCCTAGATCGGCGGCTGCCCTCTGTACGAGATTAGCGGCATTACCAGTATCCGCCGCTGCGCGTGTGACGCCGGTGATGTTCGACGATACTTCTCCCGTACCTGCAGCCGCTTGCTGCACGTTGCGGGCAATCTCCTGCGTCGCAGCACCTTGTTCCTCGACCGCTGATGCGATAGTCGCGGCGATCGAGTTCATTCTGGCGATCGTCTCGCCGATAGACCGCATAGCTTCTACCGATTGGCTGGTTGCAGCCTGAATCTCACTGATCTGGGCGCCGATCTCGTCCGTCGCGCGCGCAGTCTGGCACGCCAGGCTCTTGACCTCCGACGCGACGACGGCAAAGCCCTTACCAGCTTCGCCCGCGCGAGCCGCCTCAATCGTGGCATTGAGCGCGAGCAGATTGGTTTGCGATGCGATTTCCGAGATCAGTTGCACGACGTTGCCGATCTTCTGCGCGGCATTCACCAGCGCTTCGACCGTCTGGCTCGTCTTGGTGACTTCGTCGACCGCCTGGCTCGACATGCGCGCTGACTCTGTGACCTGACGCGAAATCTCGCTGATCGAGGACGACAGTTCCTCCGTCGCAGAGGCGACAGTTTGCACGTTGGTTGATGCCTCTTCGGACGCGGCGGCAACGGCTGTCGCTTGGCGGCTAGTTTCCTCGGCTGTCGCGGTCATCTGCGTCGCCGATTCCTGCATGTGCGTCGCCTGGGTGGAGACTTCTTTAACTACGCCGCCGACCTTCACTTCAAAACCATCCGCCAGCGCATTCATCGCCATGCGCTTTTCTTCGGCCGCACGTACCTCGGCGGCCTTCTGCTCAGCTACCAAAGCCCTGACCTTTAGCGCGTTATCCTTGAAGACCTGTACCGCCTTCGCCATTGCGCCAATCTCATCCTTATTTGATAGAGAGGGAACTTCAATCTCTAGTTCACCGCCAGCCAACTTGGTCATGGTCCCAGTCATGTCGCCAATCGGCGACGTGATACCTTTGGCGATTACATAAGCGAACAATAAGCCGAGGACCAGCGCGGAAGAAGAAAGAACAGAGATTCTAAAGATACTTTTATCAATCTCAGCACTCGAATCATCCGAGATAGAAGTCATAGCCTTCTTCTGAGCACTAACGAGTTCAACGACGCGGCCATTCAAACGTTCGGCTACACGCGCATTGGTTACAGTCACAAACTCGGTCATCTCCAGTGTTGCGGTTGTTCCAATTTGCAAGAAGCTACGAAGAGGCGCAACGGCTTGTACCGCGACCTCGATCGTCTCACGCACCGCACTTCCACTACTGCTTCGACGAGCAATCGTAAGAGCGGCATCGATATCATTTAGGGCGGCCATGATCTGATTGACATTCGTGGCGTTCGGCGTATCGATGAAACGCGCCACTCTAACCCGCAGAATGCCGAGGCTATCCTGAGCTTTACCGATAGCGGCGCCGAGAGAGTTGTCCCCCGTGGCCATCACACCATCAAATGCCTCGGTGAGCTTCTGGCGCGCGTTCAGCGCAGCGGGCTCATACTTTGCTGTGAGGGCGTCCTCTCGTGTAGTACGGACTTCAACAATCTTTGCAAAGTTGCGCATGTACTCTTCGACTAAATCACTTATGTTCCGAGCGATCGAACGCCGCTCATCAGAAACAAACGTTGGAATGATGCTCTGAGTCATTTCGCGGATTTTTCCACCCAACTGATCAACTCGTCTTTGGGCGTCGCTACTACCATTCATCGTGAAAATCAGTACTTGCCGACGTAATTCGGCCATTTCCGCATAAATCTCCTCTACAATCAGAGCGTTTTCGGCGATCGAGTCATAACTTTTGAATGATCGTTGAATCGCCGTCATTGAGAGCCATGCCTGTCCGGCTACTGCAACAAGCAGTCCGAGAACCAAGGCAAAGCCGACGCCAATACGCACACCAATCGCGAAGCGGCCGTTGATGGTAGCTATTGTGGACATATTTGCGCTCCAATTTCCGGTAGGGACGCGGAATTGATTTGGCCTCAGTTATTAAAATCATTTTTGAGTCCTTATGATTAAGTAAAGATGAACGGAAAGTCAGATATAGAGAACTCCGAGGCTAATTTTGCTAAGCTTTAGAAATGTTGGCGGCATTAAAGTTGAGCTTGATTGAAGTTTGCAAATTGTGAATTTGGTTCATCGGATTTACTTGCATTCCCATCGCACGGCCGGAAACGAGCCGACTGGCTTTTGACTTGGATTGAATTCTTTGAGGTCAAACTCGCTAGCGCTTTCATATCGGCATTCCCGCCTGCATGTGCTCAGAAGAATGCCCAGATATGACGGCTCAATCCACACGGGACTAGCGTAGGGAGACCGGATCGATGTTGCAGTATTATCAGAGTGGGTAGCATTATGATGATCAGCTAATCAAATGTCTAAAACCCTGAGTTATAAAAAATAGCGGAAAGGCGATATTTTTTCGAGTCCAAATGAGGCCAGCGGCGTGAGCCAGTGAGCTCACCCGCTTGAAACGAGTGTCCGTTCTTCATTTGAACCTATCGGTTCGGCCGGCGCAACGAGGCGATGCGCGAAGCGTCGCGGGTAGCGCAGCGTCTCGCCCCATTGCATCACGAAGACGTTTGCCGCAGCGAAGGCTGCCGGCGTCGGATTGCCGATCGATCTACGCGGTCTGACGGTGTTGTAATCATTTCAGCAGGCCTCGATGATCTCGATGACCTCTACGGGGGTACCGAACAGGTTCTCGTCCAGGCACTCGTCGCGCAGTTCACTATTGAATCTCTAGATGAACGCGTTCTGCGTCGGCTTGCCCGGCGTGACATAGTGCCAGTCGATGTCGGTCTCCATCGTCCATTGGAGTACCGGCCTGCTGGTTATCTCGCCACCATTGTCGCTGACGATCGACAGCGGCTTGCGGCGCCGCTCCACCAGGCGATCTGGTTCGGCGATGGAGGGCTGCTCGATGATAGGTGTGTCCGGCACCGCCGCTAAGCTCTTCTTCATGAAGTAGTTGGCTACGGACAGGACACAGACCCGGCGCCCCGTCGCGAGGTGATCGAACACGAAGTCCAGCAACCAGCACTGGTTCGGGCCCTGCGGTAGCGCCAGATTGAGTCCAGACGCCGATGGCACGGCGTCTCCGGTGTCGGGGCGCTGCACTTTCAGCGTCACCTCGGCGTAAAGCTGCCGGAAGCGCTTGTGGTTCTTACGCGCGCCAACGCGCCACTGTAGCCATCGTAGCCGTCTATACCCGAACCGTAGCAGCTCGGCCGCCAACGCGCGCTTCCGGGTACGCAAACCGGCATCGTCAGGCGCTGTCGAGGGATAGCGGAAGCTCGTTCGGTCCATGTCGAAAGGTCCGTAGGCGCGACGCTGGCTTAGCCCATGCGCCGTCATCGTGTGGCATACTGCCCTGTGCCGCGCCGAATGTCCCAGAAGTTTCCCGACGCGCGTGGCGTATACGTTCACGCCTTTTGCGCCGCGTTGTCCAGGATCCCTTCTGCGGGAAGCTTCTTCAGCTTGCGGTTCTCCTCCTCGACGACCTTCAGCGGCCGGGCCTCCGGTACCGTAATCGCCCCGTACTTGGCCATGCAGTTGTCGAGGGTTGCCGCGCTAATCCCGGGCTGGCGGCAAAGCTCGTCAGCTCTCCAGCAGCCGCATGCAGCTTCGGGATCTCAATGATCTTTCTTTCTGTTGATTGGCTCTCCTTAATCATCCGGTCTTCTGTCTAAGGCCAACCTGGCGAAGTTCACGAGCCAAGGCCAAAAACGTATTTGTCCCATTGCTCGAAGATGAAATTCAAAGTTCAGGCACTGTAGGGCAATTCATTGTCTAAGTTTTTGCTGGACTCCGCAGCGCAAATTACCCAGTATGGCGCTGTAAAAAAAGGAGCAATAATGCCCGAGCTTAATGAACCTCGTCTAGTTTCAGAAAGTCCGCCAGCGTTCGAATGGCGACTCGGGCCATTTTCAACACACGATATGTGGCATCAGCGGCTGCAAGAGCTTTATGAGTATTGGCGATCGCTATCGCGTGATCCTTTGAGTGGCGTTCCAGCTAGGAAGGATTTCGACCCGTTTCATGTACGCTCTGCAGTACGATGGCTTTGGCTTTGCGACGTCAATAGGGATCCATTTCGGCTAAAATACCGGGTAATCGGCTCTGGGATTACAGATCTCGTGAATAGTGACGCTACAGGAAAATGGATGGACGAACTCCCCATCGAGGATGTTCGTCGCTCTGTGAACATGGAACGCTTCCAGGCAACAGTATTGAATTGTGAAGCGAGCTATTCGAGAGGGCTGCCCGTGTATGGTCCAATAAGATTAATCAATGAAGTCGAAGTTCTTTGTTTGCCGGTTTCAACTGGATTTGAGGTTGACCAGTTGATCTGCTGCTCTGCCTACCATCCGTATTCGCACTCTAGTTTTTTGAAGGTCTAAGATCGATCCAGTTAACCTGCCCATCGACCCGATTCCTAAAAATTCTGATGACGTGAATCTTTTCAATAGCGTTGTAGAAACTTCATAAAACTTCATACTCGTACCTAAAGCACTCAATCTGTATCTGGCAAAAGCCCCTGATCGTCTTAGTAATTTCTGCGATATTTCCTTTTTTATTAGTGACCTGAGCTGGTGCACTCCACTTTTTGGGACCATATTTCGTTAGTCATTGAGCAGAGACCGGACTTTAGACCGCCGATGCGGCGAGTTCTCTCTGCCTTTCACGAAGACGGGCTTTCAATGCCGTCTTGATCAAGAGACATTTTCGACGACTTTAGCCTCATCGCCAAAAATGGGCTTAAAGAGGGAAAGTTAACACATTCTACATCACGACATTGCAGTATGGATGCATCACAATATTTTGCACCTCGGGGGGGAAGACATGTTCGACTTGTTCGGTGGGACCTTAAAAAAGAATAGGGATGGAAAGCTGGCGGCACTCGAAAAATCACAGGCGATTATTGAGTTCAAACTCGACGGCACTATCCTCTACGCAAACAAAAATTTTCTCGATGCGTTGGGCTACATGCTCGAAGAGATCAAAGGCAAACACCACAGCATGTTCGTCGATCCGGTCGAACGCAATTCGCCCGAATACCGAGAATTCTGGGCGAAACTAAATCGCGGGGAGTTTCAGGCCGCTGAATACAAGCGGATCGGTAAGAACGGAAAAGAGATTTGGATTCGGGCGACCTACAATCCGATTCTCGATCGCAACGGCAGGCCTTATATGGTTGTCAAATTCGCCATCGATGTGACAGCCGACAAGCTCAAGGCGGCTGATTACGAAGGCCAGCTCAAAGCCATTGGAAAATCATCTGCAGTAATTGAATTCGATCTCGACGGAAAAATCATCACCGCAAATCAGAATTTTCTGAATGCACTGGGCTATACCCTTGACGAGGTGCGCGGCCAGCATCACAGCATGTTCGTCGATCACATTACACGCGCAAGCGACGGATATCGCCAATTTTGGGAGGCGCTTAAACACGGAGAGTATCAGGCTAACGAATTCAAACGAATCGGCAAAGACGGCAAGGAAGTCTGGATCCAAGCATCATACAATCCCATTTTAGACCTTAGCGGTCGGCCGTTTAAAGTCGTTAAATTCGCGACAGATATTACAAATATGGTCGTTACAAGGATCAAGCAGGCTGAAGCCCTTAAGATAATCAATGCTGGACTGACATCGATTGGCGGTGCGGTCGCCAGCGCAAGCACCCAGGCGACTTCAGCGTCCGCGGCGTCTACCCAGACGACCGCGAATGTCCAGGCTGTCGCTGCTGGTGCAGAGGAACTTAGTGCTTCTGTCATGGAAATTTCACAAAGTATGACAAAATCTCGCGATGAGGCTGATAAGGCTTTTGCTCGCGCGGCCGATGCCGACAAGTCAACCCAGCGACTGACCGAAGCGGCGCAGGCGATGAGTAACATCGTCGCGCTCATCCAGAACATTGCTGGACAGATCAATCTGCTGGCACTCAACGCAACGATTGAGTCGGCTCGTGCCGGTGATGCCGGAAAAGGTTTTGCCGTTGTCGCATCTGAAGTAAAGAATCTCGCGCGTCAGGCGGCCGACGCGACAGAGAAAATCTCAGGTGAAATCGACGGAATTCAGAACATTACTAAGGATGTCGTCTCCGGTCTTGCGAACATCCGCTCGTCGATCGAAACCGTACGAGAGTATGTTGCCGCCACCGCCAGTGCCGTCGAAGAGCAGAGTGCAGTTACCAAGGATATGTCGCAGAACATGCAGACCGCTGCGGCTGCAGTCGAGAACATAACGACCAGCGTCAAGGCGATCGCGGATGCGGCGAGTGAAGCTGATAAGTCCACGAGCGAAGTTCGGCAGGCCTCATCGGCGCTTGCTGCATGAATCCAAAATACGTCAACATCGGGAATTCATAGAAGATGATCTAACCGTTGGCCTTTCGATCCACACCAATGCGATGCGCTCCAGGATACGACGAAGATCCATGTCAAATATGTATCTGAGTTTCAACTGGCCTGTCGCTAGGTAACACGCCTTATCTACTTTCTGATTGGAGGCAAAAGTAGAACTTTGAACGTACGTCGCCCCTGGGTTCGGCTTTCGCGTCCGCTGACTGGACAGGTCTGTTAATCAATATGACCCTGCTTTGCCTAGAGGGGAACCCGTGAAGATCTGAGTTCGCGTCTATTGGGACGAAGGCCGAACGCCATCTCTAACAAAGTCCAGTCGGCGAGCGACTGGATCAGTCTCGCGAAGTTTCTTGCTGAACCAAGCATTTCTCAAACACTTTGTGTTGCCTGTTCGAAGGGCCATGCTGGTCTGGTAGATCAGTGTACCGGCTTTGGATAAATGGCTCCGGCCGGCAAAAACTGTGACGTTAATGCTTGCTTTCGGAGTTGGAGAGCCCTTCATAAATGTTTTTTCTTATAACATACAAATCTGAAGTTAGAGGTGCCAGCAGCTAAATCAAGACTATCGATTTGAGTGATGTTGCTTCCGAGACAGAACGTTGGTGGTGGTTCTACGTACGAAGGGATCGGCGAAATGAAAGATGATGCAGCTTTAATGTTAACTCATACTGCGATTCATTCTCCGTTCATCCAGTCACTAATCGAGGAAGTCGTGGACTTACTTCGCGAGGCTCAAGAGTATCAGAGAACAAAAATGCCTTCCGATATGGTGAAGGTCACACCTATAGAAAAGCTTACAGTTTCGCTGGTGAATTATAGAATAAATCTCCAGCTTTCGCAGATGACGGCTCATCTACTATTCCGCAAGACGGCCCTCGCTGCAGGACTTGCATATGCGGACAAAGATGCTCAACCAAATGCCTCTGATGGTACTGCATCCTCTGCGATGGTCTATTCACACATTGAGGGGATCAGCCCAACGCTTTTTAACTTAGCGATAAAGGGCGACGCTTTGTACTTCAGAGTAAGTCGGATTTTACGGACTGATATAAAATTGTTATGTGCGCCATCAGACGACGGGTCAATATCTAACAATTCGCCATGACGAATTACGTATTATGCTCATGGCGTAATGGAATTACGGGCGAGTCAGTAGAAACAGACCATATTCAAAATTACTAGGTGTCTTTCGCAGTACAACCACTTATCAATTTAATCAATCTTCTCTTATTTATGATTCGCAGAGTAATATCTTAAACTAAAGTAATTTATATAAAGTTGACGTGATGATCATAACATCCCAATAAAAAACAACTTATTGTGCATGGGCTATCGCCTTCACAGCCCATGATATCAGCCGGCCCGCAGAAAGTTCTGTGATATTTGCAATGTATTGAACACTGCGGTTTTAATACGGCCCAGTCTAAGTCGTTAACGTCCACCCCTTTTAACTGAAGTCTGTTCTTCACTTGAACTTATCGATTCAGTTTGGGCAATGGAGGGAGTTGCAAATCCAGTGAATGGTTTAACCTCTCGCCCTGTTGTATTTCAAGACCAATTGATACAGCAAACGCTCACGGCGTTTAATTGTCGACCAAGTTATGCCGCCTAATGATATTTTGTCGAACCCGCTAGATCTCGATCGTCTCGATGGCTTTTGCGAGGTTATCGATCAGGCTTTTGTTAAGTCATTCATTACATGGCTTGCTGTTAAACCGACCAATGAAAGTGTTTTTTTGGCTTACCTCGCGGGATGTTGTTTCAATGGGCGTCGATTCATATTGACGATTAGAGCGCAGTTCGGTTGGTCATCTCTCAGCCGCTATCGCTGACAATCGATAGTTGCTAGCCGCATCACTCCACAATGCGAGCCATTTTGGTGACCAAGCGCCGCCCGCAGATCGACGTGCCCATCGGTCGCTATTTTTTCCAGTAAGATGTCTTCGATCACGGTTCGGATGCTGTAATGTTCCTCCGTACTTAGCATTCTAGTCATTCCGTTTGGACTCGCTGGTCCAGTACTGGCAATAAAGTCGTCAGCCTTTGCACCAGTAGCGTACTGATTTTGGAAATCATTGGCTTTTTCATCATTGAACCGGCTCTACGTCAACATCCGCTCCTCTGTCAGGGCGAACTCTAGCGCCTATAGTGAAACAGCCTCGAGATCGGTCCAGTGATCTAATCGCACTAGACTGAGGAAGAGTGATTCATAATCTTTTAACATCGAATTCGTTACGTTATTGAGTGATGACTAGTTCTTTTGAAAAAATAACTCGACGCAATGCCGTGCGCATTGTTGGGAGTGGTCAACACGACGTGCTCTTTGCTCACGGATTCGGGTGCGCAAAGTCGATGTGGCGATTTGTAGCACCTGAGATAGCTCGTTATCATCGGACCATTCTTTTTGATTATGTTGGTATGGGTGAAGCGCAAGCGAGCGAATACGACGCAACGCGCTATTCCTCACTTGATGGCTATGCGCAGGATCTTCTGGAAGTGGCTCGTTCAGCAGGCGATAAGCCGAAAATTGTGATCGGGCACTCGGTGAGTTCGACTATTGGCGTGCTTGCAGCACTGCGTGAGCCTAAGATGGTCGCTGGAATTGTAATGCTGTGTCCGTCGCCTTGCTTTTTGAATGATGATTTGTATCGCGGTGGCTTTACGGTTGATGCAGTCAATAGTTTAATCGATTATCTTGAGGTAAATCGATTTGAGTGGGGACGGCAGTTGTCAGTTATGGCTTCTGGCGGCTCATCGATTAACAATGTTTTCGGAGAGTTAGAAGAAAATTTCTGTCGCCTAGATCCGCGTATCGCGCGGGACTTTGCTCGCCTTACTTTCCTTGCGGACAATCGAGCCGAATTTAAGAGATTTAATCTTCCTACACTAATTATTCATTGCAAGAAAGACACGTTAGCATCGTCATTTGTTGGGCAATGGGTTCATGAAGCAATAGTAGGTAGTCAATACATCGAGTTAGATGCTCCTGGACACTGTCCGCATATGACAAATTCTTCCGAAACGGTTTCCGCAATCTTAAAGTTTCTCGCCGATTTCCCTAATGCATAAATTAAATTTCAGTACGTCATTAGTTGCAATAGATGCACTGCCATTTGGTATTGCTATTTGTGATTATAGTCTAAATATAATCGCATTAAACAAATTTTTAGCTGAACGTTTAGGTGACAACATTAAGAAATTCATCGGCGCGCCTGCTGGCGAGTTATTTGATTCTGCCGGCAGGCTTTTTTTCGAAACCATTATTGTCAGTAGGCTTTTGCTATCTTTGCCATGCGTAAACTTTGCAATACTTCTGTCTTCACCAATCGAAGAAGCACGTGAGGTTCTTTTAAGTATAATGCCAGATGAAACATACGAAGCTCGAAGATATATTCTTTGTATGTATCAACAGTCAACGAGCCAATACTTCGAACGAAATCTCGTTGAAGTCCGGAAAGCCCTACTTGACGAGATTGATCGCACGACGGAAGAAAGCATAAGTCGATTGCGCGACTTACGAGACATCGCTCATGATCTTAGATCACCCTTGAATGCAATTTCGGGCATGGCCGAGTTCGCGATGGCTGAGCCTTTTGGACCTATTGGGGACCCTCGATATCGCGTCTATTTTCGAGATATCAAATCAAGTGCAGACGCACTAAATATACTTTCTGCGGCTACAATTAGTTTAGGTTCACAAGGCGTTATCGCGCCCATTCGACTTGGCATCTTTGATCCTCGCCGCGTTTTGGTTCGCGCATTGCGTACGCTAAAATCCGCCCTACGTTTACGTAGTCAACGGCTTATAATAAATTTTTTTGATGGACGATCGCTTGCTTTTGGTAACGATGAAGCTCTATTTCGCGTACTTGTGAACCTCGTCGCGAATGCATCGAAGTTCACACCAAATGGCGGCAAAGTAATTGTCCGTACGATGGTTGATAAAGATTGGTTTTCTATTCGAATAATTGACTCGGGACCTGGTATCCACTCCGATATTGTTGCTCGCTTGGGTGGTGCTTTTGTGCCGACACGTCAAAGCAGCGACACCAAGGAGCAAGGCTCGGGCTTAGGACTTTCCATTGCGGCAAGGCTTGTGATGGCAATGAGAGGGCGTATCTCAATCGAAGAATCGGATGAAACTGGTACTACGATTTGCGTAACACTAGCTCGCCAAAAATTCGGCGATCCTTAAAATATGAAGTTCAGAATTATATAACTTGTGACTTATTATGAATTTCTCCCGTCAGCGCCTTTTGGGGAATTTGAGCAGCTTGTGTATGGAAGGGTTTTCGCCTCATCGTCCATGCTAAGAGGGATGAGGATGAGACTGATAAAGCAGACGCAGCCGATCGGCACGGCCAAACAGCATGTCCGCGTGATTCGCCACCAGACGCGCAAGAATTACACTGCCCAAGAGAGTATCCGGATCGTGATCTCCGCGCTGTGGGGCGAGCACTCAATCGCAGAGCTGTACCGGAGGGGGCATATTGGCCTGCCCCGGGTTTGGTGGACACCGAGATAGGTGTCAGACTGAACCTGGAGGGGCGATATGGGACAGAGAAGGACGTTCACGCGCGAGTTCAAGCTTGAGGCGGTGAGGCTGGTGAAGGAACGCGGGGTATCGGTCGGGCAAGCGTGCAGGGATCTCGATATCCACGAGAACGTGCTGCGCAAGTGGATGCGCCAGCAGACCGCCGATCCGCAGCATTCGTTCCCGGGGCACGGGCAGATGAAGCCCGAGCAGCAGGAGATCGAGCGGCTGCGCCGCGAGGTGATCCGGCTGAAGGCCGAGCGGGACATTCTAAAAAAAGCCGCAGCCTTCTTTGCGAAGGAGTCGACGTGAAGTTCGGCTTCGTGGCGAAGCACCGAGGGATATGGCCGGTGCGCTGGATATGCGAGGCGCTCGGTGTCTCGCGGGCGGGCTTCTACGCCTGGCTGACGCGGCCGCCGAGCGATCGTGCCGTCCATGACAGCGCGTTGGCCCAGGCGATCCGGTCGAGCTTCCTGGCGAGCGATCGCACCTATGGCTCGCGGCGGGTCTGGCGCGACGTGCTGGCCGCCGGGCTGGATTGCGGGCGTCAGCGTATCGAACGCTTGATGCGCAGCCTTGCATTGCGGGCGCGCCCGCGCCGGCGTCGTCTACCGGTCGATATGGGAATACGCCCAACGACGCATCTTCCCGCCAACGCCCTCGATCGCGACTTCCGCGCCGACCGGCCGAACGCCAAGTAGGTTGCCGACTTCACCTATGTCTGGACGGCCGAAGGCTGGCTCTACGTGGCCGTGGTCCTCGACCTATTCTCGCGCCGGGTGGTCGGCTGGTCGATGCGCGCGGACATAACCAGCGAGCTGGTCACGGATGCGCTGATGATGGCGATCTGGCGGCGGGGCCGCCCAAGGTCGGTGCTGCATCACTCCGAGCGCGGCAGCCAGTACGGCAGCGAAGCATCCCAGCGATTGCTCGCCGATCAGGGCATCGTCTGTTCGATGAGCCGGGCGGGCAACGTCTGGGATAACGCGGCGATGGAGAGCTTCTTCTCGTCGCTTAAGACCGAGCGCTTCGGGCGAAAGGTCTACCGGACGCGCGACGATGCGAGGGCCGACGTGTTCGACTATATCGAGCGCTTCTACAACCCGCGCCGACGTCACTCGACGATCGGCTACGAGAGTCCGATGGCGTTCGATGCCAAGATGCGAATAGCTTAACCGCGTGTCTCCCAAACCCGGGGCAGGCCAAATGCGAGCATAATCTCATCAACAGGGGTCATACCATCCGCCATTTGGGCCCAGTAAAGATCGATTCTATCGATTTTTAGCCGTTTCAAGCTCGCCTCAAGCGATCGGACGATGACCTTGCGGCTGTTGCCGGTCCGAGACGGGCCACCATTCGGATCGGCACCCATGGAGAATTTAGTGCCCAGCACAAAGTGATCCCGATCAGCGTGCACCAGGTCTGCAAGTATCTCCTCACTTTCTCCGAACTGATAAACATCGGCACAGTCCAGGAAGTTGCCGCCCGCCTCTGCAAAGCCGTCGAACACACGACGGCTTTCTTCAGGGTCCGCTCCCCATCCCCAGCGCGTTCCGAACGTACCGGTCCCGAGCGCGACTACGGAAACGCGAAGGCCCGTAGAGCCAAAAGTTTTGTAGCGCCAGGCGACTCTCGCGTGATTGCTAAGCCAAAACCGCCCTTCTTGATACATTCACGCTCGACAAAGCCGTGCCGCAGGGCGTTCTGAAGACGGACTGTTCAAGCGTTAGAAGGCGGCGGCGATCTGCGCCTCGGCGCGGGCGATTGCGGAGGGCGCGTCCCAGGCGATGCCCTCAGCGCGCAGGACGGTCACATCAGGAATTCCGAAAAACAGCATCATGTGGCGTAGATAAGGGGCGAGGAAATCTTCGACCGCCTGCGGGCCAGAGGTGTAGATACCGCCGCTCGACAGAAGGAAAACAGCAGAGCGTGCATGAGCCAAACCCCTGCGTACGCCGCCCTCGTATGTAAACGACACACCTGGGCGAGAAACATGGTCGATCCAAGCCTTAAGCGGAATCGGAACTGTGTAGTTGTGAATGGGCGTGGCCACGATCAGCGTGTCGGCAGACTGGAATTCGGCGGTCAGACGGTCGGACAGCTCAAGTTCGCGTGCCTGCTCAGCCGTCCGCGCCTCTGGCGGAAGGAACATCGCGGTGATGAAGCTACCGCTGAGATTTGGCAGTGCGTTTTCCGGCAGAGTCAGGTCGCGGACTGTCAGGATTTCGTCAGGGAACTTGGCCTTGCGACGGGCTAGGTAGTTGTCCAGCATCTTGCGCGAGACGGAGTTAGCGCCGTTTGGACTGCAGATAAGTACGAGAGCTTGCGCCATCATAAATTCCTTTCAAGGTTAGCGTTTCCTCCACAGGAGGTGATGCCGGCCCATTTGGAGCGGGGTTGCAGCGTGGTGCGGAGCATCAGTTCAAGGTCGAATGCATCGGTCGTCTCCGGATTACGTTGGACATCATCAAAGGCAGTTTCCATGATATAGATCATCAAACGCCATATTCATGACAATCATCATCATCATTAACGTCAACTGCAAAAAAATGGGGAGTTGAGATGAAGGTGTCGGCGGCGAAGAAAGCGCAGAATCGCGAGGCCATCCTGCGCGTGGCGGAGCGGCTGCTGCGCGAGAAGGGCCCTTCCGGCGTTGGCGTTGCCGAAGTGATGGCCGGCGCCGGCATGACCCACGGTGGATTCTATGGCCACTTCACGTCCCGCGAAGAACTCAATGCGGTTGCGATTACACAAGCGTTGCAGCGGGCGGCATGCTATCTTGCTAAGGTTGTTTCAGACGGAGGATTAGAGGGCTTTACTCGGCAATACCTTGACAAGGTTCATCTTAAAGACGTGAGCCGAGGCTGCCCTATTGCCGCAACAGCCACGGAAATTCCGCGGCAACCAGCCCCTATTCGAGCGGCCTTTGCAAAAGGCTTGCGCGACTATCTTGAAGCGGGAATCCCAGAGGGAACCGATCGAGCGGATGCTCTGTCGCGACATTGCAGTCTGATCGGCGCGCTTATCCTCGCTCGTGCCGTCGCAGACCATGATCGTACCTTGGCCGGAGAATTGTTGCTTGCGGTGCAGGGCAGCTAGTGGTCGATGTTTAGCTCTCTGGCAACCGGATTAGTACTGCCTGCAATCAGAAGCGACCAAAGCCGGTGGACTGCCTAAAGACGTTGATTTGGTTTGCTCAACGTTCAAGATCGTTGCGGCGGCTTTTTGGAATGCGAACTTCAACCGGTTCTCTTACCGACGGAATCACCGGCAGCGACCGTGTCGACAGCGAAACGAGAAGCTGGGCTATCACTTGAGAATATTTTGATTTTAGTATATCCGGCGTTGTACCCCGATCGAAGATTTCATCGTTTAGAGTGCGGAGGCAAACCCAACACATCCCAATGTCGTCACGACGGACGCCGGCTTCGCCGTTCGACAATACTTTTTGAATGACCCCTTAATGGGTCGCGGTGAAATTTAGCGCAAGAAGCAGCTCATGATCGGCAAGCTGCTTGGCTTTTTGCTTCAATTTCTGCTGCGAATTCGGATCCCTATAATCGGTCATAAAAAATAATCGGTCATAAAAAGATATTCCGATAGCGACAAACTCAACTTTGTTGGTGTGTTGGATACCGCTGGAACTGGACGCGATAGTGCCATCTCGTGCAAAGACTTGAACGAAAGCCGCTCAATTCGACGAAACTGGACGCGATCATTGGAGGCTGTTGCAGATCGCAGTTACATATCTTGCGCAATTGAGTGTGGATCGGCTTGGCGCCTTTCTGGCCCTGCAAAAGCACCCTGCTCAACCGTACCGCGGGCAACCGGCAATGGGCGCGGCACGGTTCGCCGCACAGATTTGCCATCAGAATTGGCTGCCGTAGGATCGGCTTCCCTTGGCAGCGCCTTCGTGGCCGTGCTTTTAAATGGCTCGTCGGTTATATCTTTAGTAGCCGGCAGCATTGTAAGAATTCCCGACTCCCGGGCGCGCGAAACGTGCACAGCAATTTTAGCTTCGATCGATCCAAAAAGCTGGAGCAGCTTAAATCTTGCAGGTCCATTTAGATTCGCGGGGATGTACCAATAACCGGGCGTCTCTGCGTGACACGCTCCTAGGCGGCTCGCGACCACTTCAAAAGAGGGGCAAACATTAATCCAAGACACGAGCGCAGGGACGAAACCCAGCTTCTCGAGCGTGCGTTTGACCGCCAGCCGGGATTCCTCGACCAGCCGGATGATCTCGAGCTTCTCCGAGGCGGAGTACCTCATTCGCGGTCGTCCCCATCCCCGTAGGAACTTTTTTTGAGCAACCGGTTCTCAATCGTCAGATCGGCGACCAACTCTTTCAAGGCGCCCATCTCCCGGCGCAGGTCCTTGATCTCGCCCGACGACGCTTGGCGCTCGGTGTCCCCGGCCAGCCGCATCTTCCCGGCTTCCTTGAACTCCTTCGACCACACGTAATACAGGCTCTCCGCGATCCCCTCACGCCGGCACAGCTCGGCGATCGAGTGCTCTCCGCGGAGCCCCGAGATCACGATCCGTATCTTCTCTTCGGCAGAATACTTCTTGCGCGTCTGGCGGCGGATCTCGCGGACATGCTGCTCGGCCGTGCCGTTCGGCGGCGTCTGCTTCATCGGTCTCATCCTCGTCCCTTTCAACGGTGACGATGAGCCGAAAACCCTCCACTACGCAAATCGATCAAACTGTCCTACACGCGCTGACGAGCGACAGACGGAGCTTTCAGAGGGTACAAATAGCCTCAGAATGTATCGATGATTTTTAATAAACTCGGCTTGAATGATTTTACTCAATTTTGAGTACGGAACTCGCGATGATACGGTTCCTAATTTCGACGTATCGGTGTCATCCGCTTTGTAAAATCCATCGCGACAGCCCGTCGGCTAGGCCATCGAATATCGCCCGGATCGTGACGGCGTTCTTCTGATCCTCGTGCACGACAAGCCAGCAGTCTAAATTAAGCGATACTCTCTCGCTTAAGACTGGAACGAGATCAGGTTCGCGTTTCGCCATCGCCTTCTGCATCATCCCGATGCCGAGTCCTGATCGCACGGCCATCACTTGTGCGACGTCGGAGTCGACACGGAACGAGAAGATCTCGCGCGAGATCGGTAGAGTTCCCTTCGCTACAGAACGGGCGGAGTGATCATCCCGGTCGAAACCTATGACATGATGATGAGCGAGCTCTTTTAGGTTCTGCGGAAGCCCGCGGCGCTTGGCATACGTCCGATGGGCATAAAGGCCAAGCCCGACTATGCCGAGCTTTCTTGCAATGAGACCATCCTGTTTCGGGCGCGTCATTCGCACTGCGAGATCGGCGTCGCGGCGTAGGAGGTCTTCTGTACGATTGTTAAGCGCAAGTTCGAAAACGATCTCCGGATAGCGCCCCCGCAGCACCGAAAGTATCGGCGGTAGCACAAAGGTTCCCATGATCTCGCTGGCTGAAATCCGAATCGTGCCGCGCGGCGCAGTGCCGTCGCCGCCAAATGTTGCCGCGCGTCTTAGTGCGGCGAATGCCGTTTCCATCGCCTCGGCATGCGGTTGCAATGCATGGGCTGCTTCGGTCGGAATCAGGCCGCTGGGCGATCGAGTGAACAAGGTAACGCCGAGGCCTGATTCGAGTTCGTCGATGTGACGTCCGATAGTCGGTTGTGTCAGGCCGGCCGCCCGCGCGGCAGCCGAAAGGCTGCCGCGGCGCGAGACGGCGAGAAAGGAACGCAGAAGGGACCAGTCGGTCAACTCTCTCATACAAAACCGTATAGCAGATCGACGAAGATTCACAATTTCCGTTTCTCTTGCTATCGACGAATCTGTCTCCAATAGCAGGAGACATCCTATGAACTCGAACATCCCTTCCGTCGCTCTTATCCTTGGCGTCACCGGTGGCATCGGGTACGCCATCGCAGACGCTCTTTTCCGTCGCGGCTGGACGATTAGAGCCCTGACCCGACGTTCCATTGAGCACCGGCCGACATTCGCGTTTCCGGTGGACTGGCGATCTGGTGACGCGCTCGATGCCGCTTCGGTACTGGCAGCTTCCGAAGGTGCGGAACTGATCGTGCATGGCGTTAACCCGCCAGGATACCAACGTTGGCGCGAGGATGGACTGCCGATGCTCGCCAACACTATCGCAGCCGCAAATGCGAGCGGTGCGACGATCCTGTTCCCGGCCAATGTCTATGTATATTCGTCAACATCGCCCGACATAGTGGACGAGATGTCGGCGCGCGCTCCAACCACGCGAAAAGGACACGTACGCCTCGAGATGGAGAATATGCTGATGCAGGCCGCCGGTCAGCACGGCATTCGGGTTATTGCCCTTCGCGCGGGCGATTTTTTCGGCCCTCGCATAGTCAACTCATGGTTCTCGCAAGCCATCGCTAAGGGAGGGCGCGAGGTTAAAGTAATCCGCACGGTGGCGCGCTCCGGTGCGGCTCACTCATGGGCCTTTGTACCGGACCTTGCCGAAGCCTTCGCGCTGCTGGTCGATCGGCGATCGGATTTGCCGACCTTCACGCTCGCGCATTTCGCCGGCCATGTCGACGTCAGCGGGCGGGAAATAGCGGAAGCAGTTCGGCGTGTGATCGGAGATCCCCGTCGCCTGATCCGATCCTTCCCTTGGTTTATCGTTTGGCTTGGCGCTCCGTTCATGCCCTTTCTACGCGAAACGTTGGAGATGACCTGGCTGTGGAGGAAGAGCCTCGCACTCGACAATAGCCGGCTTCTGTCTTTCATCGGTCGGGAACCGCACACAGCCTTGGACGATGCAGTCAAGGCAGCGCTGACAGTCAACGGTTAAGCGAGCAGACGAGAGGAAAGATCCATGACCGTTACAAGTCCAACGACGCCATTGTCGCGTGCCGAAAGCAACGCCCTCGTACTGCTAACGCTCAGCCAGGTCGTTCTCTTTCTCATTCCCTTGATAGTGCTTGGCAAAGCGATTGGATGGCCGGCCAGTCTGCGGTTGCCCGCTAGCGATGCGCTGCCCTTGATCGCTGCGAAGGCGATCTTCGTGCAGATCGGCTATTGGGGCTACATGCTGACCGCAGTCGCCATGGTTCCATTCGTGGTCGCCTTGCGCCGGTATGCGTGCGCACATGGCGCCGCCGGCTTGCTGAACGATACGATGGCGGCCTTCGGCGTCGCAGCCGCCGTACTAAAGACGCTCGGTATCGTACGCTGGCTTATCGCCATGCCTAGTCTGGCGAGTCTCTACGTAGACACGCCCGATCCAACCTTCCGCGCCGTCATTGAAGTGAGCTATGTCACGATCAATAACTATTCCGGTGGAGTCGGCGAACTGCTCGGCGTTCAACTGCTCTCCGGCCTTTGGCTCGTATTACTAGGCCTGCTTTTTTCGCGTATAGGGCTTCGTCGCAACGGAATCGCAAGCGTCTTACTTGGAATCGGCTTCACCGTAACGGCTCTGAGAACACTTGTTCCCCAACTCGACTTGCTCAACGCCATCGTGCCGCCGCTAGCCCTTGTCTGGCTTACTGTCCTCGCGGTTGTATTCTTGCGCCGCGCTTGACCAATGCTGGCAAGTCGAAATAAGCAAAATGAGAATGGTATTGCCGTTTTCGTTTGGTTTGAACGCTGAGCCGAGCTTGTTATTGCCTGTCGTGTTCTATTATTGATGCTTTGCTTTCCTAAGATTCTTTGTAGCAATTCCGACGGGGCGATTTCCCGACGATCCCGCATCTTTTGGATAATCGCTGGGTTTTAACCGCTCGATCAGAAAAGCGACGTTTCGGGGCGGTGGCCTAACACCTTGCTCCCAACTTCGTACGGTATGGATTGTTACGCCAACAAGCGCGGCAGCTTGCTCTTGGGTCAAGCTGTGCTGGCTGCGCCACTCTCTAAAGGCTGATCCGTCGAATTGTTTCATCTAAGTCGATTTGATATCGCGAGTCGCCCAAGCACGTGAAGCGAATTTGCTTGTAACTAATAGAAAATAGCAGTATAGTCATCTCATATAATTAGTGAGGGGCGGTATGAACGACGACATTCCATTCGGAGAGCCCTTCAGCAATCGGCTTTGGATTGTGAAATTCCCGGGCACGCTGAATTTCAGCCAGCAGCGGCAGATCGCGCTGTTCCTTAAGGAAACTGCGGGCAGCGCGCTGTCTATTGATCCGAGTACTGACCTAACGAAACTCCAAACGCGTGATCTGCTTGCATTGGCTGTGCGAGCTCATCGGCGCGGCGCCGGTCCAAATATTGTGGGGTCTTTCCTTGCACTGTCCGCCGAACGAGGCTCGTTGATAGCAATCGCGATTTTGGCTCAATTCATCGCAAGCGAGCTCCGGCGGGATGCCGACTGCGGCTACCTAATCGATGATCGTCGGGAAGCAATGATCACACTTGGATATCTAAAGCGAGCGCTTGATAGCGTTCCGTTTTTGGAAAAACTTGAAAAGTATCGTGACGATATCGTTGACCTTGCGGACGCAGTTCAAAGCGATGAAATCTGGCAGAAAGTCAGTGAGTCGATAGGCGCGAAGGCTGACTATCGCGTGGTCGCTCCGGGTCTAAAGTCACTCGCGCATCTTGAATCTGGCGGCAAAGAATTTGAGGTGCTGAAGAACCCTCTTCGCCTGTGGCGGACACGGGTCTCAACATCGGTGGTGAGTGAGGTACTGGCGGCCGAGTTTCCTCACCTTGCGGCGATCACGCTTGATGTAGCGCGCTTCGTAACGGGGGAGGCGACCGAGTCTCATCGGCCAATATTGCTGGTTGGGCCTCCGGGCGTCGGTAAAGACAGCATCATTCGGCGAGCAGCAGAACTCGTTGGGCGTCCAATCGGCGAGTATGATCTCGCGGGTAGCAGCGACAATCGTGTTGTAAAGGGAACTTCAAAGGGATGGAGCTCGGCGACACCGAGTCACCCTGCAACGGTATGTGCTCGGAGCCGCTGCGCGAATCCAGTCTTGCTATATAGCGAACTCGATCGAGCTGGCGGCAGTCGGCGAAATGGAAATATGCATGAGGCACTTCTCGGTCTTGCTGAACCGACAACCCGCCGCAATTGGTTCGACGATGGTCTGGGTGTTGGCCTCGATTTGAGCGCAGTCTCGATTGCATTCACGGCCAATGGAATCTCTGCAACGCCGGTAGCGTTGTTAAATCGCTTGCGGATCCTCCAAGTCGATAAGCCGCGCCCAGAACACGTACGCGACATCCTTAGGCAAGCGCAGCGACGTGTCGCTGAAGAGCAAGCTGTTAGTTTCGAGGCGATGCCGGAACCAAGTCCGCTGGTGATTCGAAAGCTCGAATCTGCAGCTCGGCGGGGCAGATTTAACTTGCGGCTCGCTGATCGAATCGCGCGGTCTCTAAGCGAACTTCATTCCTCGATGAAATTGCATTGACGAAGAAAACTAATCTTCCACCACCTGCAACCCGGGAGAAGTTCGATGTTGGAGCTATTGGTCAATGCATTCGAACCGCAAGCATTCTTCGGTAATCTCATTAGTGAAGTAGCTAATGACGGTTCTGCTAAAGCGGCTTTCTTTGCACTGAAGTCCTTGGGCGTTGCGATTTTTGGGATGACATCAAGTTTCAATCAGACTCGCACCGCAAAAGGGCAGCCCGCCCGAAAGAAGCGGTCGCGGAAGGCGAAGTCTTCGTCGCGTACACCGGTGCGGCGCCTTAAGTAAATCAGTCCTGCTTGTTTCGGTAATCGGCGAGGCCCGGTATGCGCATAGCTTTCGTCGACTTTGAGGCTTCAGCCCTACATGGTGGATATCCAATCGAGGTTGGATACGCACGCTCCGACGGGAAGGTCGGCGCAATTTTGATCAAGCCACGTCTCGAATGGCGTGATCTCACCTGGAGCGCTGCGTCGGAGCGCATACATGGACTGTCGCGTTCCGTTCTCGATCAAGGTCAAAGCGCGGAGACTGCGCTAGGAGCACTGAACGTGGCGCTCGACAAATATGCGTGTTTCTCGGACGCGCCCGCATTCGATTGGCATTGGCTGAGGATGCTGGATCCGGAACAGCCATTGAGATTTCGCCCGATGATGACGCCGGCGGACAGCCTGCTGATGATGGCTGCTGAGGAAGCCGGTGTGCCGGGACCGGTCGCTGCCCGGATCGTTGATCGCGCCATTCGACTAGGGGGACATACTGCAGCCGGCGATGCTGCCGCGTTAGCAGCAGGATATGAGGTCCTTTGCTACGGCGGCGAGATAAGGATGCGAGATGTCGAGGCCAGTTTCCGCAATTGGCAAGCGCTGGCATTTACTGCCGCATATTGGCGTAAAGGTTAGAGCGTCATCATGTTCCTCGATGTGAAAAAGCGTATTGATTTTAAAAGATATTATCAAGTTTCGGGAGCTAGGGGCCGGAGGTTCGAATCCTCTCGCTCCGACCAGCGGATTTCCCGGAAACATCCAAGCGATTGCGCCCGCCGATTTTGGCGCGGCGGCGGCCGATCAATAGATGAGGTCGTCGGCACCGCCGGCACCGCCCTTGGACAGGACGATCTCGTCCTTGGCGGCGAGTTCCTTGGCGGTGTTGACCATCGAGGTTTGCGCTTCGGCCACGTCCTTGCCGCGCACCGGGCCCAAGGCTTCGATTTCTTCCTTGAGCATCTTGCCCGCGCGCTCGGACATGTTCGAGAAGAACAGATCGCGCAGCGTTTCGTTCGCACCTTTGAGGGCGATGGCGAGCTTCGATTTGTCGACCGCGCGCAGCAGCGTCTGCACGCCGCCGGGGTCCAGGCGGCCGAGATCCTCGAACTTGAACATCAAGGCCTTGATCTTCTCGGCCGAGTCCCGGTTGCGTTCCTCCAGCGCCGTCGTGAAACGCGCTTCGGTCTGCCGGTCCAGGGAGTTGAAGATTTCGGCCATCAACTCGTGCGTGTCCTTGCGCGTGGTCTTGGCGAGGTTGGACATGAATTCGTTGCGCAGCACGCGCTCGACGTCATCGAGCACATCTTTCTGCACCGTCTCCATGCGCAACATGCGCATCACGACTTCCATCGCGAAGGCTTCGGGCAGCGTGCCGATGACGCGCGCGGCGTGATCGGGGCGGATCTTCGACAGCACGACCGCGACGGTCTGCGGGTATTCGTTCTTGAGGTAGTTCGCGAGGACGCCTTCGTTGACGTTGCCGAGCTTGTCCCACATCGTGCGGCCGGCTGGGCCGCGGATGTCGTCCATGATCCCGGCCATGCGATTCTTGTCGAGAATCTTGCCGAGCAGGCGTTCGGTCGAATCGAAGGAGCCGACCAGCGAGCCGGTGGCCGAAATCTGATCGGCGAATTCCACGATCAGGCGTTCGATGATCGAGGAATTGACGTTGCCGAGCCCGGCCATCGACTGCGAGATCTCTTTGATCTCGTCGTCGGACATCAGCGCGAAAAGCTTCGCCGCCACTTCCTCGCCCAGCGACAAAAGCAGGATCGAGGCTTTGTCCTTGCCGGTGAGTGTGCGGTAATCGTCGCGGACGCGCATGAAGCCAAATCCCTCGGGACGGCCAGCGCGTCGGCGCGGGGAACGCGCGTTCGAACGGGCGTACTGACTGTAACAGGAGTCGCGCCGGTTCGTCATCAGACGCGCCGCCGATCTGGAAATCCGGGCGCAATCGTGAGACTCTATATCGGAACAAAGCCGCCCAACGCGGCGCCGGAGGAAACATGCCGACGAATACCGTTTCGGGCGCCGCGCCCGATCTGAGCCTGACCGCCGACGAATTGGCCGCTTTCGCGCGCGACGGTTACGTGCTGCGCCGCAACCTGTTCGCGGCCGACGAAATCGAAATGCTGTCCGACGCGATCTGCAACGATCCGGCGATCGCCAAGAACACCTATGCGCGCGCCGACAGCAAAGGGGCGGCGACCGAGCTCGCCTTGTGGAATCATCCCGCGGACGACGTGTTCGGCGCGGTCGCGCGCTGTCGGCGCGTGGTCGATTCGATGGAGAAGATCCTCGGCGGCGAGGTCTATCACTGGCATTCGAAATTGACGATGAAGCGCCCGAAGGTCGGCGGCGCGTGGGATTGGCATCAGGATTACGGCTATTGGTACCGCAACGGCTGTCTGTTTCCGGATATGGCCAGCGTGTTCATTTCGGTCGATCCGTCGACGCGCGAGAACGGTTGCCTCGAGGTACTCAAGGGCTCGCATTTGCTCGGCCGTCTCGAACATGGCACGGTCGGCGGCCAAGTCGGCGCGGACATGGAGCGCGTCGAAGCCGCGATGAAGGTGCTCGAGCATATTTATGTCGAGCAGGCGCCGGGCGACGCGCTGTTCTTCCATGCCAATCTGCTGCACACCTCGGGTCAGAACAAATCCGACAAGTCGCGCAACGTTCTGCTGTGCTGCTACAACGCGGCGCGCAACAGCCCGTTCAAAACGGTCGGGCAGCATCCGCCATATACGAAGCTCGACAAGCTGCCGGACTCGGCGGTGCGCGAAGCACCGCGCCGCGTGGCGACGGACGCGAAATTTCACACGCCGCAACCGCTGCCCGCATAGGCGTCGCGCGGGCAGAGCGTCGGCGGCGTCAGCCGAGTTTCGTCCAAGCCCCGTCGGCGGCGGACGAGCGCACTGCCGCGTCGATGAACGCCATGCCGCGCACGCCCTCGGTCACGCCGGGGAAGGTTACGTCCGCATCGGGCGCGCGGCCCTGGCGCTTGGCCTCGATCGCGCGCGCGATCTCGGCATAGAGCGTCGCGAAACCTTCCAGATAGCCTTCGGGATGGCCGCTGGGGATGCGCGTCACGCGGGCGGCGGCGGGCAGCGCCGAAGCAGATGCGCGCGTGATAAGGCGCGGCGCCTCGCCGAATTTGGCGAAGCGCAGCGTGTTCGGCTCCTCCTGATGCCATTCGAAGCCGCCTGTCTCGCCATAGACGCGCAAGCGCAGACCATTCTCATGGCCGACGGCGATCTGGCTTGCCCACAAACCGCCGCGCGCCCCGCTTTTGAGGCGCAGCAGCATCTGCGCGTTGTCGTCCACGCGCCGTCCCGGCAACGTGGCTTGCGCATCGCATGCCACCGCGTCGACCAAGTCGCCGGTGACGAATTCCAGCAGGTTGAAGGCATGCGTGCCGATATCGCCCAGCGCGCCGGCCTTGCCGCTGCGCGCGGGATCGGTGCGCCAATCGGCCTGTTTCTGGCCGGTCGCCTCCAGCGTGGTCGACAGCCAATCCTGCGGATACTCGGCCTGCACGACGCGCAGTTTGCCGATCTCGCCGGCGGCGATCATCGCGCGCGCCTGCCTTATCATCGGGTAACCGGTGTAGTTGTAGGTGACGGCGAAGACGCGATCGGATTTCGCCGCCGCCGCGGCCAATGCGCGACCCTGTTCGAGGTCGAGCGCCAGCGGCTTGTCGCAGATCACATGCAAACCGCCCGCAAGGCAGGCGAGGGCCGCGGGCGCATGGACGTGATTGGGCGTGACGATGGCCACCGCCTCGATCCCGTCCTTGCGCTTGGCTTCGCCCGCGATCATCGCGGCGTAGTCGGGATAGGACCGCGCTTCGTCTAAGCCCAGGGCGATGCCCGAGCGCTTCGCCTTGTCGGGCGTCGAGGCCAAGGCGCCAGCGACGAATTCGTATCGGTCGTCCAGGCGCGCGGCGATGCGATGCACGGCGCCGATGAAAGCGCCTTCGCCGCCGCCGATCATGCCCAGGCGGATGCGGGCGGGCGGGCGGGCGCTCATCGCTTCGCCGTCCCGATCAAGCGCGCGATCTGGTTCTTGTCGGTTTCGCCGCCGGCGAAATCGTCGAACGCCTTGTCGGTCGTGCGGATGATGTGGCGCTTGATGAACTCGGCCCCTTCGCGTGCGCCGTCTTCGGGGTGCTTCAGGCAGCATTCCCATTCCAGCACCGCCCAGCCCGAATAACCGTGCGTGGCGAGGCGCGAGAAGATGCCGCTGAAATTGATCTGTCCGTCGCCGAGCGAACGGAAGCGCCCGGCGCGGTTGATCCAGGGCTGATAGCCCGAATAGACGCCCTGGCGCCCGCTCGGGTTGAACTCGGCGTCCTTCACATGGAAGGCGCTGATGCGTTCGGCGTAGATGTCGATAAAGGCGAGATAGTCGAGCTGTTGCAGCAGGAAATGCGACGGGTCGTAATTGATCTTGCAGCGCGGATGGTTGTTCAGCGCCGCAAGGAACATCTCGAACGTGATGCCGTCGAACACATCCTCGCCGGGATGGATCTCGAAGCCGACATCCACGCCGTTCTCGTCGAACGCGTCGAGCAGCGGCTTCCAGCGCCGCGCCAATTCCGCGAAGGCTTCCTCGATCAGGCCCGGCGGGCGTTGCGGCCAGGGATAGAGATAGGGCCAAGCAAGCGCGCCGGGGAAGCCGACATGGCCGCTGAGACCGAGATTGCGCGAAGCCTTGGCGGCGAGGCGCACTTGGCGTTCGGCCCATTCGCGCCGCGCGGCCGGGTTGCCCTTCACTTCCGCCGGGGCGAAGGCGTCGAACATTTCGTCATAAGCCGGGTTCACGGCGACGAGCTGGCCCTGCAAATGGGTCGAGAGTTCGGTGATCGTCACGCCATGCTGGGCGGCGATGCCCGCGATCTCGTCGCAATAGGTTTTGGACGACGCGGCCTTTTCCAGATCGAACAGGCGCTTGTCCCAGCTCGGCACCTGCACGCCCTTGTAGCCGAGCGAGGCCGCCCATTTGACGATGGCGGGGAAAGAATTGAACGGCGCTTCGTCGCCCGCGAATTGGGCGAGGAAGATGGCGGGTCCTTTCATCGTGGCAGGCATGAAGCGCTTCTCCCGGTACCGATTGTCTATTTAAAAAACGATTGCATACAACCTATCCGGGGTTTCGGCGGCAGCGCAAGACCGGACGTAAAGCCGATGCTTGTCAGCCCCCGCGAACCCGGCCACATTCGTTCCCCAGCATGGCCGCGAAGAATAAATCCACCCGCCGGATCAAGACCGCGAAGATTGCCGACGTCGCCCGGATCGCTGGCGTTTCGGTCGCCACGGTCAGCCGCGCCCTCGCGAAACCCGGCATGGTCGAAGCGGCCACGCGCGCGCGCGTCGTCGCGGCAGCCAAGCGCCTGGGCTACACGCCCAATGTCGCGGCGCGCAATCTGCGCGCCCGGCGCAGTCACATGGCGCTGGTCGTGGTGCCGAATATCGGCAACGCCTATTTCGGCGAATTGCTGCGCGGTATCGACGCCGCACTCACGCGGCGCGGCTACGGCCTTATCATCGCCAATCTCGATCTGACTGCGACGCGGGACAACTCGCCCGACCACGAGGAGCGCTATGTCGATCTCGCCGCCGCCGGCCAGGTCGACGGCGTGCTGCTGCTCAACGGCTACGTGCCCAAGGGGCCGGTGCGCACGATGCTCGATACGCGCGCTTGCCGATCGTCGCGGTGGGCGAGCGCATTCGTGGCGCAAAATTCCCGCAAGTCGAAGTCGACAACCGCGCCGCCGCGCGTATGGCGGTCGAATATTTGGTCGGCCTTGGCCACAAGCGCATCGCCTATCTGTCGGGGCGGCTGCGCAGCCATCTGGATTCCGCGCGCCGCATGGGCTTCCGCGACGCGCTGGCGGGGGCCGAAGGCCTCGAATGGACGGGCGATTACTACTTCGCGTCCGGCGTGGCGGCGGCCGAGGCGATGCTGCGCGCCAAGCCGCGCGACCGGCCGACGGCGCTGTTCGCCGCCTCGGACGAAATGGCGATCGGGTTTCTGAAGACGATCCACGCGGCGGGGCTCGCCGTGCCGCGCGACATGTCGATCGTCGGCTTCGACGGTATCGATTACGCGCGTTTCAGCGAGCCGGCCTTGACCACGGTTTTCGTGCCGCGCCGCCAGATCGGCGAGACGGCGGGCGATATGCTGGCCGATCTGATGACCGGTTCGGCCGACGTGCCCGCCCATGTGCGGCTTGCGACCGAATTGCTGGTGCGCGGCAGCACGGGGCCGGCACCCGGCCCGCGTTAGCGCCGCTTCTTGGCCGTTTCGTCGCCCAAGAAACTCGCCAGAACTTGCGAGATGTCGGCGACTTGACGCGCGAGCGAGCCGACGGCGGCGGAGTTTTCCTCCACCATCGCCGCGTTCTGCTGGGTCGTGGTGTCCAGTTCGCCCAGCGCCTTGTCGATTTCGGCCATGCTGCGCGCCACTTCGCGGCTGCCCGCGGCGATTTCGGGCGCGATCTCGTCGACCTCGGCGACCACTTTGACGATGGCGCCCAGCGCCTCGTTGGCGGCTGTCACCAGCCGCACGCCCTGGCCGACCTCGATCGAGCTTTCGGCAATCAACTCGCGCACTTCCATCGAGGCTTGACGCGAGCGTTCGGCCAGCGCGCGCACTTCCTGCGCGACGACCGCGAAGCCCTTGCCGGATTCGCCCGCACGCGCGGCTTCGACCGCGGCGTTGAGCGACAGGAGTTTCGTCTGGAACGAGATTTCCTCCAGCGCTTGGCTGATCACGCCGATGCGCGAAGACGAGGTTTCGATCCGCGTCATCGCTTGGGCGACGCTGGTGACGGCCTTGCCGCCGTCTTCGGCCAGCGCACGCGCTTCGGAAGCGAGCGTGCTGGCGCGCGCGGCGCTGCTGGCGGCTTGGCCGACGGCGGCGGTGATCCCGGCCATCGTTGCGGCGGTTTCCTGCAACGCCGAAGCTTGGCGTTCGGTGCGCCGGGCGAGATCGCCGCTCGCCTGCGAAATCTCGTTGGCCGCCCCCCGGATCTGTTCGATCGGCCCCGCGACGCGGGTCGCCGTCTCGACCTTGCCTTTGGCGATATAGACCGAGATCGCATAGTCCATATCCAGCATCACGGCTTTGTTCAGCGCCCGCAGCGTGGCGGTGCGCTCGGCCGTGCGCCAGCGCACGGCTTCGGAAATCACGGCGGTCAACTCACCCACCGCCATAGCGTAACCCGCGATGTACCAGCGCGGCTCCAGCCCGATGCGGTGATGCGCATCCCCGATGCGCAAGGCGCGCGTCACGTATTCGGCGTCGAATCCGGCGTCGAACAGCTTCATCCAATGCTCGGCCTGGGCGGTGCGGGCATGGGCGACACCTTTGGTGCCGCCGAACATCGCCATCAAATTCGGATAGGCTTCGATATGACCGTAGAACTTGGTCAGGATCCGCTGGAGATTCTGCGCCAGCAACGGCTTGATCCGCCGTAACGCGGCGGCATCCTCGGCTCCGAAGCCGATGAATTTCAGGCGCTCTTCGAGCGTCGCCTTTTCGTCCGCCATGCCGGCCGCCATTCCCTTCGGCGCGTCCGGCCCCCGCCGGACGCAGCTTGGCCGCTAAGCTAGCCCGAGTCGGCGGCGGCGACAGGAAATTTTTTCGTCTCCGGGTCGATTGTTCCCGTTACCGGAATCGCACGCAGATCGGCGTGCCGGGATCGACCACGTCGCCGGTCGGGTAGATCTTCCCCGTGGCGGGATCCAGGCGGAACAGCAATACGTTGTTGGTATCCTGGTTCGCGGCGGCGATGAACTTGCCGCACGGGCTGATCTCGAAATTGCGGGGAATGCGCCCGCGCGTGTGCTCGTGACCGACGATCGTCATTCGCCCTGTCGCGGCGTCGATCGCGTAGATCGCCAGCGAATCGTGGCCGCGATTGGACCCATAGAGAAATTTGCCGTCCGGCGTGATCTGCACTTCGGCGCAGGTCGAATGGCCGTGATAGCCGGGCGGCAAGGTCGGCAGCGTATGAAGCTCGGTCAACGTGCCGTTGCCCGCATCGTAGGCGAAGGCGGTCATCGTGGAATTCAGCTCGTTGATCAGATACGCGAACTTGCCATCCGGGCGGAACACGAGCTGGCGCGGGCCGGCTCCTGGCGCCGTCTTTACCAAAGGCTGGGTCTTGTGCGGCGTCAGCTTCCCGGTCTTGTCGTCGAACGCGTAGACGACGACGCCGTCGAGGCCGAGATCGGGCACGAAGACGAAGCGGTTCGCGGCATCGATCGCGACCGCATGGGCGTGCGGACCCGTCTGGCGACGCGGATCGACACCCGTTCCGCCCTTGTGCTGAATGAACTCGACGGCCTCGCCCAGGGATCCATCCTCGGCGATCGGCAGCACGGATACGCTGCCACTGGCGAAATTCGCGATCAGCACGAAGCGTCCGGTGGCATCGACGATCAGATGGCACGGATCGGTGCCGTGGCTCGCTTTGGTGTTGAGATACGCGAGTTTTCCGGTCGCGGGATCGATGCGGAACGCGCTGACGGCCCCGCTCGCCTTGCCTTCGTATTCCTTGTACTCGTTCACGCAGAACAAGAAGCGGCGCTTGGGATCGAAGGCGAGATAGGAGGAGTTCCGCACACCCTCGGTGATGCCGAGCAGATGCAGCTTCCCCGCCTCGCGATCGAAGCGATAGCAATAGATGCCCTTGCCCTTGCCCTGCAGGATCTGGCCGGTGCCGAACAGAATCGGCTCGCTATAGGTGCCTACGTAAACCAATTCGTCGTTCGACATCGGCCTTCGATCCTTCTCGCTGCTTACTCGACCTTGATGCCGACTTCGGCGCAGATACCTTTGAGATACTTCATCGCCAGCACCGTTTCCTCGACGAACTGATCCGTCGCGGTCGGATTGCGGAACAGGCCCGGCGCCGTCGAAGTCGGCCCGCGCGACGTGCCGGGCACGTCTTCGAGCTCGATCGATACCACGCCGTCGTAACCGACCTCCTTGAGCGCGACGAACATTTCCTTCCAGTCGATCTTGCCCATGCCAGGCCGCCAATGGACGTTCGTGACGCCGTCATTGTCCGACACGTGCAAGTGCAACAGGTGCTTGCCCAGGCGATAGACGGACACGTTCGGGAAGTCGCCGACCGGGAAGGTGTGGCTGGGGTCGAGATTAACGCCGAAGGCGGGCGAATCGACGTCCTCGATCAAGCGCAGCGCGCCGTCGGTGTTGGCGAGGTAGCGGAACGGGTGCGGCTCGATCGACAGCTTCACGCCGGCCTTCTCGCACAGCTTAGCGCATGTCTTCAGCGACTGGACGTAGTCCTGATAATTCTGGTCCCAGTTCAGACCCTTCGGGATCTTGTTGGTGAAGGTCTGGACCAGCGGCTTCGTGGTGATGCGCGGATACTCGGCGTCGCGGAAGCCGAACGGATAGGCGCTGACCATGTTGATGATCGGCGAGCCCAGCTCCGCGCCCACCTCGACCGCGCGCGCCCAATGATCGACGGCGGCGTCGCGCTTGGCCTTGTCGGGGCTCGACAGGTCGTGCGGCGTCGACACGAACTGCGAGATCGCTACACCTTCGCCCGACAGAACCGATTTCAGCTTCTTGATCGTATCGGGCGTGTAGTAATCGCGCAGATAATCCTTGTTCCAGCCGATCAACTCGGTCGCCTTGAACCCGTGGCGGGCGATGCGGCGAATGGCCTCGTCGTAGGGCGGTTCCCACTGGAAGGGCCAGCAGCTGGCTCCGAACTTCATGATACTCTACTCCTCGTTGCGTTGGATGGGGTGGTTGGCGAATGCGACGGCGGGGGGCTAACCCTTCACGGCGCCGCCGAGCAGGCCGGCGACGATGAATTTCTGCATCAGCAGGAAAAAGAACAGGATCGGCAGGGTGATGATGCCGGCCCCCGCCATGATCAGGTCCCAGCGGAAGGTGTATTCCTCCTGGAAGCTGGCGAGGCCGATCGGCATCGTGAACATCGTGCGCGACTGCAGGAAGACGAGCGCGAACAGGAACTCGTTCCAGCTGCGGATGAAGGCGAAGATCGTGACGGCGGCCAGGCCCGGCCCCGCCAGCGGCAGGATGATCTTGTGGAAGGTGGTCAGGATGCCGGCCCCGTCGACGGCGGCGGCGTCTTCGAGCTCTTCGGGAATCGTTTCGAAGAAGCCGCGCATCATCCACACGGTGAAGGGCAGGGCGAAGGCGGCATAGCACACGATCAACGCGATATGGGTGTTCAGCAGTCCCGCCTTCTGCACGACGATGAACAGCGGGATCACCAGCATGATCTGCGGGAACATCTGCGCGATCAGCAGCAGCATGCCGAATGCGTAGCGGCCGCGGAACTTGATGCGCGCGATCGCATAGGCCGCGTACATGCCCACGATCACCGACAAGGCGGTCGAGGCGACGGCGATCTTGAAGCTGTTGAAGAAATAGGAAGGAAAGCTGGTGCCTTGCCATACCGCGATGTAGCTCGCGAGCGTCCAATCGACCGGCAGCAGTGTCATGTCGCGCGCGAACAATTCCGATTGCGGCTTGAACGACGACGACGCCATCCACAGGATCGGAAACAGCACGACGATCGTCAGCGCGCTCAAGAAAAGATAGAGCCCGAGACGCATCAGGAACTCGCGCGACCGCCAGGCGTTCATCGCGGCTTCGGATCGCGGCGCGCCGCCGGGATTGAGGGCGGTGTCGGTCATGTTTCTTCCCGTTGCGCGCGATAGACGAAGAGGTAGCTGACGCTTAACACCGTCAGGCACAGCAGCATCAGCAGGCTGATCGCCGAGGCGTAGCCGAGTTCCAATCCCCAGAAGCCCTTCTCGTAGACGAGCGTGGGCAGGATCTTGGTCGCGTCGGCCGGGCCGCCGCCGGTCAGCAGATAGATGATGTCGAAATTCTGGAAGGTCCAGATCGCGGCAAGCAACGTGATGATCACGCTGGTCGGCCGGATATAGGGAAAGGTGACGTAGACGAAACGCTGCCACACCGTGGCGCCGTCGATCTCCGCCGATTCGTGCAGCTCGCGCGGCACGCTTTGCAGGGCGGCCAGCAGCGTGATGAACATGATGGGGTAGAGCTTCCAGATCTGCACGACGATGACGGACGCCATCGCGGCACCGGGGCTCGACAGGAACAGGATCGGCGTGTCGAGCACGCCCAGGCGCATCAACAGGAAATTGATCACGCCGAACTCGTCGCCATAGGCCCATTTCCACAACAGCGCCGTCGCGACTTCCGGGATGACCCAGGGGACCAGGAACAGCGCCCGGAAGATCGCGCGGCCGGCGAATTGCCGGTTCAGCAGCAGCGCGATCGACAGGCCGACGATATAGGCGCCGACGACCGAGCCGACCGTCCACACGATCGTGCGCCACAAGGCGGCGCCGAACACGCCTTCCTCGAAGATCGCGCGCTTGTAGTGGGTCCAGCCGACGAACGCGTCGGGATTGGGGCGCATCATCGATTGCGCCTGGAAGCTGACGACCACGCCTTCGGCGATCGGCGCGATCTTGAACGCGACGATCAGCAGCAAGGTCGGCAGGATCAGCCAGAAGGCCATCCGCTTTCGTTGCTGGACCAACATCCCCGCGTTCTCCGTCGTCGTGCTTGCGTGCGAAAAGGGGCGGGGTCCGGCATGGCCGGACCCCGCTTGGTGCGGCGTTAGACGAACAACTTCGCCATCGCGGCATGCGCGTCGAGCACAGCCTTTTCCGGCGTCTTCGCGCCGACGACGACCTCGTTCACCGGGGCGGCGAACATCTTCTCGCCGTCGATGACGCCCATCTCCGGACGGCCGAAGCCGGGATAGGCGAAGTCCGTCGCGTAGGGCACGACATTGGTCAGCGCTTCGCGCAGCAGGCGGTTTTCCGTCACGCGCGGCGTGTTCGCGTCGCGCTTGAAGATCGGCCAATGCTGGCCGGGGGCTGCGCGATAGAGCGGCTCCAGACGGCCCGGCTGCACGAACCAGCGGACGAAGGTCTTCGCTGCTTCCTTGCCCGGGCTGTGCTTCCACACGAACATCGGATTGTAGAAACCCGCCGTCAGACGGCCCGACGGACCGGCGGGTCCTTCGAGAACTTCGAGGATGCCGACCTTGTCGAACAGGCTCGGATTCTCCTTCATGATGCGCGAGATCATGAGGCCCGCACCCATGCCGAACGCCGCGCGGCCCTGCACGAAGATCGTGTGCGAATCGTCGGTGTTGTGCGACGCGATGCCCGGCGGCGTGACCTTATGCTTGGTATGGAAGTCGGTCAGGAAAGTCAGGGCGCGGACATTCGCGTCTTTCGCTTTGGTGCCGAAGATCAGATTGCCGTCCTTGTCCAGGATGCTGCCGCCGGCCTGGAACATGAACGCCATATAGTAGTGCTGGGCGATGTGGAAATTGCCAGCTGGGAAGGCGAGGCCGTACACGCCCTTCGACGGATCGTGCGTGGCGAGAACGGCCTTTTCGAATTCGGCCCAGGTCCTGGGCGGCTGGATCCCCTTCGCTTCGAGCAGATCCTTGCGGTAGTAGATCGCGCGGATGTCGAGATTGTAGGGAACGCCCCAGTAGTGGTCCTTCCACAGGAACTTCTTGTATGCGAATTCGTTGCTGATATCGGCGAGCAGACCGTTCGCCTGCCATTCCTTGATGATGTCGTCCATCGGCTCCATCTGGTCCGCCGCGGCGAACTGGAGCGGATGGTAAGAATAGGCTTCGGCGATATCGGGCATCGACTGGCCGCGGATCGCGGCCATGAATTTCGGATAGACGAGATTGCCGGACACCGGCTCGTGCGTGATCTTGATGCTGGGATTCTCGCGCTGGAACTGCTCCAGAATTCCGCGAAGCGCTGCCGATAGCTCCGGCGTGTTGAGGCGCACCGACCAGAACGTCAGCGCCGCCTGTCCTTGCGCGTTGGCGCCTTTGTAGCCGAGGGCGAACAACCCGCCGAGACCGGCGATGATGGTGTCGCGCCGGCTGAGACCGCCCGATTTCATCTCCATCTGATTCCTCCCTTGCATGCCGCATTGGCGATCGCGCCGGTTGATCCGGGCCGTCGATCCGCCGCGCATGACAATACAACCGGCCGCGTTTGTCCACCGTAAAATGGGCATGTAATCGTTTTCAAAGTTTCACGCTGGCGCGCGCGATCAGTGCGGATTATTGTGCGCGGCAAGGGAAGGAAACGCGGCCAGTGGAGACGACCGTATCGGGCAACCGCAGTCTCGTGACGCGGACATGCTTGGTCTATTTGACGATTTTCGCGTGGTCGGGCCTCAATCAGCCCTATCTGCCGAGCCTGCTGGCCGAGCGCGGCCTCAGCGAACCGCAGATTGCGATGATCGTTGGTGCACCTATGTTCGCGCGTTTGCTCGTCACGCCGATCGTCGGCCGCGTCGCCGATCGCGTGGGCGATACGCGGCGGATGATCCAAGCGCTTGCGTTCGTCGGCGTGGCGCTCGCGCTGATTCTTTGGCAAGTCTCGGGCTTCCTTGCGATTCTCGTGTTTTACGTCGCCATGATGATGGCGCTGCAAAACGTGCCGCCGGTGTTCGACGCGGGTGCCGTCGATCTTGTGCGGCGCGGCATCGTGCGCAATTTCGGGCGCTTGCGCGTCTTCGGCTCGGCCGGCTTTGCGGTGACCAGTCTGATCGGCGGGGTGCTGCTCGGCTGGGGCGGATCGACGGCGGTCTATGCCGCCTTCGTCTTGTCGGTCTTCGCGATGGGTGTCGCGTCGTTCCTGCTGCCGAAGACCGACCGCAGCCCTATGCGCCACGAGGTTCCCGAATCGGGCGCGCTGCGCCGGCCGGCGGTGCTGGCGATGATGGTTGCCGCCGCCCTCGTCATGAGCAGCCACGCGATGTGGAACAGCTTCAGCGTGATCCATCTGCGCGAATTGGGCACGCCCGAAACGATGATCGGCATGATGTGGTCGATCGCGACGATCAGCGAAATGGCGATGTTCTGGATGGGGCCGTTCGTCGCCCGCTATTTGGGGCCCGTTGGCACGCTGGCGCTGGCCGCATCCGGCGCCGTATTGCGCTGGGGATTGATGGCGCTCGATCCCGGTCCATGGCCGACCTTGTTCCTGCAAAGCCTTCACGCGGTCAGTTTCAGCTGCGTGCATCTGGGCTTGCAGGCCTTCGTCGCCGTCACGATCAGCTCGGCGCGCGGCGCTTCGGCGCAAGCGACCTATGTGACGATCAGCGGCACGATGATGGGCTGCATCACCCTCGCCTCGGGCCCGCTTTATCACGCCTATGGTGGCGGGGCGTATCTGTTCGCGGCGGCGCTGGGCATCGCGTCGCTGGTCGTGCTGCTCGCCTTCCATCGGCGGATCGCCGGAGAATTGGCGAATGGGAGACGCCATGACGCCGCATGAAATTCGACTGCTGAACGCCGCGATCGACAGGATCGTGCCGCGCGACGCCGATCCCGGTGCCATCGATCTCGGCACGCATGCCTATGTGCGCGCGCGCCTTGCGCGCGAGGCGGCGGCGGATGCGGCCCGCATTACGGCGGGGTTGGCCGAACTCGACGCGGGTGCCGCCAAATCCCTCGCCGATCTCGACGCCGCGTCGCGCGATGCGCTGTTGGCTGCGCGCGCGGACGCGCCGTGGTTCCGGCGCTTGTGCGAACTCGTGCGCGAAGGCTTCTACGCCGACGAAGGCAATGGCGGGAATGCGGGCAACGCATCCTGGCGCATGGTCGGCTACGAGCCGCGTCTGCCCGACAAACCGGTGCCGCGCGTTTCCTACGCCCGGCATCGCGACGAGCGGCCCGACGATATCGTCTACGATGCAGTGGTGATCGGCGCGGGGGCGGGCGGCGGTGTTGCGGCTTGCGTGCTGGCCGAGGCTGGCAAGCGCGTGCTGCTGCTCGAACGCGGCGACGCCTACGACTACGAGCAATCGGGCCGCCGCGATCATCTGCGCAACCATCGCAATCAGGTCTACGGCCACAATACAGGGCCCGATCTCGACGGCAATCCGCGCGTCTTTGTCGATCCGGCGGGCGGCACGCATGTCGTGGCGCCGCACGACAAGCGTTATCATTCGAACGCGGCGGGTCCCGGCAGCGGCACCGCCGTCTACGGCGCGCAAGCGTGGCGCTTCCTGCCCGACGATTTTCGCATGGCCTCGCGCTACGGCGTGCCGGCGGGTTCGTCGCTCGCCGATTGGCCGATAACCTATGCCGATCTCGCGCCCGATTACGAACGCGCGGAATGGGAAATCGGCGTGGCGGGCAGCGATACGGGCCATCCGGCTCCGCGCCGACGCGGCTATCCGATGCCGCCGTTGCCCGGCTATCGCATCCAGTCGATCCTGAAAGCGGGGGCGGCGAAGCTCGGCTATTCGACCTTCAGCCCGCCGCTGCTGATCAACTCGCAACCCTATAACGAGCGCGCGGCGTGCATCGAGTGCGGATCCTGCGCGGGCTTCGCGTGCCCGAGCGACGGCAAGAACGGCACGCAGAACACCGCGATCCCGCGCGCGCTCGCGACCGGGCGCTGCGCGTTCATCGTGCGCGCGACGGTGGAGCGGATCGAGACGGCGGCGAATGGCGAAGCCGAAGCCGTCGTATTCCGCCGCGGATTTTCGGCCGAGGCGCCGCGCCTTCGCGTGCGCACGCGTTCGGTTGTGTTGTCGGCTGGCGCGATCGAGACCGCGCGATTGCTGCTGTTGTCGGCGGGCGGCAAACATCCGCACGGCATCGGCAACGACCACGATCAGGTCGGCCGGCATTTGCAGGGCCATATCTATCCGACCGCGATCGGGCTGTTCGACGATCCGGTCTACGACCCGCACGGACCGGGCGTGACGATCGCGACTTGCGACTTCAATCACGGCAATCCCGGAATCATCGGCGGCGGCATGTTGGCCGACGATTTCATCGTCGTGCCGACGATCTTCGCGCAAACGATGTTTCCGCCCGACGCGCCGTTCTGGGGCCAAGGCGCCAAGGATTACATGCGCGACAACTACCGGCGCATCACACAGGTGCGCGGGCCGATCCAGGAAATTCCGAATCCCGACGCACGGGTGACGCTCGACGGCGACGTGAAGGATCGTTTCGGCCTAGCGGTCGCGCGGCTTTCCGGCACGGCGCATCCCGAATCCTTCCGCACGGCCGAGTACATGCTGGGCAAAGCCGTCGCGTGGATCGAAGCGGCGGGTGCGAAGAAGATATGGACGTCGCCGCAGCCCGTACGTCTGACCGGCGGCCAGCATCAGGCGGGGACGGCGCGTATGGGCGACGATCCGCGCCGCTCGGTCACGGATTCCGACGGGCGCGTTTGGTCCTGCCCCAATCTTGTGGTCGCCGACGCGTCGCTGCACGTCACCAATGGCGGCTTCAACCCGGTGCTGACGATCTTGGCGCTCGCCTATCGCAATGCGACGCGATTGGCCGCTTCGCTCTAACGCCACACGGCGTGATTGCGTCGCACAGCACGGATGCGTCTATAAAACATGCGGCTAAACTCCACTTTCTATGAATAGGCGTTTCATTTCAGCGACTTGATAAAGAGAATGAGAGTGATTTGCGCTTGAATTACAAGCGAATCTAAACTTTCCCTCGTCCGCACGAAGTTGCGTGCTTCCTTGGCCGAGGCCAAACACATGCGAGCGTTCAAATCCGCCTTCCGCGCCCTCGCGGCCGGCGCCCTGTTTCTCGCCGCCGGCGCCGTGCCGGTTTTCGCGCAGACCGATGACGGTTTGATCGTCTATAGCGCGCAGCGCGACAAACCGACCCGCGATTGGGCCGTCGGTTTCACCAAGGAAACCGGCATAAAGGTCACGATCCGCAAGGGCAGCGATATGGACATGGCCAACCAGCTGGTGATGGAAGGCGCGCGCACGCCCGCCGACGTGTTCTTGACCGAAAACTCACCCGCAATGCAGCTCGTCGCCGGCAAGGGTCTGTTCGCCAAGATCGATGCCGCGACCAACGCGCTGATCCCCGAGCCGTATCGCCCGGCCGACGGCTTGTGGATCGGCGTCGCCGCGCGTTCGACCGTGTTCGTCTACGACAAGACGAAGCTGAAGCCGGAAGACCTGCCCAAGACGATGGCCGAACTGGCCGAGCCGAAATGGCGGGGCCGTTGGGGCGCTTCGCCTTCGGGCGCCGATTTCCAGGCGATCGTCGGTGCCTATCTTCAATTGAAGGGCGAAGCGGCGACCGCCGCATGGCTCAAAGGCATGAAGGCCAATTTCAAACCCTATCGCGGCAACAGCAACGCGATGCGCGGTGCCAATGCCGGCGAGGTCGACGGTTCGCTGATCTACCACTACTACTTTTTCGACGACCAAGCGAAGACCGGCGAGAACAGCGCCAATATCGCCTTGCATTATTTCCGCGATCAGGATCCGGGCGCCTTCGTCAGCGTGTCCGGCGGCGGCGTGCTGGCGGCATCCAAGCGCCAGCAACAGGCCCAAGCCTTCCTGCGTTGGATCGCAGGCAAAGGGGGCCAGGGCGTGCTGCGCATGGGCGATTCCTACGTATACGCGATCGGCGTCGGCGCGGAATCCAACCCCAAGCTCGAGCCGCTTTCCAAGCTTCAGCCGCCGCGGGTCGAGGCCTCGCGTTTCGACAACAAGAAAGTCACCGATCTGATGACCGCGGCGGGCTTGCTCTAAGTCCGCTCTCGCGAGGCGTTCGCACCGCCGGCATCGCCCTGACCGGGGCCGCGCGGCTTATTTGACGGACGAATAGGCCGTCGGCTGCAGGATCGAGGATTCGACGCGCTCCAGAATCGGGCCGTCCTGTTCGCTGGCGGCGCGCGCGGCGATCCAATCGGGATCGGCCATGAAAGCGGCCCATTTCGTTTCGCGTTCGGCCATGCTTTCCCACGCGATGAAATAGGTGAGCTTGGCGTTGCAGTTGGTGCCGATGTAATCGGTGAAGAAGCCGGCCTGCTTGATGCCGTACTTGTCCCATAATTTCAGCGTCGCGTCGGTGAAACGCTTGTTGAGGGCGGGCAGGCGGCCGGGCAGGCAATAATAGACGCGCATTTCGTAGAACATCGTCGCGATTCCTCCGGACGTTGAGGCGGCGAGCCTCGCCGCGGGCATGCCCTTCCGTCAAGCGATGCTTCGCGTTACGTATTGCGTCGCCATGGCGACCAACGAACAAGGCGGACAGCCGCCGCTCTATCAACGTCTGCTCGACTCGCTGCGCGACAAAATCCGCCGCGGCGAATGGCCGATCGGCGGGCATTTGCCGACCGAAGCCGAATTGTCCGAGCAGTACAATGTGAGCCGCATCACCGTGCGCCATGCGCTGGCGCTGCTGGAACAGGACGGCGTCATCCGCAAGGCGCGCGCGCGCCGGACCGAGATCGTGGCAACCGGCCCGGTCAAGCGCCTGGGCTATCCGATGGAATCGCTGGGCGACGTCGTGGCGATGGTGGCGGGCGCCACGCTGACGGTCGAAAGCTATGCGCGCGAGCGCCGGCCCGACGCCGCCGAGTTGTTCGGCGAGAAGCCGGATGCGCGCTTGCATTGCTTGCGCTCGGTCTTGAAGCGGGACGGGCGGCCTTACGCGCGTTCGACCATTTATTTCCCGCCGCAAATCGGCGGGAAAATGCGCAAAGCCGATTTCGACGACACGGTCGTGTTCCGATCCGTGGTGCGCAAGACCGGTCTCGAGATCGGCAACGTGTCGCACACGGTCTGGGCCGACGGTGCCAACGAGTCGGACGTGCTGCGCCTTGGTTGCATTGCGGGAGAACCGCTGCTCGTCACGCTTTTGCTGTATCGCGATGCCGCCGGCCTGCCGATCGAGGCCGCCTACACCCGTGCGCTCGCCGCCGATGCGCGGCTGACCTACACGTTTTCGCGCCGGACCGCTTGACAGATCGGCGGCCGTGAGTTGTCATAACAACCGGGAGAGCCGCCGCGCGAGGGGCGGAACGTGAAACGCTAGCGCTTCGGAGAAAGCGCAATGAAGCTGGATCTGAACGGGCGCAACGCGCTCGTGACCGGGGCCGCGCAAGGAATCGGCCGCGCTATCGCGGACGGGCTGGCGGCGAACGGGGCGCGCGTCATCTACACCGATCGCGACATGGCGGGCGCGCAAGCGGCGGCCGCGGCGGCCACGAAACACACGCAGGGGCATTTCGCCTTCGCGCTCGACGTCGCCAACCGCCAATCGATCGCCGACACCGCGAAAGCCGCCCTCGACGCGACCGGCGGCGCCATCGACATTCTGATCAATAACGCGGGCATCGGCGTCAAAGCCGCCGATCGCAAGCCCGCCGATCAATTTCCCGTCGCCGCTTGGGACGAGATGATCGCGATCGATCTGACCGGCGTGTTTTTGATGACGCAGGCGATCGCACCCGCGATGCGTGCCCGCAAATTCGGGCGCATCGTCAATATCGCCTCGGTGCTGGGTCTCGTGCCCATGCGGCTGCAATCGTCCTATGTCGCCGCGAAAGCGGGTGTGGTGAACCTCACGCGCTCGACCGCGTTGGAACTCGCCGCCGATGGCATTCTGGTCAACGGCATCGCGCCCGGGTCGACCGCGACGGCGGGCTGGCGGTCGTGGATTCACAACGCGACAAGCGCCGAGCTCGATCTGCACGCGCGGCTGCTGTCGCATATTCCGCTCGCCCGCCCGGCCGAGCCCGAGGAAATCGCGCGCGGCGCGTTGTTCCTCGCCGATCCGGGCAACACCTACATCACCGGCCATATCCTCGCCATCGACGGCGGTTGGACGGCCGGCTTCGCACGGGATTTCTGATCGATGACGCCCCCCGCCAGCACGGCCCTCGCCACGAAGCTGCCCAACCAGCAGCCTTTGCCCGACGGTCTCGACGCCGAAGCGATGGTCGAGCTGTACAAGCAGATGGTGCTGCTGCGGAAGTTCGAGCTGGCGGCCCAGGTCGCGTGCCGGGCCGGCGAAACGCCGGGCTTTCTGCATCTTTATATCGGCGAGGAAGCGACCGCCGTCGGCGTTTGCGCGCATCTTCAACCCAGCGATTGGATCACGTCCACCCATCGCGGTCATGGTCATGCGCTCGCCAAGGGCATGGATCCCAAGATCCTGATGGCCGAGCTTTACGGCAAGCGCGACGGCTGCTGCGGCGGGCGCGGCGGCACGATGCATCTCTACGATCCGTCGGTCGGCTTGTTCGGCACCAACGGCTTGGTCGGCGGCGGCTTGCCGTCGGCGGTGGGCGCGGCGTTCAGCGCCAAATATCGCAAGTCGCGCGGCGCATCGGTCGCCTTTTTCGGCGACGGCGCCACGAACCACGCGGCGTTCCATGAATCGCTGAACCTCGCGGGCGTGTTCGACGCCCCCGTCGTGTTCGTGTGCGAGAACAATCTCTACGCCACCGCGACGGCGCTGAAGAACGTGACGCGCAATCCCGAAATCGCGACGCGTGCCGCCGCGTATGGAATTCCGGGTATTGCGGTCGACGGCAACGACGTGGTCGCGGTGTGGCAAGCGGCGAACCAAGCGCTCGCCAAGGCCCGTGCCGGCGGCGGGCCGACGCTGATCGAAGCCAAGACCTATCGCACCGTCGGCCACCACGAAGGCGATCCGCTGACCGGCACCTATCGCACGCAGGAAGAAGTCGATCACTGGAAGAAGAAGGACCCGGTCGATACGTTCCGCCGCCGCTTGATCGAGGATTTCGCGATCGTCACCGGCCGCACGCTCGACCAGATCGACGAGCAGATCGACAAGGACGTCGCCGCCGCGATCGAATTCGCGCGCAACTCCGCCGAACCCGATCCGTCGCTGGTGCACTTGCATGTCTTCGCCGAGCCGTTGAATCCCGGCGTGGCCCGTGCCGCCGCCGGAAAACCGCTCGCGGAAGAGGTCGAGACGAGCTGGCTCGACGCCGTGCGCGACGGCATCGCCGAAGAAATGCGCCGCAACCGCAACATCGTCTATTTCGGCGAAGGGACGGGCGAGCGCGGCGGCACGTTCGCGCACACCAAGAATCTCTTTCAGGAATTCGGCGCCACGCGGATGGTCGATACGCCGATTTCCGAACTCGGCTTCACCGGCGCCGCGTTGGGCGCGTCGGCGACCGGCGTGCGCGCCATCGCCGATCTGATGTTCGCCGATTTCATGTTCGAAGCGGCGGGCCAGATCGCGTTGCAGGCCGCCAAGCTGCGCTACATGTCCAACGGCATGATGGAAGCGCCGATGGTGGTGCGCGTGGGCTCGGGCGCCGTGCGCTCGGCCGGTCCGCACCATAGCGGCACGTATCACCCGGCTTGGGCGCATATTCCGGGCTTGGTCGTTTGCTTGCCGGCCACACCGGCCGACGCCAAGGGCCTGATGAAGACCGCACTCAACGGCCGCGATCCGGTGTTGATGCTGGAAACCAAGGCGCTGTTCGCGACCAAGGGCCCGGTGCCCAAGGGCGATCATTACGTGCCCTTCGGCCTTGCGCGTATCGCGCGGACGGGCACGGATATCACCATCGCCAGTGCTGGCCAGCTTGTGCATCGTGCACTCGAAGCCGCCGAGATTTTGGCAAGCGAGGGCGTGTCGGTCGAAGTGATCGATCTGCGCACGATCCAGCCGCTCGACGTCGATACGGTGGCCGCGAGCGTGCGCAAGACGCATCGCCTACTAGTCGTCGACGAAGGCTATGCGATGTTCGGCGTGGGCGCGGAGCTCGCGCAATCGATCAACGAACTCGCTTTCGACGAGTTGGATGGCCCGGTCGCGCGTTTGCACACCGATCCGGTCCCGCATCCGTTCGCACCCGTGCTGGAGCGCGCGATGCTGGTCAATACCGATGCGATCGCGAACGCCGTGCGCCGCACGATCGCCGGGCACGCCGATCCGATCCGCCGTTTGGGCCGCGAAGCGAGCGGCATGGCCGCACCAATCGCCGCCCCGGTGAAGCCGGTCGCCGTCGCCAAGGCGGCCCCCGTGCAAGAAGTCGCCGTCGATGGCGAGCCGGTCAAGATGCCCTTCGGCGATTTGACCGTCAGCGAAGGCAAGCTGATCCGCTGGGTCGCCGCCGAAGGTGCGAAGGTCGAACAAGGCGCGCTCGTCGCCGAAGTCGAAACCGATAAGGCGGTCGTCGAGATCGAAGCGCCCGCCGCGGGCATCGTCGGCAAGCATCTCTTCCCCGAAGGCACCGTCGTGAAGATGGGCGCCACGCTAACCTCGATCCGGAGCAAGTGACGCGATGCTGGTCGTCCTCAGCCAATTTCCCCACGGCGCGCCGGATCTGGAAAAGCGCACGGCGCAAGGCCGCTGCGAGCTTTATATCCAGACTCGCGAGGAAGCGGAGACGAAGCCGATCCCGGCCGCGATCCGCGCCAAGGCCGATGCGATCGTCCACTATCCGGCGGGCACGACGATCGAAGGCAAGACTTCCGACTGGCCGAATGTGCGCGCGGTTCTGCGCTCGGGCGTGGGCTACGACATGATCGATGTCGCGGCATGGACCAAGCGCAACGTCGCCGTCTTCAACGTGCCCGACTACGGCACGTCGGAAGTCGCCGATCACGCCATCGCGCTGATGCTGGCGTTGACGCGCGGCACGGCGAGCTATCACGACCTTATCCGCGCCGACCCGACGGCGAATTGGCACCATCTGAAAGCGCCGGTCGTGCGCCGCTTGCGCGGTTGCACCTTCGGCGTCGTGGGCTTGGGGCGTATCGGGCTCGCCGCCGCGTTGCGCGCGCGCGCCTTCGGGATGGATATCGCCTTTTGCGATCCGTTCCAGCCCGCCGGCTACGAAATCGCGGTCGGCGCCAAGCGCGTGAAGACACCCGCCGAACTCGCCGCGATCTCCGACGTGTTGTCGATCCACGCGCCCTCGGCCCCCGAAACCGTCGGGCTGATCGGCAAAGACGTGTTCGCCAAAGCCAAGAAAGGCATGGTGCTGATCAACACCGCGCGCGGCGCCATCGTCGATCTCGATGCGCTCTACGACGCGCTCAAATCCAAACGCGTCATCGCCGCCGGTCTCGACGTATTGCCGGAGGAACCGGCCAATCCGAACAACCGCCTCGTGCGCGCGTTTCTCGCGCGCGAAGCCTGGCTCGAAGGGCGCTTGACCTTGAGCCCGCACGCCGCCTTCTACAGCCCCGCCTCGCTGGTCGACATGCGCGTGAGTTCGCTCACCAACGTGCTCGCCCATCTCGAAACGGGCTCGCTCGCCGCTTGCGTCAATGCGGCGCAACTGAAGACCAAAAGCAAATAACCCCGAGGGAGGAAAGCCGTGAAATTCAAAGTCCTGGCACTTGCCGCTTTCGCCGCGGTCGGCCTCTCGGCCGCCGCCGCAGACGCCCAGCAAAAGACGACGCTCCGCTTCTCGATCGGCGCGCCCGATTCGATGGGCGGCGAAATCCTGGGCATGAAGGCGCTGAAGGAATATGTCGAATTCCGCAGCAGCGGGCAGCTCGAGATCCGTCTGTTCTTCAACACACTGGGCGGCTCGTTGCAGCTGACCGAGCAGGTGAAGAATGGCACGCTGGAGATGGCGCTGACCGACGATTCGGTCCTCGGCTCGTTCCACAAGCCAATGCAGGCCTTCCAGATCCCGTATCTGTTCCCATCTTCGCCGGTCGCGTGGGAATTCATGACCAGCCCGTTCATGAAGGAAATGACCGAGGACATGCGCAAGGCGACGGGCATCCGCACGCTGGCGCTGTCGGAAAACGGGTTCCGCAACCTGACCAACAACGTGCGCGAAATCAAAGGCCCGGACGATCTGAAGGGCCTGAAGATGCGCACGATGCAAAGCCAGGTCTACGTGAACTTCATGCGTTCGATGGGCGCTTCGGCCACGCCGATCGCGTGGCCCGAATTGGTGCCCGCGCTGAAGCAGAACGTCGTCGACGGCCAGGAAAACGCCGCCGCGACAATCTGGGACGGCAAGCTGTTCGAAGTGCAGAAGTTCATGAGCGTGAATGAGCACATCTACGGCATGCATCTGATCATCATCAACGACCGCGTGTTCAACGGCTTGTCGGCGGATCACAAGCAGATCCTGATGGATGGTGCCCGCATGCACGCCGAAGTCGCCAATTCGCGCAAGGCGATGGACTCGCTGCAGGCGATCGACAAGATCCGCCAGCAGGGCACCAAGGTCTATGTGAACACGCCGACCGAGAAGGAAGCGTTCCGCAAGGCGTCGCAGGGCGCGGTGATCGAGTTCATCGCGTCGCAGGCCGGCAAGGACGTCGTCGACAAGCTGCTCGTGGCGGTCGAAGACTCCAAGCGCCGCGTCTACGGCCAGTAAGGGAAGGGGCGCGGAGACATGAACGCGATCCGCGCACTCGCGAAAGGCCTGTCGGCGGCGTGCGATCACGCCGCCGGCTGGCTGCTCGCGATCCTCGTCGTGCTCAACGGCGTCAGCGTCTATATGCGCTACGTCGCGGTCGACTCGATCTCGTGGAGCGAGGAGGCGATCCGCTATATCGCGATCTGGATCACCTTCCTCGGCTCCGTCGCCGCGAGCTGGGCGGACGAGCATCTCGACATGAATCTGTTCGGCGAAATCGAGAACGCCACGTTCCAAGCGTGGCACAAGACGCTTCTGCATTTGTTGAACGTCGTCTTCTGCGTCGTGCTGACCTGGCAGGGCTTGATCTATTGCCAGCTCAACGGCGCGCAGACCGCGCCCACCACGGGTTTGCCGATGATCTGGATCTATTCCTCGATCGCGTTCGGCGGGGCGGCACTCACCTTCATCCATCTCGTCAAGGCGGCGGATTCGCTGCTGTCCAGGACGCGCACGTGACCACGATCCTCATCCTTCTGACGGCGACGCTGTTCGTCGGCATGCCGGTCGCCTTCGCGTTCGGCCTGTCGTCCATTTTCGCACTGATGTACGACGGTTACGGGCTGCTGAACGTTCCGTCGCGCATGTTCGCCGGGCTCGACAGTTTCGTGCTGTTGGCGGCGCCGTTCTACATCCTGGCCGGCGAGATCATGAATCGCGGCGGGATATCCGAGCGACTCATCGAGCTCTCGCGCATTCTGGTCGGCCGCATCAAGGGCGGCACAGCCTATGCCGCAATCGTCGCGGCGGTGATGTTCTCCGGGATTTCGGGCACGGCGGTCGCGGATATCGCCGCACTCGGCCAGATCTTCATCAACGCCATGCCCAAGGAAGGCTACTCGAAAGCCTTTGCGGCCGCCCTCATCACCGCCGCGTCGGTGATCGGGCCGATCATTCCGCCGTCGGTCATCATGGTGCTGTATGCCGCCGTATCCGACATTTCGGTGTTGAACCTGTTCCTCGCCGGTATCGTGCCGGGGCTGCTGCTGGGCGTGGCCTGCGGCGGCGTCGTGTTCTGGAAGGGCATCAAAGGCGAATTGCCGGTCTCGCAGCTCGACGTGCCGCGCGAGCACTATGGGCGCGTCGCGCGCGAAGGCACGATCGTGCTGAGCCTGCCGGCCTTCATCGTGTTCGGCACCACATCGGGCGTGTTCACCGCGACCGAGGCGGGCGGCATCGCGGTGATCTACGCGATTATCCTGTCGACCTTCGTGTTCCGCTCGCTGGACCGCAAGGGCGCGATGCTGGCCTTGCGCAACGCCGCGCGATTGACCGCGTCGCTGTTCCTGCTGATCGCGACGGTGGAAATCGTCAACTACGTGCTGATCATGGCCGGGATCGGCGAATGGACGGCGGGGCTCGCCACCGCCTTCGCCGGAAATCCGCAGCTTTTCATGATCGTCTGCGTTCTGGTGTTCCTGCTGATCGGCCTGGCGCTCGATGCGGGGCCGGCCCTGCTGCTGCTCGCCCCGTTCCTGCTGCCGGTCACGCGCCAGATGGGCATCGACGACATCCATTTCTCCATGGTGATGATCGTCTGCTGCACGCTGGGGCTGATCTCGCCCCCCGTCGGCATTTGCCTGTTCGTCGCGTGCAAGATCGGGAATCTAACCTTGCGCCAGCTGTGGCACGAATTGCGCTGGTTCTTCTACGCGCAGATCGGCGCCATCATCGTGATGGTCTATTTCCCGATCCTGTCGACCGGTCTGCCGCGACTGGTCCGTGGTTACGGCGGCGGTTAGCCCTTAACCGCACCCGCCGTCAGCGCGTTGACGAGGTGACGTTCCAGGAACGCGAACATCACCATCACCGGAACGGCGGCGATCATCGCGGCGGCCATCAGCTCGTTCCATTGCACGCGATATTCGCCGACCATGTTGGCGATACCGACCGACAGCACGAACATCGATGGATCGGTCGTCAGCACCAGCGCCCAGACATAGGCGTTCCACGAGATCAGGAACGTGAACAGCGCGACCGCCACCAAGCCGGGCCGCGCCAGCGGCAGGATCACCCGCCACAGCGTGGTGATGCGCGAGGCGCCGTCGACGATCGCGGCTTCGTCGATCTCCAGCGGGATCGACCGGAAGAAGCCGATCAGCATCCACACGCTGAACGGCAGCGCGAACGAGCTGTAGGCTAGGATCAGCGAGATATGGCTGTTGATGAGGCCCAGTTCCGACATCAGGCGGAAATAGGGGATAATCAGCAGCGTTTCGGGCAGCATCTTCGTGAACAGCAGGAACACGATCAACGCGCCGGCCCCTTTGATGTGGAAGCGCGTGAAGCCATAAGCCGCGAGCGTCGCCAGCGCGACCGACAGCAGCGTCGAACCCAGCGACACGATCAGCGAATTGAGGAAGTAGCGCGCAAAGGGCCGCTCGATCAGCAGCGTGCGGAACGCGTCGAAGCTCCAATTCGCCGAATAGAAGGCCGGCGGCGATAGGAACACTTCGCTTTGCGGCTTCAGCGCGGTGTTGAGCATCCAGTAGAACGGGAACACCGTAACGATCGCCGCGATCAGGATCGTGATCCACAGACCCGCCTGACCCAAGGGGGAGGTGCGGTTCATCGGCGGTCGTCCTCTTGGCCCACGCGCGTGATGCGCAGATACATCGCGGCGAACACCAGCACCATCGACAGCAGCAGCACGCCGATCGCCGCCGCCTCGCCGAAGCGATTGGCGCGGAAGGCGGTGTTGTAGAGCAACGCGGGCAATACTTCGGTCGCCCCCGCCGGGCCGCCGCCGGTCATGATGCCGATGATGTCGTAGTGGCGGACGACATTGATGATGTCGAGCGTCGAGGCGACGACCAGCAGATATTTGAGATTTGGCAGCGTGATGTGCCGGAACTTCTGCCAGGTCGTGGCGCCGTCGATCTCGGCCGCTTCGTACTGCTCGGCCGGGATCGTTTGAAGCCCCGCCAGCGTCAGCAGCATGATGAAAGGCACGCCGCGCCAAATCTCGACCGTCGTGACGGCGGCGAAGGCCGTACCCGGCGTGCCGAGCCAGGCGATCGGGGCGGAAATGATGCCGGCGGATTGCAGAATGTAGTTGATCACGCCGAATTGCGGCTCGAGCAGCCACAGCCAGATCGTGGCGCCGACGGCCGCCGCGACCATCCACGGCGTGAGGAACAGCACGCGCAACGCGGTACGCGCGAAGGTGATTTTGTTGAGTGCGAGGGCGAGCAGCAGGCCGAGCAGCACGTGCGCCACGACCGAAATCGACACGAAGCCGAGCGATACGCGCAGCGAATGCCAGAACGCTTCGTCCTCCAGCACGCGCACATAGTTGGCGAAGCCGACGAAGGTCGAGCTCAAGCCGCGGATGCGCTGGAAGCTGGTCCAGAAGGCGTGGAACAGCGGCAGCACGATGACTGCCGCCAGGAACAGCAGCGTGGGTGCCAGAAACAGATAGCCGTGCCAGCGTTCGCGCGCGAGCCCCCGCCCGGTCCAAGACCGGTCGGGGATGTTCGTCGTGGTCGTCGTATTCGACATTACTGACGCAGCTTGCGCGTCACACGGACGTCGAGATCGCGGAAGATCTCGTCGGTACGCGCGGGTTCCAGCAGCGCCTTCTGCACCGCGTCGACGATGTCGTTGACGGCGATGTCGGCCCAGGCGGGATGCGGCAGCGGGTACGAACGCGCATTGGCGCCGATGCGCACGAACTCGGCCAGCATCGGATCGGCCTTCAACTCGGGCTCGTTCACCAAATCGCGGCGCAGCGGCATCCAGTTCGCTTTCACCGCGCGCTGGATCGCCCATTTCTTGTCCATGTCAAACTTGATGAAGCGCCACGCCTGTTCGGGATAGCGGCAGCTTTGCGAGATCGAATGCGCCGACACGCTGGCGAGCGTGGGCGCGTTGGGGATGTTCGCGGGCATCGGCGCCACGAACATCTTGCCTTCGATCGCCGGGTTGTCGCCGATCACCTTGGCGATCGACCAATAGGCGTTGCGCATCGTGGCGATCTTGCCTTGCGCGAACAGCACGGTCTGTTCGAGGTAGTTGGTCGTCGTGGGCGCGGGCGAGGCGACACCTTCCTTGGTGAACAGGCCCAGATAGAACTTGATCGCTTCCAGCGATTTCGGGTTCTTGGCGAAGGTCGCCTCGGTCATATCGGCGTTGAATGCTTCGCCGCCATTGCCCCAAATCCAGGTCAGCAGCACGCGCGTCGTGGTGTCGGTCTTGCCGCCCAGAATGCTGGTCGCCCAGCGATCGGGGCCGGTCAGCGCCTTCGCCCAGCGCAGATATTCGTCCCAGGTCTTGGGCGGGTTCTTGGGGTCGAGCCCGGCCTTCTCGACCAGCTCGCGGTTATAGACTTCGGCATAGGTGCCGCCCCAATTCGGCAGGCCATAGAGCTTGCCTTCCCATTTGGCGGCCGACAGCATTTCCGGCGCCCAGGCGTCGCGGAACGAGGCGGGCTCCTTCGCCCACAAATCGTCCATCGGGCGCAGATAGCCTTCAGCGGCGGCGGTCGTCAGGTCCACCGCGACGACGCAGGGCGCTTGGCGCGCCTGGGCCGAGGCGACGAATTTCGTCCAATGGTCGCGGCGCGCGACCAGGATCGGCTCGACCTTCACGTCCGGGTTCGCGGCTTCGAACTCGGCGATCGTCTGTTTCCAGATCGGCTCGTACTGCGCTTCGGTCAGGTTTGGCGTTTGCCATTGGATGGTCACGCGATTCTGGGCGGCGGCGGGGCCGGCCAAAGCGATCACCGCGACGGCGGCGAGCAGGGCGTTACGCGACATGGGGTTCCTCCGTTTATGGATCGATTTATGGATCGTTCGTTTCTTGTTGTTCACGACCACAGCGCGCCGCCGCGTTCGACGCGCGGCTGCGGCTGGTAGGGTTTTGATTTCAGGATTTCGAGATCGGGCTCGATCCCCCAGCCGGGGCCTTGCGGCAAAATGAAATGGCCCTTCTCGAACTTCACCGCCGGCGTGGCCGAGCGGTCGCGGAATTCGCGCTGCGGCTCCATTTGTTCGAGGATGTAGAAATTCGGGATCGCGGCGGCCAAATGCATCGACGCCACCGTACAGATCGGCCCGCCGGGATTATGCGGGGCGACGGGGATGTAGTAGGTGTCGGCGAAGCTCGCGATGCGCCGCACTTCGGTGATGCCGGCGGCGTGCATCAGATCGGGCTGGATGATCTTCACGCCGCCATTCTCGATCAGCTCGCGATATTCGTAGCGCGACAGCAAGCGCTCGCCCGTTGCGATGGGCGTCGAGATCTCGCGCTGCAAGCGCACCATCACCGCCGCGTTCTCGAAGGGCACGGGCTCCTCGAACCAGCCGGGGCGATAGGGGGCGAAAGCGCGATCGAGCATCACCGCCGTGCGCGGGCTCAGCGATTCGCTGCATTCGATGAAGATGTCGACATCGGGCCCGGCACCCTCGCGCGCGGCGGCCATCACTTCGGTCGCACGGCGGATGGCGCCGCTTTCGTCGGCCTTCAACGCTTCATGCGTCAGCGGCGAAAATTTGAATCCGGTGAAGCCGCGGCGGACCGCTTCCTTCGCACCGGCATGGGCCTCGTCGGGCGTCATCTTCGCGTTCAGCCAGTGGCTGGCGTAAACGCGCAACGATGTGCGATGCGCCCCGCCCAACAGGCGATGCACCGGCACGCCCAAGCGCTTGCCTTCGAGGTCCCACAACGCGAGATCGATGCCCGCCAATGCGGTGTTGAACACCGCGCCTGCGCGCCAGCGCCACGCGTTGTAAAGACGATGCCAATGGCGTTCGGGGCCGGCGGGGTCCTGGCCGATCAGATGCGGCGCGAATTCGCGGATTGCGGCTTCGACCGAATCCAGCGCGCCGTGCAGCGAGGCCTCGCCCCAGCCGACCAAGCCTTCGTCCGTTTCGATGCGGACGAACATCCAGTTGCACCAATCGACCCAATGCTTGTGGGTCTCGATCTTCGTGATTTTCATGCGACTTTGGGCCGTCCCCCCGAATTCCGGTGCGCGCGGCCGTCTTTGGCCTTCGATTGAACCGGTTCAATCATGTTATACTTCGGTCATGGACGATGCAAGGCATGATTCGGGGGGGCGGCCGACGATCCGCGACGTGGCGCGCCGGGCGGGCGTGTCGGTCGGGACGGTGTCGAACGTCCTGAACCGGCGCATTCCGGTCAGCGACCGCCGGCGCGCGGCGGTCGACGAAGCGATCGCCGCGTTGGGCTTCGTACCCAACCGCAACGCCCAAAGCCTGCGCGGGCGCGCCTGGCGCGTCGTCGGGCTGGTCGTCCACGACACCAAAAGCGCTTACTTCGCCGCGATGCTCGACCGTTTCGAAACGATGGGCGGCGATCTCGGCTACGAGGTCATGCAGGTCCTCAATCGCGGCGAGCCGGAGATCGAACTGCGCCGCACGCGCGCGTTGATCGAACGCCAAGTCGATGGATTGATCCTGGTACCGACCGTGCATCCGGAAGCCGTGTTCGACCTGATCGCCGATTCCGGCGTACCCGCGGTGATGATCGATCGCGGCATGGACGATCCGCGCTTCGATTACGTGACGATGGACAACGACGGTGCGATGACCGAACTCGTTCACGCGCTCGCCGCGCGCGGGCGGCGGGACGTGCGCTTCGTCGTGCGCTGGCCCGAACTCGTGACCACGCGCCAGCGCATGGCGGCCTTCGCGCGCGAAGGGGCGAAAGCGGGGATCGCTGCGCAAACGCTGGTGCGCGATCCCGACGACGCGATCTTCGCGGACCAAATCCGCGCGTTGCTGGCGGGGGACAGCCGCCCCGATACGATCGTCGCGTCGAACTCGACGATCGCCGAAGCGCTGCTGCTCACGCTGTCGTCGCTGGGCGTGAAGATTCCCAACGACCTGTCCGTCGTCGCCTTCGACGAGCCCGACTGGGCCGAACTGACGACGCCGCCCTTGTCGGTCGTGCGCCATCCGATCGAACAGATCGCCCAAAGTGCTTGGGACATTCTGATCGATCGGATCGAAAATCGCACACCGCCCGGAAGGCGGGTGATGCACCCCGCGCGCGTCGTGCTGCGCGGCTCGGTCAAGTCGATCTAGATCACCAAGCTTCCGCCATCATCGCGCGATACTCGTCCGGCGTCGCGATGCGGGGATTGGTGGCGTGGCAATGGTCCTTCATCGCTTTGCCCACGGCTTCCTCGACGAAGCCCTTGTCCACACCCATGGCGCCCAACCCCGACGGCATGCCGAGATCGCGGTTGAGCTGGGCGATCGCTTGATCGACCGAGGCGCCGGGCGCCAAGCCCAACGCGATGCGCAGCCGTGCGTATTTCTCCTCCGCGACCGCCGTCTCGGCGCTTTCGTTGAAGCGCAGCACGGCGGGCAGCAGCACGGCGTTCAACGTGCCGTGATGCAGCGACTTGGCACGATAACTGCCTAGCGCATGGGAGAGCGAATGAACGGCCCCGAGACCTTTTTGGAACCCCATTGCGCCTTGCATCGACGCGCTCAGCATTTGTTTGCGTGCCTCGCGGTTCTTGCCGTCCTGCACCGCCTGGCGGATCCATTTGACGCCACGGGCAAGCCCGTCCAGCGCAATGCCGTCGGCCGGCGGATTGAAGGCGGGGGCGAGAAAAACTTCGATGCAATGCGCGATCGCGTCCATGCCGGTCGCGGCCGTCAGGCCGGCGGGCAAGGCGAGGGTCAGTTCCGGATCGAGCACCGCGGCGCGCGGGACCAGGAACCAGGAATGGAACCCGACCTTGCGCCCGTCGTTCAGAATCACGATGGCGCCGCGCGCGACTTCGCTGCCCGTCCCCGCGGTGGTGGGAATGGCGATCAGCGGGGCGCAATTCTTGGTGATCTTCGGCGCCCCGCCGTCGATCGTGCAGTATTGGGCAAGCGGGGCCGGATGGCCCGCCAGGATCGCGACGCCCTTGGCAAGATCGATCGACGAGCCGCCGCCGACGGCGACGATTCCATCGGCCTTGTGGTCGCGATAGAGCGCCGCCGCCTTGTCGACGGCCGCTTCGGTCGGGTTGCCGGGGGTTTCGTCGAACACGGCCAAGGGCAGCTTGCCCTCGATCGCGGCCAGCGCTTGCGCGGCCACGCCTGCCGCGACGACGCCCTTGTCGGTCACGATCAGCGGGCGCGAAATCCCGTGCGCGGCGCAAAGCTCGCCCAGCGCCTTCGCGGCGCCGAAGTCGAAATGAATGTCGGTCACGTATTTGATCAGCGGCATGGTCCTCTCCTCGGCGATTTTTGTACCAGGGCCGCACGCGCTGGGGTAGCGTTCAAGTCATGGGTGAACTTTTCTTAGAATTCCACGCGGCAGCGATGTGGGGAAATCGCGGGGCAGCGGTATGAATCGCAAGCGACCGGCCCGTGACGGCCATCCCGCCTTTGCGGCGTTGGATCGCGCCTCGCCGATACCGCTCTACCTGCAAGTCCGCAATCGCCTGCTGGCGATGCTCGGCGATTGGCGCGATCCGGAAAAGCGCTTCTATTCCGACGACGAATTGACCGCGATGTTCGCCGTCAGCCGCGCCACGGTGCGCGAAGCGTTGTCCGAACTGGTCGAAGCGGGCGTGTTGCGCCGCCGGCGCGGTCAGGGTACCGCCGTCAGTTTGCGCAAGGTCGACGAGAAGCTTGGCGTGGGTTCCCATATCGGCGGCCAGTGGGATTCGGGCGACATGCCGGTCGAAACGGCCCTGCTGACCTACGCGCGGGTCGCCGCACCGGCCGAAGCCGCGCGCGCTTTGGGCGTGCCCGCCGAAACCGAAGTGCTGTTCTTCAAGCGCCTGCGCACCACGCCGATCGCGCCGGTGTCGATCGATTGGCGCTATCTGCCGTTATGGGCGGCGGAGGGAATCGGCCGCGAACAAGCGACGCAGTCGCTGATAAATTTGATCTGGCGCCGGATCGATCTCGCCCATAGCGATTTGACGATCGAGGCCGCGCTGTCGGGGCCGGAGGAGATGGAGTTGCTGCATCTGCCGGCGAAGTCGCCGATCCTGATCCGGCATCTCGTCTATTACGATCGGCAGGGGCGCGCGGCGATGGCGGGCAAATCCATCCATCGCGCCGATCTGATGCGCTACACGGTGCGCGTCGATCAGTCGCGCGACGGTATCGGTGCGGCGCACGGCCGCGCGACGTACCGGAGCCGTTAGTTTCCGCGCACCGATCGCCAGAGCGACAGGCCGACGAGCCAGGCGCTGGCCGCCATCCAGGCGGCGAGGACGATCGGGTTGACCGCGGGCGCGAACCACAACAGCCACGCGGCCCCGAACACCCAGACGCCGCTCGCCGTCAGCGTCAACGCGCGATAATCGCGCACGCGCAACGGATGGATCGACTTCACCTTGGTGAAGCTGAAGGCGCCCAGCACGGCGACCGCGATCAAGTTGAACCAGACCGGCGTGCCCAGCACATAGATATAAAGCGCCACGATGTTCCAGATCGCCGGGAAGCCGACGAAGTAATTGTCCGTCGTCTTCAGATCGAGATTGGCGAAGATATAGAGCGAGGAGAACAGGATCCAGCCCGCGGCCGCCGAAGCGAGCCAGCCGTCGCCCAGATATTCGAACTGCCAGAGCAATACGGCGGGCACGACGACGTAGGTGAGATAATCGACGACGAGGTCGAGCAGCGCGCCGTCGAAACGCGGCAGGCGCTCGGCCACGTCGAGCTTGCGCGCGAATGGCCCGTCGATTCCGTCGACGATCAGCGCCAATCCCAGCCACAGCAGCGCCTCGCGCGGATTGCCCTCGATGACCGCGATCAGCGCCAGCAATCCGATGACCGCGCCCGACGCGGTCAGCGCATGGACCATCCAAGCAGCACTCTTGCGCCGGACCTCGACGATCTTCTCGGTGACGTCCTCGCGTTGCATCGGGATCACTGCGCGGTCCACCCGCCGTCGATCGAGAAATTGCTGCCGCGAATCTGGTCGGCGGCGGGCGAGCACAGGAACGCGGCGAGGCCGCCGATCTGTTCGGGCGTGGCGAATTCCTTCGACGGCTGCTTCTCGGACAGCAATTCGTCCTTCGCGGCGGCGCCCGAAATGCCCTTGCGTTCGGCCAGCGCGTCGATCTGCTTTTGCACCAGCGGGGTCAGCACCCAGCCGGGGCAGATCGTGTTGGCGGTGATGGGCAGCGTCGCCGTTTCCAGCGCCACGACCTTCGTGAGGCCCACCAGCCCGTGCTTGGCCGCGACATAGGCCGATTTGCCCGCCGAAGCGACCAGCCCGTGCGCCGAGGCGACATTGATGATGCGGCCCCAGCCGCGCTTCTTCATATGCGGCAGTGCCGCGCGCATCGCCTGGAAGCAGCTAGTCAGATTAATCTGGATGACGCGGTCCCACGCGTCGAGCGGGAATTCGTCGACATTCGCGACATGCTGGATGCCGGCATTGTTGACCAGAATATCGACCGCGCCGAATTCCTTCACGCAAGCCGCGATCAACGCTTCCACGTCGGCGGGTTTCGACATATCGGCGGCGGAATAGCCGGTCTTGACGCCCAGCGTTTCGACCTCGCGGCGGACCTTGGCGATCGTTTCGCCGTCGCCGAAGCCGTTGAGCATGATGTTGGCGCCTTGCGCCGCCAGCGCCTTGGCGATGCCAAGCCCGATGCCGCTGGTCGAGCCGGTGACGAGGGCGGTTCTGCCTTTCAACGACATGTCGTGCACTCCGGGTTTCAGATCCTGTCCGGTTTTACCGCCGGAACGCCGCCGCCGCCGCTATTTTTTGAAAAAAGCGTCCGCCGCCGCCCGGTGGGAGCCCTTTTTGCCGATCTCGGCCTTGGCGCGGGCGATCTCGCCCTCCAGACGCGCTATATAGGCTTCGAGTTCCGCCACGCCCCAGCTGGACAGGTCCTTGGGCTTGACCAATTTATGGCGCGGCTCGAGTTCGTCGAATTCCATATCCGTCTCCCGTGCGAGGTTGCCAGTCTATGAGTCTCCCCAGCGTCATGGAAGCCGTCACGATGGCTGCCCCCGGCAAGCCGGAGGTGCTGGTGCCGGGCACGAAGCCCGTGCCCGTGCCGCAAGCCGGCGAAGTGCTGATCGAGGTCGCTGCCGCCGGTGTGAACCGCCCCGATATTTTGCAGCGTTACGGCAAATATCCGCCGCCGCCGGGGGCGCCCGACACGCTGGGGCTTGAAGTCGCGGGCACCGTCGTTGCGACGGCGCCGGATGTGACCTGGCCCAAAATCGGCGACACGGTTTGCGCGCTGGTCGCGGGCGGAGGCTATGCCCAATACGCCGCCGCACCGGCCGTGCAATGTCTGCCGATCCCCGACGGCTTCTCGATGGTCGAAGCGGCGGCATTGCCCGAAACCTTCTTCACCGTTTGGACCAACGTGTTCGAGCGCGGCGGCTTGAAATCGGGCGAGACGTTTCTGTGCCATGGCGGTGCCTCGGGTATCGGCACGACCGCCGTGCAACTCGCCAAGGCGTTCGGCGCCAGGGTGCTGGCGACGTGCGGCACGGCCGAAAAATGCGCCGCCGTGACGAAGCTGGGGGCGGATCGCGCGATCAATTATCGCGCGGAAGATTACGTCGCCGTTGCGAAGGAATTCACCGGCGGCAACGGCGTCGACCTCATTCTCGACATGGTCGGCGGCGATTATATCGCACGCAATATCGACGCGGCGGCGGTGGAGGGACGCATCGTGCAGATCGCGTTCCTCAAATCCGCCAAGGCCGAATTGTCGTTCGATGCGATCATGCGCAAACGACTGATCTATACGGGCTCCACGTTGCGCCCGCGCAGCGTGGCGCAGAAGGGCGAAATCGCCGCGGCGTTGCGCGCGAAAGTGTGGCCGCTGCTCGATGCCGGCAAAGTGCGCCCGCTGATCCACGCGACCTTCCCGCTGGCGCGAGCGGCGCAAGCCCACGCGACGATGGAGGCCGATACGCATATCGGCAAGCTGGTGCTGACGGTTCGATGACCGACGCCGAACGCCCGCCCTCACCGGAAGAATGGCCGCCCGAAGCGTTGATCGACGCCGGGCGCCAGTTGCGCGCGATGGGGCGCGCGGCCGAAGCGCTGGCCGCGTTCGATATCGCGTGCCGCAAGGCGCCGAACGAAGTCGCTTCATGGTCGGGCGCGGCCCTCGCGAATTACGATCTCGCGCGCTACCACTTGTCGGCCGCCGCGTTCGAACGCGCGGTGGAGATCGCGCCGGGCGACGCCAATCTTTGGCGCAATTTGGGCCATGTGCGTTTGCTCGCCGCGTGGCCCGTGCCGGCGGCCGAAGCATTGGAACGCGCGGTGGCGCTCGATCCGGCGAATGTTGGTGCGTGGGACGATCTGGGCACGGCGCTGACCGGCGTCTGGGGCCGCGCCAAGGATGCGATCGCCGCTTATGATCGCGCGATCGCGCTCGATCCCGCGCGCGCCGAACTCGCCTCGCGCCGCTTGATCGCCCTGGCTTTCGACGCCGAATTGCCGCCCGCCGATTTGTTCGCCGCACACCGCGCGTTCGGCGCGAAGGTCGAAGCGCTCGCCGGGCCGGTGGACGCGAAATTCGCCAACGACCGCGATCCCGAGCGGAAATTGCGCGTGGGTTATCTTTCGTCGAATCTCTACGCGCATATCGCCTCGGCCGAGATTCGCACGGCCTTGCGCCTTCACGACCGGGCGAATTTCGCCGTGCATGTCTACGCGACGATGCCCGAGCGCGATGCGATCACCGACGAACTTCGCGGCTACGCCGATTTCTGGACCGATGCCGGCGCGCTCGACGATCGCGCTTTGGCCGCGAAGATCCGCGACGACGGCATCGATATTCTGGTCCACACGATGGGCCATTGGCAGCAGAACCGCCTGGCCGTGTTCGCGCGCCGCGCCGCCCCCGTCCAGATCGAGTATTTGTGCCAATCGCCGTCGGCGGGCATCGCCGCGTGCGACGCGTTCATCGCGGATCGCTGGATCTCCGGCGACGGCGCCTTGGCGTCGCTATCGGGCGACCGGATCGTCGATCTGCCCGGTGGCTATTACACGACGTCGTTCCTGCCCGACGCGCCGATCAAGCCGCCGCCGCGCGCGCGGGGCGGGGCGCCGGTCGTGTTCGGCAGTTTCAACCGCGTGGCCAAAATCTCGCCCGGGACATTGCGACGCTGGGGGCGCGTGCTGGCCGAATTGCCGCAAGCGCGCTTGATGGTGAAAATCCCCGAACGATTCGATCGCGCGGAGGAAACGCGCATGCGCGCCGCCTGGGCGACGTTTGGGCTCGACGTGTCGCGCGTTGAAATCCGCGGCCATGCCGATGGTGGGGCGTATTGGGACCAATTCGCGGATGTCGACGCGCTGCTCGATTGCGTGCCGTTCAACGGTGGGCGCACGACGGGCTCGGCGGCGTGGATGGGCGTGCCGACGATTTCCGAGGCGGGAGCGCCAGTCTATGGCCGCTTGGCGCTGTGCATCATGACGCGGCTGGGCTTCGGCGATCTGGTCGGTGCCGACGAAGACGGCTACGTCGCGGCGGCCGTGAAGCTCGCGCACGATCCCGCAAGGCTCGACGAGATTCGCCGTACCTTGCGCGATCGTTTCCGCGCATCGACCCTTTTCGAAAGTGCGGCGCATATCCGCGAAGTCGAGGCGGCGTATCGCCGCCTGTGGCGCGACTACTGCGCGCGTTAGACCTTCTCCAGCGCCAGCGCGATGCCTTGCCCCACGCCGATGCACATCGTGGCGAGGGCGCGCTTGGCGCCACGCTCGTGCAATTCGTACATCGCGGTCAACGCCAAACGCGCACCCGAAGCGCCCAGCGGATGGCCCAGCGCAATGGCGCCGCCATTGGGGTTCACATGCGCGGCGTCGTCGGGCAGGCCGAGCTGGCGCAGCACCGGCAGCGCTTGCGCGGCGAAGGCTTCGTTGAGCTCGATCACGTCGATATCGCCGATCTTCCAGCCCAAACGCGCGAGCAGTTTCTGCGTCGCCGGGACCGGGCCGATGCCCATGATGCGCGGCGGCACGCCGGCGGCGGCGGCCCCGATTACGCGCGCCTTGGGCGTAAGGCCGAATTTCTTTACCGCGGCTTCGGACGCGATGAGCAAAGCGGCCGACCCGTCGTTGACGCCCGACGCGTTGCCCGCCGTCACCGTGCCCGAGCCGTCGGGCTTCACGAAGGCTTTGAGCTTGGCCAGCGTCTCGATCGTCGTGTCGCGCGGATGCTCGTCGCGCGACACCGTCACCATCTCCTTGCCCTTGCGGGTTTCGACGGCGACGATTTCCTTGGCGAGGCGGCCCGAGGCTTGCGCCGCCAGCGCGCGCTGCTGGCTGCGCAACGCGAACGCGTCTTGATCGGCGCGCGAGACGTTGAAATCGGCGGCGACGTTCTCGGCCGTCTCCGGCATCGAATCCACGCCATGCGCCTTCTTCATCAGCGAATTCACGAAGCGCCAGCCGATCGTGGTGTCGTAGATCGCCGCGTCGCGCGAGAAGGCGATTTCCGCCTTGCCCATGACGAAGGGCGCGCGGCTCATGCTTTCCACGCCGCCCGCGACGATAAGGTCCGCTTCGCCCGCCTTGATCGCGCGCGCAGCCGTGCCCACGGCATCGAGGCCCGAGCCGCATAGGCGGTTGATCGTCGTGCCCGACACGCCGACCGGCAAGCCGGCGAGTAGCGCCGCCATGCGCGCGACATTGCGATTGTCTTCGCCCGCCTGGTTGGCGCAGCCATAGATCACGTCGTCGATCGCGGCCCAGTCGACGCCCGAATTGCGCTTCACCAACTCGCGCAACGGAATCGCGGCGAGATCGTCGGCGCGCACGCCGGAGAGCGCCCCCGCATAGCGGCCGATGGGCGTGCGGATCGCGTCGACGATATAGGCTTCGGTCATGTTGGCGTGTCCTTGAACGATGAACTTAGTTTTCGCGCGCGACGAGGCGGCGCAAGCGCGACGCGGCGCGATAGCGGTCCTCGCCGTAATGGCGGGCGAGGTTGTCGAGGGTGGCC
>PVXE01000020.1 GCA_014444615.1 Tagaea sp. CACIAM 22H2 | reverse complement strand
CGAATAGCGCGTCGATACTCGAATGCGCGCGTACCCCTGCCTCGGCGGCGGAGCGCGCGGCAAGTTCGGCGTCGAGATCGGCGACGGCGACGCGTGCCGCGCCAAACACGCGCGCCGCATTCGCGGCATGCCGCCTGCCGATCGATCCGCAACCGACGATCGCGATGTCGCCGTCAGCGTTCATGCTTGCGACTTCTTACCCCAATAGATTCCGGCAAAATGCTTCGCGAGGTCGACGTCGTCCGCATGATTGATATCCGTCGAGCGGCCGTAAGGCATGACGTGCCCGCGCAGTCCAGGACCGTAGAAGGTCCGCGCCTTGCGGAAATGCGCCACAGTCGTTGCATAGGTGGAGCCGTTGTCGACGACGAGCTGCGGGATGTCTGACTCGCGCATATTGACGATATCCGGCCACATCGGCGCCAGCCGCCCGCCTTCTTCGCATTTGAGGGCCTGGTGCGGTGGCAGCGGATATGTCGTCACGGCCATCGTGAAATGGCACGCATCCGGACCGTCGGAATCGGGCGCCGATAGCATTTCAACCGTGGTGCGCACGTCGTCGGCGTTTCGCAGCGGCGCGGCCGGATAGAGGCACGCGAATTGCGGAAAGGCGCGCCCCGCAGCCGCTTCGCGATCGAGCAGATCGAGACAGACATCGACGACTCGCGCTCGATCCGTCGCCAGGTTCGGGTCCCGCAGTTCGACATCGGCACCAAATCGGCGCGCGATATCGGCGATCTCCGCGTCCTCCGTAGATACGACGACGCGATCGAAAACCTTGGCGCCGATCGCGGCTTCGATCGAGTAGGCGATCATCGGCTTACCGAGAAAATCGACAATATTCTTGCGCGGCAATCTTTTGGAGCCACCGCGCGCTGGAATGATGCAAAGACGGCCTGTGGACATTCGTTTTATCTCCGTTCAGACGCGCATCGCGTGGGATCGACCCGCCAAGAAGCGCTTCACCTTCATGATGTTGTTGTCTGAAAATACGAGCATTGCCCCGATCGCCAAAGCATCGGCGCCAGCTGTGAGCGCGCCGTCCAAATGATCGAGGGAGTCTGCGCCCCCTTCGAACACGACCGGCACTTCGACCGCCGCCATCGCCTCATGCAGCAAATCCAGATCCATTCCGGTACGCGCACCTTCGCGATCGACGGCCATCAATCTGATTTCGCCGGCCCCTCGCCCGACCGCCTCGCGCATCCAGCCGATCCAATCCTTTCCGGCAATCGGCCGGCCAATGCGGTGGTCGAAAAGCTGACGCTGTCCGGGTCCGCCGGTTACGTCGACGCCGAGCACGACCGCCTGATCGCCGAACAATCGGGAAAGTTCCGTCAGCAGAACCGGGCGATCAAGAGCCGTCGTCGTCATGCAGATCTTGTCGGCGCCGCATTCGAATATTCGATATGCGACATCGATCGAGGAAATTCCGCCGCCGACCGTCAACGGCATATAGCATTCGCGCGCCACGACCCGAATCGCATCGAGATCCGGCGACTTCCCGAGTTTGGACGCCATCACGTCGGCAAGGAAGAGTTCGTCCGCGCCCTGCGCGTTGTGTGCGCGAGCCGTCGTCGCAGGATTTCCGGCGTCGCGATAGGCAGCGAACCGCGTACCTTTGACGAGACGCCCGTCTTTCAGAAGCAGCGAGGGAATGATCCGCTTGGTCAGCATCACGGGTTCCAATCCATGAACGCCTGAAGCAAGGCCTGGCCATTCTTCTGCGACTTTTCTGGATGGAACTGGACGGCGAAGACGTTGCCGGACAGGACCGCCGCGGTAAGGTTTGCGCCGTAGTCGACGGTCGCGGCGACGGCCGCCGCATCGGTGGCGAGTGTATAGGAGTGGGCGAAATAGAACTCACGCTTGCCACGCGTTTCGGCGAAGAAACGATCGGCAGCCGGCGTCGAGCGGACTCCGGACCACCCCATATGCGGCACGCGCAAATGCTTCGAGCCGCCATCGATCCGGTTTACATCGCCAGGCAACCAGCCAAGCCCCGAAACCGTTTCGTGTTCATGCAGGCGTTCGGCAAGGAGCTGCATGCCGAGACAGATGCCCAGCATCGGCACACCGCGATGGCGAACGGCGGCCGTGAGCGCCTCATCGAGGCCGCCTTCGCGCAATCGCTTCATCGCGGCGCCCGCAGCACCCACCCCCGGAAGAATGAGGCGGTCGCTCACGGCGATCGCCTCGGGCGTACGGACGACTACGGGCTCCGCGCCGAGGAAAGAGAATGCCTTCGACACGGAATCGAGATTGCCGGCGCCATAGTCGACGATCGATACGCGCATTCTTCGATCCGCCCTCAGGCCTTGGGCGCTTCGGCTTTGCCCGACACCCGCGACCATTCCTCGAAATCATGCGGCTTCCAGTCGGACCGCCAAGCGCGCGCTTCCTCGAGCGTAGGCATCTTGTGCGGCGCCACCGTGTGTGCGCCAACGATCTCGTGGAACTTCTCTTCGGAAATGTCGAGATAGTCGAGGAACAGGTCGAGCGCGTGAGGGCGCCGGCCATCGAACTCCTTGACCAGCGCCTCGCCTTCCTCGCGCGACAAGCGGCCGTTGCGGATGTCGATCGAGACGAGATGTGTGGTGCGGCCGAAACCCCGCTTGAGATACTTGATGTAGTCGCGCACGCCCTGCATGTAGCACTCGATCTTCTCGTAGTCATATTGCGGCGGCACGCCTTCGACTTCATCGCCCTGCCAATCAAGCTCGCGCTTGATGATCGCGACCTGCTCTTTGACATCCCAAGGGATGTACGAGCCGAGCAGGACCGAGCGGCCCTTCAATGCCCTGAGCTTGTCGGACGGAGGGTAGGTGTAAGGCAGCAGGTCGCGCGCCTCCACCGGATAGTCCGAGATCGAATTGTCAAGCATGCCGAGCATATCCTCGGCATTGATGCCCAGATTGACGAAGCGGTTGAAACGTTCCTCGTCGACCTCCTCCGCCTCGTCGTAGCTGTAGAAGGAGGCGTACTCGCCGGTCGGCTCGCCCCAAATCAGCAACGGGATTTGCTGCCAGATCGAAACCCACATCGGATAAGAGAAGATACCCGTGTGGCAGTGCCAGCAGAAATCGCCGCGACGTCGAAGCGATTCGAACATCAACTTACGGACGACCTGCCAGTTCGGCGTGAAGTGATGCACGTCCACGCCGAGCTTCTTGAAGGTCCGCTCCGAATTCTCCTTCACGCGCCGGCGCAAGAAGCTGTGATCGAAACGTACGACGAGGCAACGCAACTTCTTGACCTTGACGAGGTACCAGAGCGTGAACGTTGAGTCCTTGCCGCCGGAGAACGGGACGATGCAATCGTACTGCGATTTCCCCTTGTAGCGATCGAGGATGCGATCGAAGTCCCGGCCGCGCTCGGTCCAATCGATCGCCGTATGTTTGTACTCGATCTGATGACAGACCGAGCAGACGCCGGCGTTGTCGAAGGTCAACGATTCCGCCGTTTCGGGCATGACGCACTTGCTGCAAGACTTCATGGCACTTCCTAGGGTCTTTCAGAGAGATGGAATATCTGCCGGACGATATTCCGGCAAACCGTATCGAGATCGGGCATACGCCGACCGAGAATCGCTTCCGCACGCGCGCAGTCGAGCCCCGCACTTTCGGCTCGCCGCGGTTTGAGGGCCAACACACTCGCTGTAGCGGAGACATTCGGGTCGATACGCATCGCGCGTCCTATTGCGGCGGCGAACGCCGCTTTATGATGCGCGCCGCGCGCCGCGACATTAAATAGGCCGGAAGCACCCTTATCGGCCAGATCCAGAAGCGCATCGGCGAACGATGCGCTATCGATCGTCGACGTGAAATAGTCGTCGAATAAGGTCAGAGGCGAGCCTTTCGAGATAGCCTCACACAGCCACTCGGCGAATGTGGGCTTGCCCGCCCAGCCGCGCGGCCCAGTCACGTTGGTTCTCAGCACCAGCGTGGCGGTCACCGAAAATGCGGCTTTCTCGCCCGCCAATTTCGACTTACCGTATTCGTTGACAGGCATCGCAGGTACGTCTTCGCCGTGCAGAGCGGCGCCATCGCCCGACCAATATTGATCCGTCGAGACGTGCACGAACAGGGCGTTTTTTTTTGCGGCGGCAAGCGCCAGACGTCCCACCGATATGGCGTTGATCGCATGAGCAGACGCCGGATCCGCTTCGCAAGCGGCGAGATCCGTCAAGGCGGCAGCGTTCACGACGATATCGGGCTCCGACGCTTCGACGGCCGATACAATCGATGCTTCGTCTTCGAGATCAAGCGCGATCTCCGCGCCACGCCGCGCTGCGCCCGACGCTCGCCAGCCGCGCCGGGCAGCGGCAGCCGTTACGGCTTGGCCGACCATCCCGGTGGCGCCGACGACAAGGAGCTTCGTCATTTTGCGACAGCTTCCGTGCGGATTAGGGGCACCAAGTTGTCGGCCACAGACCGGATCTTAAACGAGTTATAGTTCGACGAGCCATCCGCGATCCACGCCCGCAAGCAGTCGACCTCCTTGTCGAGCGCACCGCCATGCCGCTCGGCAAAGTACAGGATATCGGCATAAAGCTCGTCGCGAAGCGAATCACTCCGCAGCACGGTCGGTGCTTGCCATGAAGGGATGGTCCAGAATTGTGCTGCCATCGCGAGCGCGCGCTCGCGCCATTCCGACTTATGCTGCCGCCACCAAGATCCGGCGAGTGCCTCGACATACGCGTTGCGCGAGCCCGGAAAAACAGTGAAGCCGCAGTCGCCGTACCATCCTTTGTCGGCAACGAGGACCGGTTTTCCAAGACAAGCCGCTTCCAGACCGCCTGTGCCGTTAAGTGTGACAAGTCCGTCGCAAGCAACCATTACACCGTGCCCCTGCCATCCATCTGGAACTATGGCGACATGGGACGTTCGCGGAATCGCGGCGGCGATCGCGTTTCGGTCGTCTTCGTTCAACAGCGTATCCGCGCCGGGATGCAGTTTCACGAGCCAATAGACGTGCTTGCTTTCCCGCGCGACGTCCATCGTTTCCGTGAACCAATCCCAGTAGTCTCGATAGCGCGTGATATCGCTGTAGTTCGGCCACTCGTACCAAGTCGGCGCGTAAACGGCGATGATCGGCTTGGACTCGTCCCATCCGAAGCGCCGCCGGATCTCCGCAACATCGACGCGCGTCGATCGGTCCACGAAAGCCGCGCGGCAGGATTCTTCATCGATGAGGCCGTTGAATCGATGGGAAAGGTACCGCTCGGCGGTGCGCGATAGCTCTTCGCCCCGGATTGCCAGTATGCGCTCGAAATCAGGACCGCGATCGGCGACCTGGATCTCGAATAATTGCCAGTGCTCGCGCAGCCGATAAAAGTGTGTGGCGCCATAGTGGCCGTAAAGGACGATACAGTCGATGCCGCGCCGCCGCGCCATATGCAGCAACGGCGCCCGAAACGCGCCTTGGGCGTGGCTCATCACCAGCCGCCTCCAATCGCCCAAATCCAGAACGATCCTCGCGGCGGCGATTCCGGCGAGGAATTCGGCGACCAGCGGCTTGAAATCCGGCCGCCCGCTCTGCGGCGACAACGTCAGCTGCTGGCGCAGAACGAAATCGTAAAGTGCACGTGCATCCACGTCCTCAGGGAGCCGCCACGCCATGATCTCATCGGGGCTCGATCCCTGTTCGGCGATGAGCTTATCTGCCGCGTCCAACCACTCTGCTTCGGGCTTGCGCAAGCCGCCGACGTCGAGAAAGTCCGTTATCCCCAGCGCACGGGCAATCCAGCGGATGGAATCGCGATTGCTAACGTCGAGCAGACCTGTTTCGCCGTCGTCGGCATGCCCGAGCGCGGCCCGCACGAGCGTAAGCCGAAGCCACCAATTGGGATTGTCCCAACTCAGATCGATCAGCGTACGGCCGGGGAGCCGGCTCTGATGACGCCGCGCGCGCCAAAACCGCGCAAGTACCCCTATCGCACGGCGTTTCGACGACCGATGCTTGCGAAACTCGCGGTCCAGTTGGCGAGCGAACCATCCTCCGAATTGCAACACCAGAGCTTTCGCCCGGTAGATCGCGCCTTCGAGCGTCACGATGCCTCTTCGATCTCGAACAAGCGCCGATAATCCGGCTGGCGTCCCGCCAAAACCCCATGCGTGCCGATATCGCGAACCGAGCCGTCGCTGAGCAACACGATCTGGTCGGCAAAACGGATCGTCGACAAGCGGTGCGCGACCACCACGACTGTGACCGAACCGCCGAGCGAGCGAAGAGTTCGGGCGATCGCCGCCTCGGAAACCGCATCCAAAGCGCTGGTCGGCTCGTCGAGAATCAGGATTTCTGGCTCACGCGCAAGCGCGCGTGCGAAGGCAAGCCGCTGCCGCTGACCACCCGACATTCGGCATCCGCGATCGCCGAGCCTGGTATCAAGACCGGCCGGAAACCCCCGAACGAAATCGCCGGCATAGGCGCGCTCCAGATACCGCCAGATCGCCTGATCGTCGGGCCTCGTTTCGAGCCCGAGGCAAATGTTGTCGCGAACCGTTGCATCGAGAAGCATCTCGGACTGGGATACGACCGCGATACGTCGCCGATAGCTCGCGATCGAGTATTCGCGGAGATCGACGCCGTCGACCGTGATCCGACCGGAGCCCGGATCGCAAAGACGCGCGAGCAGATCGACCGTCGTCGTCTTTCCCGAGCCGGACTGGCCGACGAGGGCCGTCAGGCGCCTCGCCGGGATCACGAAATTGAGATCGTCGAGACTGACGACGTCGCCGCCGGCCGTTCTGTAGACGAAATCGACTTTCTCGAAACGCACCTCCGTCGCCAGCCCCCCAAACTCGCGCGTTCCATCGACCGGCGGCTGCGCGTTGCGCGCGTCCGCAACGATTCGCTCCAACTCCGCGATACCCCCGATCGTATGGCGCAGAACAAGGGCGCCGCTGCCGAAATCCGTCGCAAGGCCGGCCGCGCGAATGCCGAGGACCGCGAAAAGGCCCAAAGCGGCCATATCGAGCCCGAGCACTTCGATCGCGATATACGCGACGGCCGTGACGATCGCGATAGACAATGGCGCGCCGACAAATCGCATCAAGGCGGACTGGCTCGCGACTTTGATGTTGTTGTCCTGCTCGCCAACGACTTCCCTATTCAACTCGGCTTCGACCCGCGAATCCGCGGAGGCAATCTTGAGAAGACGGATATTCTGAATCGCCTGGGCATGGAGCGTGGTCATGCGGATTTGAATTTCCGTAAGCGCCTGCCCGAGCCGTTTGCTCGACCGCAACAGAATCGCGAAGACCGTAACGCCGACGGCCGAGAGCGCCATAAATACAAGCGCCAGCCGCCAGGATAGGATCATCATCAGCAAAAAATACCCGCCAAGCATCAGCAGCTTCGAAAGCAGATCGACGGTTAGCGCGGGAATCCTGGCGACCCGGCGCGTCTCGTTGTGAAACGCGTTCTCCATAGCGGCGATGCTAGTGTTGAAATGGAACGCCATGCCGGCGGAAAGGAAATCGCTGATCGTTTCCTTTCGAAGGCGGATCAGATGCCTTGCGGTCAGATGGGCCGAGAATACTTTCAGGAAATACTCGGCGCCGCTGCGGATCGTGACAGCGAGCAACGCGGGAATCATCAAAGACCAAAGCGCAACAGGAAGACCAAAGCGCTCGAGCAGCGCGGAAATCACGGCGATTGCGGAGTCTGGATTGGAAGAAAATACCGCCGCCCCCTTCTCCACGAACGCGAGAATGGGGAAAATCATCGCCACGCTAATGGATTCGGCGCACGCCAATGCAATCGGCAATCCCGCACCGATCAAAAGATCAGTCGGCGACAGACGGAAAACGCCGAAGATTCGGATCGAGAAAGGGTCCGTGCGAACGGGACGCTGACTAGTCACCGATCAAATCCCAGCTCATCGGCGTGCCCCGGCAAACGGCACGTCCGGCGCGGCGACCGAGTATTTCCTCGTAATATTTTGGCGCGAGGCCCAGACCTGGACGAATGGAACGGACATTTTTTTCGGTAAAGGCCTCGCCCTTAGCGACGTCGGCAACCACGTAGAGCGATCGACGGAACACAGTGTTCGCGCGCTCGTCCGGAGTGCGCTCGTAGTTGACGCACCCGAGCGCCGCCCATGCGTCGCGCGCGTTGACGACGAGCTCCTTGAGTTCGTTCGGCTCCAGCGAAAACGCCGAGTCGGGACCGCCGTCTTCCCGCCGGATCGTCACGTGTTTTTCGATCACGCAGGCGCCCATCGCAACTGCCGCCGCGGCCACGCCCGTACCCATAGTGTGATCCGAAAGCCCGGCCGTCACCCCGAAGCACTGCGCAAGATGCGATATCGTGCGCAGATTCGCTTCCTCCGGTCGCGTCGGATAGGCGCTGACGCAATGCAGCAGAACGATCTGCGTGCAGCCCGCCCCTCGCGCCGCATCGACGGCCTCCGCGATTTCCTGTAAACTTGCCATGCCTGTTGATACGATGATCGGCTTCCCGGTTTTCGCGACTTTCCGGATCAGGGGCAAGTCGACGATCTCGAACGACGCGATCTTGAATGCGGGCGCGCCGAGATCGGTCAGGAAATCGACCGCCGTCGGATCGAAAGGCGAGCTGAAGACCGTCACGCCATGCTTACGACCGAAATCGAAAAGCTCGGCGTGCCATTCCCAAGGCGTACTCGCTTCGCGATAGAGACTGTAGAGGGTATGCCCCGCCCATAGACCGCTCTCGATACGGAACTCCGGCCCATTGTGATCGATCGTAATCGTATCGGCGGTATAGGTCTGCAGCTTGACCGCATCGGCACCGGCTTCGGCCGCAGCGATGACGATCTTCTTCGCGCGTTCGATGTCGCCATTGTGATTTCCCGACATCTCCGCGATCACGTAAGGCGGGTACTCTGGGCCGATTCGGCGGCCGGCGATCTCGAACTCGCGCTGCATGTTCGATACTCCTCGTGAAGATCTATACGGTCATCTCGACTGCTTCGGCCACGCGCTCCGCGCCCAAGCCGTCGCAAAGATTTCGCGCCGCGCGACCCAGTCTGTCGCGTTCGGCTTTGTCGGCGGCGAGCCACGTGACGCCGGCGGCCACGGCATCGGCCAAGGCATTCTTCGGCATCGCCTCTGCGTCGCCGAGCAATCCAACGACGCCCTCGCGGGCGAGCGCCGCGGCCGCCTCGCGCTGATTATCCGCGCAGACAACGACGAGACTTGGCAAACCCAGGCAGCACCGTTCCCAAGCCGAGCCACCGACCGCCCCGATCGCAAAGTCGCAGCCCGCCATGACCGCAAGCGGATCCGGCGGATCGACGTACAGCTGCGCGCGAGGCCCGATACGCTTGACGGCTTCCCGGACGGCATCGATATGCGGCGATTGGCCGCCCAGCATCACGTCGATCTTCAAATCGGCCGATCCGCTTGCGATCCCCTCGAGGACGGGGATCGTGGCGCCCACGGGATCGGTTCGACCGAGGCCAACAAAGATCCGCCTAGCCGTCGCCGGCCCGTCGTGCAGCGGTACGATCCGCGCAAACTTTTGCGACAAAAGCGCGAAACGCGGCCCGAGCAGCAAACGGCATTCCGGCGGCACTTTGCCTGCATAGTCGATTGCAGAGCGTCCGAAATTCTGATCGACCAGCAGATCGGCATCGTGCTCGCGTGCCGTATCGTCGATCGCGAGCAATCCGCCAACCCGCTTGCGGATTCCCGCCTCGCGGTCCGCATCCCATCGGTAATGATCCACCACCAGCAGATCGATGGCGCCGAGAACGCTTGCGTCGAGCTCTTCATCGGGCGCGATGATGATGTCGCCGGGTCCCGGCGGCGGGAGCTCCGGAACCACCGTCCAGGTATCTATCCGCGCCGCGAAGCTGACCTGCCATCCACGCGCCACAAGTGCGGCACCGAGCGCCGCGCAGCGAGTGGCATGGCCGCCGCCAATCCGCGCCGACGCATCGGCTCGGATCAGCGCGCGCCTCACGCCAGATCGGCCCAGGAAAGCTGATGCCCCGCCGGCACGTCGATGCGCAGGGTCCGCTCTCCCAGGCGCTCATAGATATCGGGGCCGATTCCGCTGCCTGGCCGACGAAATTCCACATTCAGCGCCGAAAGCTTGGTGCCCGACTTCGCCGCCGTACGCAGATAAACGCTGCGCCGCACTCGTTCCCGTTTCGCGAGTTCCGCCGTATGCATGATCCGCCGCGGCGTGCCGAAAGCGCGCTCGAGCTCGCGGATCGCGGATACGAATTGACGACAATCCTGCGGCTCCAGTGACATCACATGCTCGACGCTGCGCGTCGTGCGGTCTTCGGTGATCGTCTTCTCGACAAGGTTGGCACCCAGTGCGATGGCGGCGATATCCATTTCCCAGCCCGGCGAATGGTCCGAGTATGCGACCGGGTAGGGAAACATGCGCTTAAGGGTAGGAATGATGTTGAGATTGATTCCGTCGGCCTTCGCCGGATAGCCCGAAGGGCACTGGTGGATGATGATATTGTCGTTTCCTTCGCCGCGGATGACGTCGATCGCAGCCTCGACCTCTCCCAGCGTGGCGTTACCGGTATCCAACTGCAGGCAAAGACCCGTACGCGCCGCTTTACGAATCAAGGGGAAATGGTTCACGTCGCCCGACGCGATCTTGATCGACTGGCAACCCATTTCCACGACCAAATCGATTTCGTCGTCGAAGCCGACCGTCGCGAAGAACGCAAGATTGCGCGTCGCCGAATAAGCGGCGAGTTCGCGCCATTCGCCGCGCGTCAGCGACCGGCGCTTGAGCAGATCATAGAGCGGTTCCCGCACGGTCTCGGTGCGTCCTGTCGCGCGATCGACGAGGACGTCGTATTCGAAAAGCATCGACCGATCAGCGACCGAGCGCTCCGGATCGAAGATCTGAAATTTGATTGCATCCGCGCCCGACGATGCCGCGATGTCGATCAGTCGCTTTGCCGAAGCGAGGCCGCTATGCGTGGGGCCCGCTTCGTACGTCACGAAAGTCGGCTGCCCGTCGCCGACCTGTCTTGAGCCGAATTTTACCATTTTGACTTCCCTCTGATCGTTACATTCCGAGCCGCTCGAGAAGCGCACGTAGATCCGCCACGTCGAGCCATTGATCGTTCGAGTCGCTGGCATATCGGAATCCGTCGGCCACGCGCGATGCGCCTTCGGTCTCGATATGCGAACCACGCTGCCATTCGGCGATGATCGGCTCCAGGATGTAGCGGTCAGGAAGTTCCAGGCACGAGCGCGAATCGTCTTCCGTAACCATGACCTCATGCACCTTTTCGCCCGGCCGGATTCCGACGATGCGCTGCGGCAATTCGGGCGCGATGGCGCTGGCGAGATCGACGATCTTCGTGCTCGGGATCTTCGGGATGAAGATCTCGCCGCCGAACATCATTTCGAGCGAAGACAGAACGAAATCAACACCGTCCTGTAGCGTGATCCAGAATCGGGTCATCCGTGGATCGGTGATCGGCAACGATGTCGCGCCTTCCCTCACTAATCTACGGAAGAATGGAACGACACTGCCGCGCGATCCGATAACGTTTCCGTAACGGACGACGGAGAAGCGCGTCTTTGCCGATCCGCTCATATGATTGCCCGCAACGAATATCTTGTCGGACGCGAGTTTGCTGGCGCCGTACAAGTTGACCGGATTGGCGGCCTTGTCGGTGGAAAGCGCGACGACCCGCTTGATGCGGTTGTGAACGGCCGCCTGGACGATATTCTCGGCGCCGAGCACGTTGGTCCGAATGCATTCGAACGGATTGTATTCGGCGGCACCCACCTGCTTCAGAGCGGCCGCATGAACGACGTAATCGACGTCGCGGAAGGCCGTCTTGAGCCGATCCGCATCGCGTACGTCGCCGAGGAAGTAACGCATGGCGTCGTGGCCCTCAAAGGCCGGCGACGTCTGCATCTGGAATTGTTTATACTCGTCGCGCGAAAAAACGATCACCCGGGCGGGCTTGGCGAACTGCAGCAGCCGCATGGCGAGTGCCTGTCCGAACGAGCCGGTACCTCCGGTTATGACGATGCTGGCGCCGTCGAGCATACCGCGCAGCTTCTGTACGCGCGGATCATCATGGAGATATCTGTTTTCGTTCGTTTTTTGCATTTGCTTGCCCGATGGCTGCCCCCGGGGCAGCGTTGAGTGCGAAAATATGTCTTCTATTGCGCGGTCATAACGCCCAATCGTGCCCGATCCCGAGCGACGATCTTGCATATGGCGTCAGCGAGCATGTTCCGGACTGCGGCATTGTCGGAAACATCGACATGCGTTCCGGGGGCCGGCACCGATTGCTGGATCAAACGCGATAGCGTTTCCTCCAGGGCCGCAGCGCGGCCGTTCCTTCTGGGATCGGCGACGAGCTGCGCCATCTGCGGGCCGATATCTTCGAACCGCTCGACCGAATAAGTAAGCCCTGCCCAATCGTATCCGCCGACGCCGATGCTCATCGCCGGATAGCCGAAGACGGCGGCCTCGGCCAGCGAGGTGCTGTTGATGGAAATGAGGCCTCGAGATTGCGCCAGAATCGTCATCAACGGCGCATCGCCCGTAACGAAGAAGGCGCGCCCCCGGTTATCACGCAGAAAGCGCCGCAACGCCGCGGGCGGCAGAGCGCCCGGCTGGCCGGGATGCTCGCGTATGACGAGGCTCGTGCCGTAAGGCATCGCATTGATGATCTGCTGACACACCGAAAGCTGGTCGCGGATCTGGCCGGCGCGCAGATTGATGTGCCAATCAAGGATTCCGCACAGAGCAAACGTGACGAACGGGCGCGGCACGGCGTCCCAAGGCGTCGCGAGATGGCGGGTCAAGATCCGCCGCCACCAACTGCGCAGTCTGTAAGCGCTGATATGCCGGTCGCCGCCGCGCCGGAGGAGTCCGACGATGTCGCGCACGGCGCCAACGAAGCCGTTGCTGATTCGCTCGAACTTCTCCGCGCGAGCGACGCCGTCGAGGCGGTGGTTCTTCGCGCGAACCCCGTCGATCCATGCGCGGACGTGGGCGAGGACGGAATCTGCGTCGTAGCCGAACTGCCGATCGGACCCCGCCGACGGGCGGTAGCTTTCATCCGCTGCGAACCAAATCCGCGCGCCAACCGTGCCCGGATTCATGTATTCGAGATTGATCCAGCGATACGATTCGGCACCGCGCGCGCGAGCCATTTGATTGACGATATTGCGCAGCAGATCGCTTCCACCGGCGATGAAGGCGTGCGAAGGCGCGTATTCGTCGAGTACGGCGGATATCCGGCCGCACAGGAATATCTGACGCAGCGGCGTATCCACCTCCGGTTCGAGATCGTACAGCCGCGCATAGTCGTGCTGGTATAGATCGGCCGCCACGCCCGGCGAAAAGGCCAGTATTCGATCGAGAACCGCGTCGCGGGAGAGACCGCGATGCGCCTTCACGAATTCGGCCATGCCTTCGAAAGCGGCGACGACTGGGATGCGATTGTCCTTCGCGACGATGCCGTCCACTTCGGCCTGCGTCGCGCCGCAGACGACGACCGGCTGGAAAGCACCGACGCGCTGTATCGCATCGGCAAGCGCGAGATACTCCGCCAGCGTCTTGCGCGCATGCGCCACGAGGATGACGGTGTTCATCGCAAGGACATTCCCGTGCGCCGGGCCGGCGCCAGGAGACCCAAAAGGCATTCGTCGTCCCAGACGCCGTCGAGCTCGTATTGCGCCAGCCGCGTTCCCTCGATGGAGAAACCAGCCTTTTCGAAAGCCACCCGCGATCCGCGATTCGATCCATAGCAACCGGCCGTGATCTTGCCGAGTTTCAGATCGGAGAAGCCATAAGCTGCGACGGCCGCGATCGCTTCGCTCGCGTAACCCCGGCCCCAGACGTCGCGTTCGCCGATCAGGATGCCAAGCTCCGCGCGCGCATGGCGCCGGACGATCGGCGAGAGCTTGACGTTCCCAATATGCGATCCTCCGTCGCGCAGGAAGATACCCAGAAAAAGCGTATCCTCGCGCGCCGCCTGGCGTGCGACAAAATCGCGTACGTCGGCCTCGCTCTGTCGCTGGTATCGAGATTCAAGGAACTTCACGACTTCGGGGTCGTTCATCCACGCGACATACCGAGCGCCGACATCGCCGGCTTCGAGCCGGCGATAATCAAGCCGCGCGCTCGCGAGGAGGATGGGACCCGCCATTGATCGATCAAGCCTTACCGCTTTTGACGAGAAAGTCACCGACCGCGAGATAGGGCAGACCGCTGGCAACGAAGCCGCGGACCGCATCGTCGACGCCGTTGATGATCGGCTCCTCGTGCATGTTAAAACTTGTGTTGATCACACTCGCGAGACCCGTTCGCGCGCGATAGGCGGAAACGATGCCATGGAAATCCGCGTTGCGGACCCGGTCCAGCAACTGCGGACGCGCGGTACCGTCGACGTGAACCGCTGCCGGCGACTCGGCGCGCATCTTCGGGGTGCAATCGAACGTCATCGTCATGTAGCCGCTCGACAATGCGCCCTTTTCGAGGCCGATATAATGCTCGTGCGCGGCCTCCGCGAGCGTCGCGGGCGCGAACGGCATGAACTCCGAGCGTTTGAGCCGCTTGTTGAGCCATTCGTTGATTTCCGGGCGAGTCGCCTCGCAAAGGATCGAGCGGTGGCCGAGCGCGCGCGGCCCGAATTCCATCCGGCCGTGGCAGCGGGCAACCACCTCTCCTTTCGCAAGGAGCGCCGCGATCTCGTCATGGATCCCAGTCGAATGACGGTAGGTAAGCCCGGATTTGGCGAGATACGCGCCGATTTCGGCTTCGGTCGGCTCCGCGCCGAGATACATCGTCTCGATCGGCCGCGGGCGCGCATTGGTGCGGCGGAAATGGCAAAGCCAAGCAGCACCCACGGAAAGGCCGCCGTCGCCCATGTTCGGAAAAACATAGACGGATTCGACGTTGGGCAATTCAGCAAGCCGCTGGTTCAGTTTGACGTTGGCGAAGATACCGCCGGCGACCGCGATACGGCGCGCATCAGCGCCGAGGGAGCTGACAAGCCGGCAGACCACGTCTTCGAGCGTGCGCTGAACCGCTGAAGAAACATCCTCGCGCGAAAAGCCTTTCACATACTCTGCGAGCGCCGGATTCTCGAAGCGCGGCATGTAAAGGCCGGTTTCCATCCGGCCGACGAAACGTCGGTTGTCGGTATCGACATCGACCATCGCGCCGATCCGTGCCATCGATTTCGGCGCATCGCAATAGGCGGCAAGGCCGAGAACTTTGCCTTCGTGCCGATGCGGAATGAATCCGAGAGCCTTGGTGACTGAACCGTAGAAGTAACCGAGCGAGTCGATCGTCTCGTTACGCGTGAGGCGATGCACGCCGCCGGCGTCGCCCCGCCACAATCCGCCCGACCCGTCTTCGCCCCAGCCGTCGGCGGTGAGCATGAGGCAATCGTCCCAGCCCGCCCCCCAAAAAGCCGTCGCCGCATGCGCCTCATGATGGCCGAACAACTCGACCGGCCGCCCCAGCGCGCGGATCTCTGCCAAGTATTCTGGCGTACGCGTTCCAAGGACGCCGGTTTCGTGCGCTTGGCGCGATCGCAACGCTTCGATCTGGCGCTTGCGCGATTCCGGATCGAGATCGGAAGCGGCAATCGCCGCTTCCTTACGATCGAAGGGCGCGCGGTCGGGCGTGCGCGGCGCGTTGCCGTGAGTCGCGATGACGTCAACGTCGTCCAGCGTGAGGCCGGCGATGCGCAAGACCTCGGCGATCGCGAGATGCGGCACGCCGTGCCACAGCTTCTTGCGGTTGAGGCGTTCTTCGCTGACAGCGGCGACGAGTTTGCCGTCGCGCAGGACACAGGCCGAAGCATCCGACAAGAATGCGACACCAAGAATGATCACGCTTAATTTTCCTTCGGCAGCAGACGGATCAGAGAATGACGTACTCGGTTTGGCTTTCGAGTTCCTGCAAATGCGGGCTCTTCTTCCGCGGAGTGGGCACGAACGGTCGCTCGGCCGCCGGCGTCACGTTCGGCAATCGCGCTTCGTTGACGCCCGGATCGCGGCGGTGGTTCCCGACATTGTCGGTAACCTGCCATTCTCCGTTCGCGTCGCGCTTCCAAATCGCCGGATCGCGCATCTTTTCGACGAGCGTCAGAAGTTCGGCCTCCGACATGCCGACGGCACGCAGGAAAATATCGGTATCCGAAGGACGAACGTGATCGTATTTCAGGACGAGATCGATCGCTTCGTCCCGCGTCATGCGGCCCATGCGCACTTCTTGGCTCGCATCATCGGTCGCCCGCCCGTAGCCGAACTTTAGATACTTCAGATAGTCGTGCAATCCGTTGGCATGCACGTCATCGATCTTGGCGTAGAAGTTGAACGTGCGTTCGCGCGACTGGGCCGTTTCGAAGCCCAGTTCGCGGATGGCGAACTCCGCCTGTTCTCGCCCATCCCATGGAAAATAATTGGAGAGATAGATGCCGCGGACGCCGACGCGCTCGAGTTCCTCGTCACTGGGGTAGAAAAACGGCGCTAGATCGTAGCGCGTCAGCGGAGATTCCGGGTCTTCGAGCAGATCCTCCGGCTCGAATCCGCGCATCGAATGTTCCTGCCGTTTCTTCTTCGTAAACTCGACGAAATCGTCGTGATTGTACATCCCGACGAGGTCGCTGAACCCTTCCTCGCCCCAGACGATCAGCGGGACGTCGTATTGGACAGACGCGCGGATCGGGAAGGTCATGATGCCAGCGTGATAGTGCCACGTGACGTCGCCGACCTTCTTGAGCATGTGTTTGGCCATACGCTTCGCACTTCCGGGTGCGGTCGTATAACGCACGAGGTTGCAATCGAGCTTTTCGACGATATTCGAAAGGTTGCGCAGTCCGACGGGCGTGTTGAAGGTGTGATTGTAGGCCACGAGCAATGGATTGAGCCCGTATTTCACCTTCACGAGCCAAGCCTGATAGTGACTGTCCTTGCCGCCCGAGACGGGCACGATGCAATCGTAAGGATTACCCTTGGCACGCTGAATGGACTTGTGTTCCGCGAGCAGGGCTTCGAGCATCTTTTGACGTTCGGCCCAGTTGACGCTGCCGCGCAGGATTGTGCGCGCTTCGAAAGTCCGGCAGCCCGAACAAATTCCCTGTTCGTCGAGTATGATGCCGGGGCGGGCATTCGCCGGATAGACGCAGCGGCGGCAGTAGTCCATTTTTATCTCCAGATAGACGCCGCAGATTCGATCGCCCAAAGCTACCGCAGACCGGGTGATGACGGGGTCGCCAACACCGGGCCTCGGGCACAATCAACAGCGAATCCGAGCCTACGAAAGCTATGAGGTCTCTTACTGCGTTCATCCGATGAACGTCAAGTCCGTCGGTGGCTTTCCAGCGGCGTCCCGCCGAGCGACTTGAATTGGTGCCGAATAGCGAATATCCCGGGATACGCATCCACGTACAGACAAGATAGGCTTGGCCAAGTGACCAAGACGGCGCTGATTTTCGGGATAGGCGGCCAGGACGGGGCGTATTTGGCCCGCCAGCTCCTCGGCAAAGGTTACCTTGTGCACGGCACCTCCCGTGACCGGGAGGTGGGCGGATTCGCCGGGCTCGCCGCGATGGGCATCCGCGACCAAGTCGAACTGCACTCCGCCTCGCTCGTCGACTTCCGATCAGTGGCCCAGGTTCTCAAGCTATCGGCGCCGGACGAAATCTACAATCTGGCCGGCCAGTCGTCGGTGGGACTGTCCTTCGGCCAGCCCGTGGAAACGCTCGACAGCATCGTGATCGGTACGATCAACATTCTCGAAGCGATCCGCTTCTTGGATCGGCCGACCCGCTTCTATAATGCGGCTTCGGGCGAAGCGTTTGGCAATACGTCCCCCAACGGCGCCGACGAAAATTCGCAGTTCCGTCCGCGCAGTCCTTACGGCGTCGCCAAAGCGAGCGCCTTTTGGGCCGTCGCGAATTATCGTGAAGCCTACGGCCTGTTCTCGTGCTCGGGGCTACTCTTCAACCATGAAAGCCCGCTACGCCCGGCGCGTTTTGTCACCCAAAAGGTCGTGCGTGGCGCCATCGATATCGCAAAGGGACGCGCCAATCGACTTTCCCTTGGACGGCTCGACATTCGTCGCGACTGGGGCTGGGCGCCGGAATACGTCGACGCGATGTGGCGTATCCTTCAGCGCGACACGGCTGACGATTTCGTCATCGCGACGGGAGCCAGTTCGACGCTCGAGGATTTCGTGCGTCAAGTGTTCGAGTGTGTCGGGCTGGATTGGCGCGAACATGTCGATCACGACCCGTCGCTCGTCCGGCCAGCCGATATCGAAACCAGCGTCGGTAACCCTGAGAAGGCGCGCCGCTTGCTCGGATGGCAAGCGGCGACGAAGCTTCCCGAAATCGTCCGCAAACTCGTCGACGCCGCGAAAGCTGACGCCTAGAATACCGTCAACGCGGTTTCTCGCCGATTCCCACGAGCATATGCGCATAGACCGCGCGCGGCGCGATGCCGGAAAACCATCGCGCCAACCTCGGCCCGGCTTCGCCCAATCCCGACAACGCCCGCTGCAATCCGCTGCGTACCGAAATCGGGCGCGTGCCGACGATGTTGAAACCCGCAGTCTTCATCTCGACTTCGAGTTCGCCAGGCGTGAAACGCCACTGGTAGAATCGCGCGCGGCGAGGATCGGTGAGGTCGCGCCCATCATCGCCCCGGTTGAGTGCCCGCCAAGACAGCCGCAACGCATCATGCGGCACGGAAATCGCCAGCCGGGCACCAGGCTTCAAAACGCGAAACGCTTCGTCCAAACAGGGCCGCAAGCCGGCTTCAAAATGTTCGAACACGCCCCACGAAAAATAGAAATCGACCGACGAATCGGAAAATTCGAGCGCACGTAGATCGCCGACACGGAAATCAACATCCGGCATAGCGGCGCGCAACCGCTCGATCGTCGGCGCCGATATGTCGAGGCCGATCGCGCGGAATCCCTGTTGACGAAAGTGATTCGTCCATGCGCCGAGCCCACATCCGCCGTCGAGTATCGTCGCGCCAGGCGGTAAGGCCGCCACCGTCGCCGCGATCTCGGCAAATTCCTCGCTTTTAGGAACATTGGTCTGCGAGGCGGCGGCCTCGCGCTGCCAGACCTTCGTCCAGTAGTCGTCGACAAAGCGGCCTTCGTCGAGTGCTGCGGTGCTAGAATCGGCGGTAAGATAATCCTTACGCATTTCGTGTTCCTCAATGGCCGCCGAAAATCCGGTGCGCACGCCAGCTCGCGAACAACGACGGACGCTTCGCGCGGCGCGGGGTCGCGCATACCTGCGCGGCGAATTCGCAATAGGCCTGCGCGATATCGGCCGCGGCAGGCCGGACGATTGCGCGAGCAAGCGCGGCATATTCGGTCCGCATTCTTTCGAGCAGAGCCGGAACCTCCTCGATCCGATCGAAGAGCAGCCCGCCCGCCCCGACGATTTCGGGATGCCCTCCATCGCGCATCGCAACGGCCGGCAATCCGACGCTGAGCGCCTCGCAGAGACTGTTCGAGCACGGATCCTTGCGCGAGGCGGTCACGAAAACATCAGCCTCGCGAAGCACCGCAGCCAGGCCCGAAGGCGGTTGCGGAGGCAGCATCCGAATGTTCTGAAATAGGACGGGCGACTTGCCGACAAACGTCATCTCGAAACGCGTGAAATCCAAATTCCTGTCGAGCCACGCATATTCTTCGAAACCTTTTTTGGGATTCGTCGACATGCACGTCGCGACAATTCGCAGGCGTTCGGCCGGTGCCTCTGATTTGCGCGGCTTGAAAATATCAGGATCGGCCGTGTTCGTGATGATCGCCGTCGGATTTTCGGGCACGAAGCCGAGATCGGCGTTACTAGCACGCGAATACTCGCTCTGGAAGATCGTGCCGTCCGCAAGCAACGCGTTCGCGCGTGACGTCAGGTCGTCGCGCGGATCGTCCATCCGGTTATAGAGCCGGATCGGTCCGTCGACACGGTGAATGAAAGCCAATTCCGGGCGGCGACGGCGGATCGCGAGAGCCGCGGGAATCGCCTGATAGCTGTTGAACAGGATCGCATCGGCATCGTCGGGCGTCTCGGCATAGCGAAATTGACGGCGCAACGCCGTACGAAGCGTGCGCAAGAATTGATAGCCACCCGCCGCCGGACCGTCGGGAATCGGAAAAGCGATATGCAGACGCGCAAGACCGCTCACGTGGGGCGTCCGGCTTTGCGCAAAACGAGGCTTTGCTGCGTCTGCAGACGCCAATTCGAAGCGCCGTGCACGAACGGATTGCGGCGGCGTTTCGACATGAAATGGATATAGAAACGCATCCAACGCCACACCGCCGAGCCGCTGCGACGATATGCTTCCAGCCAGAATGCCGGATGACTAAGCACCGCGCGCTCGGGCGCCCCGAAAGTCCTCGCCGCCAAGTCCGAAAATTCCTCGTGGAACCACTCCTGCACGTGAAACGGATCCACCGGATGCTCCGTGATTCGCAGCGGCGTGGTCAAAACGAGCACGCCGTTCGGTCGAAGGACTCGATGTATTTCGGCGAGCAATCGTTCGGGCTCCCGAACATGCTCGATCACGTCGGCGCACACGGCGCCATCGAATGTTTCGTCGGGGAGGTTGATCGAGTATGCGGATCCCGCGCGGAACTCGCCGCGCAGCCCATGCTTTGCGAACTGCTCGCGCGCCAAGGCAATAGCCGCTTCGCTCGGATCGATTCCCGCGACATCGACGCCCAGACGCCGCTGCGCGAGGCCTGCGAGAGCGCCGTCGCCGCAACCGACGTCTACGATTCGGTTACCGGTGCCGATACCGGCGTCCGCAAGGCAACCGATCGCGACATCGAAGCGCCCGGCGGTATAGGCGTTGAAGTCCGGATTGGCCGGCTCGATTTCCGCCCAATGATAGGCACCTTTTTTTTCGTACTTGGTGAACGCTATTTCAGCCATGGCGTCCCTCGCCCTCGATCAGTGCCAGCAATTCATCCGCCATCCGGCGCGCGGAAAACGCCGCCAGAACGGTCTTGCGCGCGGCGACGCCGATCCGCCCGCCCAGTTCGACGTCGCCCGCGAGTTGGGCAGCGGCGAACGCCAATGCGTTCGCATCGCCGACCGTCACAAGCCGGCAGTTCACGCCGTCGCAAATCATGTCGCGATCCCAAAGCCCATCGATGTCGCTGAGAATTACGGCTTTGGCGCACGACATGGCCTGAAGCGCCGCGCTTTGGCCAGACGGCTGGATCGTCGCTTGCAACGGCACGATCGCGAACGCGGCGTCGCGAATCAGCGAACGGACTTGCGCGTCGCTAAGCAATCGATCGCCCCAATTGCCGGCGATCTTCCGGACGTTTGGCGGAAGCTGCGGCAACGGCAGCGTCGTTATGATCGCAAGAGTGGGAAATTCCGGACGCCAAGCTGCCACAAGCGTGCGGTAGTCGCGATGCCGGTCGTTGCCGATGGCGATGACGTATCCGTCGGACAGGCCGAGCGTCCGGCGCAATTCCGGGTCGCCGACGCCCGGCGTCCAAAAATCGACGTCGACGCCGAAAGGCAGATACTCGACCCGGACTCCAAGCCAACGGGACAGCGTTCGCGATTCTTCCTTCGAGAGCGAAACGAGCCGGCAGGCGCGCAACGCCCAGCCGATCGATCGTTCCTGCCAGCCCGTGGGTGATCGCAGCAAAGCACCCATCGCGATCGCCAAAACGGGCCGCCGCAAGAGCCCCAAATGCCGCAGTGCCCCCAGCGCGATCGCCTGGCCGTTTGCCGTCGCTATGATCACGCTGGCGGCAGCCAGCCTAGTGCGCACCGCGCGCGACCACAAATGCGACGCAACGATCGCAGGCAGCATCGGTGCGACCGCACGCGCAAGCCGCACGCCGAATCCCCCAAACACGCCGCCCGCCGGAAGACGTGCGCTGTCGGCGCCCGCCAGCGCGGCAGCTTGTTCCTCGTCGAGCATCGCGACCGATCTTCCGTCCGACGCGAGTTCCCGCGCACCGTAGAAAAATTCGCTCGGAAAAGGCTCGCCGCTCCCGATACGATCAATTCGGCCGCCTTTGTATAGGAAGAGAATTTCGGCGGCGATCAACTTCAGGCCTCACGTGCGCGCCGAACGGCCCGGCCGAACGTATCGGCTATCCGGTCGATCGTCGCTTCGTCGAGATAGGCGTGCATAGGCAGGCTCAGCACTTCGCCGGAAAGTTTTTCGGTCGCCGGCAAACCGCCGGCGGCGACGGGATATTGGGAATACGCCGTCTGCGCGTGCACGGGGCGCGAATAGTAAATTGCCGTCGGAATACCGGCGCCCTTAAGCTCGCCGACGATGGCCTCACGCATGCCGGCCGGCACGCGCACCGTGTACTGCGCCCAAGTCGAAACGCAACCCGGCGCGACCTGCGGCGTTTCGGCCAGTCCCGCAAGCCGTTCGGCGTAGCGACGCGCGACGGTCTGGCGTGCGTTGATCTCGGATTCGAAAATCGCCAATTTGTGCAACAGAACGGCAGCCTGAAGCGTATCCATTCGGCCGTTCATGCCGATACGCACGTTGTCGTATTTATCGACGCCTTGACCGTGCACGCGCAGGCTTTCCAGAATGGCGAGCGACTCGGCATCATGCACGAACACCGCACCGCCGTCGCCGTAACAGCCGAGCGGCTTGGCAGGGAAAAAGCTCGTCGCCGCGAAATCCCCGAGTGCGCCGACGCGGCCGTTGCGGTACGTGCCGCCGAATCCCTGCGCGCAATCCGACATGAGCCATAAATCGTGGTCAGCCGCGAGCGGCTTCAAAATATCGTAGTCGACCGGATGGCCGAAAAGATCGACTGCGATGATTCCCACGGGCCGCAGGCCCATCGCTTTCGCCGTGGCGATGCCGCGCTCCGCGCTGGCGGAGTCGATACAGAACGACGCTGGATCCACGTCGACGAAAACCGGCACCGCCCCGGCGAGCACGACGACTTCGGCCGTCGCTGCAAAGGTGAACGACGGAACGATCACCGCGTCACCTGGCCCGACCTTTTTCAACATCAACAGAAGAAGCAAGGCGTCGGTGCCATTGGCGCAGCTCATAGCAAACGGCGCCTTGCAGAACGCGGCCAGCTTCTTCTCGAACTCGGCCACCTCCGGGCCAAGGATGTAGCGTCCGGATCGCACGACGGACAAGACGGCGTCTTCGAGCGCTGCGCCCAAGCGCAAGCGTTGCGTCTGCAAATCGATGAAGGGGATCGGCTGAATGCTCATTTCTATGGACCAGTGTGTACTAGGTTCAGGACAGAGCGGCGCATCGCCGCCTGCATCAGGCGGAAACGATATCGCCTTTGGGAATGCGCGCGCGCACTTCTTGACCGAACAGGTCGAGGAGCACGAGAACGCGTTCGGATTCGATCGCCGACTGGAACCGGCCGATCAATTCGGCGTAAGGCCCCAGCATGACGCGGACCTTCTGTCCCGGTTGGAATGTGGCCGCGGGATCCGGATCGTCGAAGGCGTTCGCCGATTCGCTGGCACGGATCGCATCGACGACACCTTCCGGCACACGCGTGGGCGTTTCGCCGCGACGAAGCAGATCGCAAACGCCCATCGTTCCGAGAATTGGCCGCCAGCGGTCCCGCATGCGGTCGATGGCGATGAACAGATATCGTGGGAAAAGCGGGCGCTTCACAATATCGACGCGCCGCGCGTGCGAGCGACGGCGGCGGCACATCGGCAGATAAGCCTCGAAGCCTTGGCGTTGGAGGTTTTCCAACGCGGTTTTCTCCGCACCCGAGCGTGTATAAACGACGAACCAGTCGGTCATGCCGCCCCCTTGCTATCGCGTTCGGCCGCGCGCCGGCCCAGGCGAAGTAGTTGGGGCGCGAGAACCCGCACACTAGGATCGCGGTAATTCGCGACATACGTCACGGCAGTTTCGTACGCCGTCAGTGGGTCGCGCATATCGCAAATCGCGATCGCATCGAATCGCACTCCTAAAGCGGCCAGGTTGGATACGACGCGCAAGCCGACAAAAGTGGAAGCGCCAAATGTCGGATCGATCAATCCGACGATCTCGATCCCACGCTCACGCGCCGACAGAAGCGCCGCCTCGGCAAGTTCAGATGCGCCGTATAGCGCCACCCGCGCGTCACCGCCCGGTGGTAGAGTTGCGAAAAGCTCGCCGTATTGGCGACGCGCATCGCGGAAGAGATCGAACGAGAAGCGTAGATACTCGACGGTCAGGCGGCTTTTTTCCGCGAGCCCCGATGGCGTGAGGTAATAGCTGTAACGGTTGATCGGCGCCGACGCGATTTTAACCAGGCCCTTGCGGACGCACCGTTTCATGACTGCGTTGGCAAGTCCGAGCGCGATGCCGAGCTGACTCGACAAAGAGCGTTGCGTGACGCGCGAATCCTTCTCGATCGCCGATAGGACGTCGAGAATCAGGACCGCATCGTTACGCTCGACTTTGTTGACCGAACTATCGGACATATCTACGAAAGTCTCGATTCTTGCCACTAATGACGAAATTCTATAGCTTGTTCATGTCATGAACGTCAACTGGCTTTGAGCCGGCTTGGCCAATGCGTGCGACCCTAATTCCGAGTCTCGTATATGTGCGGTATTGCTGGATTTTTCGCCCGTCGCCGTCCTTATAACCGCGACCGTCTCGTCGAAGTCACGACCGCGATGATCGCATCACTCGCCCATCGTGGACCCGATGGGCAGGATATCTGGGTAGATCCGGAAGCGGGAATCGGCTTTGGCCATCGACGGCTCGCGATCGTGGACCTGTCGCCCACGGGCAAGCAGCCGATGCGCTCGGCCAGCGGGCGCTATGTCGCGACCTACAACGGCGAAATCTACAACTATCTTGATCTGCGCGCGGAGCTGGAGCAAGCGGGAACAAGTTGGCGCGGCACTTCCGATACCGAAGTTATGCTCGCGGGGTTCGAGCATTGGGGTGTCCAATCAACTCTCTCGCGCATGGTCGGCATGTTTGCGATCGCTTTATGGGACACGAAGACCCGCGATATCTGGCTGATCCGTGATCGCCTCGGCGTGAAGCCGCTTTACTATAGCTACTCCGGCGAGTGCCTTGCCTTCGGTTCCGAACTCAAGGCGCTACGCGCACTCCCCGATCGGCGCTGGACGCTAGACCACGACGCGCTGGCGGGATACATGCGCTTCGGCTATGTACCCGCACCGGCCACCATCTATGGTGAAGCGCGCAAGCTTCCGGCCGGACACTTCATGCGCTGGCGACCGGGCGAGGTACCGACGATCGAGCCATACTGGTCGGCGCGCGACGTCGCGATGCGTGGCCGCGCGAAATGGGCACGGCCCATCGATGCGCACGAGTCGACCGATCGCCTCGAAGCATTGCTGAAGGATGCCGTTGCGAAGCGGATGATCGCCGACGTTCCGCTCGGCGCTTTCTTATCGGGTGGAATCGACTCTTCGCTCGTCGTGGCATTGATGCAGGCGCAAAGCGCGAAACCCGTTCGCAGCTTCACGATCGGTTTTTCGGAAAGCGGATACGACGAGGCGCGCCACGCCAAGGCCGTGGCGGCGCATCTCGGCACTGACCATACCGAACTCTACGTCCAACCGCGCGACGCGCTGAATCTGATCCCCAATCTTTCACGCTGGTACGACGAGCCGTTCTCGGATTCCTCCCAGATCCCGACATATCTCGTCTCCGAGATGACGCGCCGACATGTGACGGTCGCGCTTTCCGGCGACGGTGGCGACGAACACTTTGCCGGGTACAATCGGTATGTGTGGGCGGCGGAGTTGTGGCGCAGGATCGCACGCATGCCCGGTCCGATACGTGCCATTGGCGCTGCCACATTGGGCGCGATGCCGCGTGGCGCATTCGATCTGGTCGCGCGCATTCTGCCGCAGCGTTACAGGCCTGCGCGCCCGGCCGAGAAGGCGGCCAAGCTCGCCGAAATTCTCCGTATGACGTCCGGCGACGCGATCTATCGCCGCCTGGTAAGTCAGTGGCAGGAGCCGGACGCTATGGTGCGTGGCGCGCACGAACCGGATACTCCGCTCTCGGACGCGACGCTACTGAGTGACATGCCAGATTTCGTCGCCCGCATGCAGCTTGTCGACACCCTCACCTACTTGCCGGACGACATCCTCACGAAGGTCGACCGTGCGACGATGGCCGTCGGCCTCGAAGGACGCGCGCCTTTGCTCGATCATCGCGTCGTCGAGTACGCTTGGACGCTTCCATTGTCGCTGAAGCTGCGCAGCGGCGAAGGTAAATGGATCCTTCGGGAAGTTCTCGCGCGCTATTTGCCGCGCAATTTATTCGAGCGTCCGAAAATGGGCTTCGGCGTGCCGATCGATTCCTGGCTACGCGGCCCGCTGCGCGATTGGGCGGACGATCTACTGGATCCCAAGGCGATCGCCGCCGACGGATTGCTCGATCCCGCGCCCATCGCTGACGCGTGGGAGCTGCACCGCTCGGGCAAACGCGATATGCATTATCCGCTGTGGACGATTTTGATGTTCCGCGACTGGCAACGCACTTGGGGCTAACGATCAAGCTTGCGCGCGCGCCTCGAGAAATTTTTTCTCCGCCGTCGTCGGTACGATGCTTTTCCACCATTCGGCCGCAAGCGGCACGAAGTCGTTCATTACGACATGCACCGTGACGATGTCGGGGCGCAGCGTCTCCCCGTAACGGCGCAAATGGCGGGCCTGATGCCAAGAACGCCAGCCGGGGATCGATCGATTGAAAACCTGCCAGTTCGATTGGGTATCCATGTCGAGGTCGCGTTTAAGGTACGCGGGCAGCGCGCAATAGTCGTCCACCCCCATGCCGAACGTCACGCTATCGCCCAACACTATTAGCCGTCTCGTGCGAGGGGGCCGCGCTTGCGGATACTCGGGCTCGCGCCAACCGAGCTGGTTGATCGTGATTGTCCATTCCGTCAGCGGCGCGCCCGGATCGTAGATAAGATAATTGCGTTCCGATCCACGAAAACCTGGCAGCAAATGCGAAGGGTATTCGGGGCCGTCGACCATGAAACCGGGCTGCGGTGAAAGATACGCGCCGGGCAAAAAGATACGCATCCCCAACTCTCCGACCATCAGCGCGGGAATCGCGAGGAAAAGGGCCAGGATGCAGCGAAAGATCAAGATCTTCATCGCACTTCTCCCGCGTCCATCGTTACCGGCACGGCGGCACACCAGATTTCGCCCCAGATCGTCATGATCTCGCGCACCCGCAGGCCGGCCGCGGTCAGTTCGGCGCGCAGCTCGTCAACCGTATGCTCGGTTTCGTGGGTGGAATCCGAACGCCACTCGACGCCGAGCTCGCGCCGGAACGGCACACTCCAATCGCGCTGGAAAAGCGGCACGCGGATCAGCACGCGGACCGCCTTCGCATCCACGACGCATCGTTTCAGCAGCGTCACGCGATCAGCGATGTGCTCGAGGACGTTCGACATGACAACGACATCGTATTCGCCGCCGAGATCGTCGCGCGTCGCATCGCCGACGCGAAACGATACACTGGCGTCGCCAAAACGCGAGCGCGCTGCTTCGACCTTATGCGGTTCCAACTCGATTCCTACGACATTGGCGCCCGCTTCACCCAAGCGCGAAGCGATATATCCGTTGCCCGAACCGATATCCAATACGCGCTCACCCGCCGCGATTCGTTCGACGAAAAACTCGTGATAGCGCGTAAGCCGGTGCTTGGGATGGATGCCATCGCCGTAGCGCACCGCTTCGAACCCAACGCGATCGGCGATTCTGTCCGCGAATCCAAAAAGGACGATCAGCGATTCGCGCGCCGACACACCGTCGAGACGCGCCGCGAGGAGTCCCCACAATGCACGAGCGACCAACGGCACAGGAAGCGGCCGGATGATCAATTCCAAAACTCGTACCGCGAGGCGCGCCGGAAAGCTCATCGTATCGCTCCTTGACGGATGGCCGCGTCGAGCACGCGCAGTTCACGATCGATCGTGCGATCAAGCGAGACGTCGGCAACGATCGCCGCGCGCGCGGCGGCACCCAAGCGGGCGGCCAATGCCGGATCCGCGCGCAGACGGCCGATGGCCGCCGCAAGCTCGGCCGCCGTCGGCGCGCAGAGAAGGCCGGTAACGCCGTCTCGCACGACTTCCGAGATGCCAACGACGTCGCTCGCAACAATAGGCAGTCCGGACGCCATCGCCTCCATCAACGCCTTTGGGTGGCCCTCGAACCGCGAAGGCAGCACGAACAGATCGGTTTCTGCAAACGTATCGGGCAGCATTTGATGCGGGACGTTTCCCCGAAACTCCGTATCGACGCCGTGACGGCGCGCCGCGGCTTCGATAGCGTTGCGCATCGATCCGTGGCCCACGATCAGCAGGCGCATTCCCATGCCGGATAGCGCCTCAACAAGTGCGAGCGGATTCTTCTGTTCTTCAAGCCTGCCGAGGAAGAGCACCGTCGGCGGCCCCTCCCGGCGGGGCCGAGGCGCGAAGAGATCCGTGTCGACATAGTTCGGAACGACGCTGACGTGATCGGGCCGAACGGCGTAATCCTCGATCGCCATCGCGCGAATCTCGGCAGTCGACCCCACGACATGGGCAGCGCCGCCGAAGACCGCCCGCTCGGTCGCCTCGGCTTGCCTCGTCTCCGGATGTTCAGGCCCCTTTTCGCGGCGGGCGAATCGCGACCAAGGATAGCCGCAACGCGCAACCATCGGCATCCGCGCCCGGCGCGCGATGCGCAGGATATGCTGGGCGCCGCTCATCTGGTTTGTTTTTACGACACAAGGTCCGCGAAATCTCTGCCGGAAGAAAAAATAAAGATAGCCCATCCATACGGGCCACGACCAATCCAGTCGATTATGCACGAGCTCGATCGCACCGAGCCGTTCCCGGTAAATCTCGTCTTCGCCACGCGACCAAGTAACAATCGAAATCCGTCGCATATACGGCACGAGACGGCGATATAGCGCCAATTCCCGATCCAACAGGCCGACCCGGTCGTAGATTGCCAACGTGGACGCATACTCGAGAAACAACACGAGATGCGTTTTTGCCAGACGATCGGCATCGAAGGCCGGAAGCCTATTCTCCGGCAAAAACGGCCGTGTCGATTCCGGAAACGGCACGGTCAGGCGTTATGGCGTCGAGCGTGCCAGCGCCATGCGCTGTCGACGATCGCATCGATTTCGGTGAAGCGCGGCATCCAACCCAGAACCGCGCGCGCGGCGCGCGGATCCGCAGTCAACGACGATGGGTCGCCGGGACGGCGCGCCGCCATACGGATCGGCACCGGTCGGCCAGCGGCGCGCGTCATCGCATCGACGATCTCGCGCACCGAAAATCCTCGCCCGACCCCCAAATTATACGCGCCTCCCGAAAGCCCGCCATTCAAGGCGCGTAAAGCCGCAACATGCGCGTCGGCCAAATCCGAAACGTGGATATAATCCCGCACGCAGGTGCCATCGGGCGTGGGCCAATCGTCCCCAAACACATCGAGCGCGGAAATGCGGCCGGAGGCCGCCATAGCCGCACGCGGAATCAAATGGGTTTCCGGTTCGTGCTCCTCGCCGATCTCGCCGTCTGGATCGGCGCCACACGCATTGAAATAGCGCAATCGGATCGCACGCAATTTACCGGTTGCGGCAACATCTTCGATAATGCGCTCGACCATCGCCTTCGAAGCACCATAAGGGCTGATCGGCATGATCGGCAGCGATTCGTCTATCGGGACTGCGGACACCGTACCGTAGACGGCGCAAGTGCTGGAAAACACCAACGACCCGATACCGGCGGCCGTCGCCGCTTCTATCAGGGTCAAGCTGCCCGTCACGTTATTACGATAATAGTCGGCGGGACGCTCCACCGATTCACCGACATAGGCCAATGCAGCGAAGTGCAAGATCGCCGAAGGGCGATGTCGGACGAGCACCTCATCGAGCTTATCTCGATCGAGGAGGTCGCCGACCTCCAGCGGGCCCCATTTGACCGCATGAGCATGGCCACGCGATAGGTTATCGTAGACGACGGGAACGTAGCCAGCTTGCGCAAGCGCTTTACACGCGTGGCTGCCGATATAGCCCGCCCCGCCTGTTACCAGTACCTTGTCCATTTTTAGACCGTGACCGTCAGGAATTTCGTCGGGATCGATATACTATGACGTGCGGCAGTATCCAACCGTCGCGGCGGTCTTCGCCAGCCAAGCAATTCGATCAACGCTCTGCGACTGATATGGTGTCGTTTCAACGTTCAATAGGATCATATTCAGATTCCAAGGATTTATTCCGTAAGCGCCCGGTAAAATCTGGAATACGCCGCAGCACAAGATTCCACCGAGAAATCGGCTTCGACCCGCGCGCGGCCCGCTTCACCCATCGAGGTTCGCAAGGCTACGTCGGCGATTAAGCGGGCCAATGCGGCACCCAGGGCCGCAGGATCATGCGGCGGGACGATCAGGCCGGTCTTGCCGTCGTCGATCGCTTCGGGAATGCCGCCCGTGCGTGTGCCGACGACGGCGCGGCCTGCGGCCATCGCTTCGAGCACCGCGTTGGGGAAGCCTTCCTCATGGCTTGCCAGCACGGCCAGATCGGCGGTGGCAAGCAGATCGGGCACATCCGATCGTGCGCCCAGCAGCTTCACGCGATCGCCGATCCCCGCCGCTTGCGCGCGGGCTTGGAGGGTCGCACCGATGCCGTCATCGCGGCCCGCGCACCAAAGTTCCCATGCCGGTTCGCGCGGCATCCGCGCCAGCGCGTCGATCAAATCGACGTGGCCCTTATAGGGAATGAGATTGGCGACGCACGCGATCACGACCTTATCCGCCGAGCGCGGCACCGGCCTGGGATTCGCGAAGCGCGCAAGATCGATCCCGTTGCGGATGAGATGCACGCGATCGCGCGGCGCGCCTTCCTCGATCAGTTGTGCGGTCACCGCAGCGCTGTTGCCGAGAACGGCATCCATGCGCTTGTGCAACGCGCGTTCGAGCTTGGCGAGCAGCGGATGTTTCGCCTGGTAATCGTTCAGCGAACGACGTGACATCACGCGCTTGGCGTTCGACGCCAGCAGCGCGATCGGCCCGCCGACTAAATAGGATTCGGGCAGGAAGAAATGCACCACATCCGGGCGCCAGTCGCGCATAAAGCGCGCGAGCGACAACCCAGCCCGTAACGCGCGCAAACCCCGCCCGAGGAATCCGCCCGCTTTGGCACCCGCTGCGCTGGAAGGTGGGGCGATCACCCGCACCCCGGCGGCTTCCAGCGGTGCGGCCAATGCGCCGCGCCCGGTCAGCGTATGGACCGCGATTTCAAGCCCGTCGGTTACCAGGCGCGGCAAGACCTGGGCGAGATGGGTTTCCGCCCCGCCCACATCCAGCGCACCGATGACGATCAAAATGCGGATGGCCCGCCCCTTCCCTCGCCAAGACCGATATTCGGGGGTATATCGGGATTCGCGATGAAAATCTGCCAACTCTGCGCCGTCGACTTCACGCTGCATCATTTCCTGATGCCGTTGATGCGCGCCCAGCGCGACGCGGGCCACGAGGTGGTCGGCGCCTGTGCGCGCGGCGGATTGACGCCAAAGATCGAAGCCGAAGGCTTTCGCGCGATCGACGTGCCGATCCAGCGTTCGTCCAATCCGATCGCCCTGCTGCGGGCCTATCGCGCGCTGAAAGCGATTTTCGAGGCCGAGCGTTTCGACATGGTCCATGTCCACACACCGGTCGCGGCCCTCGCCGGGCGGCCCGCCGCCAAGGCGGCGGGAGTTAAGCGCGTCGTCTACACCGCGCATGGGTTCTATTTCCACGAACACATGCCGGCGCCCAAACGCGCTTTGCATGTGGGGCTGGAATGGTTCGGCGGACGCTTCACGGACGTGCTGTTCACCCAAGCCGAGGAAGACGCAGCCACGGCGCGCCGCTTGGGCCTGTGCAAGGGCGGCACGGTCGAAGCGATCGGCAACGGTTCCGACCCCGCCAAGTTCCGTCCCGCCTTGCCGGAAGAGGAGACGCGCGCGCGTTTGCGCGCCGCGTTGGGCACGCCGATGGACAAGCCGGTGATCGCGATGATCGGCCGCCTCGTGGCCGAGAAGGGCTATCCCGAATTGTTCCGCGCGATGAAGATCGCCACGAATGCCGAGCTATGGGTCGTTGGTGATCGCTTGGCTTCCGATCACGCGCAATCGATCGATGCCGATATCAAAGCGGTCGAAGCCGATCCCGAATTATCGAAGCGCATCCGCTTCCTGGGTTATCGCGCCGACGTGCCGGATGTCTTACGCGCCGTCGATGCGTTCACGTTGCCCTCGCATCGCGAAGGTATGCCGCGTTCGATCGTCGAGGCGATGTTGTCGGGCCTGCCGGTAATCGCCACCGATATTCGCGGCAGCCGCGAGGAAGTGATCGACGGCGAGACCGGCTTGCTCGTGCCTTTGCGCGACGAGACTGCCTTGGGTACCGCACTGAAGAAGATCGCGGGCGATGCGCAGATGCGCGCGCGCATGGGCGAAGCGGGGCTTGCCCGCGCACGCGCGCTCTACGACGAGGCAAAAGTGGTCGAGAAGCAATTGCGTTTGCTGGGGTTGATGCCATGAAGATCGCGGTCGTCGGCGCCACGGGCATGACCGGGCGGCGCGTCGTCGCGGCGTTGCATGCGCGTGGCCACGAGGTGATCGCGACGGGCCGAAATCCCGCCAAGCTCGCCGAATTGGGCGACGGCATCGAATGGCGCATCGGCGATTTCGACCGGCCGGAGACCTTGCCCAAAGCGGTCGCGAATGTGGACGCGGTCGCTTACGTGGCGCACGCCAAGCACACGAAGCTGGTGATCGATGCGATGGCGCCGGATACGAGATTGATCGTGACCGGGTCGACGCGCGTATTTTCGCGCCTCGACGATCCGGCGGCCGATGCGGTGCGCGACGGGCTTGCCGCGTTCAAAGCCACCGGCCGGCCGGGGCAAGTGCTGCTGCCTGCGATGATCTATGGCGACAAGGCCGATCGCAATGTTGGGCGCATCCTGCGTTTCCTGGCGCGCTTCCCGCGATTCTTTCCGATCCCGGTCCCCCTGCCCGATGGCGGTAAGCACACTGTTCAGCCCGTCCATATCGACGACGTGATCGCTTGCGTCGTCGCGGCGTTGGAACGCACCGATTTGAACGACGAACCGATCGTGCTGGCCGGCCCTGCGCCCATCCCTTACGCGCAAATGGTGCGCGAGAGTGCGGCGGCGCTGAAGCGTTGGATATTCATCGTGCCGGTCCCGGTCGCGGCGTTGGCCGCGGGGGCGCGCTTCGCCGCACGTCTCGGCATCAAGCTACCGTTCGATGCGAAGGAACTAACCCGCGCGGCCGAAGACAAAATCTTCGACGTGGCGCCGATGCGCGACAAACTCGGCGTAACGCCGCGTCCCTTCGCCGAAGGGGTCGCCGATAAAGTCCGGCGCGACGATTTCTAGCTATTCCCCGCCGGCGACGGTCAGCACCGTGCCGGTCGTGTAGCTGCTCATCGGGCCCGCCAAGAACACAATCGCGGCGGCGATTTCCTCGGCCATCGCCGCACGCCCCACCGGAACCCGCGAAGCGCGCGCGGCGAAGGCGGAACGATCGGGATCGTCCGCCCAGCGATTGAGATCGGTATCGACGAAGCCCGGCCGCACCGCGTTGACCCGAACGCCCAAGGGGGCGCCGAGTTTGGCGAAATTGCGCGTCGCTTGTTCGAGCCCCGCCTTGGCGATGGCGTAATCCGCCAAACGCGGCGAGGCGGCATGGGCGGTCACGTAACTCGACACGTTGACGATCGAACCCGTCTTCGCCGCCGCCATCGCGGGCCAAGCCTGGCGGATCAATTCGATCGGCGAGTCGAGATTGAGCGCCATCGTCTTGGCGGTGTGTTCGGGCGCAAACACACCGCCCGCGTTATTGATGAGGATATCGATACCGCCCGCCCAATCGAGAAACCGTGCCATCAAATCGCCCGGCCCTTGCGCCAGATCGGCTTGAAACAGGGCCGCATCGCCGCATTCGGCGGCGAGGCGTTTTGCGGCGGCTTCATCCGACGCGTAATGGATGCCGAGTTTGGCGCCTTGTTTCGCGAACGCGCGTGCGGTCGCAGCGCCGATCCCGCGTGATGCGCCCGTGATGAGGATTCGCGCGGTCATGGCATCCGCCGCACGGTGCCGCCGTTGCGGAAGATCGGCAGCGTCGCTTCGATCAATGCCTCGTGCCGCCACAAGATACCCGCCTTCGCCTGACGATAGGCGTAATGCGCAAGGCTGAATGTACTCACGCCGAACAGCTTGCGCCCGCGTTTCCACGCGCGATCCGCACAGCGCAAGAATGCCGCGCGGCGCGGCCCCGCGCCTAGATCGGGATGGTCGCGCAGGAAATTGAGCGCGGTCAATGTCTCGTCGTGCAGGATCTGCGCTTGGTTCTTCATGAGCCGCGCGGCGTCTTCCGCGGGGCCGAGGCAGACCACGTGATCGAATACACCGATGCGCGCACCGGGCACAGCCGCGACGCGCGGGCAAATGCCCTGATCCTGGATGAACACGCGTTCGTCGCAGCCGCCGGCGGCGAGAAACAAATCGCGCCGGACGAGCAGATTCGACGCCCCCGACTGGCAAGTCCGCAGCGCATCCAGTACCGGATCGGCGAAAACGCATGTGCCTAAATCGGCCGCCGGCGGGGCGAAGCGTGGGCCTTCGTTGCTGTACCAGCCCATGCCGCCATAGATCAGACCCAAATCGTGGCGCCGCGCTTCATTGCGCAAAACCCGCGTCGCGAAGGGGGCAAGCGTATCGTCGGCATCGACGATCTTGATCCAGGGGGCCGTCGCTTCGCGCACGCCGCGATTGGTGGCGGGGCCGGGCCCCGCATTTTTTTGCGACACCACGCGCGCCTGCGCCGCGCCGCGCTTGGCGATCAAATCGCGCAGCAAATCGCCCGAGCCGTCGGTCGAGCCATCATCGACGAACACGATCTCGGCGGGCGGGCCGTCATCTTGGGCGAGAATCGAATCGAGACAGCCGGCCAGAAATTTCGCCTTGTTGTAGACGGTGACGACATAGCCGACCGCGTCGCTCATGCACCGATCCGCGGCTGATCGGGCGCGAGATCGCGGCGCACATAGGCGATCTGGCCGGTATGGCCGCGCTCCACCGTGCCGGACCACAGGATATGTGTGGGTGCGAACATCGCGTCGATGGCGCGCCGATCGCTTTCGCTGTGGAACTCGAGATGCGCGATCCGCACGCCGGCCAGGAACGGCGCGAGCGAGCGCAGGATCGGCAGTTCCGCCCCTTCGGTATCGATCTTCAAAAGATCGATCGCCGAAACGCCGAGCCCAGCCAGCGCAGGTCCGGCGGCACGGATAACGACATCGCTCAGCGGCTTCGCCTCGGTCATGTGATGCGCCGTCAGCGACGCCGTCACGGTCGAATGCGAGCCCTGATAGAGCGGCAGCGTCGCATCCGTTTCGCCCAGGCCGTAATCCAGCGTCTCGGCGCGCGCGCGTTCGGCGTTGATGCGCAGGAAGGGCAAAGCGGCCGGGTTCGGCTCAAAACACAGAATGCGAGCATCGGGATACGCCAAGCGCAGCCGCGCCGCCGCGATCCCGACATTGGCCCCGATATCGACGATGGTGGCGATCCCGCCCACCCCCGGCACGACCGGGTAGCAATCGCGGGCCAGAACCTCGTCAAGCACGTAGCGAATGCCCGGATCGGCGGGCAAATCGAGCGCAATCCGCCCGCGCGGGCCCGTCACGGCGGCTTTTCCGGCGAATTTAGGCCCAGTCAGCTTGCGCCATTTGCGGTCCAGACGTTCGGTCCAGGTCCGGGGCCGCTTGGCGCCGTCGATCCAGAATTCCAGGGATGTTCCAGCCATAACCGGTTCTTAAGGGGGCCCCGCACCCCCGGCAAGCCCTGCCTGTTCTAGACGCCGGACGCCGGGCGGATTAGATAGGGGCCGTAAGACGTTGCTTGTGGGACCGTCCCTCTGTTCCGGACCCCCAGGCCCATGCCCTTCGACCCGCCGCCGACCGCCTCTCGAAAGCCTCAATCCTTGTCCCCCGTCGCCTTGTCCAACGCCAATTCCATCGCCGACCTTCTCGTGAAGGACAGCGATTCGCTGGCCGACGCCGTCGCCAAGCTCGATGCCACCTGCGCCCCGCTGCTGCTCGTCGTCGATGCCGACGGCAAACTCGCCGGCCGTATCGGCATCGCCGAGATCGAAGCCGCCATGGCGCGGGGGACCGGGATCGAACTGCGTGTGGGTGCGGCGATGATCGCCGATGCCGGCGGCGTGCCCGCAGAAACCGATGCCGCGCAACTCGCGAAATTCGCCGGCAATTCGGCACGCCCCTTGGCGCTGCTGGACGGCGAGCGCCGCCCGGTTGGCCTTTATACCCAGGCCACACCGCGCCGCGTGCCGATCGCCGAGCCGCAATTGGGCGGCAACGAGCTCAAATACGTCACCGAATGCGTCGAGACGAATTGGATTTCGAGCCAGGGCACGTTCGTGCGCCGGTTCGAAAAGGAATTCGCCGAATTGCTGGGCGTGCCGCATGCGCTGGCCGTATCGAACGGCACCGTGGCGCTGCATCTCGCACTGGCCGCGTTCGGCATCGGGCCGGGCGACGAGGTGATCGTTCCCGATCTCACTTTCGCCGCGACGCTCAACGCCGTGCTCTATACGGGTGCAACGCCCGTGCTGGTCGACGTGGCGCCGGATACGTGGAACATGGATCCGGCGGCGCTGTCCGACGCGATCACGCCGCGCACCAAGGCGATCATGCCCGTCCATCTCTACGGTCAGCCGACCGAGATGGATCCGATCCTGGCCTTGGCGCGCAAGCACAAGCTGGTCGTCATCGAAGACGCCGCCGAAGCGGTGGGGGCCGCGCATAAGGGCGTGCAATGCGGCGCCATCGGCGATTCGGGCACGTTCAGCTTCTTCTCCAACAAGATGATCACGACTGGCGAAGGCGGCATGGTCACCTTCAAGGACGATGCGGTCGCCGCCCGCGCACGCATGCTGCGCGATCACGGCATGAATCCGAACAAGCGCTATTGGCACGAGGAAGTCGGGTTCAATTATCGCCTGACCAATCTGCAAGCCGCGATCGGTTGCGCGCAGTTGGAGCAGTTCCAAGGCTTCCGCACGCGCAAGAAGGAAATCGCCGCCTATTACGAAAGCCGATTCGCCGGCATCCCGGAGATCGAGACGCCGGCGATCCTGCCGGGCTTCGACAATTCCTATTGGGTGTTCTCGCTCATCGTCGATTGCGCGGGGCTTGGCCTGAAGCGCGACGAACTGATGGCCAAGCTCGCCAAAGCGGGCGTGGATACGCGGCCATTGTTCTACTGCATGCACGAAATGCCGCCCTATAAGGCCTATGCCGGCAATCGCGCGTTTCCGGTATCGAGCCGCCTGTCGGAGAACGGGCTGTCGCTGCCCTCCTCCACCTCGATCACCGAAGGCCAGTTGGCGCATGTCGCCGACGCGGTGACCAATCTCGTGCGTACGCGCCGTCTGGCGCGCGCGATAGCGGCGTGAACCGGAGCCGGATCGGCGCATATTCGCTGGCCGTCGTCGCGGCGCTGGCGGCCCCTTCCGCCGTGCTGGCGCCCAACGCGTTGGGCGTGCTGCTGATCGTCGGCGGCATCGGCGGGTTGATCGCGGGACGTTTGCCGGCGCGCGGTTGGCTGTTCGGTTTCGGCGCGTTCCTCGCTTATGTGCTGCTGACGCTGCTCTGGGCGATCGATGCCGCCGAGGGCTTCGATGGTTGGGTGCGGATTTCCTTCGGCGCTCTATTCGGCCTGGCGATGGCGGGCAACGCCGCATCGCTCGACGAAGCGGATCGCGGACGCGTGGCACGCTGGCTCGTGTTCGGCACGGCGTCGGCGATCGCGTTATTGCTGGTCCAGCTCGCCAGTCAAAAGATTTTCGGCTTCAACGATTCTTTCGCCAGCCGCTGGCATGGGCCGGACACGAATCTTTGGGCCTTGTTCAACCGCCCGGTCGGCATCTTGGCGATCACCCTGCCGCTGGCGGCCCTCGCCGCCGATCGCGTCTACGGCACGATCGCCGCGATCGTTCTTCTGGCGGCGGGCGTGTTCTGCGTGTTCAACTTCAACAGCATGGGCGCGGAACTCGCCGTCGCCGCCGGGGCCGGGGCCGCGATTTTCACATGCGTGTTCGTCAAGCGCGGCGTGGCGATCCTGACCGTGGCCCTCGCCGCCGGTATTCTCGCGGCGCCGTTGATCGCCTCGGTGCCGCAATTGGAATCGCTGTCCCAGCGCCGCGACATCAGCGTATCGATCTATCACCGCGCCGCGATCTGGCATTTTACGGCCGGAAAGATCTTGGAGCAGCCCGCCTTCGGCTGGGGCATGCATGCCTCGCGCACGATGCCCGAATCCAAACGCCAAGTCGCCCCCGGCGCCGAGTTGATCCCGCTGCATCCTCATAATGCGGCCCTGCAAATCTGGCTGGAACTCGGGCTCGTCGGCGCCATCGCCGCCGCCGCCGCGATGCTGGCGCTGGGGCGGCGCATGAAAGGCGACCGCGCGACGCGCGCGGCTTTGGCGGGTACGCTGTTCGCCGCGTTCGCCGTCGGCAGCGTGGGCTACGGCATCTGGCAGGGCTGGTGGATGGGGGCGCTGTGGATTCTCGTTGCCCTCGGCGCCGTGCTGGTGCCCGCGAAACCTAAGGCGTAACGCCGCAACCGGGCGTCAGCCGTTCCAAGATCGTCTCGGCCGCCCATATATGGCCCTGTGGGCTCCAATGCCCGTCGCGCGAGAATTGCGCCTGCGCGGCCGTGCCGCCGACCTTGCGGATATGCTCGGTTTGATCCGCATACGGAATTGCGAGCTCGCTTAAAATCGCCCGCAACCGATCCACAAAGGGCGATGGCGGATAAAGCGAATGGGTGCCGAGTGCGAGCAATTGGAATTTATCCGTCTCGCCCAGCCGCTTGAATTCGGCGAAGGCAGCGCGGCTGGCGCCCAGCGCTACTTCGAAGACCGGCGGCAATGGCCCGGGCTTGTTGAACATCGCGTCGGCGCCGGGATACTCGGCGAGATTCCAGCCTTGCTCGGCCTTCGCATACAGATCGATGCCGCGCGCCCAGGCGACGCGCGCGGCGATTGCCTCGGCCGAGCGATTGGGGAACAGCGACGGGAATTGCGCCCGCAGATGCCCACGAACGAAAACATAAAGATGGCTGAGCCGTGCCACCGCCGCGTCGATCGAACCTTGTGGCACAACGCCCATCTGCATACCCGCCTCACGCCACGCGGGATCGATCTTCTGGCGCACGAAGCCATCCGGCCCGTCGCCCGGCACGAAGAATTCGCGCGGCGGCCGGCGCGGATCCCAGCCATTGAGCAGACTGAATAGAATCGCCGAGTTGTCGGTGAAATCGTTGCTGACGACGACGAGTACGACGATATCGGGCGTGAATTTCCGGCCGATTTTCTCGTAAAGCGCCAATTGGCTGGCTTGGCCCGTACCCGAAAAGCCAACACCGGCCGCCTCGATCGGCGGCAAACCGCCACGCGCGCGGGCCAACTTTTCGATCACGACCTGCACTTTGTCATCGATCGGCACTTGCGCGGCCTCGACGAAAGAATCGCCGACAAACAGAATGCGGCAAGTCCTTGCCGCCTTCGGACCCGGCATTTTCCGGTCGAGCATGCCGTCCGCGTTCACAATGGTGGACTGCCAAAAATCGACGCCGTTGGTCCAGCGCAGTTCCGCCCCCGGTTCGAACACGAACCCGATCGCCGGATCGAAACGCGACGGCCAGTATGAGGCGACGAACGGCAGAGTCGTTCGTAAGTACGCTTCGGCCACCCCGAGCGAGACGATCACCGTCATGACCACGATCAGCGCCGATTGCACCCATGGCGCGACGCGATGGAACGCGCCCAGGAGCCAGATAAATACCCGCGCGCCAAACGCCCCGGCGATGGTCGACCCACCCCAATACGCGACCTCTCCGCGCGGCAGGCCGAACTGGTCATACAGCACGAAATCCTCGCCCCGCCCCAGCCCGATCCAGGGAGCGGCCAGTGCGATGGCCAGCAGGGCGACCCCCGCCATCGTCGCGGCGGCAAGCACTCGATTTACGAAAGCGAGAAAGGGTTTCACGATCGGCGAGGATTCTTTAGCTGTCGTTTCCCGTGTGCTATCAGGTCGGGCCCATCCCGTCCAGCGATGCCAACCCGGTGATCGAGCCATGTCGTCCGTCAAAATCCGCCGCGCCATTCTTTCGGTCTCCGACAAGACCGGGTTGATCGATTTCGCCAAGGCGCTCGCCCGCCATGGGGTGGAACTGCTCTCGACCGGCGGTACCGCCAAGGCGCTTTCCGATGCCGGCCTGACGGTCAAGGAAGTCGGCGCGCATACGGGTTTCCCCGAAATGATGGACGGCCGCGTCAAGACGCTGCACCCGACCATCCATGGCGGCATCCTGGCGCGCCGTTCCGTCGCCGATCATGTCGCGGCGATGGAGACACACAAGATCGCGCCGATCGATTTGGTGGTCGTGAATCTCTACCCGTTCGAGGCGACGGTCGCGAAGGGTGCGGATTACGACGATTGCGTCGAGAATATCGACATCGGCGGCCCGGCGATGATCCGCTCGGCGGCGAAGAATCACGAATCGGTCGTCGTGGTCGTCGAAGCGGCGCAATACGCCGACCTCGTCGCCGCGATGGATGCGACCGGCGGCGCCACCGATCTCGATCTTCGCAAGCGCTACGCCGCTGCGGCTTATGCGCGCACGGCCGCGTACGATTCGGCGATTTCCGGTTGGTTCGCGGGGCAACTCGGCCAGGAATTCCCGTCGCGCGTCAGCCTCGCCGGCAGCCTGAAGCAATCGCTGCGCTATGGCGAGAACCCGCATCAGGCCGCCGCGTTCTATGTCGACGGCACGAACCGCCCGGGCATCGCGACCGCGCGCCAGATCCAGGGCAAGGAACTCTCCTACAACAATTTGAACGACACCGACGCCGCGTTCGAGGCGGTGGCCGAGCTCGACACGCCGGCCTGCGTCATCGTCAAGCACGCCAATCCCTGCGGCGTCGCACTGGGTGCCAACCCGCATGCGGCGTATTTGAAGGCGCTGGCCTGCGATCCCGTCTCCGCCTTCGGCGGTATCGTGTCGTTCAACCGCACGCTCGACGCCGCGTCGGCCGCCGAGATCGCCAAGATCTTCGTCGAAGTGATCGTCGCCCCCGACGCCGACGCGAAGGCGCTGGAGATTCTGTCGGCGAAAAAGAATCTCCGTCTGCTGCTGACGGGCGGCCTGCCCGATCCGGCCGCCAAGGGCATGACGATCAGAACGCTATCGGGCGGGTTCCTGGCGCAAAGCAGCGATTCGGGCCGCATCGCCAAGGCCGATCTGAAAATCGTCACCAAGCGTGCGCCGACTCCGGCCGAGCTCGACGATTTGCTGTTCGCCTTCCGCGTTGCCAAGCATGTGAAGTCCAACGCCATCGTCTATGTGAAGGATGGCGCCACGGTCGGCGTCGGCGCCGGTCAGATGAGCCGTGTCGATTCCTCGCGCATCGCCGCGTGGAAAGCTGCCGAAGCCGCGAAGGCGGCGGGCGAAGCGCAAAGCCGTTGCGTGGGCTCTGTCGTCGCCTCCGACGCGTTCTTCCCCTTCGCCGATGGTTTGCTTGCCGCCGCCGATGCGGGCGCCACGGCCGTGATCCAGCCCGGCGGCTCGATGCGCGACAACGAAGTGATCGCCGCCGCCGACGAGAAGAACCTCGCCATGGTGTTCACCGGCATGCGGCATTTCCGGCACTGACGCGTGTACGGCAACGCCGTCCTCGTTGTCGTTTCGCTGATCTTCGCGCTTGGCTTGGGCGAAGGGGCCGCGCGCATTCTGGGCTACGCGCCTTACGCACCCGCAGCACCCAGTGCTGCGGAATTCCGTTGGTCCGGACCCGATCCGGATTTCGGCTGGGTCAACAACCCGGGCCGCTTCCTGTCGGCCGAGCCCGGCAATACGCCGATGAATTTCGACGCGAAGGGCTTGCGCGCGATGCCGCCGCTGAAGCCGGCCAGCCCGCGCATCGACATCGTCGGCGATTCGATCACCCAAGGCTACGCGGTCGCGGACGACGAGACCTTCGCGTGGCGCTTGGCCGAAGAGCGGCCCGATCTCGCCGTCGTCAATCTCGGCGTGGGCGGTTACGGGACCTATCAATCGCTGCTGCGCATGGAAGCGCGCCGCAGCGATCCACCCGCTTTGTTCGTCTACGGCTTCTACGGCGATCACCAATATCGCAACGTCGCGCATTTGGGCTGGGTGCGGTCGTTACGCGACGGCGACGGACACAACATGGTGCCGCCGCATGCGACGATCGAGAATGGCGCGCTGCGCTTCCATCGCGGCGGGCCGGTGCTACCCTGGCCGCTGGAGACATCCTCGGTCGTGCTGACTGAAGCGCACCGCGCCTGGCTGCGACTCGAATTCCGCGCCCGTCAGGATCAACGCCAGCCGGTCCTGGAAGCCCTGCTCGCGCGGATGAAGGCGACCGCCGCCGAACAGCGCGCGAAATTCGTGGTGCTGCTGCTGGCCGACGCGCCCGATTTCCTGCCGCCGTATCTGGCGAAGGAAGGCTTCACCGTCGCAGATTGCCGCAAGCCGGAGTTCGAAACCGATCCGAAGCTGCGCGTCGGCGGCTGGGGCCACCCGACGGCGGCGCGCCATGCGCTGTGGGCGGAATGCTTGGCGCCGGTCGTCGACGCCGCACTCAAAAACTAATCGAGCTCGAACGCGTCCTTGTAGTCGAGCTTCAGCGCCGGGTCCTGGCGGTCTTTCACCAGATAGCAATTGCCCACGGCCAAGCGCTCGATCTCCGAGCCCATGAAGCAGCGGAACGCGTCCTCCGGGCTGCCGACGATCGGCTCGCCGCGCACGTTGAAGCTGGTGTTGACGATCACCGGGCAGCCCGTGCGCGCCTTGAACGCCGAAATCAGCGCGTGATAGCGCGGATTGGTATCGGCGTGGACGGTCTGGATGCGCGCCGAATAATCGACATGCGTGACGGCGGGGATGTCGGAGCGCGGCACGTTCAGCTTGTCGATGCCGAACAGCGCGTTTTCCGCCTCCGTCATGGCGCGGCGGCGTTCTTTCTTCACGTCGGCGACGAACAGCATATAGGGCGAATCGCCGTCGAGCTCGAACCAATCGGCCACGTCCTCGCGCAAGACCGACGGCGCGAAGGGCCGGAAGCTTTCGCGATATTTGACCTTGAGATTGAGCTGCTTTTGCATCGCGGGACTGCGCGCGTCCCCCAGGATCGAGCGGCCGCCCAACGCACGCGGCCCGAATTCCATCCGGCCCTGGAACCAGCCCAGCGCCAGACCGGAAGCGAGATCCTCCGACGCGCGCGCGGTCAGTTCGTCGTCGCTCAGCACTTCGAATTTGGCGCCCGCATCGGTCAGACGCTTCTCAATATCGGCCTGTTTGAATTCGGGCCCGAGATAAGAGCCCGCCATGCGGTCGCCCGACTTGGTCATGGCACCGCGCGGGCCATTCTTGAACAGATGATAGCCCGCAAGGGCCGCACCCAAAGCCCCACCCGCATCGCCGGCGGCCGGCTGGATCCAGATATTCTTCCAATTGCCGTCGCGCAGGATCTTGCCGTTGGCGACGCAATTGAGCGCCACACCGCCCGCGAGGCAGAGATTTTCCACGCCATGCTCGCGCCGCAGCGAGCGCGTCAGCTTCAGCACGACTTCTTCCAGCACGGCCTGCACCGACGCGGCGAGGTCCATATGCTTCTGTTCGAGGCGCTGTTCGGGCTTGCGCGGCGGGCCGCCGAACAACGCGTCGAATTTCGCGTTGGTCATCGTGAGGCCGGTGCAATAGTCGAAAAAGTCGAGATCGAGGCGGAACGAACCGTCGTCCTTCACGTCGATCAGATGGTCGAACATCGTCTTGGCGTATTTGGGCTCGCCATAAGGCGCCAGACCCATGACCTTGTATTCGCCCGAGTTCACTTTGAACCCGGTGTAATAGGTCATCGCCGAGTAGAGCAGCCCGAGCGAATGCGGGAAATGGATTTCCTTGACCATCTCCAGCGCATTGCCGCGCCCGATACCGACCGACGTCGTCGCCCATTCGCCGACACCGTCCATGGTCAGGATCAGCGCTTCGTCAAATGGCGACGGATAGAAGGCCGAAGCCGCGTGGCTTTGATGGTGTTCGGCGAACAACAGACGTTGTTCCCAATCGAAGCCAGGCTCGACCGCCATCAACTCGTCGGTCAGCAGCTTCTTCTGGAACAGCTTTTCCTTCAGCCACAGCGGAATGGCCATCCGGAAAGACGTGAAGCCGCGGGGTGCAAAGGCGAGATAGGTTTCGAGCAAGCGTTCGAATTTGAGGAACGGCTTGTCGTAGAACACGACGTGATCGATGTCGCCGAGCCCCACGCCCGCTTCGGCCAAGCAATATTTGATCGCGTTAATCGGATAGCGCGAATCGTGCTTTTTGCGGGTGAAGCGTTCCTCCTGCGCGGCCGCGACGATGCGCCCGTCCTCGACGAGGGCGGCGGCGCTGTCGTGGTAGAACGCGGAGAGGCCGAGGATACGCATCGGTATCAGAACAGCGTGTAGATGAAGGGCGCGATGGCGCTGCCCTTGGTCAGCACGATCAGGCCGCCGAACAGACCCATCATCACGATGATGGGCAGCAGCCAGAATTTCTTGCGAACCTTCATGAACTGCCAGAGTTCGCGGGCGAGAGAGAGCATCGAACGAATCCTAGAACTGGTTTTTCATCGAGTCGGGGGCGGGGCCCGGCGGTTCGCGCGCGATCCAATAGCTCGCGACACCGGGCTCGCGCTTGCGGCGCAGGAAATCCTTACCGAAGGCGCGCATGAGGACGCCCATCGGCGTCATCACCAGGAAGAACAACAAACCCATCGTCAGCGGGTTCATGATTTTGTAGAGCAGCAGCGCCAGCTTCATCCAGGCGCGATTGAACTGCGCGAGCGCGCGCGGCACGGTCAACGCCACGACCAGCACGATCGCGGCGGCGGCGAACCACCACACATAAAGCGGGTTGCCGATCCACCATTTGATCGCGCCGACGATCGAGAAAAAGCCCGTGAACACGAAGCCGAAGCTCCGGTCGCTGGACCCGAGATTCTCTTCCTCGCGTTCGAAGCTTTCGTGCAGGCCGGATGGAGGCGCCATTGTCCGTCGATTTCGCGTTGCGAAAGCGCGCATCCTAGTCGCGCGCGGCGATTCGCGCCACCCCAGAAAAGTGCAATCCGATCAGAGGATTGCCGTCTAAACGACCGGCGCGAACACGGCCCGGAACTGGTCGCCCTTGCCTTCGGCGTTGAGTTTGCGCGCCCGCGTTTCGAACTCGACCAGTTCCGCGAGCTTGAACATCGGGGTCTTCTTTGACTGGTCGCGCGGCAGCGAGGGCTCTGTCTTTTTTGAGCTGCCAATCATTCTTTGAGGATACGCTTTTTCATTCGAATTCCTGGACCCGCATCTTGTGTCGCCGGCAGAAATTCGACACCGAGTTCTTCGAAGAACGCTTGGAGCTTTGCCACAGTAGAAAGCCGCGGATCCGCTTTTCCAGTCTCGATCGCGGACAGCGCGCCTTTCGATATCCCGGTGCGCTGGGTCACGTCATTCAGCGTCAGTTCGAGCATCGCGCGCGCCGCACGGATTTGGGGAAGAGATATCGTCATAGCGGTTTGGGTATAATTTTTTCGTCTTACCTTCAAATAGTTCTTGCTTTAAGACAAAAACAAGAATATATTACTTGTATAACGAACGTTGGAGCACTCAAATGAACATTCGTAACTTCCCTCTCGCAGGCCAAATCTTCCAAAGCAAGTCCAGCCTCCGAAAGACCCTCACAGCGATCGTCGAGTCGCGAGAGGCCGGCAGTCGCTTGAGCGGGACGGAAGATGCTCTCGTCCGTGAGGTTCTCGACTGGCATCCCGATGCTACGACGAAAATCGGACCGGGTATTCGGTCATTTCGCGTAGAGCGGCATTCCACCTTTCGCAGCCCGATGCTGGTACTCGAACGGACTGATGGAACGGAGACAGATTTCTCATATCTTTCCGCTATCGCTCAGATCGGCAAACCAGCAAATGATAACGCCCACATGCCGTCGAGCGTCACCCGCGCCAGCTTTATCCGCGCGGCCAGGGAAGCGATCCGGCCTCAAATCGAAGCCTTTCGCCGCGCGGCACAGACCGCAGCAGCTGATCCGCTCGGCCGTATGCGTTGCGAAGCTACCAATGTGCTTCTGTCCCCGAATGCTGTCGACGTCGATCACGATCTGCCCTGGGATTTTGCGTCGATCGTCAAGGCTTTCGTCACGGAACATGAGCTCGTTGTCGCGAAGGTCAACATCCTGGGATTCGAGGACGGATCAACACGTCGCTACTTCGCTGACCCGATTCTAGCCGAAGGCTTCGCGGACTTTCACTTGAAGCGAGCGCGTTTGCGAGTAATCGATCGCGCAGTCCATCGTCGAATATCCGCCGAAGCAAGTAGCCGCGCCGCGCGCAAGGGAACGTGAAGTGCTGGAGCTTCTCCATTCCATACGTGTCGGACGCAGCTGTTGGCTGTCTTTGACCCACGCCACAAACGTCTTCACTCAATCATAGCGGCAGGCCATAGGCCGCCGCGGAACGCGGTGTGCCATGACTGAACTCATGAATCTCGATTCTCTCTGGAAGCGTCTTCGGCCGTGGCAGCTCGACCGCGACCGCCATGAAGAACTTGTAGCCAAGCTGGAAAGCCAGCTGGTCTCGCCGCGTCACCAATTGGTCGTCGGAGACATGCCCAATAAGGCTAGGTTCTATTGGCTGGATGCCGAACGTCGGCAAAATGCTCACCATGCGTCGGCTTGGCTTCCGCTTGCCGCAAAAGAAAGCGATCTCGCGGTAGCGACGTTGGCCGTTCGCTTGATCGCCGAGGCCGGCAATGCGCCCTCGCGCAAAAAAATTCTACTGCATCGGGCGTTTCGGGTCAGTGACATGGGCGTGCGCCTCAACACGATGCTTCGCGAGGTCGAGATCTATCGGAAGATCATGGAGATCATCGGGGACAAACTTGTCGATGCTAAACCTCTCGGCCAGGAGCAGCACCGGCCGAACATCGAAAAGAGCTTGCCGGACTCGGATAGGGACAATGTGCCGATTGATCTTCCTCGGCCGAACTCCGCCATCACGGTTCTCGCGACCCCTCTTATCATTGCCGGCGACAGAGAAACGGTTGAGCGCCTGAAAGCCTTCCGGGACCTCGAGAAGCCTATTGCGCGAGCTCCGATCCCTTCCAACTGGCGCGAGCGGATGCCGAGCGCGCGGTGGTTCGACCCTGTACTCAGACTGATTGAGCGGCGTCTTGCCGGCTGGCGCAACACACCATTTCGGATGGCACCACTGCTGATCGAGGGCGCACCGGGGATCGGTAAAAGTCGGTTTGTTGCCGATCTGGCGGCCGCCCTCGAGGTTCCGATTCTGCCAATTTCGTTCGCGGGCCAGAGCGATTCCCGCGCGCTGCTCGGGACCGCGCGTGGCTGGTCTTCCGCCAATCCATCGTCGATCGTCGACCTGATCTTTCGGTGTAAACGAGCAAATCCGATTGTTTTCATCGACGAAATCGAGAAATCAACGTCGAGCCAGAATGGTGATCCGCTTGCTGCTGTTCTGACGCTTCTCGAGCCGGAAACGGCGAAGCGCTTCCACGATCCATTTTTGAGCACGGAGGTCGATCTCTCGCATGTCACCTGGATCGCCGGCGCAAATTCGTTAAGAGGCCTGCCTTCGCCGATCCTTTCCAGGTTCCATGTGATCAAAGTCGAGGCGCCAGATGGCAGAGACTGGCCTGAGGTCCGCTCGGCACTCACGAAGGACTTCGCGCGCTCGAGTCAGGTCTCGATCGATGCATTGCCGGTGCTTGAGCCGTCGGTCGACGAATTGATGCGAATGCTTCTAGACAAACGTCGCGACTTGCGTGTCGTCCGGCGAGTCTTCGAGGAAGTACTTTTGGCGGGAATGGAAGGGGAGATCGAGTTGATCAACTAACGGCGTCCCGGGAATGTGAGTGGGCGAAACAAACCCTTTTCGGCTGAACGATCCAATCAGAAGGATCGTGCAGGCTAATCGGAAGCCGGACGAGGTTGGCCAATAAGAGGTATGGCGGTAAAATGGCGACAATCACATGATGTAACTGTTAATCTGATTGGAAGATTTTCAAAGATCTTCTAATCGGCGACTAGTCTCTTCGGTTTGCTTTGCCGCCTGGCGATAAAATCTCGCGGCTTATCGACTATACGGGGCGCACGTTCGGATCCAACCCGCAATGGTAACCCGCCGCGAGCTGCACCGTTCCAACTTCCATATGTCGAAAGTTGTTTAGTCGACGAGTGGCCGAGGGCCTGGGCGATTTTGACCGGTGGCCATTTGGCCTTTTTGAGGACAGTTGCAAATCGATGCCGCAGGACATAGCCCGAGATCGTCTCCTTGGCATCGGGTATCGCTGCCCGCCCGATAGCGGCAACCGCATCGAAAGATTTTTTTGCTGATGGCCAATTGATGACCATCTCGGTTCGTCCACCCAGTTCATCCGCCAAAGCTTTTACCCAAAGTTCCTCGGGCGCCAACACCAGCGACCGCTCGCCAATCCCCTCGTGTTCCTCGGAACTTTTCGCTGTCTGAATTAAAAGCTCGAGATTTACACCCTCGCGCCGAACCCGGACGCCCCGTTCAAGTTCAATTGGCCGGACTCCGCTTGCGAGTGAAATACAAACTCCGTAGAACCAGCGCGGATATTTTCGAGCTGCTTGGAACAACCTAAGCTCCCACCCGTCGGGCAGCGCCCGCAGTTTGCGTCGAGCAGGCCGGCGCGACATTTTATTGCCAGCCTCGTCATCTTGGCCGATGGGTTCCTCTAGGGCCCGGATTCGCGCAACCCAGCGATGGCCTTCTGCAAGAGCGGCAGCCCACGCGTCCGGCGCAAGCGGGTGTCGACTTTCCAAAAGCTTCGCGAGCGACTCCCTAATCTTCGCAATCGCTACAAGTACGACGGCTGCCCGGACTTTTGCCTGCGCGCGACGGGAATAGTGCGTGAGTTTTGGCGGATCGGCACGGTTGATCGCCCGTTGCGCTACCTTTCGGTACTCAGCCTCCGTCGCGGGAAGGCGCTTTTGACGGATAAACTCTCCATAATCTTGCGTCAACTTTTCGTATGCCTGTTGAAGCTGTTGCAGGCTCTCATCGAAAGGAACATGGTCGTTCGCCGTGGATCGTTCTTCCCCGAGTTTGTTTGGCGCCAACCTGGCCTGCTGTAGCGGCGGCTTCGCCTCGGCATCCGGTTCGTGTGCCGAGCCATCGCTCCCGGGGACAATTCCGCCCACAGCCCCACTTCTTCCCTGTGGAAGAACAGTCGAGGGTTGGGTGGTGGGTTGGTGGGAAGAAGCACTGTTTGCCAGAGGGGAGGAAGCGACCGCTCTCGATAGATTTGGGCGTTCGGCAGGAGGCAGGGAAGAAGGGTTCGCAGCCGTGTGGGAAGAAGCACTATCTCTCTCCAACGACATATCGTCCGAAGTTCTCTGCGCTATTGACCCCGGCGCTCTTTGCTGCACGGACGCAGACGCTTCAATGGAACGGCGATCAACCACCCCGGTCATGACGTGCGGAACGCTACGACGCATGCTGCTCTGTATCTGCTCGGGCGCTCGCTTCTGATCAGTAGCGCTCAGGCGGTGATCCACGCTTTTCGTGATGACGCGGCCGTCCAGCGCAGCAAGGGATTTTGGACTTTGGTGCGCCCGAGAGGCTTGGCGCATTCCAGAAGACAGCACGCCGCGCGATTGCCGCGAACCTTGCGATAGAGGCTTTGAGGAACCGAACCCGATTATCGCCAAGATTTTTTGAAACATATTGTCCATAAGACTATTCCTTTCTTCAAAATTTTTGCTGGTATCGTTGATCGACCGACAGTCTCAGGCATTAGAATGGCCGACTACCCGACCGCTTTGTGTTCGATGGCACAGGTCACCGATTTAGACTTGCGCGTTAGGTCCAAAGCAGGAAGCTGGATCGGGTCCAGCACTTCAGAACGCGTGTACTTTGGCGGCTGCGAGTAGCAAACGTCAGACAAAAAATAGGTTGCATAGGTCATCTAGCGAACTGTGAGCTTCTGGTTCATTCCCGAAACGGGAAAAGCAGAGGGGAAATGATGACGGCAGGAATAGGGGACGGTTTTCGAGTCCGTGACTCCGAAATCCCTGATGATGAGCTGAGCGGCTTCTTCGCTCCCCGTCGACCGCTTCAAACTCTCCGCCGATAAATTCTCACGGTCGATCATGTTGGACACCTGCGCTGTCATCTCAATGTTCCTGTTCCGATCGGGTAGTGTGATGGGCGAAAAGAAGTCCCAGCAGAGATGAATATGCGAACCAAGGGGAGGAAAAGCAAATTTCCTGTTCCCGTAGCTGATAATGTTTACGGATCGAGACCCGGCTCGTTGTGTAAGCGGGAGCCAGCGGCGGCGATGGCAGCGTAGGCAGGCATTGGCGATTCACGGGCGTTACGGTTGGTTTGCAGGCGCAACCACCATCGCCCGAAGACCACAGATGACCGACGAGATCACGAAATCTTTTGCGCTCTTGGAGTGGATTTACTGCGTGAGAAGATTGGCTTTGCTGCTCAGCAGATCATGGAGCTGGAGGTGTGTGCGGCAACCGGGATTGGGTGTTCGAGATGCGTGCGAGCACGGTAGATTTCGATTTGCGAAAGCACGCACCGAATCGGATTCAAGGATTTATGCCACTCAAATAAATAATATATATCAATAAAATATATGAAATTCGATAATCAAACGGCCGGCACAAACACGGCCCGAAACTGGTCGCCCCGGCTCTCGGCGTTGAGTTTGCGCGCGCGCGTCTCGAATTCGACGAGCTCGGCCAATTTGAACATCGGGTTCTTTTTGGAGTGGCCGCGTTTGTCGTTGGCGGGAATGCCACGCTTGTACTGCTCCGAGCCCCAGAACTGGAACCCGTCGGAATCGTCCTCGATCGACACGAGGCGCAGGCCGTTCGCCTCGGCCAAGCGCCGGATCGAATCGCGGCTGTGGAGATAGAGATGGCGCGGCGGGTCGAGCTGGACCCAGTCGGTGCCGTAGATATCCCACGCGGCCGAATCGCAGGTCGGAATGCGCAGCATCACGAACCCGTCGTCGCGCACCAAGCGGCGCGCGTCGCGCATCGCGGCGTGTTGATCGGGTAGATGTTCGAAACTGTGATGGAACATCACCAGCCGATACTTGCCGTCGACCGCATCGAGCGTGGCGCGGCGCGCGATGACGCGCCCGCCCATCTCGACCGGTTCGTCGAGATGCGCGTCGATACCTTCGGCGGCTTTGAAGCCGAGCTGCGAAAGCCGCGCCACACGTGCACCATTGCCGCAGCCGACATCGAGAATCGGATCGGCTTTGAGGATGCCGAGTTCGCCCAGCGCGCGAATTTCCGGATTGGGCTTGAGCTTGTGCATCGCCCAGCCGAGCAAGCCGCCCGAACGATCGTATTCCCAGGCGGCGGAGAGGCGCCGCTTCCAGGACGGCGCTTTGGGCAGGCCCGACACTAGGCTGTAATAGGCCTTCGGATAATGGCGCGCGAGATCGGCGGGGACTTCGTCGATCTGCAAGCAGCCGCAATCGGCGCAGACGAAATACCCGAATTTCTCGCGCGAGCCGTACATCATCTCGCGCGCGACATGATGCGATTTCGGCGCACCGCCGCAGATTCGACAGGTTTGAGTCATGGAACGCGGCGCCACAATAGAAGCAAGCCCAGCAGGAAGAAAGGCAGGATCGTCGCCATGCCCGCGCGCTGCGATTCGAAGGCGAGTGTGACGAAGCCCAGGATCGCCGGGCCCATGAAGGCGGTGATGCGGCCCGACAGCGCGAACAGGCCGAAGACCTGCGCGCGATGTTCGGGCGGGGCGAGCCGTGCGGCCAGCGAGCGGCTCGCCGCCTGCACGGGGCCGAAGAACGGCCCGATCGCCACGCCCAGAATCCAGAACAGCGTTTTCGATTCGATCAGCAGCAAAGCCGCACCGATCGCTGTGAGGCAGACGAGCCCGATCGCGATGGTGCGTTTGGAGCCGATCTTGTCGTCGATCCAAGCGAAGGCGAAAGCGCCAAGCCCGGCGCTGAGATTGAGCGCGATGCCGAACACGATCACTTCCGACAATTCCATGCCGAACGTGCCGGCGGCATAGATCGCGCCGAAGGCGAACAAGGTGGTCAGACCGTCGGTGTAGATCATGTTCGCGGCGAGGAACCAGCCGATATCGGGGCGCGCGCGCAGAAAGCCGAGCGTGGCTTTGAGATCGGCGAGGCCCTTAGCAAATGCGTCGCCAAACGAGACCATGGCTTGGTCTTCGCGCACGAATAAGAAGATCGGGATCGCGAAGACGAACCACCACAAGGCCGTGAACGGACCGACGATGCGCACATGTTCCGCCCCGTCGCGCGTCAGGCCGAACCAAGGGTTCGGGTTCTGCACGAAACCCGCGAGCAGCACCGCCAGACAGACGATGCCGCCGAGATAGCCAAGCCCCCAACCCCAGCCGGAGACACGGCCGAGCTTGTCGTGCGGGGCGACCTTGGGCAAAAGCGCGTTGTAGAACACGGCCGCCACTTCGAACGCGATCGTGGCGATGGCAAACGCAATCACCGCCAGAGAAATGGAATCTGGCGATGGGCGTACGAACCACAGCACACCGCAAGCGACGATGGCGATGCCCGAGAACACGGCAAGAAACGGCTTCTGCCGGCCGGTGTGATCGGCGACGGGCCCGAGCAACGGGGCGAGCAATGCGATACATAAACCCGCGATCGAGGTCGCATGGCCCCACATCGCCGTGCCCGAAACGGGATCGGGCGCCACGGCTTGCGTGAAATAGGTCGCGAAAACGAATGTGGTGATCACGGCCGGAAAGGCCGAGTTCGCCCAATCGTAGAAGCACCAAGCGGCGACGGCTTTACGGTCCAGCGAACTCACCCTTGCACGAGGGCGCGCAACTCGCGGCCCGCGACCGTCAAGGCGGCGAGGCTCGCCGCCCCGCTCGCACGCAATTCGCCCGCCAGCGCTTCCCAGCGCGTCAACGCACCCTGGCGTGCTGCAAGCCAAGCATCGGCGCCGCCTTCGGCCAGTGACCAGGTCGCGATCTCGGCCTGCAAGGCGTAGAGATCGTCGATGGCGGCCGCCACCGCGCGCTTGGCGAGCGGATCGGCTGCCGGAACGCGGGCCGCGACATCCTGCAACCAATCGAAACCGAGCTTGGCGCCGGCGGCGAAATACTCCATCGCCACATGGACGATATCGGATTTGGCGCCCTGCGCGATGCGCACGAGATCGAGCCCCGATTGCAGATCGTCGAGTGCGGCCGCACGGCGCGCCAATTCCTCCGGCACGCCTTTATCGGTGAACGCCTTGGCGCGCGCGGCGAAGGCCGCTTGGCGTACGGGATCGAGCACGGGTTCGAGATCGTGGCCCAACGCCGACACGCCCGGCGCAAACGCCGCGACACCCGCCGCGATATCGATGGGGGCCGGCAAATGGCGCAGCAGCCACAACGTCGCGCGTTCGAGCAACGCGACCGAGCCGCGCAGCATGGCCAGCTGCACCTCGGCCGGTACTTGGTTGTCGAGCGTTTCGACCGCCCCCCAGAATTCGCGCAAGCCGAAGACTTGACGCGCGACCAGATAGGCACGCGACACTTCAGCGACGTTCAAGCCGGTGCGTTCCGCAAGATCCGGCACGAAGGCGAAGCCCGCGCGATTGACGATCGAATTCGTCGCGACCGTGGCGATGATCTCGCGCCGCAATTGATGGCGCAGGATCGCCGGATGATGGTTCTTGCGCAAAGGCCGGGGGAAATATTTGACGAGGTCTTCGGCGAGATAGGGATCGTCGGGCAAGTCGCTCGCCAGCAATTCGTCGTAGAGCGCCATCTTGGCATAGGCCATGACGACGGCGAGTTCGGGCCGCGTCAAACCCTTGCCGCCCGCCGCGCGCGCCAGCAAGGCTTCGTCGTCGGGCAGGAATTCGATGCCGCGATGGAGGCGCCCGGTCTTTTCGAGGGCCCGCATCAGCCGCATCGCGCGATCGATGCCGCCGATCCCTTCGAGTTCGGCCACACTCAGCGCCTGCGTTTGCAGATAGTTGTTGCGCAGCACCGCGTCGCCGACATCATCGGTCATTTCGGCGAGCAGCGTGTCGCGCTGCTTCAAGGTCATGTCGCCGCGCGCGATCACGTCGCCCAACAGGACCTTGATATTGACCTCGTGGTCGGACGTATCGACGCCCGCCGAATTGTCGATCGCGTCGGTATTGATGCGTCCGCCGGCGAGCGCATATTCGATGCGCCCGCGCTGGGTGCAGCCGAGATTGGCGCCTTCGCCCACCACGCGCGCGCGGATATCGGCACCGTCGATGCGGATCGCGTCGTTGGCGCGGTCGCCCGCATCGGCGTTGGTTTCGTCCTTCGCCTTGACGTAATTGCCGATACCGCCGAACCACAAGAGATCGACAGGCGCCTTCAGGATCGTCTTCATCAGCTCGAACGGCGTGACGGAGTCGGCGAGCATGCCGAACAAGGCCTTGATCTGCGGCGAGAGCTTGATCGATTTGGCCTTGCGGTCGAACACACCGCCGCCCGCCGAGATCAGCTTCGTGTCGTAATCGGCCCAGGACGAGCGCGGCAGTTTGAACATCCGCTCGCGCTCGGCGAAGGATTTCGCCGCGTCGGGTTCGGGATCGATGAAGATGTGGCGGTGGTCGAACGCGGCGACGAGCTTGATATGCGGCGAGCGCAGCATGCCGTTGCCGAACACGTCGCCCGACATATCGCCGATACCGACGACGGTGAAATCCTGCGTTTGCGTATCGTGGCCGAGTTCGCGGAAATGGCGTTTGACCGCTTCCCACGCCCCGCGCGCCGTGATGCCCATGCCCTTATGGTCGTAGCCGGCCGAACCGCCCGACGCGAAAGCATCGCCCAGCCAATGGCCGTATTCGACCGAGATCGCGTTGGCGATGTCGGAGAACGTGGCCGTGCCCTTGTCGGCCGCGACGACGAGATAAGGGTCGTCGCCGTCGTGGCGCACGACGTTCTTGGGCGGCACCACACCCGTCGGCGTCAGGTTGTCGGTGATGTCGAGCAGCCCGCGCATCATGATCTGATAGCAGGCGATGCCCTCGGCCTGGAACGCCTCGCGCCCCGCTTCGGGGGCGGGCGGGCGCTTAACGAAGAACCCGCCTTTCGAGCCGACCGGCACGATCACGGTGTTCTTGACCATCTGCGCTTTGATGAGGCCGAGAATTTCGGTGCGGAAATCCTCGCGCCGATCGGACCAGCGAATGCCGCCGCGCGCGACCTTGCCGCCGCGCAAATGCACGGCTTCGACGCGCGTCGAGTAGACCCAGATTTCGACCAGCGGCCGGGGCAACGGCAATTCGTCGATGCGCTGACTATCGAGTTTCAGCGACAGATACGGCTTGTTCTGGAAGAAATTGGTGCGCAGCGTGCAATCGATCAGATTGAGGAAGCGCCGCAAAATGCGGTCTTCGTCGAGGCTTTCCACGCCGTCGAGCAGATGGCCGATCTCGACGGCGATCCCGCGCGTCGTCACGTCGCGATCCTTGTCGCGCCCGGGATCGTGTGCGGCAATGAACAGATCGACGAGCTTGCGCGCGATCTTTGAATTGCGCGCGAGCGCGTCCTCCATATAGGCCTGACTGAACGTCGCGCCCGTTTGGCGCAGATAGGCGGCATAAGCGCGCAAGACCGTCACCTCGCGCGATGACATCGCTGCACCGATGACCAAGCGATTGAAGCCGTCCGACGCCGCATCGCCCGCCCACACGGCGGAGAATGCGCCCTCGAACAGCGGCTTCACCCGCGCGATATCGATCTCGCGCGTTTCGCGCGCGACCATCGCGATATCGTGCATGTACACGTCGCCCGCCGGCGCGTTGGCTGACCCGTCGAGCGGATGGATGCGGAAGGGATCTTCCGTCATCACTTTAAGGCCCATCGATTCGAGCATCGGCATGACGTCGGACAACGGAACCGGTGCGCCCTTGTGGAAGATGCGCAAGCGCAGCTCGTTCTCCGCCGCCTCGACCGGGCGGTAGAGATTGAGGGCGAGCGACGTATCGCCCGCCAAAACGGATTCCACCGCCGCGATATCGGCGACGGCTTGCTCGGGCGTGAAATGCTCGCGATAGGCGGCCGGGAACGCGGCCTGATAGCGGCGCAATTTGGCGAGGCCTGCACCCTCGCCTTCGGCCGCGATCAGCGCATCCTTCAAGCGGTCGGCGAAACCGCGCCCGGCTTCGACCAAGCGCGCTTCCAGATCGTCGGCGCGGATGTCGGGCACATCGCCCGGCGTCAGGCCGACGATGAAATGGCAACGCACCAGCGCGGAATCGTCGGCGAGCAGAACGTAGAACGCCGATTTACGGCCGCGATAAGCCTTGGCTAGGATGTCGTGGAACTTCTCGCGCAATTCGGTGTTGAAGCGATCGCGCGGCGCATAAACCAGCGCCGAGATGAAGCGATCGAACGGATCGCGGCGCAGGAACAACGCGATGCGCTGGCGTTCCTGCAAGCGCACGACGCCGACCGCGGTTTCGTAAAGCTCGTCGACCGTCGCCTGGAACAATTCCTCGCGCGGATGGGTTTCCAGCACATGCTGCAACGCCTTGGCGGCATGGCCCTTGGTGCCGAAACCCGCGCGCTTCGTGACGGCGACGACCTTGTCGCGCAGCAACGGAATGTCGCGCGGGCGCTGCATATAGGCCGTGGAGGTGAACAGGCCGAGGAAGACTTTCTCCCCCGTCACCATGCCGTCGGGCCCGTAGACCTTGACGCCGATCGCATCGAGATAGGCCGAGCGATGCACGGTCGAACGGCGATTGGCCTTGGCCACGCGCAGCAATTCGGGTGCACGGACGAATTGCTGCAACGACGGCAATTCGGCGATGCGGCGCAGCACGTCGAACACGACGAAGCTTTCGTCGCGCGCGAGGCCAAGGCCGCTGCCCGCGCGCACGCTGGCGCGGAAATTGGCGCCCTCGCCCTGATAGGCGTATTCGCGATAGCCGAGGAAGGTGAAGTTATCGGCGACGAGCCAGTTGAGGAAGTCGCGCGCGGTGGCGATTTCTTCGGGCCCGCGCGGCGGCTTGCCCGCGTCGAACTCGGCGATGACGTCTTTCGCCTGACCCAGCATCGCCTGCCAATCTTCGACGCAAGCACGCACGTCCGCGAGTACCGCTTCCAGCCCCGCCCGGATCGCGTCGAGTTGCGCTTGGTCGCCTTGCGCGTCGATCTCGACATGCATGCAGCTTTCGCGGCCGCCGGCTTCGTCAATCGCCAAGGCCGCACCGCTCGAATCGCGCTTCACCGGCACGACCGGGTGAATGACGAGATGGACCGACAGATCGCGCCGGTTGATCTCGGATGTGACCGAGTCGACCAGGAACGGCATGTCGTCGTTGACGATCTCGATCACCGTATGGGTCGAGTGCCAGCCATGTTCCGACAGGCGTGGATTGTACACACGGACCTTGGCTTTGTTCGGCGGGCGCGTGCGGCCGAAGGCGAAAAGCGCGATCGCGGCGCCGTAGAGGTCGTCCGGCGTGTGGTCTTCGAGGTCCTCGACGGCCACATTGCCATAGAATCGTTGAATAAATGCCTCCGCGGCATCGGCGGCGGCGATCCCCGATCCGGCCGCCAGGCGCTGGCGCGCCATCGCGCAAAGCCTGTCCAGAATTTCGGTCTTACGACTTTCGGTATGGGACGGCATTGGGGATCTCCGGGGGCGTACGATCATTCTCGCAGCCCGCCGGTGGACTGCGCGCCGCCATATTATTACCGGATATTACAGCAAATTGTTGCGACCGGCCAAAAGCTGGGGCAAAACAAGATTAACAGGGGGATTTGGGGAATAGGGGTTCGGGCGGTTCGTTTAATGGGAACCGTCGATAAAGCGAGCCCCGCCCGATGACCGGAACCAGTTCGTCCGCTCCAGCTTTGAGCGAAAATTTGCGAGCCGCCATGACCGACACGCCTGCTTCGGCCGAGTCCTACAAGGCCCTCCCGCCCGATCTCGGCCCCGATCATCCGGCCTGGGTTCCGGCCCTCGCTTGGCTCACCCGCCGCTTCCACCCGAAGGGGACCGACAAGCTGGTGCGCGCCCTGCACCCGCCGGGCAATGCGCGGCCGGTGAAGGCGGTCATCGATTACGACGAAGGCATGCTGATCAATGTCGACACGCATTCCTTCCTCGAATGGTACATCTATTTCTACGGCGCGTTCCGGCCGCAAATCTCGAAGCTGCTGAACCGCATGCTGCGCCCAGGCCAGGTGGCGTTCGATATCGGCTCGAATATCGGCATGCACGCGATGATCATGGCCAACCGCGTGGGGCCCAGCGGCCGCGTGCATGTGTTCGAGCCCGATCCGCATCCGATGGGCCGCTTGAAGGCCAATCTGCATTTGAACGGCCTCGACAACGTGACGCTCAACCAGGCGGCCGTGTCGAGCCACACCGAAACGCGCCAGCTGTTCCTGCACGACGATTCGATCGGCAATTTCGCCAACGCGTCGCTGCAATCGTCGAATGTCGGCAAGTCGACCAAGTCGATCGACATGAAGGTGTGGAGCCTCGACGATTACATCGCCGCCAACCCGATCGAACGGCTCGACGTCATCAAGCTGCTCGCCCAGGGCGAGGAGTGGAACGCGCTCCAAGGGGCGACCAAGACGATCGAGCGATTCCGCCCGAAGATCTTCTTCCTGTGGGAGCCGAGCTATTGGGCGCGCCAATCGCTGTGCCTGATGGACGCGGTGCGCTTCTTCAAGGAACGCGACTACATGACCTATCGCGTCGAATTCGGAGCGCGCCGCCCGGTGACCGAGGAAATCCCGATGGGCCAGGTGCTGCTGGCCACACCGGACCGGATGTAATCGGCCGCCGACATGGCGATAAAGAAAAGGCCCGTTCTTGCGAACGGGCCTTTTTCATTCGAACTGGAACCCTTTCCAAAGGCTGGAGCGGGAGAAGGGATTCGAACCCTCGACCCTCACGTTGGCAACGTGATGCTCTACCACTGAGCTACTCCCGCGTTATCGCCGGCGGGCGCTTCAGCCTTGGAAACGGGCCGGGATAATAGGCGGGGAGCGTCGAATTGCAAGGGATATCTGGGGCGCTTTTCCGGGGCCCCGCAGGGGGTTGCCTTGGGCGCCCGAAATCGCCATTTTCCCCGCTGGAAAGCGGAGTTGACCCCATGGACCAGTTGATCGGCGCCGGCAAGCCGGGCGCCAACGCGGCCGACCTTATCAAGGACGCGACGGACGAATCGTTCGAGCAGGACGTTCTGCTCGCCTCGCGCGATACCCCCGTCATCGTCGATTTCTGGGCGCCGTGGTGCGGGCCGTGCAAACAGCTCGGGCCCGCGATCGAAAAGGTCGTCAAGGAAGCCAAGGGCGCGGTCAAGCTCGTCAAAATCAACATCGACGAGAACCCGCATTTCGCCTCGCAATTGCGCGTGCAGTCGATCCCCGCGGTTTTCGCCTTCAAAGGCGGCCGCCCGGTCGACGCGTTCCTGGGGGCCGTGCCCGAAAGCCAGATCCGCGCCTTCGTGAAGAAGCTGGGCGGGGCCGCCGGCCCGTCGCCGATCGACCAGGCGCTGGAACAGGCCAACGCGGCGCTGGCCGCCAACGACCTGCCGACCGCGCAGGATATTTTCGGCCAGATCCTGGCCCACGAACCCGGCAACGCCAAAGCGGCCGCGGGCCTCGCCAAGATTTTCGTGAGCCTGGGCCAGCTTGACGAGGCGAAGGCGCTGCTCGATTCGCTGCCGCCCGAAGCCAAGCGCGATCCGGAAATCGAAGCCGCGCAAGCGGCCCTCGACCTCGCCCATCAAGCGCCCAAGGGCGTGGACGTGGCGCCGATGCTGGAAAAGCTTGCGCATAATCCGAAGGACCATCAAACGCGCCTCGACCTCGCCACCGCCTTGTTCGCGGGCGGCCAGCAGGAAGCGGCGATCGAGCAATTGCTGGAGCTCTACAAGCTCGACCGCAATTGGAACGAAGGGGCGGCGCGCGCCCAGCTGGTGAAATTCTTCGAAGCGTTGGGCAACACCAATCCACTGACCGTGCAAGGGCGCCGGCGCTTGTCGTCGCTGATGTTCGCGTAACGCCATCATGGGCGCGCGACCGCCCGGCAGGCTCGGCTTCGCGGATTTGCCCGCCACGGTGCCGATTTTTCCGCTGCAAGGCGCATTGCTGCTGCCGCGCGGCAAACTGCCGCTGAACATTTTCGAGCCGCGCTATCTGGCGATGATCGACGACGCGCTGGCGAGCCCGGACAAGCTCATCGGCATGGTCCAGCCGCTGACCAAGGAAACGCGCGCGTCGACGCAAGCCGTCTATCCGATCGGTTGTGCGGGGCGCATCGTGTCGTGGTCGGAAACCGAAGACGGGCGCTACCTCATCTCGCTCAACGGCATCGTGCGTTTCAAAATCGCGGACGAGATCGCCACCATGCGCGGTTATCGCCGGGTGCGGCCGGATTTCGCCGGTTACGAAAGCGACTTCGTCGAGCCCGACGAAGGGCTGTTCGACCGCAAGCGATTGATCGCGGGGCTCAAAGCCTATTTCGCCGCCGAGGGTTTGCAAGGCGATTGGGGCACGATCGAATCGGCGCCGGACGAGCGCTTGGTCAACACCATCGCCATGCTGTGCCCGTTCACGCCGGAAGAAAAACAGACGCTGCTGGAAAGTGCGGGCCTGGCCGAACGCGCCAAGGCGATGATCGGTATCGTCGAGGCGCGAACCTCCGGCGCCGAGCCCGGCGGCTTGAAACATTGACGCGCGCGTTGCCCCGCGTCACAAAAGGGACGAAAGGACCGCGCCCATGAGCGATGCGACCGCGATCGATCCCAAGCTGCTGGAAATTCTGGTCTGCCCGGTGACCAAGGGCCCGCTGCGCTACGACCGCGACCGTGCCGAGCTGGTCAGCGAAGGGGCGGGCCTCGCCTTCCCGATTCGCGACGGCATTCCGATCATGCTGGTGGACGAGGCGCGCCGTCTCGACGCCGCGTAAGCCCCGCGTGCGATGTCTTTCGGCCTCAAGCATCATCCGGTCGAGATTCGCCTGAAGAAGGCGGAGAAAATTCTCGAAATCGACTACGACGACGGCAAAAGCTTCGCGCTGCCTGCGGAGCTGCTGCGTGTCGAATCGCCGTCGGCCGAGGTGATGGGCCACGGCCCCAACCAGAAGCAGATCGTCCCGGGCCGCATGCATGTCGGCATCATGGAACTGGAAGCCGTCGGCAATTACGCGATTCGCATCGTGTTCGACGATCTGCACGATTCGGGCATCTATTCCTGGGACTATCTGCGCGAACTGGGCGAAAACGCCGATGCGTTGATGGCGGCTTATTTCGCGGCCCTCGACGCCAAGGGTCTGTCGCGCGATCCCAAAGCGGCCAAGAAGTGAAACGATGAGCGAGATCACCTTCAGCGATATCGGTGTGGCCGATATCGACGAGCTTCTGCCGCTGTTCCTGGGCTATCGCGTTTTCTACAAGCGCGAACCGATGCCCGAGGAAAGCCGCGCCTATATGACCGCGCGCTTCCAGGCGGGCGACTACACCGGCTTTTTCGCGCGCATCGACGGCAAGGCGGTCGGCTTCGCGATCATGTCGCGCACGTTTTCGTCGGGCGTGATGAAGCCACTCTGGCTGCTCAACGATATTTTCGTCGATCCATCGGCGCGCAAAGCCGGCGTGGGCGCCGCGTTGATGGCGAAGGTCGATGCGCATGCGCGCGCCACCGGCGCGGCGCGCGTCGATCTGTTCACAGCAAGGACCAACACGACCGCGCAATCGGTCTACGAGCGCGCCGGCTGGCAGCGCGACGAAGTCTTCTATCGCTATATGAAGACGCTTTAATCGCGCTCGTCTTCCAGCGTGTCCAAATCCGCGTCGACGATGCGGCGCGCGAGATCGAGTTCGAAGCCCGCGCGCGCCAGCGCCGCGATATCGCGCATGCGGCGCGCTTCGCGCTTAGTGGGATCGCCATAAGCGCCCAAGCGCTTTTTCTTCGCCCAGCGGATCGCGCGCGCGCGATCGGTGTCGCCGGTTTCGTCCACGGCATCGAGGGCGTGGCCGATTTCGTCCCGGCCAACGCCTTTGATTTGCAGCCGCTGGGCGATGCGCCCGCGCGCCAAGCCCCGCCGCGCGAGGCTCGCGGCCAGGCCTTCGGCATAGAGCTTGTCGTTGAGCAGGCCTTTAGCGGCGAGTTTCTCGAGCACATTTTCGACCGCCGCCGCGCCCGCTTCGCGTTCGGCAATGCTCGCGCGCGCCGCGCGTTCGACTTTGCGCATCAACACACGGCGCACGCCTTCGCGGCTGGCAGCGTAACGCTCGAGATAGGCAAGCGCGCCTTTCTCCAGGCGTTCTTGCGTCGGTGGTTTGGGGATTTTGCGCATGGCAGACCGCTCTCCGGAACCTATACAAACTTGCGCATTACTTTTCATGCGGCATGTCTGTTGTCCGATTCCTGCTTCATCGAGGCTCGTTTCACGCGCGGCTTGCGCCGTGCGCCAGAGCGATCCTCTCCACAGGCTGTCACCGCGAAGCTCGCGGCCAGTTTCTCCAAATTCCGGGCCGCATTGACGTCCCGGTTCGCTTCGTATCCGCAGCTCTCGCAGCTATAGACGCGTTGCGAGAGTTCCAGTTCGGCTTTCACCGAGCCGCAGCAAGAACAGGTCTTGCTCGAAGGGTAAAATCTGGCGGCGGCGACGATCGTCGCACCGCGCAGGCGTGCCTTGTACTCGAGCTGCCTCCGAAACTCGAAGAACGACGCGTCCATGATCGACCTGGCAAGATACCGGTTGCGAGTCATGCCGCGCACGTTCAAATCCTCGATTCCGATGCGTCGATACGTCGCGACAAGTCGCGTCGTGAGCTTGTGTAGCGCATCCTTCCGGATATTCCCGATTCGCGCGTGTAAACGCGCGAGACGCCGCTTCGCCTTGAGCGCGTTGCACGAACCACGTTTCTTGCGTGCCAAGGCTTTGTTCGCCCGCCGGAGATGGCCGAGTAGATTTTTGTGCGGTTTCGGCCCCTCGATTTTGGTCCCGTCACTCAACGCTGCAAGATTCGTCACGCCGAGATCGACGCCAATAGCCGCGATCGGTTGGACTATCGCGGGCACGTCCGGCGCCTCGAACAGGATCGAAGCGAACCATCGGTCCGCCGTTCTCGAGACGGTAACGCGTTTGGCAACACCTTCGAAGCGCGGGGTCTCGCGCGTACGCACCCAGCCGATCACCGGGAGCTTTATCCGCTTGCCGTCGATGCGGAACGTCCCAACCTCGTT
>PVXE01000019.1 GCA_014444615.1 Tagaea sp. CACIAM 22H2 | reverse complement strand
GACCCGGCCGAAGTGCGCAATGCGCCCGAAAAACTGTTCGTCACGCATTTTCCGGGCTTGATGCCGCCCACGCTGATCACGACCGATCGCGCGGAAATCGACGAATTCCGGAATGAGTTTAAAGATATCATCATCAAGCCGCTTTACGGCAACGGGGGTGCGGGCGTGTTCCGCATCAAGCCCGACGACGAAAATCTTGGCTCGCTTTACGAGATGTTCACCCAGCGCAGCCGCGAGCCGATGATCGTGCAGCGCTACGAACCCGCCGTGCGCGCCGGCGACAAGCGCATCATTCTGGTCGACGGCAAACCCGCCGGCGCCATTCTGCGCGTGCCCGCCCAAGGCGAATCGCGCGCCAACATGCATGTCGGCGGCAAGGCGATCAAAACCGCGCTGACCAAGCGCGAGATCGAGATCTGCGAAACGATCGGGCCGGAACTGGCCAAGCGCGGCCAGATCTTCGTCGGTATCGACGTGATCGGCGATTGGCTGACCGAGATCAACGTGACCTCGCCCACCGGCATCCACGAAGTGCGCCGCTTCGACGGAACGGATATCGCCGTGCTGATCTGGGACGCGATCGAGAAGCGGCGCCGCTAGGCGTCGCAGCGCGCCCAGCGGCCGATATCCAAATGCAGATGGTCGTGGTGTGCCGCGTCCGTCTTGGGCGTCAGCACCATGTTGAAATGGCGGCACGCCCCTTGGGCCACTTCGCGCAGGAAGGCGCCGCGGGGCCCTCGCTCGCGCCAATGGTCTTTGACCGAGATGCGGATATTTCCGGCGAGCTCGAACCCGCCGATATCGAAGGCGCGGCCCATGCCGTGTTCCGACAGGCGATCATTGCGCCCGGTTTGCGCGCGGCAGACATAGGCGCCGTAATGGACGATCTGCGCCACCGGCCGGTTGAAATGGCGCCGGGCGGCGGGCTGCACCACATCGCGTTCGAACGCCGCCAGCGCCTGCGCCAGCGGGCAGGTCATCAGCGCCGGGCGGCTGAGCGGGATCGTCGCCTGTTCCAGCATCACCGGCTCGTCGATGAAACAGCCCTGGGCGTTACGCGGCATGCTCTGACGCGGCTCGAATTTGGCGCCGAGCTGGGTTAGCGCGTCGTAGCAACTCTGCGGGGCGATGACCGGCGGCGGAACTTCGACGGGCGGCGGCGTCACCACGCGCGGCGCGCACGCGACCGACAGGGCGCCGAGGCCCAGCACGAACAGAAGCCGGAGAATGAAATGCATATCGATTCGAGTCCGCGAATCGACCCGCGCGGTGCGCGCGTACTATACGCGGCGCTATCCGTTTCGTGAATCGCGCGCGATGGCTTTGGCGAGCAAACGGAACTCCATCGCCCGCGCCGTGCCCTTGCGCCAGACGAGGCCCAGTTCGCGCGACGGATCGCCGTCGACAGGTACTGCGACCAGATCGGTGCCGCGCAAAATGCCTGCGTCCAACGCCAGATCGGGCAGCAGCGTGACGCCCAGCCCGTTCGCGACCATCTGCACCAGCGTGAACAGCGACGTCGCGGCGAAGGCGTCGCGCGGGCGCGCGGATTTGATGCCGCAAGCGGACAGCGCATGATCGGTCAGGCAATGCCCGTCTTCGAGCAGCAGCAGCGGCTCGCCGCGCACCATGGCCGGCGAAACGCGCTTGGCCTTGGCCAGCGGATGCGCCTTGGGCACGACCAAGCGAAACACATCCGCCCCGATCGATGCGTTATCGACCGGCCCCGTGTCGTAAGGCAACGCCAGCAAGGCGCAGTCGATGGCCCCTTCGCGCAAACGATCGATCAAGCGTTCGGTCTGATCTTCGACCAGAAACAGCTTCAGCTTGGGATAGGCTTTACGCAAACGCGGCAAGACGCGCGGCAGCAGAAACGGCGAGACGGTCGGAATCACGCCCAGGCGCAATTCGCCGGTCAACGGCTCGCGCGCCGCACTCGCCTCGCGCGCCAATTCCTCGGCGTCGGCCAGCAGCGATTTGGCGCGTTCCAGCACGCGCTCGCCCAGGGGCGTGAACACCACGCCGCGCTTGCCGCGATCCACGAGCGGTGCGCCCAAAATCGCCTCCAATTCCTGGATCGACGCCGACAGCGTGGATTGCGTGACGCCGGCCGCTTCCGCCGCGCGGCCGAAATTCCCCTTCTCGGCCAGGGCGGCGTAATGGCGAAGCTGTTTGAGCGTGGGCAAATGGATCATCGGTTTCCTCGATGGATATCAACGAAAATACTCGTTGGATCGATTGGTTGCAATGCGGCATTTTCCACCCGGCTCGTTTGCTACCCCAACCTTCGAGGACATAAACATGCTGACCATTGGCGACAAGTTCCCCGCGTTCGACCTTCAGGCCGTCGTTTCGATCGATATGGCGAAGGCGTTCACGCGCATCAACAACGACTCCGACAAGGGCAAGTGGAAGGTCGTGTTCTTCTGGCCGAAGGATTTCACCTTCGTGTGCCCGACCGAGATCGCGGCGTTCGGCAAGCTCGCCGGCGACTTCAAGGACCGCGACGCGGTCGTCTACGGTGCTTCGACGGACAGCGAGTTCGTCCACCTCGCCTGGCGCCAGAACCACGCCGATCTGAAGGCGCTGCCGATCCCGATGCTCGCCGACATCAAGCGCGAGCTGTCGACGGCGCTGGGCATCCTCGACAAGAACGAGGGCGTGGCCCTGCGCGCGACCTTCATCGTCGATCCGGAAGGCATCATCCGCTTCGTGTCGGTCAACGATCTGAGCGTGGGCCGCAACCCGGCCGAAGTGCTGCGCGTGCTCGACGCGCTGCAGACGGACGAGCTGTGCCCCTGCAACTGGAAGAAGGGCGACGAGGTTCTGAAGGTCGCCTAACCACCATCCCAACGGGAAGGACCAAGACGATGTCGCTCGAAAGCCTCAAGACCGCGCTGCCCGAATACGCGCGCGATCTGAAGCTGAACCTCTCGTCGCTCGCGACCGATACCGGTCTCGACGACAAGACCCGGGCCCTCGTGTTCGTCGCCTCGGCTCTGGCTTCGCGCCAGGGCCAGGTGCGCGACGCGGTGCTGGGCGAGTTCGGCAACGTGCTCACGGCCGAGGAGTTGCAGGCCGCCAAGATCGCCAACGCGATCATGGGCATGAACAACATCTACTACCGCTTCACCCATCTTGTTTCGGCGCAGGATTACGCCACGCTGCCGGCGAAGCTGCGCATGAACGCGATGGCGAAGCCGGGCGTGGAGAAGATCCCGTTCGAGCTGATGTCGATCGCCGTGTCGGCGATCAACGGCTGCGGCATGTGCATGGACAGCCACGAGAAGATTCTGCGCCAGCACGGCGTGGAAGCGGTGGCGATCCAGACGGCGGTGCGCATCGCCGCGACGCTGCATGCGGTGGCCGCCACGCTCGACGCGGAAACCGCCGGCGACCAAGCGCAAGCCGTCGCCGCCTAATCCCGGCACCCCCCGACGGGAGAAGGAGGAAGGGCTCCGCCGCAAGGCGGGGCCCTTTTTCGTTTATCGGCGAACCGCGGCGGCGGCGCGGGCGGCCAGCGCCGCGTCGTCCTCGTCGGCGATGGTCAGCAACGCCGCATAAGGATCGCCCGTCAGTCCCAAGACGCGCGCGAAAGCGGGCTCAGTCTTCAGGCCTTCGCGGCGAGCGGCCATCACTGCGGCGCGCAAACGGGCGCCGCCCAGCGACAGCAATCGCCGCTCCGCCTCGAAATGGCGCCAGCCCGTCTGTTCGTCGACCGGCCGAGTTTGCGCGAAAACTTCGAACGGCCACGCGAACGCCTCGAAATTGGCGATCAACGACGGCGCGTCGAGCGACGCTCGGCGTATCTTGAAATTGGCCTCGCGGGCGAAAGCGTTTTCGACGATTCGCGCGAAAGCATCGAGATCGGGCGCGTGGCACAGCACGTCGATATCGCTGCCCGGCAGATCAAGCCCCAAGGGCGGCGTACCCGCGATATGGGGATCGAAGGTCGCAAGCTTGGTCATAATGTCCAGGCGCGCGAGGGCCTGCGTAAAGGCGATTCGGGACATTGGGCATCAGCCGGAGGTTGCGCGCGGGACCGGACCAATCGTATCAAAGGCAGGTCGAGGAAAGGAACGGGCTTGGTCGCACGCATTTCCACCGTCGCGTTTCAGGGCATCGAGACCGTGCCGGTGGACGTGCAAGTGCAGATCGCGGGCGGGGCGCCCGCCTTCGCCGTGGTCGGCCTGCCCGACAACGCGATCAAGGAAAGCAAGGAACGCGTGCGCGCGGCCTTGTCCGCCATCGGCCTCGCTTTGCCGGGCAAGCGCATCACCGTCAATCTCGCCCCTGCCGATCTCGCCAAGGAAGGTGCGCATTTCGATCTGCCGATCGCGCTGGGCTTGCTCGGCGCCATGGGTGTGTTGCCGCCGGAATCGGTCGAAAGATTCGTGGCGCTGGGCGAATTGACGCTCGACGCGCGCATTCTGCCCGTGCCCGGCGTGCTGCTCGCCGCGATTTCGGCGAATAGCGCAGGCAAAAGCCTGATCTGCCCCGAGGCGGCCGGCGGCGAAGCGGCCTGGGCCGGCGACGAACGGCGCTTCGAGATCGTCGCAGCACCCACGCTGATGTCGCTGGTCAATCATCTGCTCGGCCGGCAGATGCTGGCCCAGCCGCGCCAGACCAGCATCCGATCCGCCGCGCCCGGCCCCGACCTCAAAGACGTGAAAGGCCAGGAGACGGCCAAGCGTGCGTTGGAGATTGCGGCCGCGGGCGGCCATAACCTGCTGATGATCGGTCCTCCAGGCGCCGGCAAATCGCTGCTGGCGAAATGCCTGCCGGGTTTGCTGCCGCCGCTCACACCCGAAGAAGCGCTCGAAACCAGCATGATCCAATCGGTCGCCGGGTTGCTGGCCGAGGGCCGGATCGAGCGCAGCCGGCCGTTCCGCGATCCGCATCATACGGCGACGCAAGCCGCGTTGATCGGCGGCGGCACCCGCGCCAAACCGGGCGAGGTCAGCCTTGCGCATCTGGGCGTGTTGTTCTTGGACGAATTGCCGGAGTTCCAACGTCCCGCTTTGGAGGCGTTACGTCAGCCGCTTGAGTCCGGCCGCGCGGTCGTGGCACGTGCCAACGCGCATGTCGCCTACCCCGCACGCATCCAATTGATCGCGGCGATGAACCCGTGCCGCTGCGGGCATTTGGACGATGCCGCGCAAGCCTGCGGGCGCGCGCCCAAATGCGCGGTCGAGTATCAGGCGAAAATTTCGGGCCCGTTGTTCGACCGTATCGATCTGCATGTCGATGTGCCCGCGGTGCGGCCCGGCGATTTGTCGCTGCCGCCCACCGCCGAAGGCAGCCGCGAGGTCGCCGCACGCGTCGCGGCGGCACGCGAAACGCAGCGCCTGCGCTTTGCCGACATGCCGGAAGACGCACGCCCGCGCACCAATGCCGAGCTCGACGGGCGCGCCCTCGAAGACCTTGCAGCACCCGAACCGGCGGGGCGCAAATTGCTCGACGACGCGGCCACGCGCCTCAACCTGTCGGCGCGCGGCTATCACCGCGTGATGCGCGTGGCGCGCACCATCGCCGATCTGGCGGGGGCCGCCACGCCCGCGCGCGCCCATATCGCCGAAGCGCTGGCCTATCGCCGTTTGAGTCTGGCGCGCTAACGGCTAACATCGGCGTCGACCGCGAAAGGGATCGTTTTGCGCCAAGCCGCCTACCCGCCCCGACCGGCCGAAGAGGTGCCCGTCCGCCCCGCGCGGACGCGGGGCGAGGAGTTGCGCGGCCAATTGGCGGACGAGATCGTCCAGGGCCGTTTGGCGCCGGGCACGCCGCTGGAGGAAATGGAGATCGCGCGGCGCTTCAATGTGTCGCGTACGCCGGTGCGCGAGGCGCTGCGCGAACTCGCCGCGTCGGGCCTGATCGAATTGCGCGCGCATCAAAGCGCGCTGGTCGCCTTGCCGTCGGTCGAGCGTTTGCGCGGCATGTTCGACGTACTGGCTGAACTCGAAGCGCTTTGCGCGGGCCTCTCGGCCGTGCATATGACGCCGCGCGAACGTAGCGCGCTCGAAACCATCCATCGCGATCTGGCCGAGGCGGTGCGCGGCGGCGATCCCAAGCGCTATCACCACCTCAACGAAGAGTTCCACGCGGCGATCTACGCCGGCAGCCACAACGAATATCTGGTCGAGATCACGCTGGCGACGCGCACGCGGATTTCGCCTTTCAGCCGGGCACAGTTCGGCTCGTTGGGCCGCATGGCGCGCTCGCACGAGGAGCACGACCGCGTGGTGAAGGCGATTTTGCGCGGCGATCAGCCCAATGCCGCCGCCGAAATGCGCGGCCATATCCTGACGGTCGAAACCGCCGCCAAGCGCTTCGCCGGGCACACGTGAGGCTCCGGCTGGTCCGGCGCTTGCTAAGCACCGGATCATGCGGATTGCGATCATCGGCAGCGGCATTGCGGGCTCTTTGCTCGCCAAGAATCTCGACGGCGTGGCGGGCGTCACGGTCGATTTGTACGAGCGTGCCGCGCCCGGCGAGCACGACGGCGCGGGAACAGGGCTGAATCTCGGCCCCAACGGGTTCAAGGCGCTGCGCCTGCACGATCCCGAAACGCATGCGCGCCTGCGCGCGGCGTCGTGGGAATGGCGGAGTTGGGTCGTCGAACTTGTCGACGGCACGCCCCTTCTCGATCTCGATCTACTCGATCTGGCCGACGAGCCGGGGGCGCGGCTGCGCTGGTCGGAGCTTTACGCGCTGATGAGGGCCCCCGTGCTGGCGCGCACGCGCTATGGCCATGAATTCACAGCGCTGGAGGAAGACTCGGCCAAGCGCCTGGTGCCGGTTTTCAAAACGCCTTCGGGCGCGACGATCCGCAATGGCGGCTACGATCTGCTGGTCGCGGGCGACGGGCGGTTCAGCAAACTGCGCGAACTCACCTGCGGGCCGATCCAATCGCAACAGATGGGGATCGGCATCTGGCGCTTGCTGACCAGCGATGCGGGCAGCCCGTTCGACGATTACCGGCAATGGTTCCACGGCAATAACCGCCTGCTCGCCTATCGCGTGCCCGGCGGCCATGTTTATGCCTGCGGCGTATTCGCGCTGGGCGGCGAGACGATCGAGGCGCATCACAAGACCGAGGCATTCCGGCGCGCATGCTTCCTGCCGAAGGACAAGCCGCCCTGCCCCTCGGTCGCGTGGATCTTGGAACGCGCGCGTAACGAGGAAAGCGAGCTGCATTGGGCGCGGCTGCAAGTCTCGCCGTTGCTGCGCGGCGATTCATCGGGTCGCGTGCTGCTCTTGGGCGATGCGGCGCAAGCGATGGTGCCGACCTTGGGCCAAGGGGCCACGCAAGCGATCGAAGACGGCGCCATCGCCGCATCGATCATCCGCAAAGGCGGCGGTGTTGCGGAGATCGCGGCCGCGCGCGACGCACGCGTCGAATTCGTGCGCGATTTCTCGCTGGAGGCGACGGATACGATGCTCGGCACCGACCCGGTCGCGGGCACGAAGGCGAAGTCGGGCCCGGATTTCCGCGCGAAACTCGAGAAGCTCTATCGCGACGTGCCGGGACCTTAGTCGGCGCGGGGCAGCATCCGGCCGAGCTTACGCCCGCCGACGACGTGGAAATGCAGATGCGGCACTTCCTGATTGCCGTCCGCACCCGCATTGCTGATGACGCGATAGCCCGACTCCGACACGCCCATCTGGCGCGCGACATCGCCGATCGCCTTCATCAGCGCGGCTTGTTCGGCGACGGACGCGTTGGCGGTAAAATCCGCCATCGACACGTAAGCGCCCTTCGGGATCACCAGCACATGTACCGGCGCGCCGGGATTGATGTCGTGGAAGGCGAGAACATGGTCGTTCTCCATCACCTTCTTGCACGGGATTTCGCCGCGCAGGATCCGCGCAAAGATGTTGTTCGGATCGTAGGTCATTTGTCCTCGTCGTCGAAGCCGCGCGCGGCTTTCTCGGCGATGCCCGACACGCCTTCGCGGCGGCACAGCTCGTCCCACACTTCCTTGGGATCGATCCGCGCATCCGCCCACAGCACCAGCAGGTGGTACATGAGGTCGGCGCTTTCGTCGATCAATCGCTCGCGCTTGTTGCGGATCGCTTCGATGACGACTTCCACCGCTTCCTCGCCGACCTTCTGGGCGATTTTCTTCGTGCCCTTCTGGAACAGCTTGGCGGTGTGCGACGTCTCGGGATTGGCGCCGCGCCGGGACTCGATGGTCCGGAACAAGCGGTCCAAGATGATATCGGCGGAGGGTTGCGGGGCCGTTTCGGTCATTATCGGAAGAATTTGAGCCCAATCGCCCCAGCGATCAAGTGCGAACCGGCAACCCGGCCTTGGCCAGATGCTGCTTGACCTCGCCCACCGTGAATTTGCCGAAATGGAAGACCGAGGCGGCGAGCAACGCCGCCGCATGGCCTTCGCGCACGCCGGCGACGAAATGGTCGAGCGTGCCCACGCCGCCCGACGCGATCACCGGCACGGTGACGGCATCGGCGATGGCGCGCGTCAGCTTCAGGTCGTAGCCGACCTTCGTGCCGTCGCGATCCATCGAGGTCAGCAGAATTTCCCCCGCCCCGTATTCGGCCATGCGCCGCGCCCAATCGACCGCGTTGAGCCCCGTGGCGGTGCGCCCGCCATGGGTGAAGACTTCGAACTTGCCGGACGAGACTTGCTTGGCGTCGATTGCCACCGTCACGCATTGGCTGCCGAATTTCTCGGCCGCTTCGCGCACGAATTCCGGCCGCGTCACCGCCGCCGTGTTGATCGACGCCTTGTCGGCACCCGCCAGCAGCAGCTTGCGGATATCGTCGACGGTGCGCACGCCGCCGCCGACGGTCAGCGGCATGAAGCAGCGCGCGGCGGTGCGGCCCACGACGTCGTAGATCGTTTCGCGGTTTTCGTGGCTGGCGGTGATATCGAGGAAGCACAGCTCGTCGGCCCCCGCCGCGTCGTAGGCAGCGGCGGCTTCCACCGGATCGCCCGCGTCGATCAGATCGACGAAATTGACGCCCTTCACCACGCGGCCGGCTTTGACGTCGAGGCAGGGGATGATGCGGATTTTCAGCATCAGGCGGCTTCCAGCAAATCGATCGCGGCGCGCAGATCGATGCGGCCGTCGTAAAGCGCGCGGCCGGAGATGACGCCCGCGATGCCGTCTTTGGCGTGGCGCTTCAGCACGGCGAGATCGTCGAGCGACGACACGCCGCCCGACGCGATGACCGGGATCGACACGGCTTTCGCCATCGCCACGGTCGCGTCCACGTTCGGGCCCTGCAACGCGCCGTCGCGATCGATATCGGTGTAGACGATCGCGGCCACGCCGGAGTCTTCGAATTTGCGCGCGAGATCGACGGCCTTCATGTCGGACGTTTCGGCCCAGCCTTGCACGGCGACATGGCCGCCGCGCGCGTCGATGCCGACGACGATCTTGCCCGGGAAGGTCTTGCACGCGCGCTTGACGAAATCCGGGTCCTTCAACGCGATGGTGCCGAGGATGACGCGCGTGACACCCGCGTCGAGCCAGGCCGCGATCGCATCGTCGTCGCGAATACCGCCGCCGAGTTGGACCGGCACGTTCGCATTCTTCAGGATCGCGCGCACGGCGTCGGCGTTGACCGACTTGCCCGCGAAGGCGCCGTCGAGATCGACGACATGAATCCAGCGCGCCCCGGCCGCAACGAACTGTGTTGCCTGATCGCCCGGGCTGTCGTTGAACACGGTCGCCTGCGCCATGTCGCCCTTATAGAGGCGCACGCATTTGCCGCCCTTCAAATCGATCGCGGGGAACAGGATCACGGGCGCCACTCGAGGAAATTGGAAACAAGCGCCAAGCCAATCGCTTGGCTTTTTTCGGGATGGAATTGCGTGCCGGCGATGTTGCCCTTCGCCACGGCGGCGACGATGGCGCCGCCGTAATCCGCCGTTGCGATCACGCTGCCCTTATCGGCCGGCGTGAAGTGATAGGAGTTGGCGAAATACACATGCGCGCCCTTCGGCCAGCCCTTCAGCAAGGGATGATCGGCAAAGTCGAGCGCGTTCCAGCCGAGCTGCGGCAGTTTGAGCGCGGGGCCCTTCGGTTCCATGCGGCGCACTTCGCCGCCCAGCCAGCCGAGCCCGTTATGCACGCCATGTTCGTAGCCGGTCGCGGCGAGCAATTGCATGCCCACGCAAATACCGAGGAACGGCGCACCGCGTTTGACGACCGCGTCGTTCAGCGCCTCGACCATGCCGGGCACGGCGCGCAAACCGGCCGCGCAATCACCGAAGGCGCCTTGGCCCGGCAACACGATGCGATCGGCCTTGCGCACGATATCGGCGTCCGACGTGACGACGATGTCGGCGCGGCCCTTTGCCTCATGCTCGAACGCTTTGGCGGCCGAGCGCAGATTGCCCGACCCATAATCGACGACGGCGATTTTCATAGGGCTGACGGATGGCGGCGGAACCAGTCGAGCTCCGCTTCGTCCAAATCGCGGCCCGAGGCGAGGCCGCGTTCGACCCAGCCGCGCCGGTAAAGATCGGCGCGCCGCCAGTCATTGGCTTCGAAACCGACGATCAACGCGAAGCCAATGCCGATCAGCGCGTCGGTGAAGGGATCGAGATGCAGCACGTCCACGGCCAAGGCGAGGCACGCATAGACGACGACGATGCCGAACGCGGCCCACCACAAGCGATGATAAAGCGCCCAGAGCGGCAGGAACGCGAAAGCGGCCCAGGAGAAGCCGTCCTTCACGAACACCGCGCCGCGATCAACGTCGCGCGCGAAAGGCCGCAGATGCGCCGTATAGCGCTTCGCCCGGCGCATCACACGTTCTGGCCGTCGGCCGAGCCACCGCCGAGCACGCCCTTGGTCGACGGAATCGCGTCGGCCTTGCGCGGATCGATGGCGATCGACGCGCGCAGGCTGCGCGCCAGCGCCTTGAAGCTACTCTCGACGATATGGTGGTTGTTCTCGCCGTAGAGATTTTCGACATGGAGCGTGAGCCCCGCGTTTTGCGCGAAGGCCTGGAACCATTCCTTGAACAGTTCGGTGTCCATGTCGCCCAGCTTCGGGCGGGTGAAGTTCACCTTCCAGATGAGATACGGGCGGTTCGACGCGTCGAGCGCCACGCGCGTCAACGTTTCGTCCATCGGGATCGTCGCTTCGCCGTAGCGCACGATGCCCTTGCGATCGCCCAGCGCCTTCGACACGGCTTCGCCCAGCGCGATGCCGACATCTTCGGTCGTGTGGTGGAAATCGATATGCAGATCGCCCTTGGCGCGCAGATGGATGTCGATCAGCGAATGCCGCGACAATTGCTCCATCATGTGATCGAGGAAACCGATCCCGGTGTGGACGTCGTAGACGCCCGTGCCGTCCAGGTTGACGGTCGCTTCGATCTGCGTCTCCTTGGTCGTGCGCTTGACCGTGGCGCGGCGCGCGACGGGCAGAACGACGATTGCGGATTTGGCTTCGGCCATGGGTCTCTCTTAAGTGCCGGAAAACGCCCGAGTTATACGGGATATGAAGGGGATTGGGCCACACATAAGCGCGATTGCGGGCTATCGTCTTGAAGCGCGTTAACCTTTTGCCTAGATGAGTTGCCATGGACAATCCGAAAAACGAGCTTTGGCACGGCACGACGATTTTGTGCGTCCGCCGCGCGGGGTCCGTCGTCGTCGCTGGCGACGGGCAGGTCAGCCTTGGGCCCACGGTCATCAAATCCAACGCGCGCAAGGTGCGCCGCATCGGGCCGGACGGTTCGGTGATCGGCGGCTTCGCCGGCGCCACGGCCGATGCGTTCACATTGTTCGAGCGGCTTGAGGCGAAGCTGGAGAAGCATCCCGGCCAGCTCGTGCGTGCGTGCGTTGAGCTTGCCAAGGATTGGCGCACCGATCGTTATCTGCGCCGCTTGGAAGCGATGATGGCGGTCGCCGACAAATCGACCGCGCTGGTGCTGACCGGGACCGGCGATGTGTTGGAGCCCGAAGACGGGCTGATCGGCATTGGGTCGGGCGGGAATTACGCCTTGTCGGCCGCGCGGGCGCTGGCCGCCGCCACCGATCTTTCCGCGCGCGAAATCGCCGAGCGGTCGATGAAAGTTGCCGCCGATATTTGCGTCTATACGAATACGAATGTGACGATCGAAGAGATTAAATGACCATTCCCGCATTCACCCCCCGCGAGATCGTTTCCGAACTCGACCGCTTCATCGTCGGCCAGCACGCCGCCAAGCGCGCCGTGGCCGTCGCCCTGCGCAATCGCTGGCGCCGCCTGCAATTGCCCGAGGAATTGCGCGAGGAAGTTCTGCCCAAGAACATCCTGATGATCGGGCCGACCGGCTGCGGCAAAACCGAGATTGCGCGCCGCTTGGCGAAGCTGGCCCAAGCGCCGTTTATCAAGGTCGAAGCGACAAAGTTCACCGAGGTCGGCTATGTCGGCCGCGACGTCGAGCAGATCGTGCGCGATTTGCTGGAAACCGCGATCCAGATGACGCGCGAGCGCTTGCGCAAGGAAGTCGAAGCCAAGGCAGAGTTGGCCGCGGAGGATCGCGTGCTGGAAGCCTTGGTCGGCGCCAACGCTTCGGCCGACACCAAGCAGAAATTCCGCAAAATGCTGCGCGAAGGCCAGCTGTCGGACAAAGAGATCGAGCTGCAAGTCGCCGACAACGCCGCGTTCCAAATGCCGATGATGGAGATCCCCGGCGCCCCGCCGGGCAGCCAAATGGGGATCGGCAATCTGCAGGAAATGCTCGGCAAGGCGTTCGGCCAGCGCACCAAGCCGCGCCGCATGAAAGTCTCCGAATCCTACGGCGTGCTGCTGCAGGAAGAAGCCGACAAGCTGCTGGACCAAGAGCGTGTGGTGAAGGAAGCCAAGCTTGCGGTCGAGCAGAACGGTATCGCCTTCATCGACGAGATCGACAAGATCGCGGGCCGCGACGGCGTTCGCGGGGCCGATGTGTCCCGCGAAGGCGTGCAGCGCGATCTGCTGCCATTGATCGAAGGCACGACCGTCAACACGAAACATGGGCCGGTGAAGACCGACCACATCCTGTTCGTGGCGTCGGGCGCGTTCCACGTGTCGAAGCCGTCGGACCTGCTGCCCGAATTGCAGGGCCGCTTGCCGATCCGCGTCGAATTGAAGGGTTTGGAGAAGGACGATTTCGTCCAGATCCTGAAGGAGCCGGAGAACTCGCTAATCAAGCAATACGTCGCGTTACTCGGCACCGAGAAAGTGACGCTGCGTTTCGAGGATTCGGCGATCGACGCGATCGCGGATCTGGCGGCGGAAGTGAATCGCGGCGTCGAAAATATCGGCGCGCGGCGCCTGCATACGATCCTCGAACGCTTGCTCGAGGAAATCTCGTTCACCGCCACCGACAAGGGCGGCGAGACGATCGCGATCGACGAATCTTACGTCCGCGACAAGGTCGCGGGCCTGGCGAAGAACGCCGATTTGTCGAAGTTCATTTTGTAGCGAGATGCACCGTCCTGGGCCGGCCGCGCGCCGGCAGGCTCGATCCCAGGACGGTGCGGGGCGCTTACTCGGTTCCCGAGCGCCCGATGACTATTGCCGTGCGGGCTTCTTGCCGTCGCCCTCGATCGCGTCATAGGCGAGGCCGCCGGCGGTACCGACGATGCCGCCGATGACGGCACCGGCCCCCATATCGAGGCCGCCGGACATGGCGCCGATCACGGTACCGACACCCGCACCGATCGCCGCACCGGTGACGGCGCGTTCCTCGGTCTTGTTCATCTGACAGGCGGAGAGCAGCAGCGCCCCCGCCAGCGCGAAAGCCAGCGTGCCCGATCGCTTCATGGTTAGAGCGGTCATAATCGTCTCCTTTCGCTTACTTCTTTTTCGCCTGGTCGTAGAGCCAGCCGCCGGCGGCACCCACGCCCGCACCGACCAGCGTATTGGTCAGCAGGCCGCCGCCGCCGATGATGCTCGCCGCCGCACCGACACCCGTACCGATCGCGGCACCGGTGGCGACGCGATTCTCGGTCTGCGTCATCTGGCAGGCGGAGGTGAAAAGGGAAGCGGCGAGGACCAACGCAACCGCAGCCGAGCGCTTCAGCGAGGGACGCTTCAGGGACGAAACTTGGGGGGACATCGGAATTCTCCGTTTTTGTCGTTCCACGCGAACGATTAAGCCGGAGAAATCGGGCGAGAATAAGGAATTTCTAAGCTAAAACAAAGGGTTATGCGCGAGATGTTCGCGGCCTTTTCGCCACAGGCTGCGCGTTTTTTAGGCGTTCCAAGAGGTTTGCGGCATCCAGGTCCGACAAACCGTCAATTTTGTCGGCCAGGAGGTTCGCGAGCTCCGTCCGCACGGGGTCGAGGCCACGCGTATCGACCACGACGCGGGGATGCGACAGCCGGGCGAGTCGGTGCATCTCCTCGTAGTCGTCCCAAATGAGATGGAAGTATTCGCAGATCTGCACGAGCAGCGCCGGGCTGGGCCGCCCGCGATGCCCGTGTTCGAGGGCCGAAAGAAACGCCTGGCTGATATCGAGATCGCCCGCCATGCGCTTCATCGTGATGCCGCGTTCGCGGCGCAACGCACGGACCTTGGCGCCGAAGGGCGTCATCGCTTGCGCCGCAGCAGCACATAGAAGGCGCCGCCGCCGCCATGGCCGCGCGCGGCGGTGACGATGCGCAAGATGCGCGACGCGTAAGGCCCGGCCATCAGCCATTCGGGCATCTGGCGTTTGAGTACACCATCGCCGCCCTTGCCCTTGCCGGTGACGACCAGCAACACGCGCGAGGCTTGGTTCACATGCCGGCCGACGAAGCGATCCAGCGTCGTATGCGCTTGCGCCTGCGTCATGTCGTGCAGATCGATCGTCGCGTCGATTTCCAACAGCCCGCGCGTGAGCTTGCGTTCGGTCGAACCGTCCAGGCCCGGCGCTTGCGGCTTGGGCGCGGCGGCGGGCTTGGGCGATGGCGGCAACCCGCGCGGCGCTTTCGCCGTGTAGAGGATCGGCTTCTCGGCGACAGGTGCCGCAACGACCGGTGCGGGCTTCGGCACGGCCCGCGCGCGACGCTTAGCCTTCAAGGGCTTCACGTCGCGCATGCTGGCTTCGAACAAATGCGCGTCGGGGACGATCGCCTTGCGCATCCGTTCGACGCCTAGTGCCGCAGGCCGAGTTCGCGCTGCGCGTCCTTGCGCACGATCAGATCGCCCCGATCCAGCGTGCGCACATCGGTCTTGCCGCAGAACGCCATGGTGATGTCGAGTTCCTTGCGGATGATTTCGAGCGCCTTGGTCACGCCCGCCTCGCCCATCGCGCCCAGGCCGTAAAGGAACGCGCGGCCGATATAAGTACCCTTGGCGCCGATGGCGATCGCCTTCAGCACGTCTTGGCCCGAGCGAATGCCGCCATCCATATGCACTTCGATCTTGTCGCCGACCGCATCCACGATCGGCGCGAGCGCGGCGATCGAGGAAATCGCGCCGTCGAGCTGACGGCCGCCATGGTTCGACACGATCAGCGCGTCGGCACCCGACGCGGCGGCGAGCTTCGCGTCTTCGATATCTTGAATGCCCTTCAAGATCAGCTTGCCGCCCCAGCGTTCCTTGACCCAGGCGACATCGGCCCAGCTCAAAGTTGGATCGAATTGCTGCGCGGTCCAGGACGACAGCGACGACACGTCGTCCACGCCCGTCACATGGCCGACGATGTTGCCGAAGAAGCGGCGCTTGGTGCCGAGCATGCCCAGGCACCAGCGCGGCTTGAAAGCCAGATTGATCATGTTGGCGAGCGTGGGCTTGGGCGGCGCCGACAAGCCGTTCTTCAAATCCTTGTGGCGTTGCCCGAGGATTTGCAGATCGAGCGTGAGCACCAGCGCCGAGCATTTCGCCGCTTTGGCGCGGTCGATCAAACGCTCCATGAATTTGCGGTCGCGCAGCATGTAAAGCTGGAACCAGAACGGCTTGTCGGTGTTCTGCGCGATGTCTTCGATCGAGCAGATGCTCATCGTCGACAGCGTGAACGGCACGCCGAATTTCGCTGCCGCGCGCGCCGCCAAGATTTCGCCGTCGGCATGCTGCATGCCGGTCAGGCCCGTGGGCGCCAACGCCACCGGCATCGACACGTCCTGGCCGATCATCTGCGTCTTCAAGCTGCGGCCGTCCATGTTGACGGCGACACGCTGGCGCAAGCGGATCTTCGCGAAATCCGACGTGTTTTCCCGATAGGTCTGTTCGGTCCAAGAACCCGAATCCGCATAGTCGTAGAACATGCGCGGGACGCGACGTTGGGCCAGGCGCCGTAGATCTTCGATCGTGGTGATGACGGGCATTTCGGGTTCCTCTTGTCCGGGCGGAGAATGCCCAGCGCGCTACGCCGTTGCAACCCAATCGGCAAAGGCGGCGATCCGCGCATCCTTCGCCGCCGCCTTGGGGTGGACGACCCAATAGGCGAAGCCGGAGGGCAGCTCCAAATCGAACAGCTTCACGATCCGCCCCAAGGCGAGATCGTCGGCCAGCGGCACCGAACGGCCGATCCCTACGCCGTGACCCAAGCGCACGGCCTGAAAAATCGCGCTGCTGTCCATGAAGCCGGGCCCGCGCTGCGCCAAGGCACGCGGCAGGCCCAGCAGATCGAGCCAGGGTTCCCAGGCGAGACGCGGTTCGCTGCGCCCCGCACTCGTGTCGTGGATCAACGTGGCGCGCGCCAAATCGGCCGGGCGGCGCAGACCGGGTTTGCCCGCGACGAGCGACGGCGCCGCCGCCAGAAACAGCGTCTCGCGCGATAACAGCCGCGACGCCAGGCCCGCGGGGGCGGTCTTCGCGTAACGGACCGCCAGGTCCACGCCGTCGCGCGCAAAATCGACGAAGCCGATTTCCGAGCGCACATTCACGTCGATCTCCGGGTAAAGCCGGCGGAACGCGGGCAAGCGCGGCACCAGCCAATTTGTCGCGAAGCCCGGAAGAACGGAAACGACGATCCGCCCCGCGCGCGGGCGCGCGCCCAGCCCGCGTGTGGCTTCCGCCAAGCGGTCGAACCCGTCGCGCAAACCCGGCAGATAGGCGCTGCCTGCGTCGGTCAACGCCACACCGCGCGCATGGCGGCGGAACAGCGCCACGCCCAGCCCGGCTTCAAGCTGCGCCACTTGCTGGCTGATCGCGGCGGGCGTGACCGCCAATTCGCGCGCGGCCGCCTTGAACCCGCCCAGGCGTGCGGCGGCTTCGAAGGCGCGCAACGCGCCCAAAGGCGGCAATCGGCGAGACATAGCGTGGCTTAGCCTTGGCTTCGAATTACCCGGTTGCGGGCGGCATCGATCCGTCTATACCGGAGGGCATGATCGTCCTCTATGACAATCTTTCCTCGGGCAACGCCTATAAGGTGCGGCTGATGCTGCACAAGCGGGGCTTGCCCTATACGCGCATCGAAATGGACATCGATGCCGGAGCGACGCGCCGCCCCGATTTCCTCGCCCTCAATCCCGACGGGCGCGTTCCGCTGCTGGTGCTCGACGATGGCACCAAGCTGCCGGAATCCAACGCGATCCTCGCTTATCTGGCGAAGGGTACGGATCTGCTGCCCGAGAACGCCGCCGATTTCGCGCAGGTACTGCGTTGGCTGTTCTGGGAGCAATACAGCCACGAGCCGAATATCGCGACATTGCGTTATTGGATCACACACAAGGTCGAGATGACCGCGTATCGCAAGCTGGCGATCGAGGACAAACGCGCGCGCGGCGTCGCGGCGTTGGGCGTGATGGAAACGCATCTGACGGCGAATGATTTCTTCGCCGCCGGGCGTTTCACGATCGCGGATATCGCGCTCTACGCCTATACGCATGTCGCCGAAGAAGGCGGCGGGTTCGATCTGGCACCCTATCCGGCGATCCGCGCGTGGCTGGCGCGGGTGGCCGTACAGCCGCGCCATATTCCGATCACGGCTTAAGAGTTACGCGCACGCCGTTCGGCGATCGCTTGCGGCAGCAACAGCCAATAGCGGCCGGGCGAGCGCATTTTGCCGGCACGCTCGGCGGCGTCCGCCCCCGCCCCCCAGAACACGTCGCCGCGCACGGCGCCGCGAATGGCGCCGCCGGTGTCCTGCGCGATCATCGTCCGGCGGATGCGCGCGCCCGGCGTCAGCGGGTCTTCAGCGTCGAGCCACAGCGGCATGCCCATCGCGATCAGCGATCGATCGACGGCGAGCGAGCGGCCGGGCGTGAGCGCCACACCTTCGGCGCCCAGCGGCCCGTCGCCGTCGAGCACGCGGAAGAACACGTAAGACGGATTCGTTTCCATCACCGCGCGCGCTTCGGCCGGGTTGGCACTGAGCCAGGCGCGGATCGACTGCATCGACACCGTCTCGCGCGTCAGGGCGCCGCGTTCGATCAGCGTGCGGCCGATCGCGACATAAGGCTGGCCGTTTTGCGCGGCATAGCCCAAGCGCAGCACGCGCCCGTCTTGCAGCACGACGCGGCCGGAGCCCTGGATTTCCAGAAAGAACGCATCGACCGGATCGTCGACCCAGACGAGAACATCGGCGCGGTTGTCGATGGCGCCTTGATTGATTCCGGCGCGCGCCGGGTAAGGCCGCAGATTGCCGTTCACCACGCTGCCGGCGATGCGTTGGCCGCGCAGCTCCGGCCGGAATTCGCCCAGATCGACCATCACCAGATCGGCGGGGCGCGCGCGCAGCGGAATCGTGAAGGCGCCGCCGCGCGTCAGCGAGCCGCGCAATTCCGGCTCGTAATAGCCGGTGAACAACCCATCCGGCCCGGCGACTTCGTCCGACGCCAAGAACGGCCGGAACGCGGTTTCCAGGAAGCGCTTCGCCGCCGCGTGATCGCCCATCGGGATCGCGGCGGCTTGCGCGCAAGGCGCGCGCCAATCGGCGGCACGGCCGCCCAAACCGGTTTCGCGATCGTCGGGCAAACGCGCGAGCCTTGCGCAGGTGCGCGCGAAGGCGGGCAGGAATTCGGCGTGGCGATCGTCGGCCCAGCCCGGCAGATCGGCGAAAGACGCCGCGGCCAGCGCCAATTTCGGCAAAGGCGGTGCGGCCGGCGGCGGCACCTCGCGCGGCGCGCAAGCGGCCAAAGCCGCCAATGCGATCGCCGCGACGAAACGCTTCAAGATCAGGCCGGCTCTTCGGTCCGGACCAAGATCCAGTTCGGATCGCGGTTGCCGGTATCGCGCTGGAAGGTCCACAGATCGGTCAGACGCAGCACCTTCGCCGCTTCGCCGTCGACGACATTGCCGTCGGCATCGCGCGTGACATTCACCTGTTCGGAGATGAACCGCACGGTCACGAGCGCGTTGCGGCCTTCCATCGTGGCACCCACGATTTCGGCCGAGCGGATGCCGACCAGCGTGGTTTCCAGCGTGTGCTTGGCGGCCAGGCGATCCTTGATCGCGGTCTCGAAGCCCTTGAACACGTCGGCCGCGAGCAGCGGCTTCAGCGTGGCCGTGTCGCCTTGCGCGAAGGCGAGCACGATCATCTCGAACGCCGCCTTGGCGCCGCCCACGAATCCGGCCGCGTCGAAATCGCGATCGGCGCGGCGGATATCGTCGATGCCTTTGCGCAGTGCGGGATCGCCGGTCGTATCGACGCCCGCGGTTTCGTTGACGGTCTCGGCGGCCGGCTCGGCCGGTTTCGGCGCGCCGGGGAATTGGGTCACGTTGTCGGGCACCTGTTCGGCGCGCTCCATCGTGCGCTCGGGCGGGCGGGCGCGCCAACGCTCGGCATCCTCCGTCCCATTGCGACGGCCCAACACCGAACGCAGACGCAAGATCAGAAACCCGGCGACGGCGGCGAACAGCACGATATCCAGAAAAGCCATGTCGCCCATACGCGAAACCGTTCCTCTTTGGGGGGAGTGGAGCTACCGTTATAAATAGGGCCCTTGGAAGCCCGCGACAAGCGGCGATCCCCATTTACGGTCCTTCGGGAGAGACCCCCCTTTCGTTCCCATGCTGTTGATTCGTCACGGACAATCGGAATTCAACGCGGTCTACGCGAAAACCCGTATCGATCCCGGAATCCCCGACCCGCGCTTGACCGAGGAAGGCAAGCGCCAAGCGCGCGAGGCCGCCGCCGTTCTGGCCGCGCATGGCGTGGAACGGCTGCTGGCCAGCCCCTATCGCCGCGCCCTCGAAACCGCATCGATCATCGCGCGCGAATTGCGCATCCCCATCGCGGTCGAACCGCTGGTGCGCGAGCGCGCGGCCTTCCATTGCGATATCGGCACGCCCACGCCCGAACTCGTCAAACGCTTCCCGGAGCTCGATTTCGCGCATCTCGAGGAGACGTGGTGGCACGACCATGTGACGCTGGGCGTGGAGGAAAGCGAGGCGCAGATCGCCGAGCGCGGGCGGCGCTTTCGCGAAGCCGCGCGCGCCCTCGCCGGGCGCGACAAAATCGCCGTCGTGTCGCATTGGGGCTTCATCCGCGCCCTGACCGGGATCGAGCCCAAAAACGGCGAGATCGTGCGCCTCGAATTCGCCGATTGAGGCCGTAACCGTTCCCGTGCTACGCCGACCCGGCTTTTTTTCGATAAGGAGATGTCCATGACCGACGCGGCTCAAGGCCAGCAAGGCCCGGTGTTCGGCGTTGTCGCCCAGTACCTGAAGGACTTGTCGTTCGAATCGCCGCGCGCGCCGGACATCTTTCTGAGCCAGGACAAGAACCCGCAGGTTTCGGCCGACGTGAAGACCGAAGCGCGCCCCCTTGCCGACGGCGTGTTCGAGGTCGAGCTGCTGATCGCCGCCAAGGCGGTCGCCGGCGACGACGTCGTGTTCCAGATCGAGTGCTTGTACGCCGGCGTGTTCCAGGTGCAGGGCGTGCCCGAGCAGCATATGGGCCCGTTCCTGCTGATCGAGTGCCCGCGCATGCTGTTCCCGTTCGCGCGCAACGTCGTCGCCGACGCGACGCGCGAAGGCGGCTTCCCGCCGCTGATGCTGCAGCCCGTCGATTTCGTCGAGATCTATCGCCGCCGCGCCGAAGCGCAAGCGGCTTCGGGCAATCCGCCCGCCCCGTCGGCGCAAGGGCCGACGTCGAAGATCATTCTGCCGAACTGACGCGCGCTTCGCGCGTCAGTTCATCCAGACCGGCGCTTTGAGCTTGGCGAGGGCCGCCGCATGCGCGGCGAGCTCCGCCTCGCTCGGCGCGTGCGGGCGCGCGGGCCGCGCCACGCGCTTGATCGCGACGGCGGCTTCGATCGTCGTCGTCTGCGCGCCGAATTCCATGCCCGACTGCCGGCCGCCGATCAGTTCGAGATAGACCTTCGCCAGCAGGTCGGCGTCGAGCAGCGCGCCGTGCAGCGTGCGATGCGTGTTGTCGATTCCGAAGCGCTTGCACAGCGCATCGAGCGAGGCCGGCGCGCCCGGAAATTTCTGGCGCGCCATGCGCACCGTATCGACGGCGCGCGACATCGGCATTTTCTCGAACCCCAAACGCGCGAATTCGGCGTTGAGGAAGCCCATGTCGAATTCCGCGTTGTGGATGACGAATTTCGCGTCACCGGCGAAGTCGATGAACTCGGCCGCGATCTCGGCGAAGACGGGTTCCTTGGCCACGCGTTCGTTCGTGATGCCGTGCACGTTGGTCGCTTCGGCCGGGATATCCATTTCCGGATTGATGTATTTGTGGAAATGGCGGCCGGTCGGTACGTGATTCATCAATTCGATCGCGCCGATTTCGACGATGCGGTTTTTCGACGGATCGAGGCCGGTGGTTTCGGTATCGAGAACGATTTCGCGCATATGGTTCAGCCTGTCGCTCGGATCGCGCGTTTGAGCGCGCGCAAAGTGGGAAGATAGCCCAACGCCGTGACCGCGACGATATCCGCGCGGCGGCGTTTTTCGGAATCGGGCATTTGGCGCGCGAGAATGCCCGCAAGTTTTTCGTTGGTCATGCCGGGCCGCGATAGCGCACGCTGGCGCTGGATCGACGGCGAGGCGCTGACGACGACGACAAGGTCGCAAATCGCGTCGAGTCCGGTTTCGTAAAGCAAGGGCACATCGAGCACGACGCGCTTGGTGCGCCGGCGGCGATGAAAGTCGAGAAACGCTTTCATGTCCTGACGCGCGAGCGGATGCAGGATCGCTTCGAGATGGGCGAGTGCCTGCGGATCGGCGAAGACTTTCGCGCCGAGTTTGCGCCGATCCACCGCGCCATCGACGATCGCATCGGGAAACAATTTCGCGACGGGCGCCACGCCCGCCCCGCCTTTGGCCAGCAGGCGATGGATCGTCGCATCCGAATCGCGGACGGGAACGCCCAAACGCCGGAACATCTTCGCGGCCACCGACTTGCCCATCGCGATGGAGCCCGTCAGGCCGATGATTTTCATTTGAGGCCTTCGCCCACGAACGCACGCAGTTCCGGCGTCACGTCGGGCATCGTGCCGAACCACGCGGCGAAACCGGGGCGGCCTTGGTGCAGCAACATGCCAAGCCCATCGACGGTTTGGAGACCGCGCTTGCGCGCTTGCGCCAGCAGCGGCGTTTCGAGCGGGACGTAAACAAGATCGTCCACGACCGCATCGGCCGGTAAGCCGGCGAGATCGATATCGAGGGCGGGCTGACCGTCCATACCTTGCGTGGTCGTATTGACCAGCAGGCCCGCATTATCGAGCGCCGTTTCGCGCGCGGCCCAATCGACGACGCGGATCTTGACGCCGAACTCCTTGGCGAGATTGTCGGCCCGCGCGCGGGTGCGATTGGCGAGGCGGATTTCCGGCACGCCATCGTCGAGCAGACTGACAAGGATCGCGCGGGCGGCACCGCCCGCACCCAGCACCACTGCGGGCCGATCCTTGCGCCAGGCGGGGGCCGATTGCGTCAGATGCGCGCCGAAGCCGAACGCATCGGTATTGCGCGCTTCGATTTTGCCGTCGGCATGAAAGATCAGCGTATTCGCCGCCCCGATGCGCTTGGCGCTGGCATCGACGATATCGGCGAGCTTCAACGCGGCTTCCTTATGCGGCACGGTGACGTTCGCCCCGGCGAAGCCGAGCTTCGGCAAAGCGCGCACGGCGGCGTCGAAATCCTCGGGCTTCACGGCGAGCGGCACGTAAGCCGCGTCGATGCCGTAGTGCTTGGCCCAGAAACCGTGCAAACGCGGCGAGCGCGAATGCTTGACCGGCCAGCCGATCACGCCCGCGAGTTTGGTGCTGCCTTTGATCATGGCACCAGCACGCCGTTCGCGCGCAGGAAGCCCAGCAGCGGCAAGAGCGGCATGCCCAGCACGGTGAAGTAATCGCCATCGACGCGCGTAAACAACTGCGCGCCCAAACCCTCGAGCTGATAGGCACCCACGCTGCCCAACGCCGCGTCGCCAGCCACGTCGAGATAGGTCTCGATGAATTCGTCTGTCAGGATGCGAACGCTGAGCTTGGCGCTATCCACATGGTGCCAAACGCGCGCCATGTTGCGATAGGCGACGGCCGCACTGACCAGACGATGCGTCTTGCCCGAGAACGCGCGCAAATGCGCCGCCGCATGCGCGCGATCGACGGGCTTGTCGAACCACACGCCGTTGCAATCCAGCATCTGGTCGCAGCCGATAACGATGGCGCCGGGGAATTTCTCGGCGATGCGCCGCGCCTTGGCCTCGGCGAGTTTGACGGCCGCGTCCTCGACCTTCGCGCCCTCGGCGCGCATGGCGAGCTTGATCTCGTCCTCGTCCACGCGGGCGGGAAAGGTTTCGACATGCACGCCGGCATCTTCGAGCATTTTGCGCCGCGCGGCACTTTGCGACGCCAGAATGACCGGCGGGCCGTTTTCGAGTTGCAGCTTCGTCATTTCGGGGCGGCTTTCTCGCGCCGTTCTTGAACCATGGTCATGATCTGCGCCGCGGTTTCCTCGATCGAGCGGCGGGCGACGTCGATCACCGGCCAGCCTTGCGAACCGAAGAAGCGCCGCGCTTCCGCGACTTCGCTTTTGACTTTATCGAGATCGGTATAGTCGGTTTCGCGGTTCTCGTTGAGGAAATTGAGCCGGTTGCGCCGCAGCTGCACCAGGATCGTCGGATCGTTGGTAAGGCCGACGAAAATCGGCGGCTCGGCGCTGTCGATCAATTCGCCGATTTCGGCGGGCAAGGGCACGCCGGGCACGAAGGGCACGTTCGCCGCCTTCACGCCGCGATTGGCGAGATAGATGCAGGTCGGCGTTTTCGACGTGCGGCTGACGCCGATCAGGATGACTTCGGCCTCGGTCAAGCCATGGGTCGACATGCCGTCGTCATGTGCCATGACCCAATTGATCGCGTCGATGCGCCGGAAATACTCGGCGTCGAGCGCGTGCTGGCGGCCCGGCAGATTGCGCGTTTTGAGCCCGAGATAATTCGACAACGCGCCCATCGTCGGGTCGAGAACGGGGATATAGGGCACGCCCAAAGCGCGGCAGCCTTCTTCCAACGCGGCGCGCGCGTGTTGTTCGATCAACGTGTAAAGCACGACGCCCTTGTTGGCAGCGATACCCGCCAGCACGCGTTCGATCTGCCGGTCGGAGCGCACCATCGACCACATATGCTCGACGGGCTCGACCGCTTCGAATTGAACGAGACAGGCGCGCGCGATGCCGATCAAGGTTTCGCCAGTCGCATCGGAGACGAGATGCAGATGAAATCGTTTGACGTCGTCGGGCATTCGGGACCGGGGATTATGGGGACCGCGGGGATAAACAGGGGAGTCATCCACAGGGGTCGAAAATCGGTCCCGAGGGCCGTACACGTCAAGCCCGGCTTGACCCCATGGGGAAGGTCATTTTCGGCAATCCGGGGATAACCGGGAAAACATGCCTGCAGGCGCTTTATCCCCGATTCCCCCGCCACCGGGATTCACAGGCCCCATGCGGCGGAATCGTCCGGGTCCGCGATGTTTTCCGGCGATTGGCGGGCGATGATCCACAAGCGGCCCGCGCGGCCCGCCGTCACCGGACAAGGATAAGGATCGTTCGGCGTCCCCGGTATCCACAGGCACCCATCTACCTCCTCATCCTATTTAAGAATCTATCTTTATGTTGGTTCCTTCGGAGCCTCGTGGCTACACTCCGCCCATTCTTGCGAGTAGGCCATGTTGACCCAACCGAAATCCTTCGTGCGCGCCATTCAAGGCGAAATCCAAGCGCGGCCGTGTTTCTGGCTGATGCGCCAAGCCGGGCGTTATTTGCCTGAGTATCGAGCGACCCGAGCGCAAGCCAAGGGTTTCGTCGATCTGTGCTTGCGCCCCGACTTGGCGACCGAAATCACGCTGCAGCCGATCCGGCGCTACGGCATGGACGCGGCGATTTTGTTTTCCGATATTTTGATGATCCCCCATGGGCTCGGCCAGAAGCTCGAGTTCAAGGAAGGCGAAGGCCCGGTCTTGGAACCGGTGACGGATGCCGCCGGGATCGCAGCCCTCGAAAAAGGGCTTGAAGGCAGCCTGGAGAAGCTCGGGCCGATTTTCGAAACCGTGTCGCGGGTCAAAGCGGCGCTACCGCTCGATACGGCGCTGATCGGCTTTGCGGGAGCACCTTGGACGGTGGCGACCTACATGGTCGAAGGCGGCGGGTCGAAGGATTTCGCGAAGGTCCGCTTGCTGGCGGCGCGCGACCCAGCCTTGTTCGAAAAGCTGATCGATGTGCTGGTTGAAGCGACGACGCGATATTTGTCGCGGCAGGTGGAGGCGGGTGCCGAAGTCCTGCAGCTTTTCGATACCTGGGCGGGCGTGTTGCCCGAAGACGAGTATCAGCGCTGGGCGATTGAGCCGGTGAAAGAAATCATTGCCGAGATCCGCAATCGTCATCCGGCGATCCCGATCATCTATTTCCCGAAGGGATCGGGAATGCTCTACACCCACGCCGCCGCCGAAACGGGGGCGGATGCGCTGGGCATCGATACCGCCGTGCCGCTGGAATTCGCCAAATTGCTGCAGCATCAGGTGACGGTGCAGGGCAATCTGGACCCGATCAAACTCGCGGCCGGCGGCAAGGCGATGGAAGAGTCGATCAATCGAATCCTCGCCGCATTGGCGGGCGGGCGCTTCGTGTTCAATCTCGGCCATGGCGTGATCCCGCAAACGCCGCCCGAGCATGTGGCGCGGCTGGCGGAGATCGTGCGCGGCTGGCGCCATCGGGCGAATTGATGCGGAAAATCGCCGTCGTCCTGTTCAACCTCGGCGGCCCGGATTCACCCGACGCGGTGAAGCCGTTTCTGTTCAACCTGTTCAACGATCCGGCGATCATCGCCGTGCCCAATCCGTTTCGCTGGCTGCTGGCGAAACTGATCTCCAGCCGGCGGGCGCCCAAAGCGCGCGGCATCTACGATCTGATCGGCGGATCGTCGCCACTGCTGGCGAATACGCAAGCCCAGGCGCGTGCACTGGAAGCCTCGCTCGCCGATCTCGGCGCCGTCAAATGCTTCGCGGCGATGCGCTATTGGCATCCGATGAGCGACGGTGCCGCCATGGCGGTTCGCGATTTCGGACCGGAGCGGATCGTTCTGCTGCCGCTCTATCCGCAATATTCAACCACGACAACGGCAAGTTCGAAGAAGGCCTGGGATCGCGCGGCGGCGCGCTTTGGCCTTAAAGCGCAGACCGCGTCGGTTTGTTGCTATCCGACGGCAGCCGGTTTCGTGACGGCGGTCGCGGATTTGATCCGGCCGCATTACGAGGCGGCGAAGGCCCATGGCAAACCGCGCATCTTGTTCTCCGCCCACGGCTTGCCGAAAAAAGTGATCGACGCGGGCGATCCCTACAAATTGCAGGTCGAGCGTACCGCCGCGGCGATCGTCGAGGCGTTGGCGATTCCGGATCTCGATTCCGTCGTTTGCTATCAGAGCCGCGTGGGTCCGCTCGAATGGATCAAGCCTTATACGGAGGCGGAGATCGAACGCGCGGGCCAGGAGAAAGTGCCGCTGGTCGTAGTCCCCGTCGCCTTCGTGTCCGAGCATTCGGAAACGCTGGTCGAGCTCGACATCGAGTATCGCGAGAAGGCGCACGAGGATGGCGTGCCCCATTACGAGCGCGTTCCCACCGTGGGCACGCACCCCGCCTTTATCGACGGTCTCGCCAAGATCGTGCGCGCGGTCGTGAGCGGTCCGGCGCGTGAATGCGCGGCAGACGGGCAAGGCCGCCTGTGCCCTGCCGATTGCGGGAAATGCCCGCTTACTTCGTCGCCGTCTCGCTAAATCGGCGCAAAGCGGGGTGGAATTCGCCCGGCCCCAGGGCGCGCATCCAATCGTCCCAGTTTCCCGCCCACTCGACCAAGGCGTCGCTGATCGGGTTGACCGGCAGGGTTTGCGTCCATGCCGCCAGCGGGCCCGAGCCGAGAACGAGCATCGTGAATGCCGCCGCGACGATCGCAACCGAGACGTCGCGCAAACCCCGCGTCGGCGCATCGGCGACGGGTTCGATCGGCGGACGATAGCGGATCTCGCGTTGGGTCATTTCAGAACTGGAAATAGATGAAGGGTGCGACGCCCGCCGGGCCGATCGCGTCGACGGCAACGATCGCCGCCCCCAGCGCCACGCCCTGCGCCCAGGCCGGCAGGCCCAGCACGCGGGATTCGGTCCGCATCAAACGATCTTTGGGCAGGAATTGGCTGGCGATGCCAAGGACGATCAGGATCATCACGAAGCCGCTGGCGTGAACCGGCAAGGCGAGGTGTTGCAGCCCCGCCAGATAGTCGAGCGCTTTGGCCGCGTCGCCCGCGCGGAAAAACACCCAGGTGACGCAGACAAAATGGAAGGTCAGCGCGATCGCCAGCGCGCGCGGCAAGGCGATGGGCCAGGCGCGCGCAACGATCAAGGCAGCACCATGCAAGGCGCCCCAGATCACGAAATGCCACGCCGCCCCATGCCAGAGCCCGCCCAGCAGCATCACGAGGGCGAGGTTCACATAGGTTCGCAAACCCCCCGCATCGCCGCCGAGCGGGATGTAGAGATAGTCGCGCAGCCAGCTCGACAGCGAGATATGCCAGCGCTTCCAGAATTCCGATGGCGAGGCCGCGCGATAAGGCTGGTCGAAATTGACCGGAAAGCGATAGCCGAGCAGTGCCGCGACGCCGATGGCGATATCGGTATAGGCGGAGAAGTCGCAATAGATTTGCATCGCATAGGCGTACATGCCCAGCAGCAGATCTCCTGCCTTGTAAAGCGACGGGTCGCGGAACATTTCATCGGCATGAAGGCTGGCCAGCCAAGTCGCGACGAAAACCTTTTTGAACAGGCCGATCGCGATCAACAGGAAGGCGCGCGTCATCGCGATCCTGTCGGGATCGGCCGGAGCGGCGATCTGCGGCAGGAAATGGGCCGCGCGCACGATGGGTCCCGCGACGAGTTGCGGGAAGAACGACAGATACAGCGCCATGTCGAGCAGGCCGGCGGGCGCACGCACATGGCTGCGATGGATATCCACGAGATACGAGATCGCGTGGAAGGTGAAGAACGAGATCGCGACGGGGACCACGAGCGACAACAGCGGCAGATCGCGCGCGAGACCGGCGGCGTTCAACAGGCTTTCGAGCGAGAGCAGGAAGAAATCGGCGTATTTGAAGAAGCCGAGAACGGCGAGGTTTAGGGCGACGGCGCCGAGCAGGATGGGTTTGCGCGCGGCTTCGTCTTGCGTGGTCGCAAGGGCGCGGCCGACGGCCCAATTGCCGAGGCTCGACAGCGCCAGCAACACGCAAAACCGCCAATCCCACATCGCATAGAAACCGTAGCTGGCGGCGACCAGCAGCAGCTTGCGGCTATCGGTGCGTTTGGCAAGGGCCCAGCTGGCGAAGAACACGGCCAGGAAGAACAGGCCGAAATTCAGTGTCGGAAACAGCACTAGCGGCTCCGCCGCCAGGATTCGTAATTCGCCATTAGGTCTTCGAAGAGCCGCTCGGCGACGGCCGAGTAGCCCAGCGTGGTGAAATGCACATGATCGGCGCGCGCCAGCGGCGGATTGGCGCGCACCCAGCGGCGCATCGAATCCGCCCCGCCCATCGAGCCCCACCAATCCCAGAATTCGTAGCCGAGCTTGGGCGCATTTGCGATTTGGATATCGCGCACCAGCGCGATATTGGCGGGCGTGGCCCAATTGCAGGCAAGGCCCTGGCAGCGCGGCTCGGTTTTGCGTGCGGCATCCGGCGGGCCGACGACCATCACCGACGCGTTGGGCACGGCCGCGTGAACCGCGCGCACGCGCTGCGCCAAGGCTTCGGTATAGCTCGCACCGTCGAGATCGTTGCGGAAGCCTTCATTGGTGCCGAAGACGAGGATGACGAGCGACGGGTCGCGCGCCGCGAGTTCGCGCGCGGTGGCCGCTTCGTCCCACCGCAAGGTGGTGAGGTAGCTTGCCCCCACGACGCCGAGCGAGTCGTAGACCAGCCCCCGCATCGCGCGTTCGGTGCCCCAGCCCAGCAGCGTGACCGGCTTGCGGTCGAGCGTGGTGACGCGCAACGACCGCGACCCCGAGGGCACGTCGCGCCGGAAGATCTCGACGGGCCCTCGCGCATGGGCGGTGTCGATCGTCGCGAGATCGCGCCCATCGACGGAGATCCGCACGCGGCCGCCATTGGGTTGCGGGCGCAGTGCCACGAAAATCTCGTCGAAGCCGCGCTCGTCGGTCGCGTCGAGCGCGAGCGACGCACCCGCCGCCCCGGTCTTGGCGGCGATCCCGGCAAGCGAGAACGGGCCCGTGGATCGCTGGTTCAGCGAGAACTCGTAAGCCCAGCGCCCGGTTTCCTGAATGGTGAGGCCGGCATGACGCACGGTGGGATAGGGCTTGCCCGGCGGCATCCAGCCGCGGCCGGCCGCGCCGAAACGTTGCTGGAGAAGCTCGCGTAAACGCGCGCTCATCACGTCGCCCGCCGTGTGGCTGTCGCCGATCTGGACGATATTCACCCGCCGGCGCACGCCGGTTTCGAGCGATGCGAGATCCGCGAAGAACGGGTCGAGATTGCTGGTGTTGCGCGGGATAACGCGCGGGCGCGCGGCGCCAGGCACCATCGCCGCCATCAAATCGGTCGCCAGCGGCGCGATGTTGTCGTCGGCCGGCGGCACGGGCACGCTGATCGCGGGGGCCGCTGCCGACGATGGCGGGGCGGCCGGTTGCCGGGAAGCGCAACTCGCCAGCAATAGGAATGCAAGGCACGCCGGCCCGAGGCGACCGCGCGCGAACATCATGTCAGCGCGGCGGCGTTGTTTCGGGCAAGCGCGCCGAGGCTTCCGCCTGACCCGCCTCGAAACGCCGGATCGCGGCCATCGCCTTGTGGGCGATGATGTCGTAGCCCGTGCCGATGAAATGCAGCCCGTCGTCGCCGCGCACTTGCAGGCGCCGGCCGTCGGCGCTGGCCAGATGGGTCGTAAACTCGCCCTCCGGCCCCAGGAAATCGTCATAGATCGGCACGAAGGCGATGCGCGCGCGCGACGCCGCTTCGGCGTAAAGCGAGGTCAAATGCTTGGCGCCGTCGTTCTGCTCGGGCTTGCGGAACACCGGCAGGCCGATCCAGACGACGTTGTCGGCCTTGGCGCGCAAGCGTGCGATCAATTGATCCACGCGCTTGGCGTAGGCGGCGTTCCAGGCTTCGGTGCCGTAAACGCGCCCGCGCCGGTCGTCGCGGAAATCGCGCAGATCGTTGAGGCCGAACATGACCACGACATGGCGCGCGGGGTTCGCGTCGAAGTCGGCGTCGATCTGGTCGAGCCAGGTTTGGAAGTCGTGGCGCGTCAGACCGGTGCCGATCGACGAGCGGCGCGCGACGGTCCAGCCGCCGGGTTCGCGCTTCAAGGTGCGGGTGAACGCATCCCAAACGCCATCGGCGAGGGAATCGCCATAGACGGCGATATTGCGCGCGGGGCTTTGCGCGCCGGCGGGCGAAACCGCGGCGAATGCAAAGATCAGTAAGGTCAGGGTACCCGCCCAGCGGGTGAAAAATCCGGAATGGCGCCGCATCTTGGTCTTACGAAGGGTGTCCTTCGGCACCCGTCCTAATGCCCCTGGTTCCGTCGCATGACGGAACGGCATTGCGTCGTTGGATATTGCGCGGCTCGGTGCGCGGATATAGTGAAACACGCGAATGCGGCGGACAAGTGGCATTCCATGCGCCGCGCGCGAATTTTTCGAAAGGGCCGGTCGTGCTCGAGACCATCCAGGAAATCGTCTACGTCACCTATGACTGGATCAAGTGGCTGCACGTCGTCTCGGTGATCGCGTGGATGGCGGGGCTGCTCTATCTGCCGCGCTTGTTCGTCTATCACTGCGACGCGCCGGCCGGCACCCATACGTCGGAAACCTTCAAGGTCATGGAGCGGCGCTTGCTGCGCGCGATCATGGGGCCGGCGATGGTGTCGACCTGGGTGTTCGGCGTGTTGCTGGCCAGCGTCCAGGATTGGACGTCCGGCTGGCTGATCGCCAAATTCGCGCTGGTCCTGATCTTGAGCTGGCACCACCACGCCCAGGCGCGTTGGCGCAAGGATTTCGAGGCCGATCGCAACACGCGGCCGGCGCGGTTCTACCGGATGCAGAACGAGATCCCGACCGTTCTGATGATCCTGATCGTGCTGTTCGTGATCGTAAAACCGTTTTGAACGAAGGGGTTGCGCGCCCCGGCCCCGTCTTGGGGGATTGACAGGGTCGGGGAAATCGCTAGATTGGCCCGTGGATGGGGGTCGCCCCTATCTTCGAGGCCGCGTTCTGCGGCCGATTTTCCCGCCGATATCTTCGATTATTCGAGCGACCCGAACGGGACCGCTCGGTCCTTCAAAACAGGACAGCGTCAAATCGAATACGGCGGGGGCGCGGGCCCTCGAATCCTCTCCTCGGCCGACATCTCCCCTCGCGGAACACCAAGACGATGAATCTCCAAGAACTGAAGCGCAAAACGCCGGCGGAGTTGCTGGCTTTCGCGGAAGAGCTGCAAATCGAGGGCGCCTCGGCCCTTCGCAAGCAGGACATGATGTTCGCCATCCTGAAGCGGATGGCCGACAACGACGTCGCGATCTACGGCGACGGCGTGATGGAAATCCTGTCCGACGGTTTCGGCTTCCTGCGCAGCCCGGAATCGAACTACCTGCCCGGCCCCGACGACATTTACGTCACGCCGCAACTGATCCGCCGCCACGGCCTGCGCACCGGCGACACGGTCGATGGCCAGATCAAAGCACCCAAGGACGGCGAGCGTTATTTCGCGCTGACCACCGTGCGCGCGATCAATTTCGACGAGCCGGACGTCGCGCGCCATCGCATCAATTTCGATAACTTGACGCCGTTCTACCCGACCTCGCGCTTGCAGCTCGAGGTGACGGACGACAGCCCCGAAGCGGCCCCGCCGCCGATCCCGAAAAAGGCGTCGCGCCGCCCGCAGGGCGACGAAGAGGCGGTCGCCCTCAAAGGCACGCTGTCGGCTCGCCGGACGGAGAAGAAGGAAAACGCGCCGTCCGGCCCGCGCCGCGACATCACCGGCCGGATCGTCGATCTGGTCTCGCCGCTCGGCAAGGGCCAGCGCGCGCTGATCATCGCCCCGCCGCGCGTCGGCAAAACCGTGATGTTGCAGAACATCGCGCATTCGATCGCGACGAACCATCCCGAGGTCTATCTGATCGTGTTGCTCATCGACGAGCGGCCGGAAGAAGTGACCGACATGATCCGCTCGGTGAAGGGCGAGGTCGTGTCTTCGACCTTCGACGAGCCCGCCCAGCGCCACGTGCAAGTCGCGGAAATGGTGATCGAGAAGGCCAAGCGCCTGGTCGAACATAAGCGCGACGTCGTGATCCTGCTCGATTCCATCACGCGCTTGGCGCGCGCCTACAACACGGTCGTCCCCTCGTCCGGCAAGGTGCTGACCGGCGGCGTGGACGCCAACGCGTTGCAGCGCCCGAAGCGTTTCTTCGGTGCCGCGCGCAATATCGAGGAAGGCGGGTCGCTGACCATCATCGCGACGGGCCTGATCGATACCGGCAGCCGCATGGACGAAGTGATTTTCGAAGAGTTCAAGGGTACGGGTAACTCCGAAATCATCCTGGACCGCAAGCTCGCCGACAAGCGCACCTTCCCGGCGATCGACATCACCAAGTCGGGTACGCGCAAGGAAGAGCTGCTGGTCGACAAGGCCGTGCTGTCGAAGATGTGGGTCTTGCGCCGCATCCTGATGCCGATGGGCACGACGGACGCGATGGAGTTCCTGATCGACAAGCTGAAGCACTCGAAGACCAACAAGGATTTCTTCGAGGCGATGAACACCTAGTTCGCGAAACCCCCACCCCAAAGGTGGGGGTTTTCGTTTGGGGGGAAAGCGATGCTGATCATGGTGGCGGGGCCATATTCGGCCCCTGACGCGGCCGGACGGGAAGCCAACCTTGCCCGGATGAACGACGCGGCGGTCGCGGTCGCCAAGGCCGGCCATATCCCGGTGATTGGCGTCAACGCGGCCCTGCCCGTGCTGGAGGCCGCCGGATTGCCGCCCAATCACGCTTGGATGATGGAAATCGCCCTGGCTTTGGCCGCGCGCTGCGACGGCTGCTTGCTGATCGCGTCGTCGCCGGGGGCCGATCGCGAAGCGGCCGTTCTGGCGGGGCTTGGCCGCCCAATCTGGCGGCGGATCGAGGATCTGCCGCCCGCCTGATCCCGGCGCTATAGTCCCGGGCGGGGGGCCACCCGAAGAACGATGACGGCTGCCGACGGACAGGACGATCCGGATCTTTCGCTGAACGCCGTCGATCAGGCGCAGATGGCGATTCTGGAGACGAACGCGCAAGGGAAAATCTTGCGCGCGAACGGCCATGCCGCGCGGATGTTCGGTTACGAGAGCCCCGCCGCGCTGATCGCGGGTGTCGCGCATACGCGCGATCTGTTCGCGCGCAACGAAGACCGCAGCGGATTGCGCGCGCGATTGATGCGCGGCGAAGCCGTGTCCAACGTGGTCATCGAAATGCGTCGGCGCGACGGCACGACGTTCTGGGCGGTCCACGGCGTGACGGCACGGCCGGGGCCGGACGGGCCGCTCGACCGCGTGACGGGCTGGATCGTCGAAACCGGCGATGTTGTGGACCGCGTGTCGGCGGTCGAGCCGATCGACCGGCATTTCGCGGAATCCGATTTTCTCGTCCAATTGTTCGCCGCGACCGACATCGGCATCTACGAGGCCGACGAGGAATGCCGGATCGTGCGCGCGAACGAGGCCTTCGCGCGAATGTTCGGCTACGCCTCGGCCGCCGAGATGCGCGCGAGCCCGCCCGACGACAGCGGCGTCTTCTACGCCGACGCGGAAGATCGCGCCCGTCTGCTCGACCGGCTGACGCGCGAGGGCGTGGTTCGCGAGGCCTTGTGGCAAGCCCGCCGGCGCGATGGCACGCCGTTCTGGGTGCGCCAATCCGCGATCCGCGTCGAAGGTCCGCCGGTGCGGATGATCGGCACCGTCGCGGATGTCACGCAGCTTGTCGAAGCCTGGGCCGAGGTGCAGCGCGCGGAAGCGAATTACCGCTCGATGTTCGAGAACGCGAGCCACGGCATCTATCGTTCGACGCGCGAAGGCAAACAACTGCGCGCCAATCCCGCCCTGGTGCGGCTCAACGGCTACGACAGCGAGGAAGAGATGCTCGCCGCCGTCCGGGATATCGCGCAGGAATGGTATGTCGAGCCCGGAAGGCGCGACGAATTCATCCGTCTGATCGAGCGCGACGGGCGTGTGCTCGATTTCGAATCGGAAGTCTATCGCCACAAAACGCGCGAACGGATCTGGGTTTCGGAAAGCGCTTGGGTCGTGCGCGGCCAGGATGGCCGCGTGCTGTACTACGAGGGCATGATCGAGGACATCACCGCGCGCAAGCGGGTGGAACTCGCCCTTGCCGCCGCGAAGGCGGAAGCCGAAACGGCGGCGGCCGATCTGCGCTCGATCTACGACAACGCCAATGTCGGCATTTTCCGTACCGTGCCGGGCGGGCGTCAAACGCGTTCGAATCTGGCTTTGGCGCGATTGAACGGCTTCGAGTCCGCCGAGCAACAGATCGCCGCCGTGGATGCCGCGATCGCCAAGAACGAGCGGACGCGCTGGTATGTCGACCCGCGGCGGCAAACCGAGTATTTGCGGCTGATGGCCGAACATGGCCGCGTCGAGAATTTCGTTTCCGAAGTACGCCGCCGGGCGACGGGCGAGCAGGCGTGGGTGAGCGAAAACGCTTGGGTGGTGCGCGACGCCGAAGGGAAAATCGTTGCTTACGAAGGCACGGTCATCGACGTGACCGAGCGTATTCTGGCGGAGCGCGCGCTGGCCGAAGCCAAGGCCGAAGCCGAACGCCTGGCCGAGGACTACCGCTCGATCTTCGAGAATGCGAATTTCGGCATCTATCGCACGGATGCGAATTGGCGCCAGCTCGCGGTCAATCCCGCTTTGGCGCGCATCAACGGATTCGAGCGGCCGGACCAGCAGATCGAAGCGACGCCGGGGGGCGATCAGCAGCGCGAAAGCTGGTACGTCGAACCCGGACGCCGTCGATTGTTCCGCGACATCATGGCGCGCGAGGGGCGCATCGCCGCGTTCGAATCCGAGGTCGTGCGGCGCGCCACGGGCGAACGCATTTGGATCAGCGAAAATGCCTGGGCCGTGCGCGACCGCGACGGCAGCACCATCGCCTATGAAGGGACGGTCGAAGATGTGACCGTGCGCAAACGCGTGGAGGCGGCGTTGCGCGAAGCGAAGGCCGAGGCCGAAGCCGCATCGGCGGCGAAAAGCGCGTTCCTGGCCGTGATGAGCCATGAGCTTCGCACGCCGCTCAACGCCATCATCGGATTTTCGGAGGTGGTCGCCGGCAAGCTATTCGGGCCCGAAGATCAGCGCTATTTCGAATACGCGGAGTATATCCGCCAGTCGGGCACGCATCTTCTGAATCTGATCAACGACATTCTGGATCTGTCGAAGATCGGCGCCGGCCAATTCGAATTGCAGGAGACGGAATTCGAGCTCGATCGGCTGGCCGAGGACGTGGTGCGCCTGTTCGCCGCGAACGCGAGCAAGGGCGACGTGGCGCTGGTGTTGGCCACCGGTTTCCCGCAGATCTGCATCCATGGCGATGCGCTGCGCTTGAAACAAGTGCTGATGAATCTGGTGTCGAACGCCATCAAGTTCACGCCGCAAGGCGGATCGGTGACGCTGTCCGCGGGGCTCACGGAAACGACGCTGCGCGTTTGCGTGACCGATACGGGGATCGGCATGACGGCGGCCGAAGCCAAGCGCGCGATGGAGCCGTTCGTGCAGATCGACGACGGGCTCGCGCGCAAACATGGCGGGACGGGCCTGGGCCTGCCGATCAGCAATCAGCTGGTCATGCTGCACGGCGGCAAGCTGATCGTCGACAGCGAGAAAGGCAAAGGCACCAAAGTGACGATCGAGCTGCCTCTCGCCCGGGTCGTCAAGCCGTTTTGATTGAGCGGTGCGGCGGTCTACTGGTAGTTGGGCCGGATAACGATCTCCAGCGGCCGGACGACCATCCGGTCGGCGGGGCCGTTACGCGCGGCCAACGCGGCGCGCGCACTCCCCGCCGTGTTCGCCATCACCAGCCGGGCGTTGGTGATGCCGGTACGGCCGAATTCGCCGTCGAAAGTCACGTCGCCGATATAGATCACTTCGCCAGGTCCGACGGTGAATTTCGGCGCGTTGCGGAGAATGATGAGCGGCTGAAGGCTGCTGTTCGTGACGCCGTCGAGTTGATAGCGGCCGGGCGAGAGCTCCAGAAAGTTATAACGGGCGGGTGTCGGAGCGTCGGCGGACTCGCAAACGCCGTCGTAGGCCATTTGGCGTCGGTACCAAGCCGTCCGGTTGTTTTCGTCAAGTTTGAAGAAATCGAGATTGTAGTGTCCTGCGAATGGGCCCCATCGGCCGACGGGACAACTACCCAAAGGCGTGCGTTGCGATCCGGTGTACGCGAACCCAACGATGACGAGCCCCGGCGTGTTGTCGATCGGTTTACCGTCAGGCGTGGTGGTGACGCATCCTGCGAGTAACGTTGCGGCGGCGGAGGCAACGGCCAGACGTCGAACTGCGGCTAAGGCTGATTTCATCGCGTGGCTCCTACAAGCATGCGGCGTTCGGTCAATCGTTCGGCGCCCTCGGGCCAAATCGCGCGCAAGGCATCGCGGGCTTGGTCGAGGTTGGATGTCGCGCGTAGTTCGACCGGATCGGAGCGCAGGTAGACGAGCGTTCCGACATAGACGACCTCGCCCGCCGTCACGGCGAAACGCGGCACGGTCATATCCGGCCAGCCATTCGGCGTGGGACGGGTATCTTGAATTTGCGTCGTCATCTCCTGTTGGAACCGGCGGAAACGGTTGACTTGGTCGAGCCGGTAATTGCCGGGCCGGAGTTGAACGACCGTGTATTTCGCCGGGAGCCGGCTGAAATCCCGCGTTGCGGGTTGCTCGACGCCAACACATTCGAAATCGTAGATTTGGAAAGCGAGCGCACGCGGCTCGGCTTGGAACCAGTGCGAGCGCAGCGTTTGCGGGCAGGATTCCTTAGCCAGGACCTGTCCGAGATAGGTTTGACCGATGACGACGGTCGCGAGGTCGGGGCTCTTGGAGATCTTTGCGGGATCTGTCTTCGCCCAAGGGCTGGGCCTGACGGCGCAGCCGCCAACGAACAACGCGACGACAACGACGAGTAATCGCAGCGCGTATTTGAACGTCCGTTGGTTTTGCATCCGGACAATTTGCCGAATGCGATTTGTGTTGTAAAGCCGGTCTAGGGCGCGGTTCCGTCCTTGCGCTTATAGGTCCACGCGGCGGCGGAACTGGCCTGTAGATCGTCGTCGGGATAGACGACGCTGTCGCCCACGGTGCGGTCGCCGACTTCCAGATAGACGACGTCCTTGTCGGTTTCGTTGATCAGACAATGGCCGTTGGCGTCGCCCGCGGGAAAGCCCGCGCACATGCCGGGCTGCAACATTTGGCGGCCGTCGTCTGTCACCAGTGTGGGCGTGCCGGACACGATGTAGACGAATTCGTCCTGGCGCGCGTGATAATGGCGCAAGGCGCTGGCCGATCTTGGCGGAATGGTCGTGAGATTGACGCCGAAATTCTTCAAACCCAGCAAGTCGCCGAGCGCGCGCTTGGCGCGCCCGGCGATCTTGGCTTGCAGATCCGGCGGATAGCCCGATGCGTCGCGCGGCGGCACCGTGGCCGGATCGATCGCTTTTGCCATTACGGCACCAGGATGACCGAGCCGGTGGTCTTGCGGCCTTCCAGATCGGTGTGGCAACGCACCGCGTCCTTTAGCGCGTATTCGGCCGAGGTCTCGATCTTCACGATGCCTTTTGCAACCACATCGAACAATTCGTTCGCGGTGGCGACGAGGTCCTCCTTCTTCGCGATATACGTGAACAGCGTGGGACGCGTGAGGAACAGCGAGCCCTTGGCCGCCAGCAAGCCCGTGTTGAGCGGCTCGACGGCACCCGAAGATTGGCCGAACGACGCGAGCAGACCCAAAGGCCGCAGGCAATCGAGCGACTTCAGGAACGTGTCCTTGCCGACGGAATCGTAAACAACCGGCACGCCTTCGGGGATGATCGCCTTGGTCGCGGCGACGAAATCCGTGTCGCGATAAAGAATGGTGTGCGCATAGCCATTGGCTTGCGCGAGCTTCGCCTTTTCGGGCGAGCCCACCGTGCCGATGACGATGGCGCCCAGATGCTTGGCCCATTGTCCCGCGATCAGACCCACGCCGCCGGCGGCGGCGTGGAACAGGATCGTGTCACCCTTCTGAACCTTATAGGTGCGGCGCAGGAGATATTGCGCAGTCATGCCCTTCAGCATCATCGATGCGGCTTGTTTGTCGGTGATGCCGTCGGGCAGCTTGACCACGCGGTCGGCCGGGGCGTTGCGCGCCTCGCTATAGGCGCCGCCGCCGGGGATCACATAAGTGACGCGATCGCCGATCTTGAAATCGGTGACACCCGCACCGACCGCGGCGATCGTGCCCGCCGCTTCGTTGCCCGGCGCGAAGGGCGTGGGCGTGGGGTAAAGCCCCGAGCGCATATACGTGTCGATGAAATTGACGCCGATCGCCGTGTGCTTGATCTGCACCTGGCCCGGTCCCGGCGGGGCGAGGTCGATATCCTCGTAGACCATCACCTCGGGACCACCGGATTTCTGTGCGCGAACCGCTTTGACCATGGACGTCGTGCTCCTTAGGCAAGATTGGCTTTGAAGAATTCGGCGGTGCGCGCATTGGCAAGCTTGGCCGCATCCGCGTTCCAATGCTTGCCGCCTTCGCGCGCGAAGGCGTGATCTTGTCCGGGATAGACATGGATCGTCACGCTGGAATTACCAGCAAGCCCGGCCTTGATCTTGGCTTGCGCTTCCGGCGGAACGAACCCGTCCTTTTCGGCGATATGCATCAGCAGCGGCTTCTTGATGCCGCCGGCGATGTCGAGCAATCCGTCGAGGCCCACGCCGTAATAGGAGACCGCCGCATCGGCCGAGGTACGCGCCGCCATCTGATAGGCGAGATTGCCGCCCAGGCAGTAACCAACAGCGCCGACCTTGCCCGTAACGGCCGGATGCTTGCGCAACGCGTCGAGCGTCGCGGCGAGATCCTCGACACCCAGCGCGAAATCGAAGCCCTTGAACAATTCGAACGCGCGCGCCCATTCGGCGTCGGTCTTGTCGGTGATCTGGATGCCGGGCTGCTGGCGCCAGAAGATGTCCGGGCACGCGACGACATAGCCTTGGCGCGCGTAACCGTCGGCCAGATCGCGCATCACTTGATTGACCCCGAAAATTTCCTGGATCAGCACCAAGCCCGGCCCTTTGCCGCCGGGCGGCAAGGCCAGATAGGTCGTGAATTCCTTGCCGAATTGCGGCGAAGCGGTCTTGGCGGCGATTTTGAATTCGCTCATGGGGGTACTCCCAGGAAAAGCTGCGGCGAGAGCGTGCCAGACCCGGCGGGGGAACCGCAAGCCGGGTTAATGGTTGGGAAAGGATCGCTGCGGGATGATCGCCCTTAGGATGAATTCTCGCGCCCGCAAACCCAAGATCGATACGCCCGATACGTTCGAGGCGCGCGGCGTATGCGTGCCCTTCGCGCATCGCCAGCTGCGCCATATCCGCGCGCGCGCCGAGCCCGGCAAACAGCCCAAAGAATGGGAAGCGTTGTTCGCCGATCCGTCGGGCGAGTCGGGCCGGCGCATGATCATGCCATGGACGCAATTGCCCGGCTGGATGCAGTTCCCGCCGCGCGACATGGGATTGTATTTCGCGTTGTCGGCGCGGGCCGAGCACGGGCTGGACCCGCTGACCGTGAAGCGCCTGTCGGCCGAGGCCGATCGCGACCAAGGGGCCGATGACATCGCCAAGGCGCGCTATATCGTCGTCGAGCAGGAGGAAAAGCTCGAGCGCTTCAAGGCCTATATCGCGCTGCTTGTCGCGGCGTCGCGCGAAGCGGGCGAGGCGTTGGACGATGCGGCGCTCAAAGCGGCCGATAAGGCCAAGATCATGGCCGAGATTCAGGGCGACAAAAACGCCGCGAAAGTGACGCCGGTCGTGTTCGGCTATTTCGCCAAGCTTGCGGGCTGCGCGGAGAACGAGATCGCGCAGCGTCTGGAGAAATTTGCCGAGTTGATCGGGCCGCTGGGCGTGCCGGGCGACGATCCGCTGACGTTCCCGTCGGAGGGCGCGTTGGGTCGCGCGGCGACGCGCCTCGACGAATTCCGCGATCAGGTGCGCGCGCATGAGCGCCGCGTGCGCGATCAGGCCGCGCAGAATGCGTTGCTCGTCGCCTTCGCCGCGACCCAGTTCCGCGATTTGCTGCGCAATGAGTATTCCAAGCTCGCGGCGGTGACCAAGGATCTCGCCCGTGCCTTGAGCGCGCCGGATGCGGCCGTGGAGACCTTGGCGCTTGTCCGCCGCCGCGCTTCCTTCGCGCTCGACGGCTGGGAAGAATGCATGGAGGTGTGGAACGAAGGGGTGCGCCTGCGCGACGACGGCAAATCGGGAACGGCGCCGCTCGACGCGATCGAGTATATCGTTAAGATCATGCCGACCTTGCCGCGCGACGAGGCCGAGGGCATCGAAGAAACGACATGCTGGAATGGTATCGATCTTGCGCGGTCGAAGATGGTCCGCAATCTTGTGAACTGGATCGACGGCAAGGAAGACGGCGAAATGAAGCAGCGCATCGAAGGAAAACGCGCATGACCGAGCAGCGCCGCGCCGAGCGCGTGTCCGCCGAGGGCGCGTTCCTGTCCGCCAAAGGCGCCAAGCTGGCGCTCGCCGATCTGTCGACGATGGGCGCCCGCACGGTTGCGCCCTTGCCGGGCTATGGTGAGGGGGATTCGCTGATCGTGACGTTGACCGTGCCGGGCCGCACCGCGAAATCCAAATCGGCCGAGTTCGTGGTGCCGGCGATGGTGGTGGGGAACGGCGAACGCGGGCTGATCGTGCGCTATTCGGCGCTCGATCCCAAAGCGGCTTCGGCGATCGAGAAGTTCCTCGCCCGCGGCGCGTAAGTCCGGGTAATCTGCCGGTTCCGCGCGAAGGAGCCGCCAGCCCCGATGAAGATCAAGATCGATATCGATTGCACGCCCGAGGAGGCCCGCGTTTTCATGGGCCTGCCCGATTTGAAGCCCATGCAGGACGCGTTGATGGCCCAGATGCAAGGCCGCATGGAACAGGCGATGAAGGCGATGGACCCCGAAACGCTGTTCCGCCAATGGTTCACCGGGGCCGGCATTTCCGAGATGCAGAAATTCTGGACCAATCTCGCGAACACGAGCACCGAGAAGAAATGACCGCGCGCAATCTGCCGGGCGATCCGCCCCAATTCTACGAAGCGCATATCTTCGTCTGCACCAACGAACGGCCGGAAGGCCATCCGCGCGGTTCGTGCAAGCCCAAGGGCTCCGAGCGCTTGCGCGACTATATGAAGGCGCGGGCCAAGGAGCTCGGCATCAAGAACGTGCGGGTCAATTCGGCCGGTTGCTTGGATCGCTGCGAAATCGGGCCGTCGCTGGTGATCTATCCCGAAGGCGTCTGGTATCAGCCCCAAACGACCGAGGATATCGACGCGATTCTGCAAACGCACATGATCGACGGCAAACGCGTCGAACGTCTGTTGCGCAACCCCGAAGACGGTCCCAAGCCCAAGAAATGAAACGCCCGCGTCGTATCCGCTTCATCCGCCACGGCCAGTCCGAGTTCAACGCCGCCTTCGAGCTGATCCGCCCGAAAGATCCGATGATCTTCGACGCGCGCCTGACCGAAAAAGGACGCGGCCAAGCGAGTTCCCTCGCCGGCCAAGGCTTGTGGCACGACGTGCAGCTCGTCGTCACCTCGCCGCTGACGCGCGCGATCGAAACCGCGCTGCTGGCGTTCGCCGGCACGAAAGTGCCGATCCGGGTGGAAGCCTTGCATCGCGAAAGGGTGGAGCATTCGGGCGATCTCGGCCGTCCGCGCGGCGCGTTGGCGGACGAGTTCGGCCATTTGGAATTCGGCGCGTTCCCCGAATATTGGTGGCACCACGAAGAAGGCCGCCCGCACGAGATCGCGGTCGAGAGTGAGGAAGCCTTGGGTGCACGCGTGGCCGATTTCCGGGCATGGCTCGCCGGCCGGCCGGAGCGCAGCATCGCCGTTGTCGGCCACGGCACGTTCCTCAACCGCTTGACCGGCCACAGCTTCGCCAATTGCGAAGTGCTGGACCGCGACGACTTCTAAGGCCGGGCATAGCGATTGCACATCCGCCCTTCGGCAAACAACCGAAGGAGGCGGAGATGGCGAAGCAACTGGCGCGGCGCGGGTTCTTAGGCTTGGCGGGGGCGGCGATTGCGGCGCCTTACGTGTGGGCGCAAAGCGGCGGCGTGCCGATCAAGTTTTCGCTGAATCTGCCGCGCAACGGCACCAATTCGCCCTTCATCCACGCGCTCGACAAAGGCTATTTCGCCGCCGAGGGCATTCGCATCACGGCGATGGACCCCGCTTCGGGCGCCGACGCCATGCAGCGCGTGGCGAGCGAGACCTACGATATCGGGTTCGCCGATTTGCCGGGCATGTCGGAATTCTATCTGAAGAATCCGGATTCCACGCCGCTCGGCATCTTCAACGTCTATCGCACCACGCCGGCGGCGATCGTGTCGTGGTCGAGTGCCGGCATCAAGAAGCCCGCCGATCTTGCCGGCAAAACCGTGGGCGGCCCGCTGACCGACAATGCGTTCCGGCTGTTCCCGGTCTTCTTCCGCGCCAATAATCTCGACCCCGCGACGGTCAAGTTCAACAACATGGATTTGCGCTTGCGCGAAGCCGTGTTCATGCGCCGCGAGGTCGATGCGATCACCGGTTTCGATTCGACCGTGTGGCTGAATCTGAAGGGCTTGGGCGTGAAGTTCGAGGATATCTCGATCATGCCCTATGCCGATCACGGGCTCGACATGTACTCGAACTCGATCCTGGCGAGCCGCAAAGCGCTGCGCGACAACGAGGCGGTGTTGCCCGGCCTATTGCGTGCGTGCCTGCGCGGCTGGCGCGACGCGATCGCCGACGCGAAGCCGGTGACGGATTCGCTGCTGAAGGTCGATGCGCTCATCAATCACCAATTGGAGCTCGAGCGCTTGCAATGGGTCATCAAGCACCAAGTGATGACCGACGAAACCAAGCGCACTGGCCTTGGCGATATCGACAAGCCGCGCCTGCAAAAGTCGATCGAGCTTCTGGCAACGGGCATGGGCCTGCCCAGCGTTGTGCCGGTCGACAAGATCTGGACCGACAAATACCTGCCCGACGCTGCGACGCGCCGGGTGACGTAACGCCTGCGAATCTATCGCTGGGATTCGCGGCCCGGCCGGGCAATAGTGGGGGTCTTCGGACCCCCTTTTTGCCGGTGTGCGCCCATGTCCCTCGGTCTCCCTGAAATCGCAATTCTGGCGGTGATCGCGCTGCTGCTGTTCGGCGCCGGGCGCATCCCGAAGGCGATGGGCGACCTTGCCGGCGGGATCAAGGCGTTCAAGCGCGGCATGAACGAGCATATGGCCGAAACCAAAGCCGACGCGCCCAAGCCGGATTCGGCACCTAAGGCCTGATTGCCGGCGAAGACTTCAAACGACACGATCTATGCGCCCGCGACCGCCACCGGCGTCGCCGGGGTCGCGGTCGTGCGCATTTCGGGTCCGGCGGCGGGCGCCGCGCTGACGGCGTTGGGCGGCAAGCTGCCCCCGCCCCGTTTTGCCGTCCGCGCAAGGTTGACCGACCCCACCGATAAAGCACCGCTCGACGACGCGCTGGTGCTGTGGTTCCCGGGCCCGGCGAGTTTCACCGGCGAGGATGTAGCCGAGTTCCATCTCCATGGCAGCCGGGCGGTGATGGCCGGCGTGCTCGCCGCGCTTGCCCGATTGCCCGGTTTGCGCACGGCGCGGCCGGGGGAGTTCGCGCGCCGCGCCTACGATGCCGGGAAGCTCGACTTGGCCGAGGTCGAGGCGCTCGCCGATTTGATCGCCGCCGAAACCCGCGAACAGGCGCGCCAGGCCTTGGCGCAATTGGGTGGTGCTTTGGGCGCGCAGGTCGAAGCCTTGCGCGAAACGGCGATCAAGCTGCTGGCGCAGGCCGAAGCCGAGATCGATTTTCCCGACGAGGGCGACGTGCCCGGCGGGGCCATCGCGGCGATGAAGGCGCCGATCGGCGCGTTGGCCAAACGCATCGGCGCGATCCTTGACGACGGGCATCGCGGCGAGATTTTGCGCGACGGGTTTTCGGTCGCGATTCTGGGCCCGCCGAATGCGGGCAAGTCGTCGCTGCTCAATCGGCTGGCCAAGCGCGACGCGGCGATCGTGTCGGAGATCGCGGGCACGACGCGCGATACGATCGAGGTGCGGCTCGACCTAAAGGGATTGCCGGTCGTGTTGTGGGATACGGCGGGTTTGCGCGGGATCGACGAAGCCGACCCGCATCACGCGATCGAGCGCGAAGGCATGCGCCGCGCGCGCGAACGTGCCGAGCAAGCGGATCTGAAACTGCTGGTACTCGACGCGCGCGAACCCGCACCGACGGGCGAGCTTGCCGAACTCGCGCGCGATGCGCTGGTCGTGTTGAACAAGGCCGATTTGGCGCCGGCCGCGACGGGGCTCGCGGTCAGCGCGCTGACCGGCGCGGGTATCGATGTGCTGGAAAGCAAACTTGCCGCGATCGTCGCTGAACGGCTGGGATCGCGTGACGGCGCAGCGCCGCTCGTGACGCGCGCGCGTCACCGCGAAGCGTTGGAAGAGGCGCACGCGGCATTGCTGCGTGCGGGTGATCTCGACGTCACCGAACTGATCGGCGAAGAGCTGCGCGCGTGCCTTGCCGCGCTCGGGCGCATTGTCGGGCGCGCGGGCGTCGAGGACGTGCTGGACGTCCTGTTCGGCGAGTTCTGTATCGGAAAGTGACTAGCGGCTGAGTGCGGGCGAGCGCGTGACCGTGCCGAATGGCTTCACCGGTTCGGGCGCGCGCAGCAATTGCTTCTGCTGCAGCTTCAAACGCGAACGCTGATTCCACAGCACCAGCCAGCCGGGCCCGTGTTCGCTTGCGGCCTTGTCGTAGGCGGCGGCGGCGGCGGCAAAATCGTTGCTCGCGAAAACCGGCTTGCCAGGTGCGTTGGGCCCGCCATTGGGCGGGTAGAACTGCACGAGATAGGTTTCGTTCGCCATAGGGGGCCTCACGAAATCAACGACCGGGGCACGGGCGTTATGCCCTGCGGTGTGGATAAGTTACGCCCGTATGAAATTTTTGTCTTGAGATAAGCGATTGAAATAAAATTGATTTTGGCTAATTTGCAGAATGCGAATTTCGCATGCGCGGAAAGATATTGATTTAAAAGGATAATTTTCGGTGTTTCTCGGGAAACAAATCGGCCGATTTGACGGATCGGCCCTAAATCCGTAGGTTCCGCGCCCGTGAGCAACCCTTCTTCCCTTCCGGCCGCGCGTTACGATGTGGTGGTCATTGGCGGCGGCCATGCCGGCTGCGAAGCCGCGGCTGCGGCGGCGCGCGCCGGGGCCAAGACGCTGCTGCTGACGCTCGACCCCGCCAAGATCGGCGAGATGAGCTGCAACCCGGCGATCGGCGGTCTGGGCAAGGGACACCTTGTCCGCGAGATCGATGCGCTGGACGGCGTGATGGCCCGCGCGATCGACCGCGCCGGAATTCAGTTCCGGATGCTCAACAAGTCGAAGGGCCCGGCGGTGCGCGGCCCCCGCTCCCAGGCCGATCGCAAGCTCTATCGCCAGGCGATGCAGGCGATCCTGGCCGATCAGGCCAATCTCGATATCGCCGCTGGTGAAGCGGCCGATCTGGCGCTCGATACCGAAGGCCGCGTCGCCGCCGTGCTGACCGAAGCCGGCCAGCGCATCCCCTGCGGCGCCGTGGTGCTGACGACCGGCACGTTTCTCAACGGCCTGATCCATATTGGCCTCGAAAAGACGCCGGCGGGCCGGGTCGGTGAAAAGCCGAGCCTGGGACTGTCCAAGACGCTCGCCCGCGCGGGCTTCGCGCTGGGCCGCCTGAAGACCGGCACGCCGCCGCGCCTCGATGGCCGTACGATCGATTGGTCGGGGCTGGAAATGCAGCCGGCCGACGACCCGCCGATCCCGTTTTCGACCCTGACGGCCAAGATCGAGGTGCCGCAGATCGAATGCGGCGTGACCTATACGTCCGAAGCGACGCATGCGCTGATCCGCGCCAATCTCCACCAGGCGCCCATGTATTCGGGCCAGATCGAATCGACCGGGCCGCGCTATTGCCCGTCGATCGAGGACAAGGTGGTGAAATTCGCCGGCCGCGAGCGTCACCAGATCTTCCTGGAGCCCGAAGGCTTGGACGATCCGACGGTCTACCCGAACGGCATTTCGACCTCCCTGCCGCGCGACATCCAGCTTGGAATTCTCAAGACGATTCAGGGGCTTGAGAATTGCGTAATGATCCGGCCGGGCTATGCGATCGAGTATGATTTCGTCGATCCGCGTGAGCTTTACCCCAGCCTGGAAACCAAGCGCGTCCCCGGTCTCTATCTCGCCGGGCAGATCAACGGCACGACCGGCTACGAAGAAGCGGCCGCGCAGGGGATCATGGCGGGCTGGAACGCCGCGCGCCGCGCCGGCGGCCAGGAATCGATCCTTCTGGATCGGGCGGAAGCCTATATCGGCGTGATGATCGACGATCTGGTCACGCACGGCACACGCGAGCCCTATCGGATGTTCACCAGCCGGGCCGAATATCGCCTGTCTTTGCGCGCCGACAACGCCGATCAGCGCCTGACCGATAAGGGCATTGCCGCCGGCATTGTCGGTTCGGCGCGCCAAACCGCCTGGGCGGATAAGAAATCGCGCCTTGCCGCCGCGCGGGCGCGGGTTGCGGAACTCGCCGAAAGCCCGCCGAAGCTCGCCAAGCGCGGTTTCGCGGTCAATCAAGACGGCGTCATTCGCGGAATCACCGATTTGCTGCGCCTGCCGGGCATCAACTGGGACCGCGTCGCCGCCGAATGGCCGGAACTGCGGAGCTGGACGCCGGACGTCGTCGAGCAGATCGAGGTCGACGCGCTGTACCAAGGCTATCTCAGCCGCCAGGAAGCCGAGATCCGCGCCTTCCGCCGCGACGAGGAATTGGCCTTGGCGCCGGATCTCGATTATTCGGCGATCGCCGCCCTGTCGAACGAGCTCCGCTCGAAGCTCGCCGCCGTGCGCCCGGCCACGCTGGGCCAGGCTGCGCGCATCCAAGGCATGACCCCGGCGGCATTGACCGCCTTGCTCCGCTACGTCAGAAAAGCCGCGTGACCCCCGACGATTTCGCCGCGAAGACCGGTGTTTCCCGAGAAACGCTCGAGAAACTCAAGCGATATCAATCGCTTCTCGAAAAATGGCAGGCGAAGATCAATCTCGTCTCGGCCACGACGCTGCCGGAGATCTGGGAGCGGCATTTCTACGATTCCTGGCAGATCGTCCCGCATCTGGGCGAGGCGCGCGTGCTGGCCGATATTGGCAGCGGGGCGGGTTTCCCCGGATTGGTGATCGCGGCCTGCCGCCCCGATCTCGAAATCCATTCGGTCGATTCCGATAGCCGCAAGATCGCCTTCCAGATCGATGTCGCGCGCGAGCTCGGCCTCAAGATCAAATTCCACGCCGCGCGCAACGAAGCCTTGGCCGGAAAAATCATGGCCGATGTGGTTGCGGCCCGCGCCCTCGCCCCGTTGCCGCAATTGCTCGATTGGGCGACTCCGCTGCTCGTGCCCGGCGGGTTATGCACGTTTCTCAAGGGCGCGACCTATGCGGACGAATTGACCGCAGCGGAAAGCGCGTGGCACATGGATGTGCAGGTCGTTCCCTCGCTCAGCGAGTCCGGCGCCGCCCTGCTCCTGATCCGCGATCCGAAACCGAAATGACCGATCCCGTGAGCAAAGCCCCGCGCATCCTGGCGATCGCCAACCAGAAAGGCGGCGTGGGCAAAACCACGACCGCGATCAATCTCGCCACGGCTTTGGCCGCCGTCGGCAAGAAGGTGCTGGTCGTCGATCTCGACCCGCAGGGCAATGCGTCGACCGGTTTCGGCATTCCGTCGAGCGAGCGCCATGTCGGCACCTACGACGTGCTGATCGGCGACACGGCACCCATCGAAGCGATCATGCCGACACTGGTGCCGGGGCTTTCGGTCATGCCGGCGACGACCGATCTGGCCGGTGCCGAACTCGAACTCGTCGATCTCGAACGGCGCGAATATCGCTTGGCCGAAGCGTTGCGCGATTCGCTGTCGGGCCTCGGCCTCGATTACGTGATGATCGACGCACCGCCGTCGCTGGGCTTGCTGACGCTCAACGCGCTGGTCGCAGCCGATGCGGTGATCGTGCCGCTGCAATGCGAGTTCTTCGCGCTGGAAGGCCTCGCGCAGCTGATGCGCACGATCGATCTGGTGCGCGGCCGATTCAATCCGGGGTTGAGCTTGCAGGGCGTCGTGCTGACGATGTTCGACAAGCGCAACAACCTGTCCGAATCCGTCGCGGCCGATGTGCGCCAGCATCTGGGCAACGTCGTCTACGAAACCGCCATCCCGCGCAATGTGCGCATTTCCGAAGCGCCGTCGCACGGCAAGCCGGTCCTGCTTTACGACCTGCGCTGCCCCGGCAGTCAGGCTTATGTGATGCTCGCCTCCGAACTCATCCGCCGCGAATCGGCGCTCGCGGAGGCCGCATGAGCCCCGCCGACGCCAAGAAGGGTTTGGGCCGCGGCCTCTCCGCCCTGTTGGGCGACGCCGCGTCGCAAGGCAATGCGCCCGCCGAAGGCCCGCGCGCCGCGCGATTGATCCCGGTCGCGAAAATCCATCCCGGCAAGTTCCAGCCGCGCCGACATTTCGCGCCCGACGCGATGGCCGAGCTTGTCGCCTCGATCAAAACCCAAGGCGTGCTCCAGCCGATTCTGGTCCGCCGCGACGCCAAGCATCCCGGCGATTACGAGCTGATCGCGGGCGAGCGCCGCTGGCGGGCGGCGCAAGAAGCGCTGCTCCACGAAATCCCCGCGGTGGTGAAGGATCTTTCCGACCGCGAGGCGCTGGAAGCCGCCCTGGTCGAGAATCTTCAGCGCGCCGATCTCAACGCGATCGAAGAAGCGCTCGGCTACAAGCGCCTACAAGACGAGATGGGTTTCAGCCCCGAGCGCGTGGGTGCGGCCGTCGGCAAGAACCGCACGACGGTCATCAATTCGCTGCGGCTTTTGTCGCTGCCGGAGCCGGCGCGCAAATTGATCGAGACCGGCGTGCTGACCGGCGCGCATGGTCGCGTCGCCCTTTCCGCGCCCGATCCCGGCGCCTTCGCCGAGATCATGGCGCTGGAAGGCCTGACCGTGCGCCAGGCCGAAGCGCGGCTCAAAGCCGGGGCTGACCCCGCGATGGTCAAAACGAAACTGAAGCGCCCGGCCAAGGGCGTGGTGCGCGATGCCGATACGCGCGCGATCGAGAAGCGTTTGGTCGAAGCGCTTGGTATGAACGTAGAGCTCAAGCCGCGCAAGAACGGTGCGGGCGAGCTTGTGCTCCACTATTCCAATCTCGATCAGTTCGACGATCTGCTGTCGCGGCTCGAACGCGATCCGGGCTGACGCTTAAGCCGCTTTCATCGATCCGTCCAAACGATCCAGCGTCAAACGCAGGATCGCGGCCTCGCCATTGATCGCGCGGCTCCACACCCAGCCCGCGATGCCGAGATGATCGTCGAGCTGGGCGTAGATTTCGAAACTCGGGCTGTCTTCGGCGAAGGGCGGCTCGTCCACCGCGACAAGGAACAGCGCGATTGCCGCGACCGGCAATGCCGCGAAGGCGCGCCGCGCCGGGCGATGGCGGATCGCGACGGCCAGCAGCAGACTCGCCAGCGACGCCGCATTGGCGACGATCGCCAGCAGCGACACGGTCATCGACATCGGCGGCAGGAACAGCGCCGAGACCGCCTCGCGCAATTGTTCGGGCGACGCGGCCTCGGCCGCGAGCAAAACATGCGCGGCGGCTTCCGGCATCGGCAGGCCCATCGCGCGCGCGGTTTGCGCCTCGGCGATTTTGGCGCGGATCTGCGCGATCTCTTTTTTGTCGCCGGTCAAACGCGCGGCGAGATTGACCAGCGCCAGCCGGTTGACGTCATCGAGGCTGCCGTCCGCGCCCTTCAGTTCGGGGTTGTCGATGGCGCCGGCAAACACCGCTTGGCGATAGAGACCCAGCAATAGCGCTTCGCGTTGGGTCGATTCCGGAATCGCGTCGAGCACGTGGTTGTAGATCGCCGACAAGCCGCCGAAGCCCAGCGCCCAGAGCGTGACGAATGTCACGGCCAAGCCCCAACGGATTCGCCGCCATATCTTCGCGAAGAACGGGCGCAGGACGAACAGCGCCAGGCCGAAGGCGCCCAGTGCCTTGCCGTAAAAAACGAGCGCGTCGATCCGCGCGCGGTCGGGTTCGGCGGCCGAGGCCGCATCGACCAGATTCAAATTGAACGCGACTTCGAAGCCGACATAGAGCGCCAGGATCACCGCCATCGTCGGCCATGCGAATGGCCGCGCCAAACCGGTACTTCGGTTGCGTGTGCGCATCCGGATCAGATTTTGGACGATGGCCACCAAGCGCTCCGGCTCCGCTTTCATTGTTGGAGTCAAAGCATGGTGCGGTGCAAAACGCTGTGACAGGCATCACGGGTAACACCGGTTCGGGTTCGTGTAACACCGCGCTACCGGCAAATTTCGCCCGGCGGCGGCAGGAAATGCCGCCTTGGCTAATTTTATTCTCCTCTAACCTATTGAAAATAAGTCGTTTTGGGTTGGCCCGCTGACTGCAATTAACCTTGCCGAGGTTTGTTTCTTCCCCGTTCGAGGTACCGACGATGGCCCAATCCGCGACCGCCGATCTGCCCCCGCATCAAGGTCTGTTCAATCTGGGCACCGGCCCCAGCGCCCCGGCCCCGAATGCCGCCCCCGCCGCGCGTTTCCCCAGTGCGGCCGCGACGGGCCAGCGGATCGAGCCGCGCTTGGTTGCGACCAATCCCGCCCCGGCCCCTGTCGCCAAACCGACGACCGCGAGCCAACCGCCGTTGAAGCCGGCCTTGTCGCTTGCCCCGTCGGCCGCACCCGCCGCGAAGACGATCGCGTTGCCGGGCGGCAATGCCCAGGTTCAGCCCAAGCCCGAAGCCGCACCCAAGCGCGTGCAGCCGGATGGCGAGCCGATGAGCCGCGGCCGCTTCCTCAAAACCATCGAGCATCTCGCCAAGACGGAAGAAGCGAAGGCGATCCATTCGGCCGTCGCGCGCGTGAAGGTGCGCGAAGTCGAACTCGCCGTGCAGCACGCCGCCAAGGCGCGCGCGCGCTATCTCGCCAGCGTCGTCGATTTAGGGGCGAACCGTACGCCGCTGACGCGCGCCAACGTCGCCGAACTCGCCGAACTGCGCAAAGCGCACGAGGAACTCGAACAGGGCATCGAAGCGCTGACCGGCGCGATCCGCGAAGGCTTGGTCGAGATCGTCGGCGTGGGGGAGTGAACGACTAAGATTCGTCGCCGTTGCCGCTCGTGCCGAACAGGCCGAGCGTGCCACGCGACAGACCGGAACCTGCGAAGCTCGACGATCCGCCGACGGCCGCCAGCGCCAGCGTGTTGCTGCGCGCGGCGTTCGCGCCAAAGCCGCCCGCGCCGAAATTCATCCCGCCACGAAGATTGCCGAGCAGCGGTTCGGCGAGAAGTGCGAACGCCATCACCGTTTCGGCGCGCAAATGCGTGCCCTTCAATCCGAATTGCGCGGCCAGCGCTTGCAGCTGCGGCGGCCAATCGGCCAAGGATGGGCGGCGCGGCGCAAGACCCGGCGGGGCGGGGGCGGTTTCGCGATCTTGCGTGTCGACCGTCGCGATTTCCTCGCCCATTTTCTTGGCGAAGAAATCGTAGATCTGGCCCAGCGTGCGCGCGCGCCCGCTCGACGGATCGTAGAACACGCCGCGATTGGCGTTGGCGGCTTCCGGGAACAGCGAGGCGCCGATCTTTTGCGGATCGCTGCGATAATTCTGCAGGAAGCGCGACGCGCCGTTCGCACCCAGGAAATGCGCCAGATAAAGATCGGTCGAGTTGATGCCCGCACCCAGCGCGCCTTCGAGCTGCGCGTGATTCGACTTGGTGAACTCGGCCGCCATGGCGCTGGCGATTTTGGGATCGAAGCGCAGATCGAGGATCTGGCGGCGCGTCATCGGATCGCGCACGCGCGCCGCGCCGAAATCGTCCTCGATCGAATTGGCGAGATCGCCGATGCCGTATTTGGCGCCATGTTGACGCACGGTGCTGAGCCAGGTGCTTTCGATGAACTGGTACAGGCCCGACGCCGACGAGGTGCGCGCCCTGATATTCGGATCGAGACTCGATTCCGTCTGCGCCTTGGCCAGCATGAATTTGAAATCGACGCCGGCGCGTTCGCTCGCTTGGCGAATCGCGTCCACGACTTCTGTGCGGCCGGGGGCGGTTTGCCCCACGCCGCGGAAGGGCCCGATCGTCGACATGGGGGGCGAATCTAGCCGAAATCCGTTAATTTTTCGACAAATCCGGCCGAAATTCCTGTCGGATCAGCGCCTTGAAGCCCCCGGGGCGCGTCAGCGCCGAGCGCTTTGAGCGGCCATCTGGGCCAGCGCCAGCAGGCAGCGCTGGGCGATCAAATCGGCGGGAATGGCGCCCGAGGATTTGCACTGGATCTCGGCTTCGAGCAGCCGCTCCAACGCGATCTGGATGCGCGGCAAGGGCCAGCGATTGAGCTGGCTCTTGAACGGCTCCTTCTCCTTCCAAAACACCGGCGGAAACAGCTTGCCCATCGCGGCGTCGCTGTCGAGCCCGTGGCTCATATGCCCGGCCGCCAGCTGCAAGCGCAGGAAATGCCGGCCCAGCGCGCGGAGAATCATGATCGGGCTGCCGCCCTCGCCCTCCAGCTTGGCGAAGGCGCGGTCGAGCGAGGCCATGTCGCCGAGCGCCGTCGCGCGCGATAGATCGTCGAGATCGATATCGGCCGAATCGCCGATCAGGGCGCGCGCGTCGTCGAGCGTGATCGTGCCGCCTTTGCCCGCATAAAGCGCCAGTTTCCCGATCTCCGAGCGCGTGATTGCACGATCGGTGCCCAAACGCCCCGCCAGCCATTCGACCGCGTCGGACGAGGCTTTCACGCCCTCCGCCGCCAACGACTCCGCGATCGTCTTGCCGAGCGACGCGCCCTCGTCGCGATAGCAGGCGATGGCGGCACCGTTCTTCACGGCGGCGGATTCGAACAGTTTGCGCAATGCCGATTTGGAATCGAGATCGCCCGCCTCGATGATCACGAGGCCATCGCCCTTGGCGTCGTCGAGGAAGTTTTTTGCGGCGGCGACCGTCTCGGCGCCAGCACCGCGCACGCGCACCAAGCGCCGCCCGCCCATCATCGAAATCGCTGCGGCCTCGTCGGCGAGGCGCGCGGGATCGTCTTTGAACGCTTCGGGCCCCAGATCGGCGACGCGGAACGGGTCGGAAAGGTCGGGTACGACCGTCTTGCCGATGATTTCGGCGCGTTCGCGCACCAAACCCGCATCCGGCCCGAACAGCAGGATCGCGCGGATCCCCGCATCGGGTTTCTTGACGAAGGCCGGAATGGCGCGCGTGTCGATTTTCATAGTGCCCCGAAGATAGCAGTTTGCTACTCCCGCTCCATGGAAAAGCCGACCGCCGCTCAGGCCTACGACCACGCGCGCGCCGCCCATGCGCGCGGCGATTTCGACACCGCTCTCGGGGCCTATAGTTACGTGCTCGCCGCCGAGCCCGCCCATATGGGGGCGCTCGACGGCATGGTCGCGATCCTGGAGATGGCGCGCACGCCCGGCTTCAACCCGACGCTGGCCGCACTGCTCGAGAAAGCGCTCGCCGCCGAGGGTGCCGAAACCGAAGCCTTGTCGCTGTCGGCGGCACACCAGCTGATCGTCAAATACCGGATGACCGATCCGGGCCAATCGCCCAGCCGCGATTTGCTGGCGGCGATGGCCAAGGACAAGCTGCTGGTGCTGGCGTTGACGCGCACGATTTGCCGCGACCCGCGCCTCGAAGCGTTCATGATCCGCGTGCGCACGGCGTTGTGCGCGGCCGATGCGCCCACGACGCTGCTGCCGCTGGCAATTGCCTTGGCGCATCAGGCCTACAACAACGAATATGTCTGGGCGCAAGACACGAACGACGCGGCCGCCTTGCCGCTCGATACGTTCGGCCAAGCGCGCCGCGCGATGTTCGCCCCCTTGGCTGACGAGGCCGCGTCCGATCCCGAACTCGCCGCATTGGCGCAAGCGACGACCTTGTCGCAAGCCGCCGATCGCGCCGCCGCCGCACGCATTCCCGAATGGACGTCCATCGGCGACGCGACCAGCCAGGCCGTGCGCGCGATGTACGAAGCCAATCCCTATCCGCGCTGGCTGCGCCTGCGCCGGACCGAGAAGGTCGATATCCGCAAGGCAATCGCCGAACGTTATTTGCCCGGCGAAACCTTGCCGGAATTCGCCACACCCTTGCGCGTGTTGATGCCCGGTGCGGGTACCGGCCAGCATCCGCTGTCGGTTGCGGCGAATTACACCGATGTCGGCGTCGACGCGGTCGATCTGTCCAAAGCCTCGCTCGGCTATGGCTTGCGCCAAGCCGAAGCGCATGGCGTGACGAATATCAATTTCGTCCAGGCCGATATTCTTGCCTTGCCGAGCTTGGGCTCGACCTGGGGCCATATCGAATCGGTCGGCGTGCTGCATCATATGGCGAGCCCGCGCGCCGGGGTGGAGGCGTTGACGCAAGTGCTTGTCCCCGGCGGCTTGATGCGCTTGGCGCTTTATGGCGAACACGGGCGGCGCATCGTGGTCGAAGCGCGCGACGCGATCGCCAAGCATGGTTATGCCGACGACGCGGCGGGGTTGCGCCGCTTCCGCAGCGATGTGCTCACGGGCAAACTTGGACCGAATCTGCAAAAGGAATTGCCGCATTGGCCGGATTTCCATTCGGCGTCGCTGCTGCGCGATCTTTGCTTCCACGTGCAGGAAACGCGCTACGACATTCCGAAGCTCAAGGCGCTGCTGGCCGGTTTGCCGCTGCGCTTCCTGGGTTTCGAATTCGTGCGCGGCCGCGTGCAGCAGCAAGACGCCGAGGCGCCGGCGTTCCGCGCTTACGCGAAGAAATTCCCGAAGGACAAGGCGATGGCCGATCTCGATCGCTGGGAAGCGCTCGAGAAGGTCGATCCGTCCTTGTTCCCCGGCTACGCGTTCTGGCTGCTGCGAACCTGATCGTCAGACGACGATATTGACGATCTTGTTTTTCACTACGATCAGCTTGCGAACGGGCTTGCCCGCCATCGCGGCCTGAACGGTCGGGATCGCCAACGCGGCTTCGCGCACGTCGTCTTCGCCCGCGTCGCGCTTGGCGTCGATCGTGCCGCGCAACTTGCCGTTGACCTGCACCGCCAGCGTGATCGTATCGTCGATCAGCAAGGCGGGATCGGCTTTCGGCCACGGTTCCAGCGTCAGCAGCGTGTTGTGGCCCAACGCGGCCCAAAGTTCCTCGCCCAGATGCGGGATCATCGGGCCGACCAGCTTCACCAAAGCTTCGAAGCCGTGGCGGCGGACCCAATCGGCGCCCGGCGCTTTCGCGTCGAGTTCAGACAAGGCGTTGGTCAGCGTGCGGACTTGCGCCACCGCGACGTTGAAGCGGAAGCCTTCCAGATTTTCCGACACGGCGGCAATGGTCTTATGGACCTGGCGCCACACGGCTTCGGCTTCGGGCGACAAGGTCGCGGGCTTCGCCGCGCCCTTGGGCGCGAAGGGCGTTTCGGGCTCGACGATCTCGCGCCACAAACGCTGGATGAAGCGGAAAGCGCCGTCCACGCCCGCTTCGCTCCATTCCAGATCGCGCTCGGGCGGCGAATCCGACAACATGAACAAGCGCGCCGTGTCCGCACCGTACTCGCCGATGATGCGCACCGGCGCGACGACGTTTTTCTTCGACTTGCTCATCACCTCGCGCCGGCCGACCGTCACCGGCTTGCCGGTCGCGATCTCGATCACGAGGTCGTCGGATTTGCGCTCGATCTCTTCGGGATAGAGCCACTTGCCGTCGGCGCTCTTGTAGCTCTCGTGGCAGACCATGCCTTGGGTGAACAAGCCGGCGAACGGTTCGCTGAGCTTCACATGGCCGGTCTGTTTCATCGCGCGGGTGAAGAAGCGCGAATAGAGCAAATGCAGAATCGCGTGCTCGACGCCACCGACATATTGATCGACGCCCATCCAGTAATCGACCGCGTCGTTATCGACCGGCTTGTCGCTGCGCGGGCTGCAGAAACGCGCGAAGTACCACGACGAGTCGACGAAGGTGTCGAACGTGTCGGTCTCGCGCCGCGCGGGTTTCCCGCATTTCGGGCAGCCCACGTGCTTCCACGTCGGATGATGATCCAAAGGATTGCCGGGTTTGTCGAAGCTGACATCGTCGGGCAGCTTGACCGGCAATTGATCCTTCGGCACGGGCACGACGCCGCAGGAATCGCAATGCACGACCGGGATCGGGCAGCCCCAGTAACGCTGGCGGCTGACCAGCCAATCGCGCAGACGCCACACGGTCGTGGGCTCGCCGGCCCCCAGCGCCTTCAAGCGTTCGCCAACTTTGACCTTGGCGGTTTCGACGTCCAGCCCGTCCAGGAAATCCGAATTGAAGATCGTGCCCGGGCCGACATAGGGCTCCTTCGACACGTCGGCGGCACCATCGGGCGCTTTGACGACCGGCAGGATCGGCAGACCGTATTTCGAAGCGAAATCATGGTCGCGCTGATCGTGACCGGGGCAGCCGAAAATCGCCCCCGTGCCGTAATCCATCAGCACGAAATTCGCGACCCAGACCGGCACTTGTTTGCCGGGGACCAGCGGATGCTGAACCTTCAAGCCGGTGTCGAAGCCCAGTTTCTCCTGCTGCTCGATCGCCACGGCCGACGTGCCCATGCTCTGGCACTTGGCGACGAAGGCGGCGAGTTCAGGGTTCTTCGCGGCGAGTTCCGTCGTCAACGGATGGTCGGGCGACAGCGCGACGAAGGACGCGCCGAACAGCGTGTCGGGGCGTGTGGTGAAGACTTGGATCTTGTCGCTACGGCCGACGACCGGCCAATGGACGTAAGCGCCCGACGATTTGCCGATCCAATTGTCCTGCATCAGCCGGACCTTTTCGGGCCAGCGATCGAGCGTGGACAACGCGTCGAGCAATTCGTCGGCGTAGTCGGTGATCTTGAAGAACCACTGCGACAGCTTCTTCTTCTCGACCGGCGCGCCGGAACGCCAGCCCTTGCCGTCGATCACCTGTTCGTTGGCTAGCACGGTGTGATCCACCGGGTCCCAGTTCACGAACGCCTCTTTGCGGTGGACGAGACCGGCCGCGAAGAAATCCAGGAACAATGACTGTTGTTGGGCGTAATAGCCGGGATGGCAGGTCGCGATCTCGCGCGACCAATCCAGCGACAGGCCCATACGCTTCAACTCGCCGCGCATATTGGCGATGTTGTCGTAGGTCCATTTCGCGGGATGGATCTTCTGGTCGCGCGCGGCGTTTTCCGCCGGAAGGCCGAACGCGTCCCAGCCCATCGGGTGCAGCACGTTGTAGCCGAGCGCGCGGCGATGGCGCGCCACGACGTCGCCCAGCGTGTAGTTGCGCACATGGCCCATATGGATGCGCCCCGACGGATAGGGAAACATCTCGAGCACGTAGTATTTCGGGCGCGATTTATCGACGGCCGCGCGGAAGACGCCGTCGTCGTCCCAGCGCTTCTGCCATTTGGCTTCGGATTCGGTGAAATTGTAGCGGCCGGCCATCGTTCGTCGCATCCCTCGGAAATGGGGCGGAACGATTAACCTTTCAAACCGGCGCTGTGAAGGGCTTTAAGTTCAGCGCGCGCCGGCGGATTGGCGGATCTGGCGCGCCCGGTTGAGGATCGCGTTTTCGACCTGCGTGGCGGTCGCCGTTTCGGTCGCCGCGTCGATCCAATTGCCCGTGTTGTCGCGGCGCTGGCGGAACACCGTCGCCTTCACGCCGTCGGCGCGCAGCTGGCGGCCGAGAATGTAGAGATTGAGCTTGAAGCGCTCTTCGGGCGTTTCGGCCGGCGTGTACCAATCGGTGATGATGACGCCGCCGAACGGATCGGCCGAAACGATGGGCATGAACGAAATCGTTTCGAGCGACGCGCGCCACAACAGTGCGTTGACGCCGATCCCGCCGCCTTCATCGCCTCGCTTGCTGCCGCCGCCGAACAAACCGTCTTCGCCGAACAGGCCACCTTTGGCGATCTGATCGGACGGCGCATAGCGCCCGTCGGAGCCGGGGACCTCGACCGGATAGTTGTATTCGACCTTGCGGCCGCTGCACGCCGCCACGGCCAGAATGGCCGCGAAAGCGGCACCCAAACGCAAGGTCGCGCGAAGCGAAGCGGTTCGAAACATGGCAAATCCTCAAATCCGGCCGCGACGCGGGCGGCCAGCGAAGCGGTTCGTCAATATACCGCCCCTTCCCCCTTGTAAACCATTCAAAGAGCGCGGTGTTCGGGGGCTTCGGCCGGACGCGGCGCGGGCGGCGGCAAGCCCTTTTCGATTTGACGCAGACCGCCCAATTGGCATATTAATACATTGATATTTAAAGATAAAAATCCAGAGTCCACAAAGCGGCGCAAAGAAAGATTGTGGCGAAGTTGCCACAGTCGCGCCTGTTAATCGCCCAACGGGGGTGACTCCAGTTGACCCCCGACGCGCCGGTTTGGCACAAACACGGTGCCATAGCGGGCGCAGTACGGCCGCTAGGCCGTACATCTGTCCGAACAAGGAGAGGACCTTATGAAGAAGACGCTTTACGGGACCACGGCGATCGTCGCCCTCGGCCTCGCGATCGTCGCAGCGGCTCCGGCCAGCGCCCAGGCGCCGGCGCAGGGCTTCAGCTCGACGAACTTCCAATTCACCGTCGGCGGTCTCGCCCGCGGTTATGTTGGTGGTACCAGCATGCACGACAACGTCGCGTCGTGGACCGCTGGGACCGCCGCTGTCCCGGCTGTGACGGCTGCTCAGCAAGGTGCGACGCAGCGCTTCGAAGTTCAGCGCGACTGGCGCTTGGATCTGACCGCCGCCGCGAACCTGCCGAACGGCATGCGCGCGACGACCGTCGTCCAGCTGCAGAACCTGTCGGTTGCTCAGGGTTCGACCTTCACGGAATCGTACATCCGTCGTAACTGGGTTGCCCTGTCGGGTGGCTTCGGCGACGTGCGTATCGGCTCGATCGACCCGGTGACCATGCAGATGGCGCAGGGTTCGTTCGACGCCTTCACGGCGGGTTCGGCCAAGACCGGCAAGATCTACGACTACATGCAGACCGCCAATGCTTTCGGTCGTGACGATACGGCCCTGGGCGCGACGAACAACATCCGTCTGTATGATCGCTCGTCGGAAAAGATCGCGTACTTCACCCCGCGTATCGAAGGCTTCCAGCTCGGTGTGAACTACACGCCGGAAGCTTCGAAGGACAAGAACTCGGCCCTCCCGACGGCGGCCGGTGGCGTGTACAACCGTGGCTACGCGGCCGCGGTGAACTACGTCAACACGTTCTCGGGCGTCGGCGTCCGCGGTTCGGCCTCGTACATCAAGTGGAACGCGCCGGTCAACGCCAACAACGGCGGCGTGGATCCGTCGGATGCCTCGGCTTGGGGTCTCGGCCTCGGCTTCACCTATATGGGCTTCGACCTCGGCGGTTCTTACGGCAACTACAGCGATGTGATGTCGGCTGGCCGTATCGACGGCGGTGCGGCGATTGCCACGCTGACCAACCGCTTCATTGGAAACGGTTCGTCGTATGAATTGGGTCTCGGCTACTCGACCGGTCCGGTTCGCGTGTCGCTGAACTGGTTCGCCGGCGAAATGAAGGATATCAAGTTCGTCGCCGCAACTGGTACGGCTCCGGCTCTTGCGGCCGGTACCGACAAGCTGCAGACGATCGCTCTGAACGGCGCCTACATCCTCGGGCCGGGCGTGAACCTGGAAGCGTCGCTGTTCAACAGCCGCTCGACGGCGCCCTTCTCGTCGACTGTCGCAAACCTGCGCACGAAGCAGGATGCGACGGGCATCGTGACGGGTATCATCCTGTCGTTCTAATCCCCTCGGGGATTGGTTCGGGAAAAGGGCGGCTTCGGCCGCCCTTTTTCTTTTGTCCGCAGTTTGGAGAAACGGGCGGTGCGCGCCGCCCGGCGACGGTCTAGCGTTCGATCATCGCCGCGCCAGCATTTGGGTAAACGCGTCGGTCATCTCGCGCGCCAAGCTTGCGCCGTCGGTCAACACGCTCTTGCGCATCCGAATCGTCAAGCCATCCGCCAGAGCGGCAAGGGCTTCGGGATTGCGCGCGAAACCGATCGCCGCATCGCGATACGCGTCCCAGCTTTGCGCAACCACACCGGCATTCGGCACCTGTGCCAGCAGCGATGCGCCTACGCGGCCCGCATGACGCGGACCCGAAAGCGTCAATAATGGCACGCCCATCCATAACGCTTCGCAGCTCGTCGTCGTGCCAGCATAGGGTGCCGTGTCGAGAGCAAGGTCGAGTTCCGCGTACAAGGCGAGATGTGCCGCCTCGTCTTCGACGAAGGGCAATAGCCGCACGCGGCCTTCCAAACCGGCCGCCCGAACGCGCGCGCGCCACGCGGACATGGCCGCCGGCCCCTTCAGCGCGAAGGATTTCAACAACAACGTCGCATCGGGCACCGCGCGCATGATCTCGACCCACGCCCGCCAGCACGGCTCCGAAATCTTGTCGAGCATGTTGAACGACCCCAAGCGCAAACCGCTGCCGGTCTTCTTGCGCGCAGGAATCGCTACGTCGTCGAAGGCGGCGAAGCGCAAAAAGCCGCCCGCCAAACGCCAAAGCTTCTCGGTATGGAACCGTTCCTGGCCCTCGGGATCCGCTACCGCGTCGGTAAAGCGCCAATCGATACGCGATAGACCGGTGGTGTTGGCATAGCCGAGCCACGAAACCTGAACCGCGCTCGGCTTGCGCGCGAACACGCCCATCCGATTGTCGGCGGTGTGCCCACCCAAATCGACCAGCACGTCGATCCTGTCGTCCGCGATTCTGCGCGCCAACGCGCCGTCGTCCAGATCGCGCGTTTCATGCCATTCGGCCGCCAGTCCCCGCAGCCGCGCCGTGATCTCGTCCGGCTTTTCCACGTCGGAATAGCAAACCACCGCGACGCGCGCCGGATCGAAAGCGGCGAATAACGGCAGCAGGAAATGCGCGCAGGAATGACGCCGGAAATCGGTCGAGACGAAGCCGATCCGCATCGGACCGTCGCGCCGCACGGGCACGGGCGCGGCAAGGGGGATCAACGCGCCTTCGAAGAAATCGCCCCACAGCTTGTGCAGCTCGAACAATTCCTGTGGCGCGTCGATTCCGTAATTGGCTTGGAACAGCACCGACGAGTTAACTTTCGCCGACGGCACCGCCTCGCCGTTCGTCAGGATTTCGCGATAGGCGTTCAACGCGTCACCGATCAGCCCCAGCCGGCAAAGCGCCTGCGGAAACTCCTCGATCTGCGCCCGGCGTTTGGCCGGCAATGCGCCCAAAATCCGCGCGCCGCGCACGACGTCGCCGTACTTGACCTCGAGCAGGCCGAGATTGATCTGGCATTCGACGAAATCGGGCTTCAAGCGCAAGGCCAGCTCGAACGCCGCACGCGCCCCGGCGACGTCGCCGGTCGCGAGCAACGCGTTGCCCAGCGCCTGATGGGCGGCGACGAGCCCCGGCTCCAGCGCGATCGCCTGGCGCGCGGCGTCGATCGCCCCGGATTCGTCCTTCACCGCCAAACGCGCATGGCTGAGATTGGCGAGATAGGCGGGATGATCGGGCTTCAGCGCCAGCGCCTTTTCCTGCGCCACGATCGCTTCGGCCGGCCGCCGCGCCGCGCGCAACGCCTCGCCCAAATTGTTGAACGCATCGGCGAATTCGGGGCGCTGCGCGCAAGCACGGGTCAGATACTCGACCGCCTGATCGTGACGCGTCGCCTGATGCAGCGCCACGCCCAGCAGATAGGTCGCGTTGGGCTCGTCCGGCATTTGCGCCAGAACGGCGCGATAGCGCGTCATCGCCTCGTCGAAACGCCCGCCTTGGTGCAGCGCCAAGGCGTCGCGCAAAACTTGCTTGTAGTCGTCCATCGCGGATGTGGTAAGGCGAAGCGGGAGGCCCGTCCAGTATGATCTCCGCACGCCTCGACGAAATCCGCCGCCGGATGCGCACCGCCCTCGAACGGGCCGGGCGCGCGCCGGATTCCGCCGCCCTTATCGCGGTCGCCAAAACCCATCCGGCCGAGGCCGTCGCCGAAGCCTTGGCGGCCGGCCAGCGCGTGTTCGGTGAAAACCGCGTGCAGGAAGCAATGGCGAAGTACCCCGCCTTGCGTGCAAGCCATCCCGACCTCGACCTGCATTTGATCGGGCCGTTGCAGACCAACAAGGTCAAGGAAGCGGTCGCGACCTTCGACGCGATCCACACGGTCGATCGGCCGAAGCTTGCGGCGGCATTGGCGGCCGAGATTGCCCGCACCGGCAAGCGGCCGCGTTTGTTCGTGCAGGTCAACACCGGCGCGGAGACGCAGAAGGCGGGCGTGCTGCCCGATCAGGCCGATGCGTTCATCGACGAATGCCGCACCGCGCACAAGCTCGTCATCGACGGTTTGATGTGCATTCCGCCGGTCGCGGACGTGCCGGCCCCGCATTTCGCGCTGTTGGGCCAAATCGCCAAGCGCAACGGCATCGCGCTGCTGTCGATGGGGATGAGCGAGGATTTCGAAACGGCGCTGGCGCTGGGCGCCACGCATGTGCGCGTGGGCAGCGCCATTTTCGGCGCGCGGCCGCCGGTCGTCTGACGTTTACGAGCCCAGATCGCGCTGGCGCTGCATCTCGCGATAGCGATCAAGGCCGGTGCCCATCATCATCGCGACCCAGCCTTGTTCGCCGCCGGCGGTATTGCCGCCGCCATTGGCGCCGAGCTGCGCTTCAAGCGCTGCCGGCAGCGCGCTCGGCTGCGCTTGCGCCACGGCTTGCGAGACCGGCGGCTTGAATGCGTTCGCTTCGCGATAGCTCGCCAAGGTGCGGCGCGCGTTCTGACCGGCGATCGGATCGCTCGCCACCGGCATACGCACCATCGGCACCTCCGCCGATTGGGCGTTGGCGCGATAATCGGCGAGGGTGCGTGCGCCGCGCGCGGCGGGTACGCCGCCGCCTGTATCGGGCGCCATCGCGGCGGCCTTCTCCGGCTCGGCCGGCGATACGCCCTGCGCCGTTTGGATGGGTGCCGTCTGAATCGGGGCCGCGGCCGCAACCGCTTGCGCCGTTTGAACGGGTGCCGCTTCCGCCTTCGGTGCCGGACCGGTGAACAGCGAGGCGAGCGCCATCTTGCCCTCGCTCGGCACGAGTGACGGGTTCTGGCGCAGATTGGCTTCAAAGGTTTCCGGTGCGGAATTGCGCGGCGCGGCGCTACCGCCCGCGATCCAGGTCGCCAGCAAATCGTTCGATTCGAACGTGCCGTCCCGGCGCAGCGCGGCGAGTTGCACGCCCGATTGCAGCGAATCGCCGCCGGGGGGCGGCGCGATATTTCCCTTTTCGGGGCCCGACACCATCGCCAGCATGTGGCCGCCGATATCTTTGCCGCTGTCGTCTTCGACGATCGCGTTGACCAGGGCGCTCGCGATACCGATCGGACCGCCATAGATGAGTCCGCCGAGGACGCGGGCCGAAGGTTCGATCGTCTCGCCGGTCAATCCGCGATAGATCGTCCCGACGATCGGCAGGTTCTGAAGGGGATTCAAAGCTTGCAGCAAGTCCCCGAACCCGCGCGCTTTGCCGTCGGTCAGAACGACTTCGTCGGGCGCATCCGGATTCCACGCCTTGGCGGCGCTGGGCCGGACCTCGAACTTCGAAGATTGGATGGCGGTGTCGGACATCTTGCGACGAAACGTTGCAAGCCCCGAACCAAGAATCGCCTATTTAATTTCAATGGTTTAGAGGGTTGGACCCAGCCCTATCCCGGCAAAAATTGCCGGAACTTAGCGTTCTCTGCCGGGTTCCAACAGGCGCTGCTGGTTGGGATCGACGATCGTGAACCGATCGGCGGCGATGGCCATCCCGTCGCGCGGGTCCAGCAAGGTGATGCGCGTCGTCAGGCCTTGGCCGTCGATCACCCGCCAGCTCGACAGTTGGAACGGCCGTTCGGCGAATTCCAGAATCAGCCGTCCGGCGCGGGGGTCGCTGGTCTGAACGATGCCCACGCGCAGCACGCCCGGCCCGCGTTCGATGCCGGT
>PVXE01000018.1 GCA_014444615.1 Tagaea sp. CACIAM 22H2 | reverse complement strand
TTGGCGATGCCGACGATCAAGGCCTTCTTGCCGGCCAGTGAGGCGGGGATGGACATGCCCGCACGATAGCGTCGAATTGTGACGCTTCCCAAGCGCCACGGCGCGACGTTCGGCCGCATTCGTGAAATCCGGTTGCGCGAAACCGACCTCTCCTTTAGAACCTGCGGCGGGCCAGGATCCCCCAACGGATCCCGGACCTTCTGGAAGGAAGGGATTGAAAATGACGAAGCCTGCCACGCGCCCGAATTGCGCGAATTTTTCCTCCGGCCCCTGCGCCAAGCGCCCCGGCTGGAATCTCCAAGCCCTCGAAAACGCGGCCCTCGGCCGTTCGCATCGCTCGAAGCTCGGCAAAGCCAAGCTCGCGGACGTGATCGAACGCACGCGTAAAATCCTCGGCATTCCCGCCGATTATCGCATCGGCATCGTGCCCGCGTCCGATACCGGTGCGGTCGAAATGGCGATGTGGTCGCTGCTGGGCGCGCGCGGCGTCGACATGCTCAGCTGGGAATCCTTCGGTGCCGGTTGGGTCACCGACGTGCTCAAGCAGCTGAAGCTCAAAGACGCGCGCAAGATCGAATCCGGCTACGGCCTGCTGCCCGATCTCAAATCGGTCAATTTCGACAACGACGTCGTGTTCACCTGGAACGGCACCACCGCCGGCGTGCGCGTGCCCAATGGCGACTGGATCCCGGCCGACCGTAAGGGCCTGACGATCTGCGACGCGACCTCGGCCGCCTTCGCGATGAAGCTGCCCTGGGACAAGCTCGATGTGACGACGTGGTCCTGGCAGAAGGTGCTGGGCGGCGAAGGCCAGCATGGCATGCTGGTGTTGAGCCCGCGCGCCGCCGAGCGCCTGACGACCTACACGCCCGCCTGGCCGCTGCCGAAGATCTTCCGCCTGACTCAGGGCGGCAAGCTGATCGAAGGCGTGTTCAAGGGCGAAACGATCAATACGCCTTCGATGCTCGCGGTCGAAGACGCGCTCGACGGTTTGATCTGGGCCGAGAAAATCGGCGGCTTGGACGCGCTGATCGCGCGTTCGGAAAAGAATCTCGCCGCGATCGAAGCCTGGGCGGCGAAAACGCCGTGGGTCGGCTTCCTCGCCGAGGATAAGGCGATCCGCTCCTGCACCTCCGTCTGCTTGGTTATCAAGGACCCGGCGGTGACGGCGCTGGATGCCGATGCGAAGGCCGCCTTCTCGAAGAAGATGGTCTCGATGCTGGAGGCCGAAAAGGTCGCCTACGACATCGACGCCTATCGCGATGCGCCCCCGGGCCTTCGCATTTGGGCGGGCGCCACGGTGGAAACCGCCGATCTCGAGGCGTTGTTCGGCTGGCTCGACTGGGCCTTCGCCGAAGCCAAGGCGTCGCTGCCCAAAGCCGCCTGATCCTTTTTCCCGTTCCCTGAAACGGCGCGGCCGATCCGCGCCCGGAGACCCTCCATGCCCAAGGTTCTTATTTCCGACGCTTTGTCCCCGCGCGCGGTCGAAATCTTCAAAGAGCGCGGCATCGATGTCGACCTCAAAGTCGGCCTGAAGCCGGACGAGCTGAAAGCCATCATCGGCGAGTATGACGGCCTCGCGATCCGCTCGGCGACGAAGGTCAACAAAGACATCCTCGCCGCCGCGACGCATTTGAAGGTCATCGGCCGTGCGGGTATCGGCGTCGACAACGTCGACGTGCCCGCCGCCACGGCGCGCGGCATCGTCGTGATGAACACGCCGTTCGGCAATTCGATCACGACCGCCGAACACGCGATCGCGCTGATGATGGCGCTCGCCCGCCAGCTTCCGGCCGCCGATAAGTCGACCCAGGCCGGCAAGTGGGAAAAGAACCGCTTCATGGGCGTGGAAATCACCGGCAAGACGCTCGGCCTCATCGGCTGCGGCAATATCGGTTCGATCGTCGCCGAGCGCGCGCTGGGCCTGAAGATGAAGGTCGTCGCCTACGATCCGTTCCTGACGGCGGAGCGCGCGAAGAATCTCGGCGTCGAGAAGGTCGAGCTCGACCAGCTGTTGCCGCGCGCCGATTTCATCACGCTGCACACGCCGCTGACCGAGCAGACGAAGAACATCCTCGACGCCAAGGCTTTGGCCAAGACCAAGAAGGGTGTCCGCATCGTCAACTGCGCGCGCGGCGGCTTGATCGTCGAGGACGATCTGAAGGCGGCGCTGGATTCGGGGCATGTCGCGGGTGCCGCGCTGGACGTGTTCATGGTGGAACCCGCCAAGGAACACGCGCTGTTCGGCCGCGACGACGTGATTTGCACGCCGCATCTGGGCGCTTCGACCAGCGAAGCGCAGGAGAATGTGGCGTTGCAAGTCGCCGAGCAGATGTCGGATTTCCTGCTGACGGGTGCGGTGACGAACGCTGTCAACATGCCGTCGGTCTCGGCCGAGGACGCGCCGAAGCTCCAGCCTTATATGAAGCTCGCGACCGATCTCGGCCGCTATCTCGGCCAGTTGCAGGACGAGAACGTCAAGGCGATCGCCATCGAATATGAAGGCTCGGTCGCCAATCTTAACACCAAGCCGCTCACGGCCTGCGTGCTCGCGGGCTTCCTTGGCGTGAAGATGGAAAGCGTCAACTCGGTGTCGGCTCCGGCCGTCGCGCGCGAGCGCGGCATCGGCGTGACCGATGTGCGCCACGACCGCACCTCCGATTATCCCACGCTGATCCGCGTGACGGTGGAATCGGAAGGGCAGAAGCGCATCATCGCGGGCTCGCTGTTCGGCCAGGCGAAGGCGCGCATCGTGCAGATCGCCGAAGTGCCGATCGAAGCCGAGTTCGCGCCGCATATGCTTTACGTGCGCAACCAGGACAAGCCGGGCTTCATCGGCGCGATCGGCCGCTTGTTCGGCGACGCGGGCATCAACATCGCGTCGTTCCATCTCGGCCGCACCTCGGCGGGCGCCGACGCGATTTGCCTGATCGCGGTCGACCAGCCGCCGTCGGAAACGGTGCTTACGAAAATCCGCGCGTTGCCCCAAGTGCTGCGCGTGCGTGCGCTGGCGTTTTAAGCCATCGCGGCATTTTCGGACGGATGAAGGCGGGCGCCCACAAGGCGTCCGCCTTTATGCTTTCTTGAGCCAGCGCGCGATAAGCGCGTAAGCCGCGACGACGAGTGCTGTTTGGATCGCCATCGCTTCGCGCGTCGTGTTGCCCGCAAGCGTTGCGAGCCATGCAGGCACATCGGCGTCGGCGGCCGGAAGCAGACCGAGCGTTTGGAATTCGCCGACCGATGCGGCGATCAAGCGCAGCGCCACGGCGAAGAGCGCGAGGGCCACAAAGGTGCGCGCCACGCCGTGCGACCGCCGCGTGCGGGCGAGCTTTACGCTCGCCGCGAGCATCAATGCCGCCCCGCTCGCCGCCGCGAGGGCGGGGGCGAGCATGCCGAATTCGTTCGTTGTGGTTTGAACCGCCTCGACCATTTTCATTCAAATATGCAAATGCGACTTATTATCAATATAGGATGATTTGACGGAAATGGAAGGGCGGCTGGCCGGAGTCGGGTTCGGGCCCTTCGTTACCGGCACGGAACGTCTCCTATCGTGGGTGCGGCTGCGTTTTCGGCTATCGGCCGCTTCCGCATAAGCCTATGAAATCGCGATGAAACCACGCGGGTGGCGCCGCGCTTCGGCGGCGGCCTTCGCCGGGTCTTGGCCGGGCGCCCGAAACCCGCTACACACCCCCGGAAAAGCCGGTCGGCCAAAAGGTCGGGCGCGTTTTTCGCCCGTCCGCCAAAAACGCCAACGCGTGGCCAGTCCCCACGCCCCGACCTCGGCTCACGCTCCCATGAACGAATTGACGACCCGCGCCCTTCTGCCTGCCGGTCTGCGCGACGCGCTGCCGGCCGAGGCCGAACAGGAAGCCGAAATCGTCTGGCGCATCGCGCAGGTCTTCGCGTCTTACGGCTATCGGCGCGTCAAGCCGCCGATGGTCGAGTTCGAGGATTCGCTGCTCGCCGGCAGCCAAGCCGCCCTCGCGCGCCAGACCTTCCGCCTGATGGACCCGGACTCGCAGCGCATGCTGGCCTTGCGCGCCGACATGACGCCGCAGGTCGCGCGTATCGCGGCCACGCGCCTCAAAGGCGAAGCGCGGCCCTTGCGCCTTTGCTATGCGGGCCAGGTCATGCGCGTGAAGGGTGACGCGCTGCGCCCCGAACGCCAATTCGGCCAAGTCGGCGCCGAGCTGATCGGCGCGCCCGAAGCGCAAGCCGATAGCGAGATCGTGACGATGGCGGCCGACGCGCTGGGCCAAGTCGGTGCCGCGAATATCTCGATCGACCTCGCCATTCCCTATCTCGTCTCGGCGGTGCTCGCCGCGCATCCCGATCCGGGGCCGGTGGCGAAGGAAGCGATTCGCGTGGCGCTGGAAAAGCGCGACGGCGAAACGCTGGCGCGCGTGGGCCGCGAAGCGGGCGCGATGCTCGCCAAACTTGTCGCCGCGTCGGGCCCGGTCGAGAAGGCGCTCCCGGCGTTGAAGGCTTTGGACTTGCCCGCAGACGCCGAGCGCGAGATCGCGCGCCTGGAACAGGCCGTCGGCTTGATCCGCGCGGCACGCCCCGATCTGGCGTTGACGGTCGACGCGGTCGAGCGGCGCGGCTTCGAATATCAGCAAGGTTTGAGCTTCACCGTGTTCGCGCGCGGCGTGCGCGGCGAGTTGGGGCGCGGCGGGCGTTATCTCGCCGGCGAAGACCTGATGGAAGGGGCGGGCGAAACCGCGACGGGCGTGACGCTGTTCACCGATACGGTGCTGCGCGCGTTGCCGTTCCCGCCGCCGCGCAAATGCGTGTTCGTGCCGGCCGATGCGCCCGCGGGCACGGAATCCGAATTGCGCCGCCACGGCGAAATCGCGCTGCGCGGCTTCGCCGCTGGGGCGGATCCGAAATCTCTGGGCTGCACGCATGTCTGGCGTGCGGGCACCGTCGTCAAGATCGAAGGGTAAGCAACATGACCAACGTCACCGTCGTCGGATCGCAATGGGGCGACGAAGGCAAAGGTAAGATCGTCGATTGGCTGTCGGAACGCGCCGAGATCGTCGTGCGCTTCCAGGGCGGCCATAACGCCGGCCATACGCTGGTCATCGACGGCGTCACCTACAAGCTGTCGCTGCTGCCCTCCAGCGTCGTGCGCAAGGGCAAGACCGGCGTGGTCGGCAACGGCGTGGTCGTCGATCCTTGGCATTTGTTGAAGGAGATCGCGGCGATCCGCGAAAAGGGCGTGGATGTCGGCCCGCATAATCTGCGCGTGGCGGAAAACGCCGCGCTGATTTTGCCGCTGCATGGCGAGATCGATCGCCTGCGCGAAGAAGCGCGCGGCAGCGCCAAGATCGGCACCACAGGACGCGGCATCGGCCCGGCCTACGAAGATAAAGTCGCGCGCCGCGCGATCCGCCTGTGCGATCTGTTCGACGGGCCCACGCTCGACGCCAAGCTCGAAGAGCTGTGCCGCCATCACGACGCGCTGCGCAAAGGCTTGGGCTTCTCGCCGGTCGATCGCGCGACATTGCGCAAGCAATTGCTGGAACTCAGCCCCCAGCTCGCACCCTATGCCGATCCGGTCTGGCCGTTCCTGGGCGATTCAAGCAAAGCCGGCAAACGCATCCTGTTCGAGGGCGCGCAAGGCGCGTTGCTCGACGTCGATCACGGCACCTATCCCTTCGTCACTTCGTCGAACACGGTGGCGGCACAAGCCGCGACCGGTTCCGGCTTGGGCCCGCACGAAGTCGGCTATGTGCTCGGCATCACCAAGGCCTACACCACGCGCGTGGGCTCGGGCCCGTTCCCGACGGAACTGACCGATTCGATCGGCCGCCATTTGGGCGAGCGCGGGCACGAATTCGGCACGGTCACGGGGCGCGCGCGCCGCTGCGGCTGGTTCGACGCGGTGCTGGTGCGCCAGACCGTGCGCACCGGCGGCATTCGCGGCATCGCGCTCACCAAGCTCGACGTGCTCGACGGGCTCGACGAGATCAAGGTCTGCGTCGCCTACGATATCGGCGGCAAGCGCTACGACCGTTTGCCTGCCGCCCAGCATCTGCAGGCGCAGGCCGCGCCCATCTACGAGACGCTGCCGGGCTGGAAGGAATCGACGCAAGGTGCGCGCAGCTGGGCCGATCTGCCGGCGGCGGCGGTCAAATACATCGTGCGGATCGAAGAATTGATCGGCGCGCGCGTCGCGTTGCTGTCCACCAGCCCCGAACGCAACGACACGATCCTGGTCGAGGACCCGTTTGCCGATTGATTTCGTTGGTTAAATCGGTTCGTTAACCAGTTTTCGACAAACACGGCTTAAATTCGGGAGATCGATCCGGGCAAACGCGGAGGGCGGCCTATGGCCGAACCGGCCAATCAACGCGACGACGACGACGAAAAGGGTGGCCCCGCCAAGGGGCCGTCCGGCACGTCCGTTTCGCTCGCGGGCCGGTTCAAGATCTATCCGTCGTCGCCCATTCCCGAAATGTCGACCGCCAGCGTGCGCGCCTATCTGGCGGTCGACGAACGCGACACGATCGGCCAGCGTGTGGCGCTGATCTGCAGCCAGGAGATTCCGCCGCGGCTGGAGATGGCCAAGAACATCAAAGGCGTCGAACGGCCCGGCCTGCTGCGGCTTTACGAATTCGGTCTGGTCGACTGGCCGGGCGCTTCGGCGCGGCGCTTGGCGTTCATCTACGATCTGCCCGAAGGCGGGCCGCTGTGGCGCGGCAACGGCCCGCGCGACGAGTGGCCGGCCCCGCGCCTCCTCAGCCATTTCTTGCTGCCGCTCGCCAACGCGCTGGGCGAGCTGTTCCACCGCAACGTCACCCATCGCGGCATCCGGCCGACGAATCTCTTCTGGCTCGACGAAGCGCGCACGCGCATCGTGCTGGGCCCGTCTTTCCACGTGCCCGGCGGATTCGAACAGCCCGCCCCGTTGGAACCCATCGAACGCGCGATGGCCGATCCCGACGCGCGCGGCTCGGGCACGCGCGAGGACGATATGTTCGCGCTGGGCATGACGCTGCTCGCCTTCGCGCAAGGTTTCATGCCGGGCCAGGGCATCGACGTGGACGAGCAATTCGCGCGGCGCGTGGATCGCGGCACGTTCGACTCGCTCGCCGATCTCACCAAGATCGCGCCGCAGGTGATGGAAGTGCTGCGCGGCCTGACCAACGATTGGGAACAGGACCGCTGGACGCTGGAAATGCTGAAAGGCTTCCTCGACGGCAAGCGCCAGCAGGTCAATCCCTCCGCACCGCTCGTCTTGCGTGCGGCCAAGGGCTATCGCTTCGGCGGTCGCGAATACAAAACGCCGCGCGATCTGGCGCACGGGCTCGGCCGGCGTTGGGAAGCGGCGGCGGCCGAATTGCGCAACGGCAATATCGCGATGTGGGTGCGCAATACACTGGGCGATCAGAAGCTGCACGATCGCTTGAACGCGGCGGTGCGCGAGCCCAGCGGCGATCCCAACCCGACCTATTCCGATGCGCTGACGGTGGCGCGCGCGTCGATCGTGCTCGATCCGCTGGCGCCAATCCGCTTTCGCGGTCATAGCGTCCATGTCGACGGTCTGGGCACTGCCATTGCCGTGGCCATGCGCAAGCCCGGCGGCGGGCCGATTTTCGCCGATCTGATCCGCAGCCGCGTGATCGGCTTGTGGACGATGCTGCATAAATCGGCGGGCGGGCGCGGCCTGCCGCCGGCGGGCTTCGTCGAACGCCTGGGCAAATGGATCGAAGATCCGGCCCCCGGCAACGGCATCGAACGCGTGCTCTACGAACTCAATCCCAATCTGCCGTGCTTCTCCGAACTTGCGGCGGGCATGTGGGTGTCCGAACCGGATCAGGTGCTAGAGGCGCTGGAAGCTGCCGCGGGTTCCGGCCACAAGCCGATCGACCGGCACATTGCGGCCTTTCTTGCGGTCCATGCGGGTGCGGACCCGGCGCAGATTCGCGTGCTGATGAATCCCGAGCAGGTCGATCTCGCCGGCGGCATGTCGATCTTGCGCATGCTCTCCGACCTGCAAGAGCGCTTCGGCCCGCCGATGGTGCCGCGTTTGACCGCGTGGTGCGCCACGCTGGTGCGCGGCTATGTCGACGGGATCAACCATTTGCCGCTGCGCCAGTCGCAGATCGAACGGCTGAACCAAGTCGCCGAAGAAGGAAATCTCAAGGCGCTGCTCGAACTCGTCGACAACGAGAAAATGCGCGAGGTCGATCATTGGGGCTTCGACGCCGCCAAGGAAGCCTATGTCGCGGCGGGGGCGGAGATGGTCGAGATTCGCGGCGGGGCGAAGCAACGCGCGCATGCCGCGATGCTCGCGGGCAAGGAAACGGCGGCGCTCACCTCCGCGTCGCTTTCGGGCGTCGTCGGGATCGGCTCCATCATTTGGCGGATTCTTTTCTGACCATGGCCAAGCAACCGAAATCCGCGAAGAAGGGCCCGAGCGCCATGACGCTCGCCATGGCGGGTACGGGCGTCATCGCCATCGTCGCGTGGCTCGCCTATAACGTGCCGTGGCTGTGCCTGTTCGTCGTGGCCGGATTCCTGCCCACGCTCGCCGCCGCGGTCGTCGATCCCACGCGCCAGAAGCACGATGCCATCGCCGTGGGCACGATGAGCATGGGCGCGATGCTGCCCTTCTTGCTCGACGGGTTCGCGTCGATGGGCCGCACCGGCGGGCGCGAGATTCTCGGCAACGCTTTCGCGTGGCTGTCGGTCTATGGTGCGGCCGTATTCGCCTGGGGCTTGTGCTGGCTGTTCCCGATCGTCGCGAACATCATCTACGAGAACCGCGCGCAGGCGCGCTTGCGCCAATTGCAGCGCCGCCAAGCATCGCTCGAAACCGAATGGGGCGAGCGGGTGAAGGAACTCGCCGACCTGCCGCCGCAGCAATAGAGAATTTTCAGGCGGCGCCGCGCCGTACGGTCAAACCGGCGCTTTCCAACTCGCCGACAAGCTTGTCGCCGTGGGCGCGATCGACGACCTCGATCGTCGCTTCGACCGTCACCGCGCGCGCCGAGCGTTCGGTGAAGGTGCGCTGGTGCTCGACCTCGACGATATTGCCGCCCGCCTTGCCGATGCGCCCCGCCAAATCGGCGAGCGCGCCGGGCCGGTCGGGAATCTCGATCGACAAACGCAGCAAGCGCCCGTCGCGCGCCAAGCCGCGCAGCAGCACGCTCGACAAGACGCGCGTGTCGATATTGCCGCCGCACAGGACGAGGCCGACTTTACGGCCCTTGAATCGCTCGGGATGGGCGAGCAACGCGGCAAGACCCGCCGCACCGGCACCTTCGGCGACGGTCTTTTCGATTTCGATCAGCAGCACGATGGCGCGCTCGACGTCGAGCTCGTCGACCACGACGACATCGCGCACCATTCTGTCGATGACCGGCCAGCATTGCGCGCCAACATCGGCGACCGCGATGCCTTCGGCGATCGTCGTGCCGCCGGTATGGACCTTCTCGCCGGCTTTGCGCTGTGCTGCGGAGGCGAAAGCCTCGACCTCGACGCCCACGATTTCGATCGCCGGATTGATCGACTTGGCCGCGACGGCGCAACCCGAAATCATTCCGCCGCCGCCGATGGGAATCACCAGCGTGTCGAGATCGGGGAAATCGGCGAGCATTTCCAGCGCCAGCGTGCCTTGGCCCGCCATGATCGCCGGATCGTCGTAGGGATGGACGAAGACGAGATTTTCCTTCGCCGCCAGATCGCGCGCGAAGGCGGCGGCCTCGGTCAGCGCGTCGCCTTCCAGAATCACGCGTGCGCCATGATCGCGCGTGCGCGCGACCTTGGTGAAGGGCGTCGCCTTGGGCATCACGATCGTCGCGGCGATGCCCAAACGCTTGGCGTGATAGGCGACCGCTTGCGCGTGGTTGCCCGCCGACATGGCGATCACGCCGCGCTGGCGTTCCTGGGGCGAAAGCAGCAGCAGTTTATTGAGCGCGCCGCGTTCCTTGAACGAAGCGACGTATTGGTGGTTCTCGAATTTGATGCGCACATCCGCGCCGGTGACGGCGGACAATGTCGCCGAGCGCAAGGTCGGCGTGCGCAGAACCTGGCCTTGAATGCGCGCGGCCGCAGCGGCGACATCGGCGGCATTGATGCTGATCGGATCGGTCATCACTTGCGCCCGTAGGAATCTTCGAGGCGCACGATATCGTCCTCGCCCAGATAGGAACCCGACTGGACCTCGACGATGTGCAGCATTTCCGTGCCGGGATTTTCCAGTCGGTGGACGCAGCCGACGGGGATGTAGGCGGACATGTTCTCGCGCAGCGTCAACACGTCCTCGTCGCGGGTCACGCGCGCGATCCCTTGCACGACGACCCAATGCTCGGCGCGCTGGGCGTGTTTTTGCAGCGAGATTTTGGCGCCGGGCTTCACCGACAGGCGCTTCACCTGGAAACGCGGGCCCAGATCGATCGTCTGGTAGCTGCCCCAGGGGCGATGCACTTCGGTGTGCAGGCTCGCCTCGCTGCGCCCGGCCGCCTTCAAGCGGTCGACGATGCGCTTGACGTGCTGCGCCTTGTCCTTGCGCGCCACGAGCGTCGCGTCGCGCGTGTCGACGACGATCAGATCGTCGACGCCGATGGTCGCGAGCAAGCGGCCTTCGGTGCGCAGATACGAATTATGCGTATCCTCGGCGATCACGTCGCCGCGCACGACGTTGCCGTCGGCGTCGCGCGTGCCCAAATCCCACAGCGCGTCCCACGCGCCCACGTCGGACCAGCCCATCGATGCGGGCACGACGGCCGCAAGGCTCGTGCGCTCCATCACCGCGTAGTCGATCGATTTCGACGGGGCGGCGGCGAAAGCGTCCTTGTCCAAGCGCACGAAATCGAGATCGCGCTTGGCCTTGGCGACGGCGTCCTTCGCGGCGCGCGCGATGGCGGGCTCGAATTTCTCGGTCTCCGCCAGGAAGATCGCGGCGGGCAGCATGAACATGCCGGAGTTCCACGCCCAACCGCCTTCGGCGAGATATTTCTTCGCGGTGTCGAGATCGGGCTTCTCGACGAAACGCTCGACCGCATAGGCGCCGTCGAGGCCGGGCAGTGCGGCCCCGCGCTTGATATAGCCGTAGCCGGTTTCGGGACGTTCGGGTTCGATGCCGAAGGTCACGAGCTTGCCGGCACGCGCGCCTGCCGCCGCTTTCGCCGCGGCTTTGGCGAACGAAGCGACGTCGGAAATCGCGTGGTCGGAGGGCAGCAGCATCATGATCTCGCCCGGCTCCAGCAACGCGGCGGCGGCCGCGGCGGCGGGGGCCGTGTTGCGCCCGACGGGTTCGAGAATCATCGCGCGCGGGGCGATGCCGATCTGGCGCAATTGCTCGGCGATGGCGAAGCGATGCTCCTCGTTGCACACGATGATGGGCGCGCCGAAGCTTTCGCCGCCGCAACGCGCGGCCGTGTCTTGGATCAGGCTGCGTGTGCCCGCCAGCGCCAGAAGCTGCTTGGGATAGGTCTCGCGCGACAAGGGCCACAGCCGCGTGCCCGCACCCCCGGACAGGATTACCGGAACCAGACGGGAAGGGGCGGCGGCGATCATATGCTTTCTCCAATCGAAACAGGCGTTTGCTACCCCATTCCGGGGGGCTTGGAAAGCCGGTTGAGCCATATCAAAGCGCGGGACGGCGCTTTGCGTCAGGTTCAATCGCGAACCAGACAAGGAGATCAACGTCATGACCCCGTCGCGCAATCCGTCCCCGTCCCAAACCGCCGGCTTCCGCGATCTGGTGGTTTTCGCCGAGGCGGGTCCCGATATCGCGCTGCGTTTGGCTTTCGCCGCGCGCTTCGCCAAGCGGCAAGGCGCGCATCTGGCCGCGATCCATGCGCTGACCGAGCCGGTGCTGCCGTCCTCCGCCCGCGCGATGGCGGGTCATTCGATCATGGAAGCGTTCCGCGATCAGGTGCGCGAGGAAGCCGCCAAGGTGCGCGACGCGGTCGCCAAGGCCGCCGCCGCCGAAGGCGTGGAGATCGAGTATCGCGAGGCTTGGGGCTTCGCCGAGGACGTGGCGCTGAACCACGCCCGTCATGCCGACGCGATCGTCGTCCCGCAGCCGGACGGCCAATTGCCGCCCGACGTGGCCGCCTTGGGCGAGGCGCTGGTACTGACCGCCGGGCGTCCGGTGATTTTCGTTCCCAACGCCGGGAACTTCGCGGGCACCACGAAACATGTCGTCTGTGCTTGGAACAACACGCGCGAAGCCGCGCGCGCCATCGCCGACGCGTTGCCGCTGCTGCGCGCGGCGGAGAAGGTCTCGATCTTGTCGATCGACCCCGACGGTGCCGCCAAGCGCCTGCCCGGTGCGGATATCGCGCTGCATCTCGCGCGTCACGGCGTGGCGGCGGAGGCGACGACGACCTATTCGGGCGATCTGTCGGTGGGCGACGCGCTGCTCAGCCGCTTGGCCGATCTCGGCGCCGATTTCCTGGTGATGGGCGCCTATGGGCATAGCCGCGCGCGCGAAGCGATCTTCGGCGGCGCCACGCGCGACGTGCTCGACCACATGACCGTACCGGTGCTGATGTCGCACTAAGCCTTACGGCGGCGCGGGTCGAAGCGATCCTGAACGGCGTCGGCGAGAAGATTGATCGCCGCGACCGTGATCAGGATCGCGATTCCCGGCCATAAGGCGAGCCACGGCGCTTGGACGATCGTTTCCTGCGCGCCGGTCAGCATATTGCCCCAGCTTGGGATCGGCGGCTGGATGCCGAGCCCCAAGAACGACAGCACGCTTTCGTAAAGGATCGTGCCGCCGACGGCGAGCGCCGTCGCAATCAGGATCGGCGTCGCGCAGTTCGGCAGAATATGCGCCCACATGATCCGCCAGGGGCCGGCGCCGAGCGCACGCGCCGCGCGCACGAAATCGCGTTCGCGCAGCGCCAGCGCGTGGCCGCGCACCAGCCGTGCGACTTTGGGCCAGCCGAACGCCGCGACGATGACGACGATGCGCGCAAGGCTCGACGCTTCGCCTTCGGGCAAACCCAATTTGCCCAGATCGACCGCGGCCAGCACGATCAGCACCGGCAGCACGGGCAGCGACAGCACCGCGTCGGTCACGCGCATCAGAATTTGATCGATGCGCCCGCCGAAATAGCCGGCGATCAAGCCGATCGCTGTGCCGATGGTGCTGGCGGCGAGTGCCGCCGCAAGGCCGACGGCGAGCGACACGCGCGCCCCGAACAGCAAACGCATCGCCACGTCGCGGCCCAGCTCGTCCGTGCCCAGCGGGTTGGCGAAGGACGGCGGCGAATAGCGGCGCAGCAGATCGGTCTCGAACGGATCGTATTCGACGATCCAGCCGATCAGCGGGGCGGCGAGGGCAGCCAGCGCCACGACGGCGATGACCGTTCCCGCGAGCGCCAAGCGTTTCTCGGGGCCGGTCATGTGTCGTCGCCGCGCGCGCGCCCGAAGCCGATGCGCGGATCGAGGGCGGCATAGACCATATCGGCCGCGAAATTCGCCGCGATCACCAAGGCCGACGCCATCAGCAAACAGGCCAGCGCCAGATTGAAATCGCTCGCCATGATCGAATCGTAGATGAGCTTGCCCATGCCGGGATAGGCGAAGATCGTTTCGGTGACGAGCGCGCCCGAAAACAATCCGCCGAAGCCCAGCGCCGCCACGGTCGCGACGGGGACCAGCGCGTTGCGCAACACATGGCCCAGCACCACGCGCGTTCGCGAGGCCCCCTTGGCGCGCGCGGTGCGCACCCAATCCTGCGCCAGCGCGTCGATGGCAGCCGCGCGCATATGGCGCGCGTATTCGCCCGCTTCGACCAAGGCCAAAGTCGTGACCGGCAAGATCAAATGGCGGATTTTGTCCCAAATGCCGTCTTCGCCCGGTGGGGGCAAGGCGCTGGCGGGCAGCCAGCCCAGCGTGACCGCGAACAACACGATCATCAGCAGCGCCAGCCAGAAGGTCGGCGTCGCGGCCGAGACGAAGGCGAAGGCGTTGATCGCCGTATCGATCGCGCCGCCGCGATTGGCCGCGGCCGCGAGGCCCAGCGCGATGCCGAGCGCCAGCGCGATCAAGAACGACGCGAGCATCAGCGCGGCGGTGTTGGCCAGGAAGGGCGGTATCGTCGCCAGCACGGGGCGCGAGAACGTGCGGCTGTAGCCAAGATCGCCCGATAGCGCCGCCGCCGCCCAGTCGAAATAACGGTCGACCAGCGGCCGGTCGAGCCCGTGAAGTTCGCGCAAATTGCGCAGATCGTCGGGGGTGAAATTGGGATTGCCCGAGGCGATCAGATCGACCGGATCGCCGGGCATAAGCCCTAGCAGCACGTAGATCGCGAAACTCGCGGCGGTCAGAACCAGCAAACCTTGGATCAGGCGCGTGACCGCGTGGCGGAGCATCCTAGTTGCGCGGGCGCCAATTTTCGACGCCGAGCGTCGAATAATACTGATGGCCCGTCGGCTCGATCCCGGTCAGCCATTTCGGGATCACGAACGGATCGGCGCGGAAATAGAGCGGCAGCACCCAGGCGTTCTGGGCGTAGAGCGTTTGGATGCGCGCCCAGATCGGCTTGCGCTTGGCGGGATCGAGCTCGCGCTCCAGCGCGTCGATCGCCGCGTCGATCTCGGGCTCGCGCACGCCGGGATAATTCTGGCCCTGCCAGCCATTGGCTTCGCTGGGGATCATCTCCGAATGCAGCGTGGTGCGCGGCACCGATTCGGGCGCGGAGAACCACGCATACATCGCGAGCTGAAAACGGCGCTTGGAGGTGCCGTCGCCGAAGAACACGCGCGGCGGTTCGTTGCGGATACGCACTTCGATCCCGGCACGCCGCCATTGGCTTTGCAGCGCCTGCTGCACCGTTTCGCGAAGCCGGTTTCCGGCGGTGGTGCCGAATTCGAAGGACAGGCGCTCGCCCGCCGCGTTCTGGCGAATGCCGTTGACCACGCGATCGAACCCCGCTTCGGCCAGCAGCGCTTGCGCGCGCGCCAAATCGAAGCCGAGCACCGGTACGTCGGGCGCCGACATCGGATCGCGTGGGCCCATGAAGGAATGCGCCACGCGCTGCTTGCCCTCGAACAATTGGCGCGTCAGCGCCTCGCGGTCCAGCGCATGCACCATCGCGCGGCGCACGCGCGCATCTTTCAGGATCGGGTGATCGAGATTGAAGTCGATATGCTCGTAGAGCAGCGACGGAACGTAGTTGAAATCGAAGCGCGCGGCTTGGCGCTTTTCCAGCGCCAAAGCCTGATCGAGCGTGAAGCCGAGCTCGCCCGCGACGTAATCGATCGAGCCCGAGAGAAGATTGGCCTCCAGCGCCGCCGAATTCTCGATCACGCGCACGAAGATGCGTTTGAAATGCGGCTTCCTGCCGGCCCAATGCGGATTGGGCTCCAGCGTGATCGAAGCGCCCGGCTGCACGTTGGTGATGCGATAGGGCCCGTTATAGAGGCCCGGATTGGCGGTATCGGTGTCGTATCCCGTGCGCCGGCGATAGGTCTCGGGGTCTTGTTCGAAACGCGCGCGTTCCAGATGCGCCGGGATGAAATCGTATTGGCTGAAATCGTTGTAGGTGAAGGTGACGCGGTCGGAGGTGAAGATCAGCGTTTTGGGATCGGGCGTTTCGATCTTCAGGATGCGTCGATAGCCTTCGCCCGACGTTACGCCCGAACGCGGATGCTTGCCGATTTCCCAGGTCAGCAACGCGTCGTCGGCGACGACCGGCTTGCCGTCGCCCCAAGTCGCGTCCGGCTTGATGCGGAACGTGACTTCCATGCCTTCCTTGCCGTCGGGCAAGGTCACGCGCTTGGCGCCGCCGTTTTCGACGGTCGGCAATTCCACGCACATCAGACAGACGAGTTTCCAATCCTTGTCGTAGGTCGTCATCGGACGGCGGACCATGCCGAGCACGTAGCTCTTGGCCGCCATCGAATCGATCATCGGATGGAAGGTCGCGGGGAATTGCGACAGGCCGACCGTCAATTCGTCCTTTGCTTTGGCCGGGAAGGCCAAAGCGAGCAGGGCGAAGGCGAGGGCGGCGACGCGCATCCCGAAAGCCTACTCGCCTTTCTTCTTGCCGTCGCGGCCCACGCCGCCATGGGCGTAGGACCAATCCGCCGGGTTCTCGAGGAATTTGCGCACTTCGGCGAGTTCGGCGGCGGGATACACGGCTTGCGCTTCGGCTTCCTTCAGCACGTCCCACCACGTGGCGAGTTCGTGCAGCGCGACACCTTCCTTGGCGAGCGCGGAGACGCTTTCCGGGAAGATGCCGTAATGGAACACGACGAAGCTGTGCGCCACCTGGCAGCCCGCCTCGCGCAGCCCGTTGACGAAATGGAGCTTCGACTTGCCGTCGGTCGCGAGATCCTCGACCAGCAGCACGCGCGAACCTTCGACGATCTTGCCTTCGATCAGCGCGTTGCGCCCGAAGCCCTTGGGCTTCTTGCGCACATAGAGCATCGGCAATTCCAGGCGCTCGGCGATCCAGGCCGCGAAGGGAATGCCGGCCGTTTCGCCGCCGGCGACGGCATCCAAGCTGTCGAAACCGATCGTGCGCTGGATCGTTTCGACCGCCATATCCATCAGCTTGGCGCGCGCACGCGGGAACGAGATCAGCCGCCGGCAATCGCAATAGGTCGGCGACGCCCAGCCCGAGGTGAAGATATAGGGCTTGGCGACGTTGAAATGGATCGCTTGGGTTTCGATCAGGATGCGGGCGGCGGTTTTGGCGATCTCGTCCTTGTTCATGGCGACTCCCGGATGTCTGGCGCGCCCTTCTTATTGCATGGCTTTGGCCTTGGCGAGACGGCGTGTTCCCGTCGGTAAAATTTTCCGTTGCGGGACCGTAGTTGCCGGTTCTGCCCGGCAGAAACTGCCCCTGGTATGCTATTTCACTAAGTTAAGTATTTGTTTTTAAACAATATTAATGTTGGCGTATGATTTGCGGAGTGTTGGGAAAGAACACCCCCTTCACGGAGCCTGTTATGTCCAACTCGATCAACACCAATCTCAGCGCGATGGTCGCCCTTGGGTCGCTGCGCACGGCGGGTTCGATGCTCGCCACCGCGTCTAAGCAGGTCCAGACCGGCTATCGCGTTGCCGATGCGATGGACGATTCGTCGACCTTCACGGTCGCGCAGGGCATCCGGGGCAATCTGCAGGCCTTTCAGGCGGTGCAGGCGTCGATCACCAACGGCACGGGCCTGGGTGCCGTGACCGACGCGGCGCTGACCAATATCTCGAACCTGGTCGGAAACCTTCAGGCCAAGATCACGCAGCTCGCCGACGGCTCGATCAGCAACAGCCAACGCACGATCTACGCCGCCGATTTCGGCGCGATGACGAACCAGATTTCGACGTTCATCCGCCAGGCGAACTACAACGGCGTGAACCTGCTGTCGAACAACTCGGCGGCCAAAACCTTCCTCGCCGACGTCAACGCGACGACGATCACGATGTCCAGCCGCTCGACCGTCCATACCGCGTTCACGACCTTCGCGGCGTCGTCGGTTTCGTCGGTCACGTCGGCGACGGCGGCCCTCACGTCGCTCTCGACCTTCGGCAACGCGGTTTCGGCGGCGTTGGGCGGGGCGGCGGCCGATAGCCGCACGCTGCGCCTGCAAAGCGACCTGCTCAACTCGGTCATCGATGCGACGACGACGGGTATGGGCGCCATGGTCGATGCCGATATCGGCAAGGCCTCGGCCTCGACGCAGTCGCTGCAGGTCCGCCAACAGCTCGCCGTGCAGTCCCTTTCGATCGCCAACCAGCAGCCGCAGCTCATTCTCGGTGCCGTGCGTTAGTCCCCAGTACGTTTTCTCCTCTCCTCCTCTCCCAAACTTCGGGGCGGCGTTTCCAAGCGCCGCCCTTTTTCTTTAATGTGGCAGCGGGGAGGACCATCGATGCCAGCCGCCAAACGAAGCACGCCGAAAACCGTCTCGACGAAAGACGGACTGATTCTGGTCGACCGCGAAGCGGCGGGCGATCCGCGCATCGTCACCGTCACGCTCAACCGGCCCGACAAGCTCAACGCTTTGAGTCAGGCGAGCTGGAAGAGCTTGGGCGAAACGATGCGCGCGCTTCATCGGGAAGCCGATATCGGCTGCATCGTGCTGCGCGGGGCAGGCGAAAAGGCGTTCGGGCCGGGCGCGGATATTTCGGAATTCGAGCGCACGCGCGCGACCACGAAGCTCGCCGTCGCCTACGGCAAAATCATGCACGCGACACTCGCCGCGATCCGCGATTGCCGCCATCCCACGCTCGCAATGATCCATGGGTTGTGCGTCGGCGGTTCGCTGGAGATCGCGTCGATGTGCGATTTGCGCATTTGCGGCGAGGCCAGCCGCTTCGGCGTGCCGATTAACCGTATCGGTGTGATCATGGCGTATCCGGAATTGTCGGCGCTGATCGATCTGGTCGGCCGCGCGACGGCGCTGGAAATCCTGCTCGAAGCGCGGGTGTTCGGCGCGGCGGAAGCGAAGGACAAGGGCCTCGTCACGCGCGTCGTGGCGGATGCGGACGTGACGAAGGAAGCCTACGCCGCCGCCGCGCGCATCGCTTCCGGCGCGCCATTGTCCAACCGCTGGCACAAGAAATTCGCGCGGCGCCTGATGGACCCGCGCAAGCTCACAAAGCGCGAATACCTCGAAGGCTTCGCGAACTGCGACACGCGCGATTATCTGGAAGGCTATCGCGCGTTCCTGGAAAAGCGCCCGCCGCGCTTCGAGGGCCGCTGAGATGGCGGGCGCGCTCGCGGGAATTCGCGTCGTCGAACTCGCCCATATTATGGCGGGGCCGGTCGCAGGCTTGATGCTCGCCGATCTGGGTGCGGACGTCATCAAGGTGGAAAAGCTGCCCGGCGGCGACGATACGCGGCGCATGCAGCCGCCGATGGTCGGCGACCAAAGTGCGGCTTTCCTGATGATGAACCGCAACAAGCGCGGCATCGCCCTCGACCTCAAAACCGAGCACGGCAAGGATGCGCTGCGCCGGTTGCTGTCCACCGCCGATGTGCTGATCGAGAATTACCGGATGGGCACGCTCGACAAGCTCGGCTTCGGCTACGACGCGGTGCATGCGCTCAATCCGCGCCTCATCTATTGCTCGCTGTCGGGCTTCGGGCGCACGGGCCCTTACGCGGCGCGCGGCGGCTTCGATCTGGTCGCGCAAGGCATGTCGGGCTTGATGGGCATCACCGGCGAAGGGCCGGGGCGGGCACCCGTGAAGGTCGGCGCCCCCGTCACCGACATCACCGCGGGCATTCTCGCGGCGATGGGAATCCTTGCCGCGTTGCAAGCGCGCACGCGCACGGGCGAGGGCCAGCTCGTCGATACTTCGCTGTTCGAAGCGGGCATCGTGCAGACCTATTGGCAATCGGCGATCGCGCTGGCGACCGGCGCGTCGCCGGGGCCGCTCGGCTCGGGCCATCCGTTGAACGCGCCCTATCAGGCTTTCGCGACCAAAGACGGCTGGATCAATGTCGGGGCCGCGAACCAGAAATCCTGGCTGAAGCTGATCGAATGCCTGGAAGCACCGCAACTTGCCGCCGATCCGCGCTTCGCGACCAATGCCGATCGCATGGGCAATCTGCCGGCGTTGGTCGATGCGCTGACACCGCTATTCGCCGCGCGCACGACCGCCGCGTGGCTCGATCTGTTCGACCGGATGGGGATGCCGGCCGGACCGGTGCTGTCGATCCAAGACATGCTCGCCGACCCGCAAACCCGCGCGCGCGAGATGGTGGTCGCGACCGATCATCCAACGCTTGGCCGCGTCGAAACCCTGGGGGCGCCGGTCAAGCTTTCGGCCACGCCCGCCCGCGTGACGCGCGCGGCACCCACACTCGGCCAGCATACCGACGAGATTTTGCGCGAGCTGGGGCTTTAGGCTTTCGCCGGGCGGTTGACGGTCCAGATGCCGAACCCGACCAAAGCGAGCGACATCACCAGTACGGGCTTCAACTCCTCGCCCAGCAGCAGATGCGCCGCGAACACGCCAAAGACGGGCGTGAGGAACGAGAACGACGCCAGCGACGAGGCGCGATAGACGGGCACGAGCGCGAACCAGATCGTGTAGCTGACGAACACCACGATCACGACCTGAAAGGCAAGGGCGCCGATCGCGAGCGGCGTCGGATCGAAGATGCCGCGCTCGCCCATCAGCAATGCGACCGTACCGAGCAGCACGGCCGATACCGCGTATTGGTAAAGTCCAATCTTCTCCCCGCGCGCGGTGGCGAGATTGGAACGTTTGATGACAATGGTCGACGCACTCCAAAACAGCGACGCGGCGAAAGCCAGCGCGTCGCCGATCAGGCCTTTGCGGTCGGGCAGGGTCAGCGAATCCGCGAACAACAGCGCCACGCCCAAGAAACATGCGGTCAGGCCGAGAATCTTCCGGGGCGTCAAACGGTCGCCCTTCAGGAAGAAATGCGCCGCGATTGCCAGCGAGATCGGCGCGGTATAGAGCAGCACGACCGAGCGCGCGGCCGTGGTGAATTCGATCGCCCAATAAAGCAGGCCGAATTCCGTGCCGAACAGCAGACCGGCCGCGATCCCGCCCGCCAGCGTGCCGTCGCGCTCGAAAATCGGAATGCCGCGAAATCGCGCCCAGAGGAGCACGAGGATCGCCCCGCCCGCGGAGCGCAGCGCCGCCTGCCACAGCGGCGAAATGCCGGTGTTGCCGAATTTGATCGCGACCTGATTGACGCCCCAGATCGCGCACAGCACGACCACAACCGCCATCACGCCAAGCCCCGGCGCGCGAGATGTGTCGTTCAACGCGCCACGCCTTCCAAGGTTTCGCTGCCGGGGCGGTATTTGTAAACGGCTTCGCCCGTCGCCACGGCCTTGCCTTCGTCGTCGACGATTTCGATCGTCGCGAAATAGATCGACTTGCCGCCGGGCCGTGTGCGGCCCGTCGCGATCAATGTGCGGCCGATTCGCGCAGGCCCGATGAATTGCGTCGTCAGCGACAGGGTGGAGGCGCGGCGTACGCGGCCGGGATGCGGGCAGAAGCAGCCCGCGAATCCCCCGGCGACGTCCACCATCGTCGCCACCACGCCGCCATGCGCGATGCCGGAACGGTTGCGGTGGCGTTCTTCCAGCGCCAACACCATTTCCACGTAGTTTTCCCGCCAAACGCGGGGAAAGTAGCCGATCAAGTCGCGAAACGCGCTGTCGCCCGCGGGCGCCATCCATTCGGGTATTTCGTCCATCGCGGCAAAATAGCCCTGCGGCGACCCTTGCGTCCATCGCGGCCCGCTTGTTAACTGCCGCTCTGTTTTTCGGAGGTAACGCATGTCCCCCAAACCGCGCAGCGGCGGCCGCGTTCTGGTCGATCAGTTGCTGATTCACGGCGTCGATATGGCGTTTTGCGTGCCGGGGGAATCGTATCTCGAAGTGCTCGACGCGCTGCACGACAGCCGCACGATCCGCCTGATCAACGCGCGACACGAAGCCGGTGCGGCGAATATGGCCGAAGCCTATGGCAAGCTGACCGGCAAGCCGGGCATTTGCATGGTCACGCGCGGGCCGGGTGCCACGCACGCTTCGGTCGGCGTGCACACGGCTATGCAGGATTCGACGCCGATGATCCTGCTGGTCGGCCAGGTCGGCCGCGACATGATGGATCGCGAAGCGTTCCAAGAAATCGACTACCGGCAGATGTTCGGCTCGGTCGTCAAATGGGCGGCACAAATCGACGACGCGTCGCGCATTCCCGAATATATGGCGCGCGCGTTTCACACCGCGACGTCGGGCCGCCCCGGCCCGGTCGTGCTGGCGTTGCCCGAGGACATGCTGACCGATGTGGTGACGGTGCGCGACGCCGAACCCTATCGCGTCGCCAAACCCGCGCCGACGCATTCCGATCTGCTGCGCGTGCAAGCGGCCCTCGCCAAAGCCCAGCGCCCGCTGGTCATCATCGGCGGGCCGGGCTGGCAGGACGAGGCGGGTGCCGCGATCCAAGCTTTCGCCGAGGCCAACGATTTGCCGGTGGCGGCGTCGTTCCGGCGCATGGACGCGATCGCGCCCGATTCGCGCGTTTATGTCGGCGATCTCGGCACGTCGGGCCCGCCCGAACTCGTCAAACGCGCCAAGGAAGCCGATTTGCTGCTGGTGATCGGCGCGCGGCTGGGCGAGATGACGACGCAGGGCTACACCGTGCTGGAAAGCCCGGAGCCCAAACAAACGCTCATTCACATTCACGCCGATCCGGACGAACTCGGTCGCGTCTATCGCCCGGATGTCGGCGTCGTCGCCGACGCGAACGCGTTCGCGCTCGCCACGGCCGCCCTGAAACCGCTGGAAACACGTCCGTGGAAAGCATGGACGCAAGCCGCGCGCGCCGATTTCGAAAAATCGCTCGTGCCCAATCCCTATAACGGCGAGCTCGATATGGGCCGCGCGATGCGCGAACTCGCGACGTCGCGCCACGTCGAAAGCTATGTCGTCACGGTCGATGCCGGCAACCACACGGGCTGGCCGATGCGCTTCCTGCCGTTCAAGCGCCCCGCGCGCTTGGTCGGGCCGACGTCCGGCGCCATGGGCTATTCGGTGCCGGCGGCCGTCGCGGCGTCGCTCGTGCATCCCGATCGCCTCGTGCTCGGCATGATCGGCGATGGCGGGTTCATGATGTCGGGGCTGGAGATCGCGACCGCCGTGCAATATGGCGCATCGCCGATCATCCTTGTGTTCGACAACGGCATCTACGGCACGATCCGCATGCATCAGGAACGCGAGCATCCCGCGCGCGTCGTTGGCACGGATTTGAAGAGCCCCGACTTCGTCGGGCTCGCCAAATCGCTGGGCGCCCATGCCGAAGAAGTGACGCGGACCGAGGATTTCATGCCGGCACTGGAGCGTGCCATCGCCGCACGGCGCACCGCGCTGCTGGCACTGAAGATCGATCCCGAAATCATCACCACGCGCACGACGATGACCGCCATCCGCGAAGCGGCGCTGAAACGCCAAGCCGCGCAAGCGCGCTGAGACAACGAAGGAAACGCATCCGATGTCCGATATCGAGATCGCCCGCAAGGCGACGTTGCGCCCGCTCGCGGAAGTCGCCGCCAAGATCGGCATTCCCGAAGCGGCGATCGAGCCCTACGGCCGCGCCAAGGCGAAAATCGATACCGGCCTGCTGCCCAAATCGGGCAAGCGCGGCAAACTGATCCTCGTCACCGCCATCAACCCAACCAAAGCAGGCGAAGGCAAGACGACCACGACGATCGGTTTGGGCGACGCGCTCAACCGTATTGGCAAACGTACGGCGATCGCGTTGCGCGAGCCTTCGCTCGGCCCCTGCTTCGGTCAGAAGGGCGGGGCGACCGGCGGCGGCCACGCCCAGATCGTGCCGATGGCCGACATCAATCTGCATTTCACCGGCGACATCCACGCGATCGGCACGGCGCATAATCTGCTCGCGGCACTGATCGACAATCACGTCTATTGGGGCAAAGCACCCGCGATCGATCCCAAGCGCGTCGTGTGGCCGCGCGTGATGGATATGAACGACCGGTCGCTGCGCGATCTGGTGATGGGTTTAGGGGCGGGCAACGGCGCCGTGCGCCAGGGCCGTTTCGACATCACGACCGCGTCGGAGGTGATGGCGATTTTCTGCCTCGCCAAGGATATGGCGGATCTGCAGGCGCGTCTGTCGCGCGTCGTCGTCGCCGAGCGCAAGGAAGGCGGCTATGTCACCGCCGCCGACCTGAAAGCGCAGGGTGCCATGGCCGCGCTGCTGAAGGACGCGATCAAGCCCAATCTGGTGCAAACGCTGGAAGGCAATCCCGTCCTCGTCCATGGCGGGCCGTTCGCGAATATCGCGCATGGCTGCAACTCGGTCGCCGCGACGACGACGGCCTTGTCGCTCGCCGATTACGTGGTCACGGAGGCCGGCTTCGGCGCGGATCTCGGCGCCGAGAAATTCCTCGACATCAAATGCCGCCAAGCGGGTCTGACGCCCGATCTCGCGGTCGTGGTGGCCACGGTGCGCGCCTTGAAGCTGCAAGGCGGCGCGGATGCCAAGGAACTGACGCGCGAAGACGTCGGCGCGGTCGAGAAGGGCCTCGCCAATTTGCTGCGCCATGTCGAGAATTTGAAGAAATTCGGGCTTCCCGTGCTGGTCGCGATCAACGCCTTCACGTCGGACACCGCCGCCGAATGGACGGCGATTGAAAAGGCCTGCGCGGCGGCCGGCACCAAGGCGATCCGCGCCAAGCATTGGGCCGATGGCGGTGCGGGGGCGGAAGAGCTCGCGTGCGAAGCCGTCGCCCAGATCGACAAGGGCGAAGCGAAGTTCAAATTCCTTTATCCCGACGACGCCCCGCTCAAAACCAAGATCGAGACCATCGCGCGCGAAATCTATCGCGCGTCGGGCGTCAGCTTCGCGTCGGCCGCGTCCAAGCGCCTCAAAGCCATCGAAGAAGCGGGCTTCGGCAAATTCCCGGTCTGCATGGCGAAGACGCAGTATTCCTTCTCCGCCGATCCGGAGTTGAAGGGGGCGCCCACCGGCCACACGCTGCCGGTGCGCGAAGTGCGCTTGTCCGCCGGGGCGGGTTTCGTCGTGGCGCTGGCGGGCGACGTGATGACCATGCCGGGTTTGCCGAAAATCCCGGCCGCCGAAGCGATCGGCCTGACGCCCGAGGGCGAGATCGACGGGATATTTTGATGCCGCGATCCGACGGCCTGCGCGCGGTCTTCCTGATGATCGCGGCGATGGCGTTTTTCGCGTCGATGGACGCGCTGAACAAATCGCTGACGCAGGGCTACGCGATCCAGCAGATCATGGCGATCCGCTTCGTGGTGTTCATCGCGATCGCGTGCCTGATCGCCAAGCGCGGGCCTTGGCTGGTGCTGGAAAGCCGCGCGCCCTGGTGGCAGGCGCTGCGCACCTTCGTGCTGCTGGTCGAGATGGTGTGTTTCATCCTCTCGTTCAAATATCTGCCGCTGGCCGAAGTCCACGCGGTCGCGGCGTCGGCGCCGTTGTTCGCCACGGCGGCGGCGGCGATCTTCCTCAAAGAGAAAGTCGATCCGATCGGCTGGGGCCTGGTCGCCGGCGGGTTGATTGGCGCGCTGCTGGTGATCGGGCCGGCCTTCCAGAATCTCGGCCCCGCGATGTGGATCGCCGTCGCCGCGACGGCCACTTGGGGCCTGTATCAGGCGCTGACGCGCATGATCGCCAGCAAGGATTCGACCGACGTGACGACACTGCACACGCCGATCGTCGGCTTCGTCATCGCCGCCGTACTCGCCTATTTCGATTGGCGCGCGCCCGACGCGATCGGCTGGTTCTGGCTGATTCTGGGCGGGGCACTCGGGGGCCTCGCGCATATCTGCGTGATCCGGGCGCTGGCGCTGGCGCCGGCCAGCGACCTTCAACCCTATAACTACCTGCTGGTGGTTTTCGCGACGCTGCTGGGCTGGCTCGTCTATGGCGATGTGCCCGGCCAATGGACGGTGGTTGGCGCCACGCTGATCTGCATTTGCGGCATCGTCGCGATGCGGCGCGCGGCACTGGCCGCTAAAGCGTGAAACCGGGATCGTGCGCCGCGCGGGAATCCGCCGGCGCCTGATCGCGCACGTTCAGGCCGTAATCGCGAATCACGCCCGCCACGCGCAAACGGTAATCGGCGAAAATGCCGGTGCGTCCGGCGGCCTGCGCTGCACGGTGGCCGGGGCGGTTTCGCCACGCCTGCACGGCGGCCTCGTCGCGCCAGAAGGACAGCGACAGCATTTTGCCGTCGTCGGTCAGGCTCTGGAATCGCTCGACCGAGATGAAGCCGTCGCTCGCCATCAGATCGGCGCGCAAGGCGGCGGCGAAGTCGAGATAATCCTGCTTGCGCCCTTCGGCGGGGCGCACCTCGAAAATCACCGCGATCATGCGATCCCTCCGATCATCGCCTCGGCCTGCGCGGCGCGCGCCGACCAGCGATAGGTGCGGTTGACCCAATCGACCTGCAGGCGCAGCCGCGCATCCAAAGCCGGGTTGTTTTGCGCGAACGCGTCGATGATAGCGCTGGCAGCATTCACATAGGCCTGAGGGTCGATGTTTTTGTCGACCACGGGGGCGAGGATGCCGAACTCCCCCGTCGTCTCCGGCAAGGCGCCCAAGGCCGTGGTGATGACCACGCAACCCGCCGCCATCGCCTCCATCGTCGCGATCGACGCGGTTTCGGCGGCGACGTTCGGATAGAACAGCAGCAGCGAGGCTTTCAACGCCTTGGCGAGTTCGGCTTGCGGCACATTGCCGTGCGAGACGACGCCGGGCGCGTTCTTCGCCTCCTGCGCCAGGAATTTCCAGCTGGGCTGATGGCGGAAGAAATTATTGGCCGGGTAGAAATCGAAGCTCGAAAACACGTCTAGCGAGATGTCGGCGCGCGCCGCGCGCAGATCCTTGAAGAAGGCGAGCGCTTGCTTCAGGCCCTTATAGGGTACCGACGTGAACGAAGCGCGCGGCGGCCGGGCTTTGGCCGCGACGATGCTCTCGCCGGGGGCGAACATATTCTCGAAGGCCGGACCGATCGCGTTGCCGAGCACCACGATGCGATCCGCGGCGACGCCGTAATCGGTGAAATTCGTTTTGTGCCAGTTCGACACGCAAACGATGCGGTCGCGCGGGCCTGCGATGGCCTTCAATGCGGCGTCTTCCTCGGTGCCGGGCACGAACACGTTATGCGCCCAGGCGAAAATCGGCGGGTTCGGGTGGGCGGCGCGCAAGGCGGGCACGAGTTCGGGCGCCGAGGTCACGAAAATCGCGTCCCAGTCGCCGGGTAACGCGCCGGTCCAGCGCGCCTGGCCGAGTCCGCGCAGGCGCCGGTCCCCGCGCGTCGTGCCGGTGAACAGCACGACGTCGTGGCCGCGCGCCGCCAACGCAAGTGCGAGATAGACCTGTGCCGATTCGGAGCCGGGCAACGGCGCCTCGAACGGCGTATCGGCGTCGTAATCGTGCGACAGGTTCGGATTGACGAAGGCGATTCGCATGGCGGGGGCGACCCTAACACGAGTCGCACGACGCCTCTTTTCATACGATGAATGCCGGATTAGGATTGCGACCGAATTTTCCGGGGGAAACCATGGCCGACACGAAAAAACGTCATTTCAAAAAAGGCGAACTGCGTTCCAAGGAATGGTTCGGCCGCACCGACCGCGACGGGCTGATGCATCGTTCTTGGATGAAGAATCAGGGCTTGCCGCATCACATGTTCGACGGCCGCCCGGTCATCGGCATCTGCAACACCTGGTCGGAACTGACGCCCTGCAACGCGCATTTCCGCGATCTGGCCGAAAGCGTGAAGCGCGGCGTGCTGGAAATGGGCGGGTTCCCGCTGGAATTCCCGGTGATGAGCCTGGGCGAAACGCTGATGCGCCCGACGACGATGCTGTTCCGCAATCTCGCTTCGATGGACGTCGAGGAATCGATCCGCGGCAATCCGATCGACGGCGTCGTGCTGCTGGTGGGCTGCGACAAGACCACGCCGGCCCTCGTCATGGGGGCGGCGTCGTGCGATCTGCCGACCATCGCGCTGTCGGGCGGGCCGATGCTCAACGGCCGCTGGCGCGACCAGCAGATTGGCTCGGGCACGCATGTGTGGAAATTCACCGAGTTGATGAAGAAGGGCGAGATGGACACGAACGACATGATCGAGGCGGAAGCCTGCATGTCGCGTTCCGTCGGCCACTGCATGACGATGGGCACCGCGTCGACCATGGCGTCGATGATGGAGGCGTTGGGCCTGGCGCTGCCGACCAACGCCGCGATTCCGGCGGCCGATTCCCGCCGCAAAGTGCTCGCCCATATGACCGGGCGGCGCGCGGTCGAAATGGTGAAGGAGAACCTCAAACTCTCGAAGGTGCTGACCAAGGAAGCGTTCGAGAACGCGATCGTCGCCAACGGCGCCATCGGCGGCTCGACCAACGCGGTCGTGCATTTGCTGGCCATCGCCGGCCGCATGGGTGTGGACCTCACGCTCGCCGATTGGGACCGTCTGGGCCGCGAGGTGCCTTGCCTCGTCGATCTGATGCCGTCGGGCAAATACCTGATGGAGGATTTCTACTACGCCGGCGGCTTGCCCGTGGTGCTGCGCGAGATGGGCGACAAGCTCCACAAGAAGGCGCTGACCGTCAACGGCAAGACGATCTGGGAAAACGTCAAGGACGCCAAGAACTGGAACGAGAAGGTCATCACGCCGCGCAAGAAGCCGTTCAAGAAGCAGGGCGGCATCGCGGTGCTGCGCGGCAATCTCGCCCCCAACGGCGCCGTGCTGAAGCCGTCCGCCGCCACGCCCGCCTTGATGAAGCACAAGGGTCGTGCGGTGGTGTTCGAGGATATCGACGACTACAACCGCCGCATCGACGATCCCAAGCTGGACGTCGACAAGAACTGCATCCTGGTGCTGAAGAATTGCGGGCCGAAGGGCTATCCGGGCTTCCCGGAAGTCGGCAATTTCGCTCTGCCGCAGAAGCTGCTGAAGCAGGGCGTCTCCGATATGGTGCGCATCTCGGACGCGCGCATGTCGGGCACGGCCTATGGCACGGTCGTGCTGCACACGGCCCCGGAAGCCGCCGCCGGCGGCCCGCTGGCGCTGATCAAAAGCGGCGACATCGTCGAACTCGACGTGTCCAAGCGCCTGTTGAAGATGCATGTTTCCGACGCCGAGCTCGAAAAGCGCCGCAAGCAGTGGAAGGGCCCGCCCGTGCACGAAGCGCGCGGCTGGGTTAAGCTCTACGTCGACCATGTGACCCAGGCCGACACGGGCGTGGATCTCGATTTCCTGGTCGGAAATTCCGGCGCGCCGATCGGCCGCGAAAGCCACTAAGGGGAACGCACCATGACGATGAGCGCCGAATTCCTGATCGTGGCGCTCGTCGTCGTGGCCACGCCCGGCACGGGCATGATCTACACCGTTGCCGCCGGATTGGCGCGCGGCGGCAAGGCGAGCGTGGTGGCCGCGTTCGGCTGCACACTCGGGATTGTGCCGCATATGCTGGCGGCGATCACCGGCCTTGCCGCGTTGCTGCACGCCAGCGCGCTCGCCTTCGATGTCGTGAAATACGCGGGCGTCGTTTATCTGCTGTGGATGGCGTGGCAGACCTGGCGCGACAAGGGCGCGCTCAGCCTGACCGCGGGCCGCAGTGCGCGCCAAGGCTTCCTGGCCGTGACCTTGGAAGCGGTGGCGATCAATCTGCTCAATCCCAAGCTCTCGATCTTCTTCTTCGCCTTTCTGCCCCAATTCGTCGCCGCCGATGCGCCCGGCGCGGTCGGGCAGATGCTGGGCATGAGTGCGGTATTCATGGCGATGACTTTCGCCGTGTTCGCGCTCTACGGCCTGTTCGCGGCGGCGGTGCGCGACCGGATTTTGACCCGGCCCGCGGTGCTTGCTTGGATGCGCCGGGGCTTTGCCGCGACTTTCGCCCTGTTGGGCGCCAAACTGGCGCTGACCGAACGCTAAATCCGGCGCCGGGGGTTGTTGGGGCGGGGGATGGAGCCCTATAAGAAGGGCCCGTTCCCGCCGACCCTGGCCCCCGCGTGTCCATGCCGAATTTCCCGCTGCGTCCGAAATCCGAGAACCTGCTCGGCTCGCTGATCCGCGAAGTCTCCAAAGACGCGATGGATAAGCCCGGCTTGATTCCGCTGTGGTTCGGCGAGGGAGATCGCCCGCCCGCACCCGCGGTGGTGACGGCGGCGCACGAGGCGCTCGACCAGGGCTATCACTATTATTCGTCGAGCCTGGGCCGCAGCGAATTGCGTGAAGCGATCGCGGCTTACGTGTCGCGCCTGCGCAGGCTGAAGATCGGGCCCGAGCGCATCGCGGTCACGTCGTCGGGCAATTCGGCGATCCAGATGGCGATGCAGCTGATCGTCGATCCCGGCGACAATGTCGTGTTCGCCGTGCCGTTGTGGCCCAACGCGGCCGATGCGTGCGATCACCTGAACGGCGAAGTGCGGCGCGTCGCCTTGCGCTTCACCGACAACGCCGGCTGGTCGCTTGATCTCGACAGACTGTTCGCGGCCTGCGATGCGCGCACCAAGGCGATTTTCCTGAATTCGCCGGGCAATCCCACGGGCTGGCTTGCCACCAAAGACGAGCTCAAAGCCGTCGTCGAATTCTGCCGCGCGCGGAACATATGGGCGATCGGCGACGACGTTTACGAACGCCTGGTCTATGACGGCGACTACGCGCCCTCGCTCTTGGATTTCGCACAACCTGGCGATCCGGTGATCAGCGTCAACTCGTTCTCCAAAAGCTGGTGCATGACCGGCTGGCGCATGGGCTGGCTGGTGGCCCCCGAAGGCGTCGTCGACACGCTGGGCAAGATCATCGAGTTCAATACCTCCGGCGCCAACACGATGACGCAACGCGCGGGCATCGTCGCGCTGCAGCAGGAGGATTTCGTGCGCGACCTTCGCGCGCATTACGCCAAGGCGCGCGATATCGTGCATAACCGCCTGACGAAATTCCCGAAGGTTCGCACGGCGCGCGCGCAAGCCGCGTTCTATTCCTTCTTCCAAGTGCAGGGGATGACCGACTCGGTCGAATTCTGCAAACGCGTGGTGCGCGAGGCGAATGTGGGCCTGGCCCCCGGCCGCGCTTTCGGCCCGGAGGGCGAGGGCTGGGTGCGGCTATGCTTCGCCATCGGGCACGATAAACTCGAAACCGCCCTCGACCGACTGGAGCCTTTGCTAAAATGAGCGGATTCGTCGCCCTCGATTGGGGTACCACCAATCTGCGCGCCTTCCGGATCGCCGCCGACGGCACGATGCTGGACCGGCGCGAACGGCCCTTGGGCTTGCAGTCGATCAAGAACGCCAATTTCGCCGGCGCCTTCCGCGACGTGGTCGGCGATTGGATGAACGATCCGTCGCGCCCGACCGCGCTGATGTGCGGCATGGTCGGCTCGGCGCAAGGCTGGATCGAAGCGCCCTACGTCAAGTGTCCCGCTTCGGCCGCCGAACTCGCTTCGGGCCTGGCGGTGGCGCCCGATCCGCATTTCGATATCCGCATCGTGCCGGGCCTGCGCTGCCAAGGGGCGGGCGGGCCCGATGTGATGCGCGGCGAGGAAACGCAGCTCGTCGGCACGGGGCTTGGCGACGGCGTTTATTGCCTGCCGGGCACGCATTCGAAATGGGCGATCGTCGAAGGCGGGCGCATTCAGCGCTTCGCCACGTTCATGACCGGCGAGCTTTTCGCGACGGCGCGCAAGCACACGATCCTTGGCCGTTCGATGGTCGATGCGACGCACGATCCCGCGGCGTTCGCCAAGGGTTTCGTGCGCGCGCAAGGACCGGGCGGATTGCTCAATCACCTGTTCATGGTCCGCACGACCGCGCTGCTCGAAGGGCTGAAGCCGGCCGAAGCGCCGTCCTATCTGTCGGGCTTGCTGATCGCGCACGAAATCGCGGCGGCGAAGGAATGGTGCAAGCCCGCGCGCGTCGTCGTCGTGGGGGCCGGGCCGCTCGTGCAGAATTACGCCGTGGCGCTGGCGATGGCGAATGTGGAAGCCGCCGCCGTGAACGGCGAGCACGCCTCGGCCGCCGGCCTTTATGCCATCGCCAACGCGGCGGGCTGCTCAAACGATGAAGATCCTGGTCCCCGACGCGCAATTCGCCCTCGACCCCGATGTCGAACGCACGGCGCTGCCGGAGGCCGAGTTCATCATCCATCGCGCGCGCGATCCGTTGCAGATCCCGGATTCGGTGTGGTCGTCGGCCGATGGCGTGCTGGTCTGGCAAGACATGCCGCTCGACCGCGTCGTCGCGCGCAAGCTCACGCGCTGCCGGATCGTCGTGCGCCATGGCGTGGGCTACGACAAGGTCGATCTGGAAGCCTTCGCCGAGCGCAATATCCCCGTCTGCAACGTGCCGGATTATGGGATCGAGGAAGTCGCGAACCACGCGATCGCCTGCGCGCTCAGCCTGCGCCGGGGTTTGCCGACCTATACCGAAATGCTGTCGCTCGACCCCGTCGCGGGCTGGCAGTGGAACGTGGCGCCGTTGGTGCGCCGCTTGACCGGCCAGGCTTTCGGCATCGTCGGACTGGGGCGGATCGGCCAAGCCGCCGCTGCGCGCGCGAAGGCTTTGGGCTTCGATGTCGGGTTCTACGATCCCTATCTGCCGGTCGACGAACCCGCCGCACAGCCCTATTTGCGCTTCGCCGATCTGGGCGAGATGCTGGCGCAATCGGACATCGTCTCGATCCATTGCCCGCTGACCCGCGAAACGCACGGAATGTTCGGGGAATCGACTCTTGCACGGCTCAAAAAAGGCGCGATCCTGATCAACACGGCGCGCGGGCCCATCGTCGATACCGATGCTCTGCTGCGCGGAATTGAGGCCGGGGCGATCGGCGGCGCGGCGCTGGACGTGCTGCCGCAGGAACCGCCGGACCCCGACGACACGCTGGTCGCGGCCTATCGCGTGCCGCCGTCCTGGCTCGCGGGACGCTTGATTTTGACCCCGCATGCCGCTTTCTACAGCCCCGAAAGCTGGTACGATCTGCGGTATAAAGCGGCGGACACGGCCGGGGACTGGCTCAAGAAGGGCAAGCTGCGCAATTGCGTGAACCGGCATTTGTTCCCGCCGGGCGCCTTACCAGCGTAAGCTGAGTTAGAACAAAAACGCGACGGGAGGAGACGGTTTTATGAAAGCGGTGGTGACGGGCGGGACGGGTATGCTCGGCAAGAAGCTGGGCAAGGCGCTGCTGGCGCGTTCGGAAATCACGAAGATCGTGCTGTTCGACGTGGTCGATCCGGGCGACGCGCCGAAAGACCCGCGCATCGAGGTCGTCGTCGGCGAAGTCTTCGATCCCGCGACCATCGCCAAGCTGATCACGCCGGATACGGGCGCCATCTTCCACCTCGCAGGCGTCGTCAGCGCCGGTGCCGAACGCGATTTCGATCTGGGCTACCGCGTCAATCTCGACGGCACGCGCGTCGTGCTCGAAGCCGCGCGCCGTTTGCCCAAGCCCGCCAAGCTCGTCTTCGCCTCGTCGCTCGCGACCTATGGCGGCGATCTTCCCGAGGTCATTCCCGACGATTTCCGCCTGACGCCGCAAACCTCCTACGGCATCCAGAAGGCGATGGGCGAAATGCTGGTCGCCGACTACACGCGCAAGGGCTATCTCGACGGCCGCTCGCTGCGCTTGCCGACGATCGTCGTGCGCCCGGGCAAGCCCAATCTTGCCGCGTCGACCTTCGCGTCGTCGATCATCCGCGAGCCGCTCGCGGGCCAGAAAGCCGTCTGCCCGGTTTCGGCCGATGCGTGGATGCCGCTCTTGTCGCCGCGCCGCTGCATCGAAGCGTTCTTGCGCGCCTATGATCTGCCGTCGTCGGATTGGGGCTGGAACCGCTCGCTGATGCTGCCTTCGCTCGACGTCACGGTCGGCGAAATGGCCGAAGGCCTGAAGCGCCATTCCGGCGCGAAGGCGTTCGATCTGATCGAGTGGAAGCGCGACGAGATGATCGCCAAGATCGTCGCGGGCTGGCCCAAGCGTCTCGATTCCAAGCGCGCGCGCAAGATGGGTTTCCAATCCGATACGTCCATGGACGAATTGATCCGCAACTACGTCGAAGACGACATGCCGAAAGCCGCCTGATGCGTAAACTCGTTGCCGGCTGGTCGGCCGCCGCCCTGACCGCCTTTCTGTTCCTGCCCTGGCAAGCGATCGAAGACGGTTTCTTCGGTTTCGGCTGGGTCCGCGACTATCCCGACGATCGCAGCGCCAGCGCTTTGTTCTACGCGCTGGCCTTCGATCGCCCGTGGCTGTGGGGCGTTTTGCCTTTCGTGGCGCTGGGCGGGGTGGCGCTGGCTTTTCCGCGCGAAGATCGCCGCTTCGGCCAATTGCTCATCGCGGCGGGTCTCGGCGGGATCGGCTATACGTTCCTGCAAGGCTTCGCCATCGGCATTACCGGTCTGCAATGGACCTGGCTTGCGCCGCTGATCGGCCAAATCGAGACGTCGCAATACGGCTTCGGCTGGGGGGCGACGATCGTGCTGTTCGCCTTCCTGATGATGACGTCGCTGGGCGTGGCCGCACTCGGTTATTTCCGCGGCGACGCGTTCATCGCGGGCTCGGTCATCGTTTCGACCGCGCTGATCCTCGCTTTCGTGTTCTTCCCCATCGCCACGATGCTGGCCGGGGCCGTCACCGACGAACACGGCAATCTGGCGTTCGATCTGTTCTGGCGGCGTTTCTTCGCCGACGATATCTGGGAACTCAATTGCCTGGTCGGCGGCCCGCGCTGCGGCGTGGTGTTCAACACCGTGCTGCTGGGCGTGCTGACCGGCGCCTTGTCCACGCTGATGGGCCTTGCCTTCGCGCTGGTCGTGGTGCGCACGGGCCTGCCCTGGCGCAAAGGTCTGCGCGCGCTCACCATTCTGCCGATCATCACGCCGCCTTTCGTGATCTCGCTCGCCATCATCGTGCTGTTCGGTCGCACGGGCATCGTCACGTGGTTCCTGGAAGTCGCGTTCGGCATTCCGCCGTCGCGCTGGATCTACGGCCTACCGGGCGTGCTGATCTCGCAGCTTTTGTCGCAGATCCCGGTCGCGTTCCTGGTGATGATCGGCGTGGTCGAAGCGATCAGCCCGTCGCTGGAGGAAGCCTCGCAGACGCTGGGCGCGTCGCGCTGGCAGACCTTCCGCACGGTCACGTGGCCGCTGCTGCGTCCCGGCCTTGCCGCCGCCTTCCTGCTCGGCTTCGTCGAAAGCCTCGCCGATTTCGGGAACCCGCTGGTCCTCGGCGGCAATTTCGACGTGCTGTCGACCAAGATCTTCTTCGCCATCGTCGGTGCGCAGCACGATCCCGGCCGCGCGGCGGTGCTGGCGATCTTGCTTTTGATCATGACGCTGGGCGCCTTCTGGATTCAGATGCGCTGGCTGGGGCGGCAAAGCTACGTGACCGTCACCGGTAAGGGCGATTCCGGCCTGTCGGCGGAACTGCCGCGCACGTTGAAGCGCGTCCTTTATTGGACGACGATCCCCTGGGCGGCGTTCACGCTGATCACCTATGCGATCGTGATCTTCGGCGGCTTCGTGCGCGATATCGGCCGTTTCGATCTGGAATTCACGTGGCGCCATTATCTCGACGCGTTCCGCGTGGAGCTGACCGAGCGCGGCATGTTCTTCTCGGGCTCCGCCTGGGATTCGCTGATGACGACGATCGAGGTGTCGGCGATTTCTGCTCCGCTCACCGGCATCATGGGTTTGCTCGTCGCCTATATTCTGGCGCGCACGAAATTCGCGGGTCAGCGCACCTTCGAATTCCTGACCATGCTGTCCTTCGCCATTCCGGGCACGGTTGTGGGCGTGTCGTATATCGTCGCGTTCAACGTGCCGCCGCTGGAACTGACGGGCACGGGGCTCATCCTCGTCATCTGCTTCGTGTTCCGCAACATGCCGGTGGGTGTGCGCGCGGGCATGGCGGCGCTGTCGCAGATCGACAAAAGCCTCGACGAAGCGTCGCTGACGCTGGGTGCCCGCACCGCGACCACGGTGCGCCGCGTCGTGATGCCGCTGCTGCGGCCCGCGATCGTGGCCACGCTGGTGTTCAGCTTCGTGCACGCGATGACGGCCGTGTCGGCCGTGATCTTCCTGGTAAGCGCGCGCCACAATATGGCGACCGCTTACATCGTCGGCCGGGTGGAGGCGGGCGAATTCGCGCTGGCCATCGCCTATTCGACGGTGCTGATCGGCGTGATGGCGCTGGCGATCGTAATCATTCAGCTCGGCGTCGGACGCCGGCAGCTCGGACGGCGCGGCCAGCAGACGGCCGCCGCCCTCGGCGGACATTGAGGAATAGGAACGCACGATGACGAAATCCACGACCAAGAAGGGCCCGGCCTCGGTCGAGTTCCGCAACGTGACCAAGCGCTACGGCACGGTCGCGGCGGTCAGCGACGTGTCCTTCACCATCGAGCCCGGCACGCTGGTCACGCTGCTCGGACCTTCGGGCTGCGGCAAGACGACGACGCTGCGCTTGATCGCCGGTCTTGAAATCGCGACCGAAGGTCAGATCCGCATCGCGGGCGAGGACGTCACGAATTTGTCCGCGGCCGATCGCGACGTGTCGATGGTGTTCCAGTCTTACGCGCTGTTCCCGCATATGAACGTGCTCGACAACGTCGCTTATGGGCCGACGGTCGCGGGGCAGAAGAAATCCGACGCCTACGATCTCGCGCGTCAGAAGCTCGCGCTGGTCGGCCTCAAGGATTACGATTTGCGCTTGCCGTCGGAATTGTCGGGCGGCCAGCAGCAGCGCGTGGCCGTCGCCCGCGCGCTGACGATGGAACCGCAGGTGCTGCTGTTCGACGAGCCGTTGTCGAATCTCGACGCCAAGCTGCGCCGCCGCGTGCGCGAGGATATCCGCGACCTGCAGCGCGATCTGAACCTGACCGTCGCTTACGTGACGCACGACCAGCAGGAAGCCTTGGCCGTGTCGGATCGCGTGATCGTCATGTCCAACGCGCGTATCGCGCAAATGGGTGCGCCGCGCGAATTGTACGAAGCGCCGGCCAGCCTGTTCGTCGCCGATTTCATGGGCGATTCGAATCTGATCGACGCGACCGTGGAGCGCGTGTCGGGCGATCAAGCGCTGGTGAAAATCGGCGTCACGTCGCTGGAATTGCCGTCGCGCGGCACGAAGCCGGGTCCGTGCAAGGTCTCGATCCGGCCGGAATCGCTGAGCGTGACGGCGTCGGTCCCGCAAGGCCCGGCGATCCCCGGCACGATCCGCAAGGCCGCGTATCTGGGCACGCATATGGAATACACGCTGGCCGCCGAGATCGGCGAATTGTTCGTCGTCGACCGCGACGTCGCCAACCCGAAACCCGTGGGGTCGACCGCCTATCTGGCGCTCGCCCGCACGGGCGTGTCGATCGTGCCAAGTACCTGATTAGAACGCGACGGACGTTCCGCCGTCGACGACCAGCACCGTGCCGGTGACGTAGCTGCCGGCGGGCGAGCACAGCAACAGTGCCGGGCCCGCAAGTTCGTCGGGCATGCCCCAGCGGCCGATAGGGGCCCGCGCTTCGACCTGGGCGCGGAACGCGTCGGTCTGGTGCAGGCCCTTGGTCAAATCGGTCACGAAGAAACCGGGGGCGATGCCGTTGACCAGCACGCCATGCGGGGCGAGTTCGATTGCCATCGCGCGGACGAGGCCTTCCAGCCCCGTTTTCGCCGAGGCATAGGCCGCTTGTTGCGGCCGTACGGCGCGCGCCATCAGCGACGTGGTGTAAAGGATGCGGCCCCATTTATTGGGCACCATGCGGCGCGCCGCTTCGCGCCCGAGCACGAAGCCCGCGCGCAAATGCGAACCCAAAATCGCGTCGAAATCCGACGTCGGGTACTCAAGCAGCGGCTTGCGGATCGCCGAGCCCGCGTTCGAGATGAGGATATCCAGCCGCCCGTGCTTGGCGACGATCCGGTCGAGCGCGGCGATCGCGGCTGCCTCGTCCGTCACATCGAAGGCTTCGGCGTCGCCGCCGATCTTGGCCGCCGCGGCTTTCGTCTCGGCCTCGTTGCGCGCGGCGAGCACGACTTTGGCGCCGGCCCCGGCCAAAGCCGTCGCCATCGCATAGCCGATGCCCCGCGAGCCGCCGGTGACCAGCGCCACGCGGCCTTTGAGATCGAACATTTGGGCGGGATTCATGCTTTCATCCTTCATTCGTCGAGGAACGCCTTAAGTTTGTCGGCGACGCGCGTCATCGCCAGCACGCCGTCGAGATGCCCGCCATTGCCGGGAATGGCGACGAGATCGGCCTGTTTGCCCTGGCGCTTCAGGATATCGACGGCTTTTTGCGCGTAGCCGGGCAGCAGCAGCAAATCGCTCTCGGCGGGGATGAATAGCGCGCGCGCTTTGATGCGGCCCAGCCCTTCTTCCAGATTGTTCTGGTGGCCGGTCACGAACAGCTGGTTCGCGCGCACCAGATAGACGAAATGATTGGCGTCCGACACGCGCGCGCGGGCGAGCGAAACTTGGTCGAGCGTGGCGTCGATCGCGAAGCGATTGTCCCACGACGCGAGCGGGTTCTTGGTCGTTTCCGCCCAGCGCCGTCCGAAGGTCGCGTCGGCCCAGCCATGGGCGCGCGCGTCGAGCGTCACCATCTTCAGCGCGAGGGCAAGCCCATTCGTCGGCTCCGGCCCGCCATACCAATCGCCGTTCTTGAAATTGGGATCGAGCAGGATGGGCTGCGCCCAAACCGCCAGGCGCGCGATCGTATAGGCGTCGGCTTCGCCCACGCCGATCACCGGCACGACGCGTTTGACGAAATCGGGGAAGGCGGCGGCCCATTCCAGCGCCTGCATCGAACCCATCGACGCGCCCACGGCGGCGTGAACGGACGTGACGCCTAGGGAATCGAGCAGCGCCTTTTGCACGTTCACGAAGTCGCGCATCGTGACGATGGGAAAGCGCATGCCGTAGGGCTTGCCGGTCGAAGGATCGATCGAGGCGGGCCCCGTGGTGACCGTGACGCCGTCGCGCGTGTTGAGATTGACCAGCGAGTCGGCCGAGACGACGAAATACTTGTCCGTGTCGATCGCCTTGCCCGGCCCGATGATCGCATCCCAATAGCCCGGGGCGGGCTGATCGGCGCGATAGCGCCCGGCGGCATTGGAATTGCCGGAGAAGAAATGCGGCACGATCACCACGTTGTCGCGTGCGGCGTTGAGGCGGCCGTAGCTTTCCCAGCCGATCTTCACATCGGGAATCGTGGCGCCGCCGACGGTGGTGTAGCTCGGCATCGCGAATGTCTTTTTTTCGACGATCCCGACACTGCGGTCCTGCGCCTGGACACCCGCGCATATCTGGAAAACCGCTAAAGCGGCGATTAAGGCGAGCTTGCGCATTTTTCCCTCCCCGGCGTTTCGGCAACTCTAGTCGCACCGCCATGCGCCGCCAAGGACTTGCATCCTTTACGGACGCGGGCCAGGATCGCCGCTCACAAAATTCCAGGAGGAAGCGATGGCGGGTCGGTTGGCGGGTAAAACGGCGTTCGTGACGGCGGCGGGGCAGGGTATCGGCAGGGCCAGCGCGCTGTCTTTCCACGCCGAAGGCGCCAAGGTGATCGCGACGGACCTCGACACCGCCAAGATGGCCGATCTCGCCGACAAGGGCATCGTGGTGCGAAAGCTCGACGTCATGGACCGCGCCGCGATTTTCGCCGCCGGCAAGGAATTCGCTGGCGTCGACGTGTTGTTCAACTGCGCCGGTTTCGTCCATCACGGCACGATCCTGGACTGCGACGACAAGGCCTGGGATTTCTCGATGAACCTGAATGTCCGTTCGATGTTCTGGACGATCCAGGCCTTCCTGCCCGCGATGCTGGAGCGCAAGAAGGGCACGATCGTCAACATGTCGTCGGGCGCCGGCCCGGTGAAGGGCCCGCCGAACCGCTTCGTCTACGCGGCGTCGAAGGCGGCGGTCGTGGGCCTGACCAAATCGGTCGCCAGCGATTTCGTGAAGCAGGGTATTCGCTGCAACGCGATCTGCCCCGGCACGGTCGACACGCCCTCGCTGCAAGGCCGCATTGGCACGGCCGCGGATGTCGAACAGGCGCGCAAGGATTTCCTCGCCCGCCAGCCGATGGGCCGTTTCGGCACGGCCGAGGAAATCGCCGCGTTGGCGCTGTTCCTCGCCTCAGACGAATCCGGTTTCATCACCGGCGCCGAATTCAAAATCGACGGCGGCTGGTCGCTGTAACTAATACGTGCTGCGCCCGCCGGTGATGTCGAAAACGGCACCGGTCGAGAAGGAGCAGAGCGGCGAGGAAAGCCAGAGCACGAGGGACGCGATTTCGTCGACCTGGACGAAGCGGCCCATCGGGATCTTGCTCAGCATGTATTCGACATGCGCCTCGGTCATCTGCTTCAGGATGTCGGTTTCGGCGACGGCGGGTGTGACGCAATTCACCAGCACGTTCGACTTGGCAAGTTCCTTGCCGAGCGATTTGGTGAGGCCGATCAAGCCCGCCTTCGCGGCCGAATAGGCGGGCGCGTTCGGGTTGCCTTCCTTGCCGGCGACCGAGGCGACGTTGACGATGCGCCCCCAGCCGCCTTTCACGATATGCGGCACGGTCGCGCGGCAGCACAGGAAGGGCGCGGTCAGATCGACCTCCAGCACCTTGCGCCAATCGGCGACCGGGTATTCCCAGGTCGTCGCGTTGGGGCCGGTGATGCCGGCGTTGTTCACCAGAATATCGATGCCGCCCATCGCGCCGACCGAACGGTTGGTCGCGGCGGCGACGGCGTTCTCGTCGGTCAAATCCACTTCGGCCGTGTACACGTCGCCTTGACCGGCCAAGCGCTTCACGGCGGCGTCCAGCGCCGGCGCGTCGCGGTCCCACAAGGTGACGGAAGCGCCCGCCGACAGAAGCTTGCCCGCGATGGCGAGGCCAATGCCCCGCGCCCCGCCGGTGACGATCGCGCGTTTGCCCGCAAGATCGATGGCAGCGCTCATGTGCTCCTCCTTGAATTAGTGGCTGCGCGCGGCCCCCAGCCGCCTCTCCAGCGACGCCGACCAGCGCGACATCGCGAAACACGCGAACCAGAAAATCGTGCCTGCGAAAACGTAGCCTTCGACGTTGTACCCGACCCATTTGGGGTCGGCCGACGCAGCATGCACGATGCCGAGCAGATCGAAAAGCGACACGATCAGCACCAAAGTGGTGTTTTTCGACAACGCGATGAACTCGTTGGCGAGTGCCGGCAGCGAGATCCGCAAGGCTTGCGGCAGCACGATCAGGATCGTCGCGCGCCAATAGCCCAAGCCCAGCGCGGCGGCGGCTTCGTATTGGCCCTTGGGCACGGCTTGCAGGCCGCCGCGGATCGCTTCGGCCATATAGGCGGCGATGACGAGCGTGAGGCCGACCACCGCGCGAATCAAACGGTCGACATTGATCGGCAAGATCAGCGGCAGCAGCAGCGAGGCGAGGAAGATCACCGCGATGATCGGCACGCCGCGCCAGAACTCGATGAATGCGACCGAGATCGTGCGGATGACCGGCAAATTCGATTGCCGCCCGAGGGCGAGCAGCACGCCCAACGGGAAGGCGAAGATGCCGGCATAGACCGTCATGAACACGGTCAGCATCAAGCCGCCCCATTGGCGCGTTTCGACATAAGGCAAGCCGCCGAAGCCGCCGAGCAGCAGCCAAATCCCGACGAACGGATAGACGACCAGCACGGCCGGGATCGCATATCGCTTGCCCGGCAAGCGCCGCCAGCCCGCCCACACGCCGAGGATCACGAGCAGCGCGCCCGCGATATCGATGCGCCATGTCTGCGCCGCCGGATAAAGCCCGTACATGAACTGGTCGAAACGCGCGCGGATGAACACCCAGCACGCGCCGCCCGCGCTGCAGGCCGAGCGGTCGTCGCCCAGCCACGCCGCTTTGAAGATCGTCCAATCGAGCAGCGGCGGCAGAAAGCGCCACACGACCCAGATGCAGGCGAGGGTGATCGCCGCGTCGATCCACGTCGCGAACAGATTGGCGCGGGCCCAGGCGAGCGCTTTCATCGCGTCACCAGCGCGATGCGCGCGTTGTACCAGTTCATGAACATCGATACGGCTAGGCCCGCGACCAGATAGATCGCCAGCGTGATCGCGATGATCTCGATCGCCTGGCCGGTAGCGTTGAGGGCCGAGCCCATGAACACGCTGACGATTTCCGGATATGCGATCGCGGCACCGAAGGACGAGTTCTTCAGCAGGTTCAAATATTGGCTGGTCATCGGCGGCACCATCACGCGCAGCGCCTGGGGCACCACGATCAAGCGCAGCGTCTGGCCGGGCGTCAGGCCCAGCGACGCGGCCGCTTCCTTCTGGCCCTTGCCGACGGCGAGGATGCCGCCGCGCACGACTTCCGCCACGAAACCCGCGGTGTAGGTGACGAGGGCGGCGAGCAGCGCCACGAATTCGGGGACGAGCACGAAGCCGCCGCGGAAATTGAACCCGCCGCGCACCGGCACGCTCCAACTCGTCGTCAACGCCACGACGATCGCGGCGGCGAGCGGTACGCCGACGATCAGCGCCGTGCCCGCCGCCCAGATCGGGAAAATCTTCCCGGTCGCGGCCTGACGCTTCACCGCCCAGGCGCGCAGGACCAAGAACAGCGCCACGCCGATCGCGAACGCGACCGACACGGCGGCAAAAGGATGGCCTTCGGTCGGGGCGGGCACGTAAAGCCCGCGATTATTCAGAAAGAAGGTGTCGAAGGCGCCGAAGGAATCGCGCGGCGGGGGCAGCGCGCGGATGACGCCGAAATACCAGAAGAAGACGAACAGCAGCAGCGGGATGTTGCGCACGAACTCGACGAAGCCGGTGGCGAGACCGCGCAGCAGGAAGTTTTTCGAAAGCCGCGCGATGCCGATCAGGAAGCCGAGGATCGTGGCGAGCGCCATGCCCAGCAGCGAGACCAGCAGCGTGTTGGCAACGCCAACCCATAGCAGGTCGACGATATTGTTCTGCGGCGTGTAGTCGACGATCTTGAAGGGAACGTCGATGCCCGACGTGCGCCAGAGGAAGTCGAAGCCGGACGCGATGCCGGCTTTGACCATGTTCTCCGACGCGTTGGCGACGAAATACCAGATCGTCCCAAACATCGCGCCCGCGACCGCGGCCTGGGAGATCCAGGCGCGGACGCGGGCGTCGTAGAACCAGCGCCGAAGCGCTGCTGTCATTGGAACGGCGAGGTGAACAGCAGGCCGCCCTTGGTCCACAACTGGTTGGGACCGCGCGGCAGCTTCAGGGGCGAATCCATGCCCACCGTGCGCTCGTAGCTTTCGCCGTAGTTGCCGACCTGCTTGATCGCGTTGTAGAGCCAGTCGTTCGACAGGCCCAGCATCTGGCCGAAATTGCCTTCCACGCCCAGGATGCGGCGGACTTCGCCGTTGGTCGAGGAGCGGCGCATTTCGTCGACGTTCTTCGACGTGATGCCGAAATGCTCGGCGGCGATCATGCCGTTGAGCACCCAGCGCACGACCGCCTGATAACGCTCGTCGCCGTAGCGCACGGTCGGGCCTTGCGGATCGTTGGAGATCAGCTGCGTCAGGATGACGTGATCGTCCGGCGCCTTCAGCTTGGAACGCTGGCCCGCCAGCGCGCCGAAGCCGGCGGTGTAGGCGTCGCAACGCTCGGCGTCGTAGGCGGCGATGGCGTCGTCGTTGCGCTGGAAGTTGACGATCGTCACCTTCTTGCCGCGCTCGGCGAACCAATCGGTCGCCTGCTTTTCTTCGGTCGAGCCGGCCGCGACGCAAACCGTGGCGCCGTCCATCTCGTCCGGCTTGGAGATGTTCGCCTTCTTGCGGACGATGAACGTCTGGCCTTCGTAGAAGTTGATGCCCAGGAAGTTCACGCCCAGCGAGGCGTTGCGCGAGAAGGTGATCGTCGTGTTGCGCGACAGCAGGTCGACCTGACCCGATTGCAAGATCGGCCAACGCTGCTGGACCGAGGTCGGCGTGTACTTGACCTTGGTGGCGTCGCCCAGAATGGCGGCGGCCAGCGCCTTGCAGAAATCGACGTCGATGCCCTGCCACACGCCCTTGTCGTCGGCGAAGGAGAAGCCGGGCAGGCCCAGATGGACGCCGCATTCCAGATGGCCGCGGGCCTTGATGGCGTCGAGCGTGGGGCTCGGCGTCAATTGCTGGGCGGAAGCCGCACCGGCGAAGCAAAGCATAAGGGCGGCCGACGCCGCCAATCGACGAAACATGGATAGACTCCCTGAGTTCCGGGCCGCGGGGTTTGTCCCTGGGCCGGTTGAGGATGGCGGATATTGGCGCGGTGTCATCGCGGAAGCAAGGGAGTGTCTTTTAATTGTCATAATCGATGCGCTAGGATCGGTTCCGGGGAGAACCAATACAATGTCCGCACGGTTGGAGATCGACCGGGTCGAGGCCGCTTATGGCGGCACGCGCGTGCTGAAAGGCGTCAGCCTGGATGTCGCACCCGGCGAATTCGTGGCGCTGCTCGGGTCGTCGGGCTGCGGCAAGACGACGCTGCTGCGCTGCATTTCGGGATTCGTGCCGGTCGCGGGCGGCGCCATCCGCGTGGGCGGGCGCGATATCACGCCGATGCCGCCCGACAAGCGCGAAATGGCGATGGTGTTCCAAAGCTACGCGCTGTGGCCGCATATGAGCGTGGCGCAGAATATCGGCTACGGATTGCGCTTGCGCAAAAAGTCGCGCGCGGAAATCGCCGCGCGCGTCGCCGAGATGGTGGCGATGCTGAAGCTCGACGGGCTCGGCGAACGCAACGTCACCCAGCTTTCCGGCGGCCAGCGCCAGCGCGTCGCCCTGGGCCGCGCGCTTGCCGTCGATCCGCAGATTCTGCTGCTGGACGAGCCATTGTCCAATCTGGACGCGCGCATCCGCGAAGACGTGCGCCACGAGATCAAAGCGCTGCAACGGCGCCTCGGCATCACCACGATCCATGTGACCCATGATCGCGAGGAGGCGATGGTGATGGCCGACCGGATCGTCATTCTCGACGCCGGAACGATCGCCCAGGTCGGACGGCCGGAGGAAGTCTATAACCGTCCCGCGTCGGCTTTCGTTGCGTCCTTCATGGGCGCCAACAACGCGATCCGCCTCGATTTGTCGCGCAGCGGCGCCAAGCTGCGCGTGGCGCCGGGCCCGCATAATCGCGAAGCTGAGTTGCCGCACGAGGGGGCGATCGACGGCAAGGTCACCGCACATTTCCGTTCCGAAGCCGCGAAGCTGTCGCTGCCGGGCGATGCCGATCCGCAAGGCGCCTTGGCGCTGGAGGGTCGCGTCGTCCAGGCCGCCTATCCGGGCGGGTTCTGGCGCTACGCGGTCGCGGTGGGCGACCGGCAATTCATGGTCGACGACGAACGGCGTGTCGAGGTGGGCGTGAACGCGCGCGTCGTTCTGCCTGCCGAAGCGTTGCACTTTTTCCCTGCGGAGAAAGCGTAACGCAAACGTCGCACAGCGCGCGTATTGGAAAAAGCGCCCGCCGGTCCGCCGGACGGCGGGCGCGATCAAGTCCGGCGGATACGGAGGAGAACATGCAACGACGGACATTGATCGCGGCCGCTTTGGCGGCGGGTGCGGTCGCCGCGACGCTGCCGGGGGCGGTCAACGCCCAGGCGCGTAACGTCACGATCAACGTGTTGACGGCCGGCGACCAGAACATGGTCGACTACATCACCGAATTCCTCGGGCCGCAGTTCGAGAAGGCCAATCCCGGCGTGCGCGTGCGCGCCGTGGGGACGGGCCCCGGCGATGCCGGCTCGCAGCGCATCTGGGAACGCCTGGAAGCGCAGAAGAAGGCGAACGCCGCGACCGTCGATGTCGACGTCGCGATCGTCCACCAGAAGATGGCCGGCCAGATGGTGAAGGACGGCTTGCTGTCCAGCTATCGCGGCCAGGTTTCGACCGGGAGTATGGCGACCAGCGCGATCACCAAGAACGCGCTGGGCGTGAACGTCGACGGCTACGTGATGCCGATGTTCAACTCCCAAGTCGCCATCGCCTACAACCCGGCGCGCGTCGCCAACCCGCCCAAGACCTTCGACGAGCTCGTCGCTTGGGCCAACGCCAACCCGAAGAAGTTCGGCCATAACGGCATTCGCGGCGGCATGTCCGGCGTGGGCTTCGTGTTCGGCTGGCTTTACGCCTACGCCCCCGATCAGAAGAAGCTGATCGAAGGCCCGTATGACGACGCGACCGTGCAGGCGCTGACGCCGGCCTTGCAGAAGTTGAAGGCGTTCAACGCCGTCTCGACGATCACGCCGGGCAACGCGGGCACGCTCGACGCGCTGAACCGCGGCGAGATCGACATGGGCCCGGTGTGGATGGACATGTTCTACTCCTGGCAGGGCGAAGGCCGCCTGCCGCCGACGCTGAAGCTGACGCTGCTGGAAAGCGGCTTGCCGGGCCAGCCGATGTACTACGTCATCCCCGACAAGTCGGCGAACGCGGATGTCTCGCGCAAGTTCGTCGAGATGGCGACGTCGCCGGTCGTCCAGGCCAAGGGCATCGTCGAGCGCTTCAACTGGCTGCCGGGCATCGACGCTCAGCATGTGCGTTCGCATCTCGACGCCAAGCTGTGGGAACGTCTGTTCCGCGACGTGCCGCCGGACATGCTGAACAAGATGGCCCGCCCGATGCCGCAGGCCGACTACTTCACCAAGATCCAAGAACAGTACGAAAAAGTCGTTCTGAACTGACGTAAAGGACGGGGCGGCGGTTTCGACGACGGCCGCCCCGTTTTATTTCGATGGGTCCCACACGCGGCGTTTCCGTTCTGCTGATTTTTCCGGCGCTCGCCATGGCGCTGGCGCTGTTCATCTATCCTTTGGGCTACTCGCTGGTCGGCGCGTTCCAGGACAAGGCGGGCGTGTGGACGCTCGGCAATTTCGTGCGCGCGTGGGAGCTTTACCGCCTCGACACGCTGTTCACCGTTTTCATCGTCGGGCTGTCGACCTTTCTGATCGCCGTGATTTCCGTGTCGATCGGCGGGTATCTGACGCTCGGCAATTCGCCAGTCGCCAAGAAGATCCTCGATTGGCTCTATCGCTGGCCGTTATTCGTGCCGTTCATCGTCGCCGCCTTGTGCATGCGCACCTTCCTGGGCCGCAACGGGATGATGAACAACGCATTCGTTTTCCTGGGCCTGATGGACCAGGAAATGGCGCAAAGCTTTCTCGATTGGCGCGGCATCGTCATCACTTTCGTGTGGAAGCAGACGCCGTTCGTGACGCTGATGGTGGCCGGCGCGATGGCGGGGCTCGACCGCTCGACGATCGACGCCGCGCGCAATCTCGGCGCCTCGCGCTTGCGCGTGCTGCTCGAAATCGTCGTGCCCCAGATCCGCCGCACGCTGGCGGTCGGCTTGATCCTGTCCTTCGTCACGATGATGTCGGTGCTGTCGGTACCGATCATGCTGTCGGGCCAAAGCCCGTCGATGCTGACGGTCAACATGGCTTGGCGGATCAACTCGGTCGGCGATTACGGCACGGCCAACGCGCTCGGCTTCGTGTCGTATCTGCTGACCGGCTTGGCCGCGTGGTTCTATTTGCGCGAAGCCGTGCGCGACAAGCAGCAGGGGTTGACGCGATGAAGTGGGTTTTGCGCGCCGGCCTGCTCGCGATTTTCGCCTTTTTCGTCCTCGGGCCGATCGGCAATTTGGTGATCTGGTCGGTGGCCGAACAATGGTTCTGGCCCAACCGCCTGCCGTCGCAATGGGGCTTCCGCTTCTGGGAAGTGGTGTTCCGCCCCACCGGCCGCGCGATGGAATCGCTGTGGCTGTCGATTTGGATCGCGCTGCTGACGACGGCGGTTTGCCTCGTCGTGTCGGTGCCGGCGGGTTATGCATTGGCGCGCGGAAAACTGCCCTGGCGGCCGATCGTGATGCTGATCTTCCTACTGCCGCAGGCGTTCCCGAACCTGCCCGTCTATATCAACATCGCGCGCATCTTCTTCGAATACGACCTCAACGGTACGGTCGCGGGCGTCGTCATGGTCCACGCGGTGCACGGGCTCGTCTTTTCGGTGTGGATCGCGACGGCGGCGTTCGCGGCGATCGACCCCGAGCTCGAGCAAGCCGCGCGCAATATCGGCGCGTCGGGCCCGCGCACCTTCTTCGAGGTGACGCTGCCGCTCGCGCTGCCCGGCATCGTGGCGAGCGCGATTTTCGTATTCCTCGAATCGCTCGACGAATTCACCGGCAGCTATTTCGTCGGCGCGCCGGAGATCCGGACATTGCCGCTGATGCTCTATTCGGCGGGGGCCGGCGGCAATATCCAGATCGCGGCGATCTCGGCCCTCATCCTTCTGGTCCCGTCGATCCTGTTCATGCTGCTGGTCGAGCGGTTCCTGAAGGGCGAGGTCCTGGCCAAGATGGGGCGTTAGGTCCCCCAGATTTCGCGCGTGGCGCTCGAATACCAGCCGCGCGTATAGGTCGCTTCCAGATGACGGAACTGCGCCGCATCCGCCGGCGTGCGCGGGGAAACGCCGCCCGCACCCTGCACGGCCACGATGCCCTGCGGCGTGGCGCGATAGATATCCGCGACCGAGATCCCGTAATCGGGCGCCAGCAGCGAATAGCAGGTGTTGGCGTAGACGGGTGCGAAAGCCGGACGGCCGTTCAGCGCCGCGGCGATCGCCTTGGCGACGAACTTGCCTTGGCTGTTCGCGGCGAAGCCCGATTTCGGCATGGCGCCGGCGATCGACGCGTCGCCGATCACATGGATGTCCTTGATGCGCGTCGATTCGAACGTGATCGGATCGACCGGGCACCAGCCCGCACTGCCGCCGTCGGGATTGGCAAGGCCCGCATCGCGCGCGATCTTGCTCGCGAACTGCGGGGGCACGACGTTGACGACCGCCGCGCGATGGCGCTGGCCGAATTCGGAAACCAGCGTGCGCTCGTTCGCGATGACTTGGGTGATGCGGCCGTCCTTGTTGAGCGGCACCCATTCGATCATGCCGGGATAGAGCGCGTTCCAGCCGTCCTGGAACAGCGGCTGCTTCGAGAACGCGTCCTTGGCGTCGAGCGCCAGGATCTTCGAGCGCGGCTTGGTCGTCTTCAAATAATGCGCGATGACCGAAATGCGCTCGTACGGCCCCGGCGGGCAGCGATAGGGGTTGCCGGGCAGCGCCAGCGCCACCACGCCGCCATCCGGCATGGCTTCGAGCTGGCGGCGCAGCAGCAGCGTCTGCGCGCCGCCTTGCCACGCATGCGGCAGAATCTCGGCGGCGGCTTCGGTGTAGCCTTCGATCGCACCCCAGCGGATATCGATGCCGGGCGACACGACCAGCTTGTCGTAGCGGATCGACTGGCCGGAACCGGTGCGCACCGTTTTGGTCGCGGGATCGATGGCGACGGCAATGTCGCGCACGTGGCGCACGCCATGCGTGCCGGTCAGCGCGTTGTAGTTATGCGTGATCTCGCCAATCTGCTTGAACCCGGCGATGACGTAGTTGGAGAACGGGCAGGTGACGAACTCGCTTTTCGGCTCGATCAGCGTGACCGCGATGCCGGGATCTTCCAGGCGGATGAATTTCGCGGCCGTGGCGCCACCGAAGCCGCCGCCGATCACGACGACATGGGCCTTGGCGGGGGCGGTCTGCACGGCGCAGGCCGACAGCGCGGAGGTGGCGAGCAGCGAGCCGGTGAAAGCGCGGCGGGTGAGTTTCGTGCGGGTCATATGCGTGATCTCCCCGTTAGCGCCAATTGGCCGAAATTTCGCGGGCGATGGCGGCGAGCTCGTCGTCGCTGAAGCCCTTGGCGTGGCGGTTCATCACCGTTGCCGGCCGGCGGTCGTTCTTGAAATCCAACATGGCGGACAGAAGCTGCTGCTCCGTCCGGCCGTTGATCGGCGGGATCTCGGCGACGCTGCGCCCGGCCGGGCCGTGGCAACCCGAGCAGGTCGCGGCAAGCACGCTGCCGGGGATGGGGGCGGCTTGCTGGGCCTGCGCTGCGGCGGCACCGGCGAGCAAGCTGGCCACGAAAGCGGCGGTTGCGATGACGGAACGCATGGATCTCCCTCTTCGTTCGGGCCCCTGGCGGGGATTTCGTCTTGGCGGCGATTGGGCGCGAGTGTGGCCGCATCCCCGGCCGTCTGGCAAGTGACGGGGACTATTTGCGGGGCCCGCGCGGTCCCGGCAACGCGTTTTATCTAAAAGGGTAATTTAGCGGTGTTTGATACCGCCGAGAGCCGCGCCTGACCTTAAGCGACGACGCCCACGATCACATGCCCGTCGGCGCCCGCCAGCGGCGCCAGCATCGCGATCCAACCATTGCTTTCGTCGGCGACTTGCATCGGCGTCGCGGTCAGCAGCGATTCGAGTGCGGCTTGCGCGATCGGGTCGGCCAGCGGCACCGCCGCGCCGGGGGCCGCCGCCAGAATTTCCTTGGCGCCGTTGCCGACGACGCGCCAGCGATAGAGATCGGCACCCGCTTCGACGACGGGCACCAGCACGAAGCCCGCCTGCGCGCCGTTGTTTGGCAGCCGCATCAGGTTGAAGGCCGTGCGCTCGGGAATACCATCGTCGATGCCGCGTGCGCCTTCCCATGTCCAGACGAACTGCGCGAGAAGATCGGGCAGGTCGGCGCCGGGATCGAAGCGGCGAATGGACGGAAGGGCTTTGGCGATGGCGGACATACGGAGCATTGTATGTACCGGATCTGAGCCGGACCTTAAATGCGCTTTATCCAAATCGCGCCAGAAAGGCGATTCGCTCGTCGAGTGCGAAGCCGAACTCCGCAAGAAATCCCGCCGCAATCAATACGCCCGTTGCGATTAAAACGAGCCCCGCGATCGCTTCGAGGCGGTGCAGCGCCGCGGGGATGACGGGGGATTTGCGCGCGAGAACGACATAGCCGAGCAAAACCGCGAGCCAAGCGGGCCAGCTCAGGAAAATCCCGTAAGTTGCAAGCGCTAGCGGCGCGGCGCCGGCCGCCGCGGCAAGGCCCGGTCCCGGAATCGGCGTCCATCCGAACGCAAAGGCGAAGCCCACGCAAAGGGCCGCGACAAAATTTGCAGGAACGCGCCAAACGGGCGCACGCGCCGCGCGGCGTAGGCCGGGGATCGGCGCCGCACCCAAAACATGCAGCCCGAAGGCGGCGATGACGGCGCCCGCCAATAATGTGAAAGCGCGCGCATGGCGGATCAGTAGGCCGTCGCCCGCGTTGAGGGCGGCGAAGCCCAATCCGAAGGCGAGGCCGAACAGCGCTGTCGCAGCGGCAAGGCGCGCCACGGCACCCGGCGGGGCGCCATCGGCGTCGCTCCATTCGTCGCGCAAGATTGCGGCCGCCCAGGCGGCAAAAGCGGGCCATAGCGGCAGCATGGCGGCCCCCAGGGCGCCGCCCAACCCGTCCAAAACGGCTTGCAGGATCTCGGTCATCTATCCGGAATCTAACAGAAAATCTGGCTTGATCCAGATCAATGCGCCCTGCGGCGTTTCGTCCAGAATGGCATCACCGGCGAATAGCTATATTGCCGTGACGAGGAGCCCCCCGATGGCCTGCACGCAGGAGTGCCGCACGAAAACCGACGAGACCGCGCGCGAATGCAAGCGCGGCTGCGGCGCGGTCGCGCGCCGCTTGGCGGCGATGCTGGAGCCCGACGCGGCGATGCGCAATCTGATCGGCGCGCAGCTCGAGATGCTGAACGCGCTCAGCGGCAAGCGGCTCTGATCGACGCTTTGTAGCCTTCGGGCATATTCAGCGCCTCGATTTCCTCGGGCGCAAACAATCCCAGTTTCTTGTGCTCGTGACTTAAGCGCGGCGTGAGGCCCGATAGCGGCGCGCACGCATAGGTCACGATCACGACCTCGACGCCCGGCGCGATGCGATAAAGCCAGGAATCGAGAATGCGCTCGGGCACGGCCGTCAGCCCGAGTTCCTCGTCGATTTCGCGCGCCAGGCATTCTTGCGGGTCCTCGCCCGGTTCCAGCTTGCCGCCGGGCAATTCCCATTCGTCGCGTTCGTTGAACAACAGACAGACGCGTCCGTCGATCGTCACGACACCCTTCATCGCGACCGGAAAACGCGGCGATTTGTTGTCGCTTGGCTCAGCCACGCGCGACCAGCGCTTTCAACGCCGCCACGAGCGAGCCTTCCTCGAGATATTTGAGCGCCAGCATGGCGCCGACCGCGATGCCCGCGACTGCGAGGAACGAGCCGATGGCGAGCGTCGACAGGCCGGTGATGCCTTGGCCCACGGTGCAGCCCAGCGCGCTGACGCCGCCGATACCCATCAGGATGGCGCCGCCGGCGTTGCGCAGGAAATCGTTGGCGTCGCGGAAGCTTTCCAAGCGCCATTCGCCTGCGGCTTTCGCGGCGATCGCCGATCCGATCATCATGCCGAACACGGTCGAGACGCCGAAATTGATCTTCGTTCCCGTCCAGAACATCGCATAGAACAGCGTGTCGCCGACGGGCGCCACGAAGGTGAACGAGGCAAGCGGCGTGGGATCGAAATCGTCCTTGCCCCACACGCCGGTGATGGTCCAGCCGAGCACGATCAACGCGCCCACGCCGAGCCCCGCGATCACGTCGCGCGCGCTGGCGCGGAACGTCCGGTCCTTGAAGCACCAAATCAGCAGGGCGGCGCCCAGTGCCGCCGCCAAGATCGGCCGGTCGATGCCGGTCAATGTCGGCAGACTTTGATCGGCGAAGCCAAGCGCGCGCAGATCGAGATTCGCGCGCTCCCAAGTGTTGACCCGCACATAGCCGACGATGCCGCGCAGCGTGGCGTAGGCCGAGAATCCCAGAATCAGCAGAACGACGACGCTTTTGAGATTGCCCGCCCCGGCGCGGACCAGATTGCGCTGGCCGCAGCCGCCCGCCAACACCATGCCGAATCCGAACAATACGCCGCCGAAAATCGCGCCCGGCCAGCCGAGATTGGGCGCGAGGTAGATCGATCCGCGCAGATCGATGGCGCCGGCGGCGTGCAGCGCATTGGCGCCCAGCATCGCGATCCCGATGGCGGCAACCCAGGCGCGCAGACGGCGCTTATCGGCCATCACCAGGGCGTCGGAAATGGCGCCCATGGTGCAGAAATTGGTGCGTTGGGCCAAAGCGCCGAACGCCGCCCCGGCGGCGAGCCCGGCGATCGCGACGAGAAGATGTATCGGAATATCCTGCATCGGGCGGGCAATCTATCGCTTGAAGGCGGCTGCTTCAAAGCCGTAATGTCGCGCCCGATGTCCACGACCGAACTCGATGTGAAGGGGCTGAATTGCCCCTTGCCCGTCCTGCGGGTCAAAAAGGCGATGGCGGGTTTGCCCGCCGGCGCGACGCTGAAGGTCTTTGCGACCGATCCGGGTGCCGTGAAGGATTTCGAGGCGTTCTGCAAGACCTCGGGCAATGTCCTCAAATCGGCTTCCGAAGCCGACGGCGTGTTCGTGTTCGAGATCGGCAAGGCCGGTTGAACCGCACGCTCTCCCGCGAAGGTTTCTGGCTGCTTTTGACGCTCGCGATTTTCTGGGGCGTCAATTGGCCGGCGATGAAATTCGCCGTTCTGGAACTGCCGCCCTGGGTGTTTCGCGTGGCGTGCGTCTATATCGGCGCGGCGGGCCTGTTCGCCATCGCGTGGCGCTTGCGCTTGGATTGCCGCGTGCCGCCGGGGCGGCTTCGGCAATTGGCGATCGCCGGGTTTCTGAACGTCACCATCTGGCACGTTTCGACCGCCTATGGGCTTCAGCATGTCGAAGCGGGGCGCGCGGCGCTGATCGCCTTCACCATGCCGATGTGGGTGTCGCTGTTCGGCGCCTTGTTCCTGGGCGAGGCGTTCGACCGTCGCCGCGCGGCGGCGCTCGCCTTCGGCGGGGCAGGGCTGTTGCTGCTCGCCTGGCCCGCTTTCGCGGGATTGATCGATCGGCCGATCGGCTTGGCGCTGATGCTGGCGGCGGCGACCGGCTGGGCGTCGGGCACGGTCTATACCAAGCGCGCGAATTTCCGGATGCCGGTGGTGGCGTCCACCGCGTGGCAATTGACGCTGGGCGGCGTGCCGCTGATCGCGGGGCTGATCTGGTTCGATCTGTCCGGGCATCTGTGGCTGGCGCAGGGGTTGACCCTGCAAGGCTGGCTCGGCTTCGGCTACGCGGCGACGGTGCCGATGATCTACTGCCATTGGGCTTGGTTCCGCGCACTCGACATCATGCCGGCACCGGTCGCAGCACTCGGCTTGCTGGCCGTGCCGGTCGTGGGCGTCGCGTCCTCGGCCTGGCTGACGGGCGAGCGCTTCGCCGCGCTCGACTACGCGGCGATGGCCGCGATCATGGTCGCGTTGTTTTTGGCGCTGCGGCCGCCGAAATCTATTTCCGCCGGTTGACCCAGACCAGAATCGCGATCGCCAGCACGAAGGCGCCCAGCATCGCGAATTGGAAATGCGCGGCGAGCTCGCCGAACGCCGTTTCCAGCGCGTGGCCGAACAGATAGCCGCCGCCCGCGAACAGGATCGCCCAAACGAAAGCCGCAACGAAATTCAACGCCGCGAAGCGCAACGGATCGATGCGCGCCAAACCCATCGCGAAGGACGCGAAATTGCGCACGCCGTAGATGAAGCGGAAGGTCAGGATGAACCAGGTATCGTAACGCTCGAGCCAGCCCATCGCGCGTTCCACGCCCGGCTTCCAGGCGGGCTTGCGGGCAAGCAGCCGCACGCCGTAGGTCCGGCCCAGCCAGAACCACAACTGGTCGCCGCAGAAGCTGCCGAACCACGCGGCAAGCAGCAGCGGCAGGAATGCGATCTTCTCCTGCTGCGCCGCAGCGCCCGCGAAGATCACGAAGGTTTCGCCTTCGAAGAAGGTCCACAGAAACGTCGCGGCATACACCAGCGCCCCGTATTCCGCGATAAGCCGATCGACGTCCAACCCCGAGCGCTCCCTTGCGCGATGTGGTATAGTCACCCACATACCCTAACGAGGGATGAAGAGGAACCGATGCGACGTTTTCTTGTGATCGCGACCGCGCTGCTGCTGGCTTCGGCCCCGGCTTGGGCCGAAGATACGCGTCCCAATTCGACGCCGCCCAAGGCGAATGCGGACGCCGACAAGCTGAACGCCCGTAACCCGAACGTCTTCCACGCGGGGCCCGGCAAGCCGCTGGAGGGCAGCGTCTATGTTTCGCCGTCGCGCATCCCGAAGCCGGACGCGAAGAAGTAAGGGGATCGGACGCCGATTACTCGGCGATTTGATTGCACTCGGTGCTGCCGCCCAACGTGCGCACGCAAGCGAATTTGGCGTTCGGGTCGGGCTTGGCTTCCTTCGGCGTGTCGCTATAGCGCTCGCGCAGATCGCAGATGATCTTGCGATCGCCCGTCGCCCACAAACCGTCGCACGCGCCGGGCATGAAATGCGGCCCGATGATCGCGGTCGTCATGATAACGCCCGGGCCGATCACCGTATTGATCGCCTGCTCGTAGGGCTTCAGATAGGTCGTCACCTTGTTCGGCGCGTTCGACAAGGGCGGGTTGCCGTGGATCGACGGCGACGTGCTGCACGCGCCGAGGGTGGCGGCGAGCAACGAAACGGTCAGCAGGGCGGCCGGGCTCTTCATGGGATAACTCCAATTCCCATAAAATTTGAACCAAATTTACTAATTATCGGTGAAGACGGCAAGAATTCATATAAGACACTGATTATGCTTTAACTTTTGTCGCTTGGGCGATCCTCTGGGCTTCGCCTTCGCCCAAATCCCAATAAAGCCCGGCCATCAGCCGCAGCCCTTCGCGCGCGACATCCGGCAGGATGTGCTCGTTGGGCGCATGCTGGGAACAGGCCGGATAGGAATGCGGGACCCAAACGGTCGACAGGCCCAGCGTATCGCTGAACACGTCGTTGGGCAGCGACCCGCCCAGATTGGGCAGGATCGCCGGCTTCTTGTTGCTGGTGCGGCGCATGGAATCGACCGCGAATTTGACCCACGGGTGATCGGGGTCGAGCCGCGTGGCGGCGAACAGCACGTCGCGGGCCGAAGCGATTTTCACGAACGGGAAGCCGTGGCGATCCAGATGCCGGCGCAGGGCCGGCAGAATGCCGTGCGGATCGATGCCGACGACGAAGCGCAACTGGCAGCGCGCCCAGGCGCGCGGCGGAATGGCGTTCACCGGGTTGCGCGGATTGCCGGTCTCGTAGGCCAACACTTCGAACGAGCACCAGCCGAAGACGCGCTCGGACGGCGTCAGCCCCGGCTCGCCCCACCATTCCTCGATCGCCGGGCCGTCTTCGCCGCCATCGACCTCGCAATCGGCCAGCGCGCGGCGCACGGAATCGGGCAACTCGCTCGGCACCCATTCGGGAATGCGGATCTGACCGGTCGGGCCCGCGATGGTCGAAATCGCGTGGGCGAGTTGCAAACCGGGATTGGAGATGAGGCCGCCCCAATTGCCCGAATGATGGCCGCCTTCGCGCGCGTCGATCCAGATGTCGAAATTGAAGGCGCCGCGCGAGCCCAGGAAGATCGTCGGGCGTTCGGCGCGCAAGCGCGGCCCGTCGGAGGCGAGCAGCATGTCGGCCGCGAACAGCGCCTTGTTGTCCTCGCACACTTCGCGCAAGCCGGGCGAGCCGGTTTCCTCGCCCATCTCGATCAGATATTTGGCGTTGAAGCCAAGCTTGCCGCGCGTGGCGAGCACGGCAGCCAGCGCGCCGATATTGATCGAATGCTGGCCTTTGTTGTCGGCAGTACCCCGCCCGTACCAGCGATCGCCTTCGTCCTTCAATTCCCAGGGCGACAGGCCCGCGCGCCATTGATCCTCGAGGCCGCGGATCACGTCGCCATGGCCGTAGCCGAACACGGTGGGGAGTGCTGGATCTTCGATGCGGCTGGCCAGCAGGAACGGGCCCTTGGCTTTGGCGTGGGTCAGAATCCGGCAGTCGAAGCCGAGCTTCGCCAGCGTGGGCACCATCTCCGCTTCCAGATAGCGCGCGAGTTCGCCGGCGCGATCCGGATTCTGGCTTTCGGTCTTGAACGCCACGCGCCTTGCGAGATCGGTCTTGAAACCGCCCTGATCGAAATAGGTTTCGGCGGCGGCGATGGCGGCTTCGCGGGTCATGGCATGCGGGTCCTAGCTAGATGGTCCCCCATCATGCGCTGCGCCCGCGCTACACGGCAACCGAATGCTTCGCCTTGCTGTTCTCGATATATTGATCGAACACCGACGCGACGACGCGTACGAAGTTTCGCGCGGCCTCGGGGATGGCGAGTTTGGTGCCGTCGATCGTGACCAATCCGCCGCGTACCATGAAATCGAGGCGGCCGATTTCGTCGCGGAAATGGTCGAGCGCGTGGCTCGCCGCATTATGCGAACGGCAGATCGCGTCGAGATCGGCCTCCATATCGCACATCAGCCGTTCGATGACCGCGCGGCGCAGGCGATCCTCGTCGGTGATCTGGATGCCGCGCGCGACGGGCACGAGCGCGCGGTCGACCGCGTCGCGCCATTGGTCGAGACGTGTGTGATTCTGCGCGTAGCCTTGCGCGTAGGCGGAAATCGCCGACGGGCCGAAGCCGATCAGCGTGTCGGCCATATCGGTCGTATAGCCTTGGAAATTACGCCGCAGCCTTCCCTCGCGCAGGGCCCGCGTCATTTCGTCGTCGGGATAGGCGAAATGGTCGATGCCGATGCGCGTGTAGCCGCGCGCGGCCAAGCGCTGATGCGCGGCCTCGACCAGCGCCATGCGCTCGCGCATGCCGGGCAGGCCCTCGGGCTCCAGCAGCTTCTGATGCGGCTTCATCCACGGCACATGCGCGTAGCCGAACAACGCGATGCGCTCGGCCCCCAGCTCCGCCGATTGGTCGATCGTCGCTTCGATCGTGTCGGCGGATTGATGCGGCAGGCCGTAGATCAGATCCATGCCGATACTGGCGATCCCGGCCGCGCGCAGCTTGGCGAGTTTGTCGGCGACCAGTTCGAAACTCTGCACGCGATTGATCGCCTTCTGCACGCGGGGATCGAAATCCTGAATGCCGAGATTGGCGCGCGTGACGCCGGCTTCCTTCAACGCGGCGATCTGGGAATAGTCCAACGTGCGCGGATCGATCTCGACTTCGAAGCGCGTTTGGGCGTCGAAACGGAAGGCTTCGCGCAACGCCCGCGCAAGCGCGGCGAGATCGGCGGCGTTCAGCGCGTTGGGCGTGCCGCCGCCCAGATGCACGTGGCCCGCGCGCAGGCGGCGGCCGATCGTCCGGCGCGCAAGCGCAATCTCCTTCAGCAGCGTTTCGAAGTAATGGCGGACCGGCTCGTATTTCGACGCGATCGAGGTATTGCAGCCGCAATACCAGCAAAGTTTCTCGCAAAACGGCACGTGGATATAGATCGACACGGGATGCGTGTCGTCGATCGCGGCCATCCAGCGGCTGGCATGGGCCGCGCCGATCGCGGGCGAGAAATGCGGCGCGGTCGGGTAGCTCGTGTAGCGGGGGACTTTGGCCTCGGCCAAAGTCAGGGCTTCGGGGGACAACATGCAACCCGATTACGTGCGCTTGGCGCGTAACGAAATGATTTGAGTCAATTTCGTCCGAAGAGTTCGGCCGCCGCCGCGAAAAACCCGTCGATGGCGGGCTGGCGCCGCCGCTCGGCAAGGCAGGCGAGGTATTCGCCCACGTCGAGCGCCGCGTCGGAAAACGTCAGCTTGGCGAAACGCGGATCGGGGGCGAGCTCGGATTCGAAAACGAGCCCGATGCCGAACCCGGCGGCGACAGCTTCGGCCACCCCTTCGCGCGTGGCGACTTCGACCGCGGGCCCGAGTTGCAGCCGTGCGGCGGCGAGCCCCGTCTCGAAACGTTCGCGCGTGACAGATCCACGTTCGCGCAGGATCACCGGGCCCGCCGCGACTTCGGCTAGGCGCAGGCGTTTGCGCTTGGCGCGTGGATCGTCGATCGGCACGAAGGCGACCAGCCGATCGCGCTTCAACGGTTCCAACGTCAAACGCGGATCGGCGATGGCCTTCGCCAGAATGCCGACATCGGCTTCGTAAGCCAGCAGCTTGCGCGCCACTTCCTCGGAATTGCCGATCGCCAGCGCGAAGCCGAGATCGGGCAGGGTGGCGCGCCAGGATTTCAGTACCGCCAAGGCGGGGCCGGGCCCGTCCGCCGCGACGTTCAAGAACACGCGCGCCCCGCCCGAAGCGCCTTTGATCGCCGCCTCGGCTTCGTCCGCCAACGCCATGTAGCGCTCGGCCACATCCAGCAAGCGCCGCCCGGCGGGTGTCAGGCGAATGGCGCGGCCCTGGCGCACGAATAAGGGTGTCGCATAGCGCTGCTCCAGCGCCTTCACCTGCGCCGACAAGGTGGGCTGGCTGACGCGCGCCTTGCGGGCGGCGCGGCTGAATCCGCCTTCCTTTGCGACCAGCCAGAACGCGCGCAGCAAGATGGGGTTCATCTATAGATAATTCCGATTTGAAACATTGTTATTATGTATTGGACCTATGGATAGGGCAAGGCGATGATCCGTCCGTATTTCGGAGGGAATCCATGTCCAACGTGCCACCCCAAGTCCCCCAGGGTCTTTCGCAAACCGGCGACAAGCTGCTGCTCACCCCCGGCCCGCTGACCACGTCGAAGGCGGTCAAGGAGGCGATGCTGCACGATTGGGGCAGCCGCGACGCCGTGTTCCTGGAAGCCAATAAGGGCGTGCTGCGCCGGATCGCGGAAATCGCCGAGCGCGCCGACAGCCACGTGACGGTGCCGGTGCAGGGCTCGGGCACGTTTGCAGTCGAAGCGATGATCACCAGCTTCGTGCCGAAGACCGGCAAAATGCTGATCTGCAACAACGGCGCTTATTGCGTACGCGCCAAGCGCATCGCGGAGATCGCCGGCCGCGCGGTCGTCACGATCGATTTCCCGGAAGACAAGCCAATCGATCCCGCCGTGTTGGACGCAGCGCTCGCCAAGGACAAGTCGATCACCCATGTGTTCGCGGTCCAATGCGAAACGACGTCGGGCGTGCTGAACCCCATCGACGCGCTCGCCGAGATCACCGCCAAGCACGGGCGCCGTTTGCTGATCGACGCGATGAGCGCCTTCGGCGCGCTTTCGCTCTCCAAGGCTTGCCGCTACGACGCGCTGGCCGCGTCGTCGAACAAGAATCTCGAGGGCGTGCCGGGCCTCGGCTTCGTCGTTTGCGACAAGGCGGCGCTGGCCGAGACCAAGGGCAACGCGACGACTTTGGTGCTCGACCTGCACGACCAATGGCAGGGTTTCGAGCGGACCGGCCAGTGGCGTTTTACCCCACCGATCCACACCATCATGTCGCTGGCCAAGGCGCTGGACGAGCACGCGGCCGAAGGCGGCGTTTCGGGTCGCGGCAAACGCTACGCGAACAACTGCCGCGTGCTGGTCGAAGGCCTGCGCAAAATGGGCTTCGTCACCCTGCTGCCCGACGCGGTGCAGGCGCCGATCATCGTGACGGTGCGCATGCCCGCCGATAACAAATTTGTCTTCCAGAGCTTCTATGATCGCCTGAAGGATCAGGGCTACGTGATCTATCCGGGCAAGCTGACCGTGGCGGATTCTTTCCGCATCGGTTGCATCGGCCGGATCGACGAAAGCCAGATCAAGGGCGTGCTCGCGGCGATCGCCGCGACGCTCGCCGAAATGGGTGTGGCGAGCGGCGCGCCGGCGCAATCGCAGGCGGCCGAGTAAGGAGCTGACATGGGCAAGATGGACGTCAACGGCCGCGCTTACGCGCTGCCCCCGAATCCGGTGGTCGTCGTTTGCGTCGACGGCTCGGAGCCCGGCTATATCGAAGCGGCGATCGCCAAGGGCCGCGCGCCTTTCTTCAAGCGCTGCTTCGAAAACGGCACGGCGTTGATCGGCCATTGCGTGGTGCCGAGCTTCACCAACCCGAACAATCTGTCGATCGTCACCGGCGCACCGCCGTCGGTGCACGGGATTTCGGGCAATTACTTCCTCGACCCCGACACGGGCAAGGAAGTGATGATGAACGATCCCAAATTCCTGCGCGCGCCCACGCTGTTCCAGAAGCTGCAGGAACTCGGCAAAACGCTCGCCATCGTGACGGCGAAGGACAAGCTGCGCGCGTTGCTGGGCCACGGCGTGAAAATGGCGCCGGGCAAGGCGGTTTGCTTCTCGTCCGAGAAATCCGACAAGGCGACGCTCGCCGAAAACGGCATCGAAGGCGTCAACGCTTTCGTCGGCATGGGCGTGCCGGACGTCTATTCGGCGGGCTTGTCGGAATTCGTGTTCGCCGCCGGCGTCAAGCTGATGGAATCGATGCGGCCCGACGTGATGTATCTGTCGACGACCGATTACATCCAGCACAAGCACGCGCCCGGCACGCCGGTCGCCGACGATTTCTACGCGATGATGGATTCGTATCTGGCGCGCCTCGATGCGATGGGGGCGACGATCGTCGTCACCGCCGATCACGGCATGAACGCCAAGCACGGTGCCGACGGCAAGCCCGTCGTCGTCTATTTACAGGACGCGCTCGACGATCTGCTCGGCAAAGCCGCCGCGCGGGTGATCCTGCCGATTACCGATCCTTACGTCGTGCATCACGGGGCGCTGGGCTCCTACGCCGTCGTCTATCTGCCCGCGAACGCCGACAAGGCCGCAATCGCGCGGCATATCGTGGCGATCAAGGGCATCGACAGCGTGCTGACCAAGGACGAGGCGGCGGCGAAGTTCCAATTGCCGCCGGATCGTTTGGGCGAGCTGGTCGTCGTGTCGTCGAAGCATGTCACGGTCGGCACCAGCGTCGAGCGCCACGATCTTTCGGGCCTCAAGGAGCCGTTGCGCTCGCATGGCGGCGTGTCGGAGCAGAACGTGCCGCTGATTTCCAATCGCAAGCTGACGGTCGACGCCGGGCGGACCTACCGCAATTTCGACGCGTTCGATTTCGCCTTCAACCGTGTCGCCGAAAAGGTGCCCGCATGAACGCCCCAGTGAAGTTCCCCCGCATCGAGTTCCGCGCGGAATCCTTGCGCATCGCCGGCAAGAAGGTCGCGGGCGATCTCGGCACGCTCGACGTGTTCGATCCCTATACCGGCGCCGTCGTCGGCACGGTGCCGCGCGCCAGTGCCGCGCAAGTCGCCGAGGCGTTCAAGATCGCGGCGGCCTATAAGCCCAAGCTCACCCGCTACGAGCGCCAGAAGATCCTGATGAAGACGGGCGAGTTGATCGCGGCGCGCAAGGAGATGCTGGCGCGCATCATCACCGCCGAAAGCGGCTTGAGCCTGAAGGACTCGTATTACGAAGTGGGCCGCGCCTACGACGTCTATACGCTGTCGGGCCAGCTCGCGATCCGCGAGGACGCCGAGACCTTCGCCTGCGATATCACCCCGCACGGCAAGGCGCGCCGCATACACACGCTGCGCGAACCGTTGCAGGGCGTGATCTCGGCGATCACGCCGTTCAACCACCCGCTCAACATGGTCTCGCACAAGATCGCGCCCGCGATCGCGACCAATAACCGCGTGGTGCTGAAGCCGACGGAGCTGACGCCGCTGACGGCGTTGGCGCTGGCCGACATTCTCTACGAAGCCGGTCTGCCGCCCGAAATGCTGTCGGTCGTCACCGGTTCGCCCGCCGATCTGGGCGACGCGATGATCACCGATCCGAATATCGATCTGGTGACGTTCACCGGTTCGGTCGCGGTCGGCAAGATGATCGCGCAGAAGGCCGGGTATCGGCGCGTGGTGCTGGAACTCGGCGGCAACGATCCGCTGATCGTGCTCGACGACGCCGATCCGGATAAAGCCGCCGAACTCGCGGTCGCCGGTGCGACCAAGAATTCGGGCCAGCGCTGCACGGCCGTCAAGCGCATCCTCGCGGTCGACAGCATCGCCGACAAGCTGGTCGAGCGCATCATGGTCCATGCCAAGAAGCTAAAATCTGGCGACCCGATGGATCCCGAAACCGATATCGGCACGGTGATCCACGAGCGCGCGGCGCAGAGCTTCGAAAAGCGCGTGATCGACGCGGTGGGGCTGGGCGCGAAGCTGCTGCACGGCAACAACCGGCAAGGCGCCTTGTATCCGCCGACGGTCGTCGACCACGTGCCGTACGATTGCGAGTTGGTGCGCGAGGAGACGTTCGGGCCCGTGATCCCGGTCGTGCGCGTCAAGGATATCGACGATGCGATCCGCGTGTCGAACTCGACCAAATACGGTCTGTCGTCGGGTGTGTGCACTTGGCGCCTCGATCATATCAATCGCTTCATCAAGGAACTCAACGTCGGCACCGTGAATATCTGGGAAGTGCCCGGCTATCGCATCGAAATGTCGCCCTTCGGCGGCATCAAGGATTCGGGACTCGGCTACAAGGAAGGCGTCGTCGAAGCGATGAAGTCCTTCACCAACGTGAAGACCTATTCGTTGCCCTGGAGCGCTTCCTAAGCCCTTACGTACCGGGAGTTGATCGGCCTTTACGCCGCGCACCCGTCTGTTTAGCCTTTCCCGGAGTTAATCCGGGGAAGGCGTATGCGGATCTGGATGGCGTTGCTGGCTGCTTTGGTTTTGGGCGTAGCGCCCGCGCGCGCCGACGAAGCGAAATTGTCGGCGGCCCTTGATGCGTTCGAGCGGATGGCGCTGTGGCGCGTCGCGACGGGCCTGCCGACGGGCGCTTTGGAGTCGACAGGCGGGGTTATACGCTGGCAGCAGCCCTTGCGCGTTCGCATGGCCGGGCGCTCGTCGTCGAGTGAGCGATCATTTCTCCTCAAAGTCCTTAACGAGGCTGCGGAACTCGCCAATCTCGCGATTGTGGTCGAGAACGGTGCGAGGAGTGGCGAGAATTTCAAGATTGAGTTCTTTCCCGAATATGGCGCGCCGCCGATAATTCCCGACGCAGGTTGCTTGGCTCGTACTTGGCACATCCAAGGCATTATGACGCGGGTCGAACTCTATATTCGGACGGGAAGCCGCGAATACACGCGCTGCATTTTGCGCGCGATGCTGCATGGTTTCGGAATTCCGGGACATCCCAATGATCTCGACTCGGTGCTGAGTTTCACGCGGCACGGGATATCCAGATTTACCGAAGCCGACGTAACGACATTGGGCACCCTCTATCATTCGTCAGTGTGGCCGGGCATGCCGCATCTGGAAGCAATGGTCGCCGCCCGCAAATTGCTCGCCGAGCGGATGGGGTTGATCCCCGCCGGCGGTGATGCGAGCGGGTTGGCGCGACTGACGATGGATCTGTCTGTTGTGCGGCTTCGTGCTTCGGCCGAGGAAAGCGGCCGTCCGGCGGCAATCGCGGCGATCCAGCTTGGCATCGCCTATTCGCGCGGCAACTATGTTCGGACCTACCGCGATGAAGCGAATCGCTACATGCGTCTCGCCGGGGATGGGGGTATCCCCGAATTTCAGTACATCGTCGGTTCCATGTTTCTCGAGTGGGTCAGCCCTTTACGCGACGACAAGGCGGCCGCGCACTATCTCGAGAAAGCCGCTTTGCAAAATCATGCGGATGCCATGTTTCTGCTGGCGAGACTGCTGGCGAGCGGGCGCGGCCGCGAATTCGATCCGGTCGCGGCCTATGCTTGGTTCAGCCTTGCGGCCGAACGCAAAGTCCGTGGCGCGGCGACGGCCCGCGATAATTTAAGTGCGAATTTGAGCGCGGCGCAGATTGCCGAAGCCAAGTCCCGTGCCGAGAAATTCGTGCCGCAACCGGCGCGGTGAGCCGAGCAAAACAAGACTCGCTATTCGACGAGCTCGGATCGTAATATTTCCGTCATAAACCCGGGGGAGGGGAAAATGGCGGAATTCGAAGACGATCCGGAATCGATTGGCATCGCGCGCGCGATGGGCCGCGTGTTCGGTGACATCGCGCAAGAACGTTTGAGCCGGCGCGCCTTGTTGGGCGGTGCGGCCGCGGCGGGGCTTGTCGCGGCGCTGCCCGAGGACGCACAGGCGCAGGCCGGGCGCTCGTCGTTGAAATTCGCCGACGCCGACAGCGTGATGAATGCGCAGGATCGCGTCGCACCCGGCTACAAGCGCAGCTTCGTCATTAAATGGGGCGATCCGCTATTCGCCGATGCGCCCGCTTTCGATCCGCGCGCGCAGAGCGGCGCCAAGCAGGAACGCCAATTCGGCTACAACAACGATTTCATGGCGTTCTTCCCGCTGCCATACGGTTCGCGCAGTTCGACGCGCGGCTTGCTGCACGTCAATCACGAGTACTGCAACGGGAACCTGATGTTCCCGGGCATCGGCGAGCGCGGCAACCAGACCAAGGAGCAATGCGAGGTCGAGATGGCCGCGCATGGCTTGTCGGTGATCGAGGTCGCGAAGATCGGCGGCGAATGGCGCTTCGTGCGCGATAGCAAGTTCAACCGCCGCCTGTCGGGTTCGGGCGAGATGTTCCACGTTTCGGGCCCGGCCGCCGGGCATCCGCGCTTGCGCTCCAACGAAGATCGCACCGGCACGCTGGTCGTCGGCACGCTGAACAACTGTGCTGGCGGCGTCACGCCCTGGGGCACGGTTTTGTCGGGCGAGGAAAACTTCAACGGCTATTTCGGCGGTGACGCGGCGAAAACGCCCGAGGCGCGCAACCATCGCCGCTACGGCGTGCAGCCCTTTCAAGGCGCGCCCTGGGCGACGTATTTCGAGCGCTTCAACGTCGAGAAGAACCCGAACGAGCCCAACCGTTACGGCTGGGTCGTTGAATACGATCCATACGATCCGAAATCCTCGCCGGTGAAGCGCACGGCGTTGGGCCGCTTCAAACACGAGGGTGCCACTTGCGTCGTGTGCCCGGACGGGCGCGTCGCGGTCTATTCGGGCGACGACGAGCGTTTCGAATACGTCTATCGCTTCGTTTCGGCGGGCAAGTTCGATCCGAAGAACCGCCGGGCCAATCGCGATCTGCTGGATGAAGGCACGTTGTCGGTCGCGCGGTTCGACGCGGATGGTTCGTTGCGCTGGCTGCCGCTCGTCCACGGGCAAGGGCCGCTGACCGCCGCGAACGGTTTCGACAGCCAAGCCGACGTTCTGATCGAGGCGCGCCGTGCGGCCGATCTCGTCGGCGCCACGCCGATGGATCGTCCCGAAGACGTCGAGACCAATCCGGTGACGGGGCGCACCTATGTGATGTGCACCTATAACGAACGCCGCGCGGCGGCGGATGCGGCCGAGGCGCGCACGCGCGTCAACCCCGCCAATCCGCGCGTGGGCAGCCGCACGGGCCATGTCGTCGAGATGATTCCGCCCGGCGGGCGCGGGGCGAAGGCCGATCATGCGGCCGATGTGTTCCGTTGGGACATATTCCTGATGGGCGGGGATCCCGCCGATCCGGCGTCGGGCGCCAAATACGGTGCTGGCGTGGGGCCGCATGGCTGGCTCGCGGCCCCCGACAATGTCGCCTTCGATCCGAAGGGCCGCATGTGGATCTCGACCGACGGCATGCCCACGCAAGCCTCGCCCGCCCGTGCCGACGGCTTGTTCGGCACCGATACCGAAGGGCCGGGGCGTGCGGTCACGAAGCGCATCTACGGCGCGCCCTCGGGCGCGGAAGTCTGCGGGCCGTGTTTCACGCCCGACGGCAAGACGCTGTTCCTCGCCATTCAGCATCCGGGCGAGGCGCGCGGTTCGAATTACGAGAACCCGTCGACGCGCTGGCCGGATTTCCGCGACGACTGGCCGCCGCGCCCCGCGGTGATCGCGGTCGAAAAGATTGACGGCGGCGAGATCGGTTCCTGACCGGTCTTAGCCTTCGTTCGCCGTCAGCTGGGCCTGAAGCTGCGCCGACAACGCGTTCGGCGCGGCATCGGGCCGGCGGCCGCGCGCGACGACGATGCCTTCGGTGAACTCGGCACCCGACACGCGCCCGCGCGTGTCGGTGATGCCGTCGAGGTCGAGGCGCTGCGCGACCTCGCCCGCTGTGCGCGCGCGTTTGGCGTCGCGATCGTGGAACACCGCGCGGTTCGCCTTGGCGGCGACCGGCAGCACGCGATTGGCGGGCTGGTCGGGATTGGCTTCGGCGGCTTTGATCAGCCGCACGGCACCCGAAGCGCCCAGGAAATGCGCGGCGTAAACCTCTTGATAGGTCGGCTCGCGGCCCAGCGCCTTTTGCAAACTGTTGCGGTTGGTCTTCGACAATTCGCCGGCCATCGCGGCGGCGAGTTTGGCGTCTTTGCGCAGGGCAAGAATTGCCGATCGGTCGTCCGCACTCGGCACTTCGTTCCGGCCGGTGGCGGGATCGCGCGCGATTTTCGCGGCCGCGTCGCCCATGCCGTATTTGGCGCCGTGGCGGCGCACCAGCTCCAGCCAGGTCTGCTCGGTGAACTGGAAAAGCCCCGTGGCGCTGGAATTCGGGTTCTTGGCGTCGGTTTTCAGGCCGCTTTCGCGCCGCGCGGTCGCCAGCAATTCGGCGAAAGCGGCCGTGCCCCGGCGCGCGGGCTCGGCCAGAGCCTGGCTGATCGCGGCGGGGGCGGGGCGGGTGGCGATGGTTTCGACGGTCATTGCCGGCAGGGTATCGCAACCCGCGTGCCAAAGTCTCGAGATCGCCGGAAAGCGCTATTTTCGGGCCCCAAAACGGGGCCGGAAAACCCGCCCCATCAATCGCTTGCGAAGGGCGGCCAGGGGCGGTATAGGGACGGCCCCGCACGGTCGGAGCGTAGCTCAGCCTGGTAGAGCACTAGCTTCGGGAGCTAGGGGCCGGAGGTTCGAATCCTCTCGCTCCGACCAGCGGATTTCCCGATTTTCTACACCTTTTCTACGGGTGCTCTACACCCGTAGAATCCCTCTGTCGCTTTTTTGGCTACGGGGGTGCGGATGGTTTTGAAGCTTGAAGGCGTTCAGGCTGTCAAAAAAGTGACGGCTACTGGCCGCGTCAGAATCTATTACCGCCACCGTCGCAGTGGGATGAATCTGGGCTCGTCCGAGAACGAGACGGAAGTTCTCGCGCGCTACAAAGCGATCACCGCCCTAAGAAAAGGCGGTGCGCTTCGCGAGAGAACGCCAGGTTCGATCGGTGAAGGCATTCAAAAGTATATGGCCTCGGTCGAATGGTCGGCCCTTGCACTAACGACCAAAGAACTTTGGCGGCGGAATCTTGGTCGCCTTGAGGAACTCTGGGGTGCGTTTCCATTCGCGGCGATCTCACGTGATGTGGCTGCCGCAGCGAAGAAGAGCTTCATTCGGTCGCATGGGCCAACCGGGGGGAAGCACATGATTGTGACTGCTCGGGCATTTTGGAATTGGCTTTTGCAGCAGGGCCTGACGAACGTTCAAAATCCGTTTACGAGTCCAGGTAAATTTGAGACCCGCGATCAACGGCGTAATCGGCGTGACAAAAAAAGAAATTCGATTTGGAAGTCTGAAGATATCCAAAAGTTCTTAAACGCAAAACGTAGAATAAATGTTGGTGGCAATCCAAGCTTCACGAACGGTAAGCCTCAGATCCAAGAGAAATCAACGCCCGACGATATGCGGCTTGCAATTCTGCTTGGGGTTTTTACCGTTCAACGACAAAGCGACATACTCGATATGCGCGGCGATATGATCGTAGAGCGGGATGGAGAATGGTGGTTGCGTCTCAATCAAAACAAGACAGGCGAGTTTATCGGATTTCCTTTGCACCCGACCCTACGTGCAGAGCTTGAGCGGCAAGAAATAAAGCCAGGTGATAAGCGGTTGCTAATTCAAAGCCCGATTTCGAAGGGCCGATATTCTCGAAGGCGCTTCATGCGTCGGTGGGCGACTTGGGTAAAGGCGGCAAATCTCAAGCTGAACTTTCAGGCGCTTCGTCGCAGTGGAATGGTTTGGCTATCAGAATTGGGGGCGACCCCCCAGCAGATCGCGGCAATCTCAGGCCATTCTCTTTCCGGCACTTCGACAATTTTAGAGGAGTACATACCTCGAACCGAAAAAATGGCGGCCTCCGCAGTTAGAATTTGGAGGAGCGATACCGGACTGCAGCTTTGAGTGCAGCCTCTGACAGGCTCGAGGATAGTGATCTCGTATCATCTTTGATATTTGATATTTGGTTGATCAATCGATCAAGTTGGATGCGATCAAACAATGGTCGTGATTGGTGACCTTTGTTTAACGTTGACGCAAGTCGAAACGTAGCTGCGATAGGGACAATAAATTCCTGAAATTCAGATTCTGTTAGGCCCAAATATAGGGCGGCGGCGCGCGCATTGAGTAAGCGCGGCTGCAGAAAAATTTCTAAGCGTGATGATCGGCGGCTCACCTAAAGTTTGTACGGGTTTTTCCGTGCCAAACAAGGGGGCACCTCTAAGAGCAAAGTCTTCTTATTGACATTCCTAGATTCAAAGGCGTGGCAATAGAGCGAAACCCTCCTCAGTTGATTGCTGAACCTTGTCCGTATCGGTTCTGCGTATATAACCCTTAGTAACGGCAGGCGTTCAAGGCTCTGAGAAATGGGATTGGCTAGCGATGTCCTCGTTAGATGGCGAGACTCCGGGCTCTAGCAGTAAAATTCAGCAAGTCAAATTTGGCCTCGGCCAAGAACATCTTGCAATACTCGACGGTGAATTGCGGGATGGGGAGAGTAAATCAGAAGCCCTGCGGCGCTTGTTGTGCAAATTCAATGACCAGAAAACTTTCGATCGTTTCGGTCAGTTCTCCGGACAGAAGCAAATTGAGATAAAAATTGAGAGCCTGCTCAACTATCTTCAAAAACCAGATGAGCGATTAGAAATGCTGGCCAGGCAAGTCGAAAGACTTGCCGTGCAGCTTCGACAGTTCCGTCAGGAAAAAAATGTTCACAGTAAATGGACGCAAGGGGATCTAGTTGCAGTGCTGGTAGTGACTTTCTGTTTTGGCGGCATGCTAACTCTAATTCTCACTATGTTGTATCGGCCCTAAATGGGCCCTACTAGATACGTTGGGCCGCGATTGGACCTAGTCATTGGCAGTCACAATGACGACTTTTTAATTTCCTGCAAACGTGTTGTCACTGCTTCAGGATTTTAATTATCGTCCATCGTTCAATTTTTCTGATAGAGGCTGGAATATTTGAGAGTTTAGCGAAATTCTATCACCTCGGTGGTCTACTCTTTGGTCCTAAGATGGCTATAAGGACCACCTAATTAGAACCATGGCAAGCTTACGAGCTCAATTCGAACGCCACAGAATGGGCCCAGATTGGGCCTACTCATTTTCCTGGTCATTTTTGATCACCCTAGCCAGAGCTGGAGTGGTCTGAGCCTCTGAAGCCTGCCCCCCCCCCCCCCGTCAGCGCCCATAGGGCAGTTTGATCGATTTGCGTAATGGAGTGATTTCGGTTCATCGTCACCGTTGAGAGGGACGAGGATGAGACCGATGAAGCAGACGCCGCCGAACGGCACAGCCGAGCAGCATGTCCGCGAGATTCGCCGCCAGACGCGCGAGGCGTACTCGGCCGAAGAGAAGATCCGGATCATGATCTCAGGGCTTCGGGGCGAGCACACGATCGCCGAGTCGTGCCGGCGGGAAGGCATCGCGGAGAGCCTGTATTACGTGAGGTCGAAGAAGTTCATGGAGGCTGGCAAGAAGCGGCTGGCCGGGGACACCGAGCGCCAGGCGTCGTCGGGCGAGGTGATGGACCTGTGTCGGGAGATGGACGCCTTGAAGGAGCTGGTTGCCGGTCTGACGATCGAGAACCGCCCGCTCAAAAAAGTACCTTCGGGGATGGGGACGGCCGCGAATGAGATACGTCGCCTCGGAGAAGCTTGAGATCATCCGGCTGGTCGACGAATCTCGGCTGCCGGTCAAGCGCACGCTTGAGAAGCTGGGCGTCTCG